>NZ_LFCW01000006.1:0-776479 GCF_001306465.1 Frankia sp. R43 | reverse complement strand
GGGACAGTCCCGGGACGGCGGTGTCCAAGGGCAGGTGGGCGAGGGCGGCGAGTTCGGTGACGGCGAGCAGGTCCCCGCGGCGTAGCCGGCGGGCGGCGAGCAGCGGAACCGGGTGGGGCAGGCGAAGTCGGCGCAAATAGTTGTGGCCGGCGTACAAGGCGAACGCGGAGGCCAACGCGTGGGCCCGGCCGCGCAGTATCACCACGGCACGACGCTGCTCGTCGCTGTCCTTGGGTGGGGCGAGGTGGGCTGCGGCGTAAGTGACGGTGGCCTCCCAGCGTGGTCCGACGGCTTTGATGCCCATGGCGCGGGACGCGGCGGAGTCCTCGGGCGGGGTCGGCCCGGCCTGGCCCACGACCTGCCCGGCCGCCGGGCGGGGCCCGGCGTGCGGGGTGATCAGATCGAGGGCGCGACCCACCGGGCTGGGGGCGTACTGGCCCCGCTGGCGCGCCGCCGCCCGGCGCGCCAGGGTCAGCCGCCGGCCGGTGACCGGCCGGGCCAGCAGCTGGACCACGGCGGCTTCGTCGTCGTCGAGCTCGGACGCGGCACTGAGCAGGGAGCGGATCGGGTCGCCGGAGGTGTCGGCGCGTAGCGGGAGAACATCGACCTGCGCGAGGCGCAGCTGCCCGCCGATCGCCAGCGCGTCCCCCGGCAGCGGCGCGTCCGCCGGCCGGGTCGTGGTCCGCGCGCCGGGCCACGCGGCCTGCACCGCCCGCTCCACCATGCCCGGCGGTACCGGGCCGGGGACCCACAGCCGAATGACGGTCCCCGCCCGGGTGGCGAGCAGTTCCCAGCCCAGATGCGGCTGGCCATGGATCAGCCGGTCCCAGAAGGGGCGTTGCAGCCCACCCATCTGCCCCCAGAAGATCTCCGCCGCCTGGGCGGACACCTCGGGCGGGGTCAGGATCTCCACCGTCCGCGCCCCCTCGCACAGGACCGCGTGCCGGTGGGCGCGGACCCGGCCACGGGCGTAACCCGTCGCCACCACCACGGCGAGGGTGAGGACGGCGAGCGGCCACCAGCCGGCATGACCGGCCAGCCAGCTGCCCGCGCCGGTGAGGATCCGGCCGGGATCGGTGAGCCACACCGGCACCTCCGGAGCGGGCGGAGGGGGCGGTGGAGGAACGGGGGGGAGCCCCGCGGAGGGGGCCGAACTGGCGAGCATCACGAAGGTGCCTCCAGGCAGACGAGCAGGACACACAGGACATGGCCGGACGGGATCGACGGGCCGGCGTCGTGCCGCCGCCGGGGGTTTCGTCGGCGGCACGACCGGGGCGGGTTAGAACGGGTCGGTGTCGTCGTCCACCGGCCGGACAGCCGGCCGGCGTGGACCACGACCCAGACCGGTCTCCGCCTCGGCGGGGGTCTGCGGACGGGCCACGTCGCGCGGGTCGCCGTCGCCGGCATCGATGCCGGCGGAGGTGGTGGTGGTGTCGACCGGGTCTGTGGTGATCAGGTCGTATTCGGCCGGTGAGGCGAGGACGCGCAGGGCGGTGCGCTGCCCGGTTCCGGTGAGCAGGAGGGCGTCGCCGGGGCCGGCGGTGAGCAACTGGGTGGCTTCGCCGTCGGTGAGCTTGTAGACGCGGCGCAGCTCGTCGATCACGCTGGGGTCCTGACGCAGCAGGATGTGGGTGGCCGCGTTCGCGACGACCGCCCGCCCCAGCTCGGAGCCGAGCAGGTCGGCGGAGTCCTGGGTCGCGATGGCGAGCCCCGCCCAGTGCTTACGGGCCGCCTTCGCCAACCGGAACAGGAACGTCGCGCCGGCGGGGTGGGACATGAGCAGCCAGCCCTCGTCCACCACGACCAGGCGTCGGCGGCGCTTCGCCGGGTCGGCGACGGTCCGCCAGATCGCGTCCAGCGTGAGCAGCGTCCCGGCCGCCCGAAGCTCGTCGGGCAGGGCGCGCAGGGAGTACACGACGAGGTGCCCGGTGGGCTGGGTGCTGGTCGGGTGCGCGAACAGGCCGGCGTAGGACCCCGACACGAACGGGGCGAGACGGGCAGCGAGCGCGGGGCCCGCCGGGTCCTCAAGGCCGGTGAGGACGGCGGCGACGTCCGCCAGCAGGGGCGCCGGCCGGGTCCAGGTGCCCGGGTCGCCGGTGATGCCCGCCTGCTGGTAAGCGGTGAGGATCGCCGCGTCCAACACCGCCCGGTCCCCCGCGCCCAGACCGCTGTCGGGGCCGGTGCGGTCGCCGAGCAACGTGGAGATCAGGGTGTGGCAGAACAGAGCCCGCCGTGTGAGCAGGTCGGGGTCGTGCCGGGAGTGCGCCGGCAGGTCGAGCGGGTTGAGGTGGACTCCGGGGGCGCCGAGGGCGAGGCGGGTCCCACCGACGGCGTCGGCGAGCCGGGTGTACTCGTCCTCCGGGTCGATGACCGTGACGTGGACGCCCTGGTAGAGGGAACGCAGGACGTCGATCTTCATCAGGAAGCTTTTCCCGGCGCCGGACGCGCCGGTGGTGACGGAGTTGTAGTTCGGCTGCGCCCACCGGTCGTGCATGACAAGGCCTGTCGAGTGCAGGTTCGTGCCGAGGACGACCGGGGCGGCGCCGGGGCGGGTCGGGTCGGGAAGGGGCTGGTCGGGGGTGGTGAACGGGATCCCCGCGGCGAGTGCCTGGGTGTCGAAGGCCCGGCGGATGTGGAGGAGGTCCAGGCCGAGGGGCAGGGTGGAGACCCAGCCCTGCACCGTCCGATAGCGGGCCCGGCGCACGGTGAGGAGCAGGCTGTGCGCGAGCGCGGTGACCCGCGCGGCCTCCTCGGCGAGCTGCTCGCGGGTGTCGGCGTAGGCGGTCAGGTACAGGCCGACACGGAACAGGCGTGCCTCCCCGCGGGCGACCTGACGGGCCAGCTCCCCGGCGTCCGCGGCGGCGGCGTCGAGCTCGGGGTCGACTAGCCGGCCCGCGGCGGCGTCGGCGCGGCGGTCGGATTCGAGCCGGCCCAGCTGGCGGCGTAGCCGCAGCGCCGCCAGCGCGGGTGGAGTCGGGTCCACGTGCAGGGCGACATCGAGCCGGCCGGGGTAGGCGAGCAGCGGCTCCATCCATCCGGGTCCGACTTCCCGTGGGTAGCCGACCACGACGATGGTGGTCGCGCAGATCCCGCTGACCTCGACCTGCCCCGACTCGACCAGCAGCGCTGGTGGGGTGAACAGTGCCGGGCCCCGTGCCGGGAGCCCCGTGCCTGCCCCCTGCCTGCGGCCGGGGAGCAGAGGCCGGCGGCCGGCTGAGGGCGGGGTGAGGTGCGGGCGGTGGTGGGTGCGGCTCATCGGCGGGCTCCGATCTGGGTGTGGCCGCGGACCGGGCCGGTCGCGGTGACGTGCTCGGGGGGAGGCGGGGCGGAAGGGTCGGCGGCGGCGGCGAGCAGGCCGGTGAGTTCCGGGCCGGTGAGGATCCGGCCGCGTAGCCCGGCGGCGGCGAGCAGGCCGAGGGCTTCCTCGAGGCGGCGTGCCGCGGTGGCCGCGGCGGTGTCCCGCCCACCACGGCCCGGCGGGACGGGCTCGTGGGCGGTGAGCAGGATCTGCCGGCTCCGCAGCTGCCGGCTCGCCGCGAGATCGGCGAGGAACACGGCGTGATCGACCGCGGCGGCGGCCAGCGCCGGGTGGGGTGCCTGCTCGGCCAGAGCACGCAGCCGGTCCAGGTGGGGATCGAGACGAACCGGCACGCCGCGGACGGTGATCTGCATGCGCCCGGACGAAGCGTTGAGCATCCGCCCGTACCCGGTGACCTTCCGCGCGGTGTCGGCGTCGCCGGCCAAGGCCAGGTTCACGCCCTGGATCTCGGCCACGACGGCGACCGCGCCATGCAGGTCGACGACGCCGTCCGCGTCGACGTCGCCGGCCAGCGGCCTGACCGGCACCGGCTGGCGGCGGCGGGCGGCGGGGATGTCCGGGACCCAGCCGGGCTGCGCGGGCACCCCGTCGGGAGCGGCGACGTGGACCTTGGGGGTGCGGTGGTGGGCCAGCGCCGCGGCGGCGTACCGGTCCGCGGTCACCCCGCCGCGCTGCCCCAACGCGAGCGCCACACCGGCGCCGAGCAGCGGCACGACCAGCAGCGCCACCACCGGCAGCGGCAGATACGGCGACGCCGTCCAGTACACCGCGAGAGCGAGCAGCACCGGTGGCGCGAGCAGCGTCAGCTGCCGGGCGGTCAGACCGGCCAGGATCCGGTCCGGCCGATCGACATCGGACGGAATACGAACCCGATCAGATCGGGATGTTTCGGGCATAGACAGGCACGACCTTTCAGGCCACGACGTGGCAGAAGGCGAAGGAAGAGCGGGAGGATCAGAGGGGAATGCCGAGCCGGCGGGCGCCTTGGCGCAGCAGCCGGTACTTCACCAGTGAGAGGACGGTCGATTTCCCGCCGCCCATCAGGTGCTGGGTGGCATACGACTGGAGTTTCACCGCGAGGTAGAAGATCGCGGCGGAGGTGAGCAGGTTCGCCAGGGTGTCCGACGTCGGGATCGGGTTGGAGGCGCCGTCATCGGTGGCGAGCAGGACCCGGATCCCCAGGGTGAGCAGGATCGACTGGCCGACCTGCACCGCCAGGCAGCCCCCGAGTGCCCGCCACCACAGGTTCGCCGCGCCCTCGGTCCAGGGCAGGCCGTGGCAGATCAGGAGCAGCGGGCCGGCGACGGCCAGGGCCATCATCGCCGCCACCCGGATGATCCACCCGACGATCAGCATCACCATCAGTCCGACGACGCCGATCGCGAGCAGGACGAGGAAAATATCGGCCAGGGCGCCGGCGGCCAGCACCGTGAGCAGCACGCTGAACGCGCCGCTGCTGTCGAGGTCGCCCATGTCGGTGAAGGCCCGGGACAGGGCGTCCGCGGCGGTGATGGCCCAGCTCATCAGGGGCAGGGAGAGGTTCGCGGCGCCGAACCCGAGGATCATCCGGGGCAGCATTTCCTTGGCGGTGGCGCGGGTCTGGACGCTGTCGTAGCCCATCGCGGCGACCCCACCGGCCATCAGGACCAGCAGCATCAGACTGTCCGCGATCAGCAGGCTGCCTTTCCACAGCTCCCGGACCCGTGGCTGCTGGGTCACGTCCGGGGTGGACAGCACTGTCTGCCCGAGCAGACGCACCACCGGTTCGACCGCGGCGGAGACCAGCCCGGCGAACCAACCGTTGATCGCCCGCAGGATCCGCCCCGGGATGTCGAGCCAGCCGAACGAGAGCAGGCTGCTCACCCAGCCGCCGTCACCGCCCGCGTTCGGGTCCGGGGACGCCCCGGGCTGAGGGTTCGGGGCCGGGGTCGGCTGCCCCGCCGCCGGATCCTCACTCGGGTCCGCCGGCGCTGTCGGCGCGAGCTCCGCCGACGGCGGCGGCGGGACATCGCCCGCACCGGTGTCCGGTGCCGGAACCCCGTCGGAGGGACGGGGGGTGGCCCCGGCGGAGGGGGCAGGTGTAGCCCCGGCGGAGGGGGACGGCGCCGACGGGGATGCCCCCGCCTCCGGGGCGGAGGGGGCCACCTGCTGCGGCGGAGTCCCGGCCGGAGCGGGTGCGGGAGACGCCGCCGGAGGGGCCGGAACCGTGACCGCGTCGGCGACCCCGACCGACCCGGCCAGCACCCCCGCACCCACCGCCAGCACACACACCGCCACCCCGGCCCGCCGCGCCCACGGCCGCCGTGGCCTGCGCGGTGGTCGGGGCATCAGGCACCGACCACGGACTGCAAGGCCTTCAGCAGCAAAGGGGCAAGGACGGCCAACCCGTAGCCGAGCGCCGCGTTTCTAAATGACCCTTTCGCCCGCTCGACCTCGCCGGGATCGCCGTTCGCGCTCGCGTACCGCGCCGCACCGAGAGTGAAGAAGAACGTGGCGACCGTGGCGAGGATCCCCATCATCCAGTTCCGCGCGTTGGTCAGCACGGTCTCCAGATCCGGCGCGGTCGATACCCCGGCCGGCGGGGGCGGGGCCACCGGCGCGACCACTGCCGCATCGGACACCCCTGCCAGGACGATGACCCCGACGACAACCCCGGCCAGCAGCACCGCCAGCCGCAGCAGCCGCCGCCGGTCCGCCTCGCTGCCCTTCCCCTGAGCCAGCCACGGCTCGTCGCACACCAGAAGAAGCAGCGCGAACACCGCGCACAGCACCGCCGCAGCGACCCGGGCCCACCCCGCCGGCGAGCCGACCAGTTCCCACCCGGGACCAGGAGCAGACCCGGCCGGGCTCAGGACCCACCCCAGACCTCCGGCGAGCCCCGCGCACACCCCCAGCCACAGGTCCACCGGCACCCGCCCCACCCGACGACGCACCGCACGCACCAGCCGGGACCACACCGCCGAGAACCGGGTCATCGGCCACCACCCGTGCCGGGGCCCAGCTCACCGGCCCCGACCGCGACGGCCAGCTCCAGCTCCGCGGCGTCGCGGCGGATCGCGAGCTCCTCACCCGGGACACCGCTGCGCTCGGACACCGCCGCCACCGTCACCCCCTGCAGCCGGGTCAGCGCCAGCAGCCGCGCGTCCGGCGGGCTGATCACCGCCCGTTCCACCGCCTGCGCGAGCAACCACCGAGGCTCGAGCCACGGCCGCGGCAAGGCGCCCAGGACCGGAAGGTCCATTCCGGGCTTGCGATAGCCGGCCACCTCGACCAGCCCCGCCTCGTAGGCACCGAACGCCAGACGGCCGGGGATTCCCCGCGTCCCGGCGGGCAGCCCGGCGTACACGTCGATAAAGCCGGTCAGCACCTCCGCGTCCAGATCGGCGGCCTCGCCGCGGTAGACCGGGGCCAGCGTGGCCGTGATATGCCGCAGCGCCGGCATCGCCATTCCCACGGCCGCGACCTTCCACGCGTCCACGTCCCGCGCCGCGAGAAGAAACGCCCACACCGCGTTCCGGGTCGCCCACGAGGCCTGCGGCCGAGTCATCTCCACCCGCAGGTCCCGCAGACCGAACCACCGGTCCGCCAAACCCGGGAAATCGGCGCCGTTCACCCCCAGCCCACCCGGGGATTCCGTCAGGGTCAGAAACGACGTCTCGACCAGATCCAACGCCGATCCCGTCGTGTCCTCAAAATCGTGCACCGCCATGGATGGACTCCCGTCCGTGAGGCCCTGTGTTTCGGTCGGCCCCAAGGACGCCACACCCCATCTGACGGTGATCTGACACTGATCTGACACTCGTCCACGCCCAGGCAGACAGGGCGAAAAGGCCTCCGGAAGCGATCTGACGGTGATCTGACACTGATCTGACGGTGATCTGACTCTGATCAACAACGCTGCCGTGAACCCCGCAGATGATCAGAGTCAGATCTGTGTCAGATCACCGTCAGACGGTCTGGAAAACACTCGGCCCCACACACCCCATCCCGCCGCCCGCCGCCCTTCCCAGGGTGGCGTGCGCCGGAATTCCCGTGCGGAGGAACCGAATGCCCCAGCCCCGTCCCAGCCGAACCACACAGCCGCGGATCATTCCGCTCACCGTCTGGCCCACCGCCACCCCGGAAATCTCCGGGGCTCTCCCCGCCGAGGCCGCCGCCCGCGCCCTCGCTACCTTCAGCAACACGCGCGACCTTGTCATCAGCCTCGACGACAGGGGAATCCTCACCGGGGCCGCTGACTATCTTCGGCGCCGCTACATCGCGCTCCGCCGCACACCGGAGGGCACCATTCCCGGCAGCACCAGAAACTGGGACGGCGACGCGGGACTCGTCATCGACCACCCGCCCGCCGCCAGCCCGGAAACACTTCTCGCCGACCTGAGCACCCTCGCCCGCATGCTCCGACCCGGGGGATATTGCCTCACCGTGCACACCCCTGCCGGCGGGTCCGCCGATCCGCTCGCGGACACCATCACCGCAGCCCGTGCAGCCGGGCTGCGCTACCTCCAGCACATCATCATCCTCACCAGTCCCATCCAGGACGACGGCCTTCACCCCCCGGCGGACATCCCGTCCGATCACGGGCCCCTGCATCCGGTCCACACCGATCTGGCCGTGTTCGCCAAGCCCGGTGGTGGTGCGCGTGGCTGACCGCCATATCCCCGTCCCGCTCACCGTCTGGGCGGTATCGCAGACCCATCCCCGTTTCCAGCGGCTGAACCGATACGTGCCCGAATCCCTGGCGCATCCCGCCCGGATGCTGCCCGCTCTCGCCCGGCACATCATCGACGCCTTCACCGAGCCCGGTGATCTTATCGTCGACCCCATGTGCGGTATCGGCACCACACTGGTGGAGGCCGCCCACCTCGGACGGAACGCCCTCGGGATCGAATACGAGTCCCGCTGGGCCGTCATCGGTCGCGCCAACGCCACCCTCGCGCTCACCCAGGGCGCCACCGGGACCATCCGGCTCCTCACCGGAGACTCCCGCCAGCTCCCCGACCTCGCCCCCGAGGCCGCGCGGGGAAAGGCCGCGCTGGTGCTCACCTCGCCGCCCTATGGGAAAGCGACCCACGGCACTGTCGAGGCGGACCGTGAGAACGGGGTCCGGAAACGGGACTACACCTACAGCACCGGCAGGGGAAACCTCGCCAACACCGACCTCACCGATCTCCTGGCCGGATTCACCGAGATTCTCACCGGCGCCGCGGCCCTTCTCCGCCCCGGTGGAATCGTCGCGGTCGCGGTGCGTCCGTACCGCCAGGACGGCGAGCTCGTCGACCTTCCCGGCGCGATCCTGCACAGCGCCCAGCAGGTCGGGCTCGTCCGCGTCGCCCGCGCCGCGGCGCTCCTCGCCGGTCTGCGCCAAGGCCGTCTGGTGTCCCGCACGACGTTCTTCGCCCTCCACAACGCCCGCACCGCCCACGCCGCCGGCACCCCCCTCCACGTCACCGCCCACGAGGACATCCTGCTTTTCACCACCCGGCCGATACCCGACCAGCAGACCTGACACCAGCTCTGACCTGCATAAACAGGACCTGACGGTGATCTGACAGTGATCTGACGGTGATCTGACACAAGTTGCACACGCAATAACAGTCAGATCACCGTCAGATCATCTTCGGACCCGGGGGCGCCCGCCCCGGCGCGCGACGGTCCGCGCCGGCACCGCCGCGCCGCCCGCCCGCCCGCCCGCCCGCCCGGCGGACGCCCCCGGCCCTTTCCCGTGCCTCTCGGGGAGCCCTTTCGGGAAGCAGCGCCGAGGCTCGCCCGCCCCCAGAGGAGAACCGCACCCGTCCTCGCGAGGAGTCGAGTGAAGACGTGGACTGAAAAAGAAATAGATCAGCTCGGGGCACGAGTCGGCATTGTCACCGCCGGTGAAATCCTCGGTATCGGCCGGACGAAGGCCTACGAACTCGCCGCCCGCGACGAGTTCCCCGTCCCCGTACTCCGCATCAAAGGCCGCTACCAGGTACCCACCGCACCCCTCAAACACCTTCTCGGGATTCACAAAGAAAATGGGGAATCCGCTTGACAGGAAACGAAACGACCGGGCTGAATCGAATGCGTTCCCGGGCGGCGTATTCGATTATCCGACCGGCCGGGCCCACCACATTCTTCGCCTGCTACTGGAGCGCCCGTGACGAGTCCCATGGCTAACCCGAACGGATCGATCTTCAAGCGGTGCGGATGCCGCGACCCGGAAACCCGCCGGCAGCTGGGAAACAGCTGCCCGAAGCTCCGCAGGAGGAACGGTATCTGGAGTTCCCATCACGGGACCTGGCACTACCGCGTGGACCTTCCTCCGAGCGCCGACGGCCGCCGGCAGGAAGCGCGCCGGTCTGGTCTTCCTTCGCACGACGCGGCCAGCGACGAGATCAGGAATATCCAGGATCTCGTGGCCATTCCCGGGAGCGACAGCCACGGCGTCGGCCAGATCCGGGACCTCATCCTCGACGCGATCAAAGCCGGGGATCCGCTGCCGGATCCCGCCGTGGTCAAGGAAAGGTACCGGCGCCGTGCCGACCTCAACCCGCAGATCACTGTCGGGGAATGGCTATACACCTGGCTGGCGGGACGTCGCACGATCCGACGGTCCACCCGCGAAGGGTACGAGGTATCGATCCGCATGCACCTGGTGCCGTTCATCGGGGACATCCGGCTCGATCAGCTCACGATCGGCCATCTCGATGACATGTTCGACCGGATCGACATCCGTAACGAGACGATCCGGCGGATCCGCGCCGGGAAGGACCCCGAGCGTCGGGAGATGTTCAAGGGGCAGAAAGTCACCAGCGACGCCTACAAACAGCGGATCCGGGCCACGCTGCGCGCGGCGCTCAACCACGGCATCCGCATCGGTCTGATCACGTTCAACCCGGCGGCGTGGGTCGAGCTCCCTTCCGGGAAGCGACCCAAGGCGTTGCTGTGGACGAAGGAACGTGTCGCCCGCTGGCGCGCCACCGGCGAGGTTCCCTCACCGGTGATGGTGTGGACCCCGGCCCAGACCGGTGCTTTCCTCGACCTCGCGGAAGCACGGAACGACCGGTACTACGAGCTGTATCACCTCATCGCCCACCGTGGTCTGCGCCGTGGAGAGGCCTGCGGTGTCCACTGGACCGATCTCGATCTCGACGAGGGCAGCCTCACCGTCCGCTGGCAGATCACCCAGTACGGGGCGGACACCGAGATGGGCGCCCCGAAATCCGATGCCGGAGACCGGCAGATCTCCCTCGACGCCGACACCGTCACGGTTCTCCGTCACCGCCGTGCCCGCCAGAACGCCCACCGTCTCTCCCACGGCGCGCACTGGGCCGACAACGGTCTCGTCTTCACCGAACCCAACGGCTCTCCGCTCATTCCCGATGAGGTCACCAAGCATTTCAAGGAGCTCGTCGCCGCCGCCGGCCTACCTCCGATCCGCCTGCACGATCTGCGGCACGGAGCGGCGACCCTCGCCCTCGCGGCCGGCGCCGATATCAAAGCCGTCCAGGAACTCCTCGGACACGCCAGCATCGCCATCACCGCGGACACCTACGCCCATATCCTCCCCGAACTCGCCCGCGAGATAGCCGAAGGCGTCGCCCGTCTCATCCCCCGCCAGAAAAGCGCCCGCACCATCAAGGAATAGCCAGGCAGAAGGGAGGGCCCGGACACCGTGACGGTGTCCGGGCCCTCCCTTCTGCCTGGCAGGACCGCGCACGACGCGAACGCGGGACCGGTTCCCCGGCGGCGGCTCCGCCGGACCCAGCACGGGCGTGATCGGCGCGCGGCAACCCGACCCGGCGTCCTGCGGCGCCACCGCGACCCCCGTTCGGCGGTGGCCACGACCCCGCCAGTACGTCGTCGCGGGTCGGCCTGATGGTCGGGGGTGCGGGTCAGGTTCCGGGTCCGTTCGTCCGGTTCCCGATCGTCCGGCCCCGCCGGCCAGCAGGCGCGGTCGCCGGCGTGGGCCGGTGCCGTCCACAGCCCGTCCACTGGCGACCGGATGATGACGGAAGGTAGCAGGTCGGCTAGCGTCGTGCCGTCGACGGCTCCTGCCGGACGATCTGTGGGAGGTGGGCAGTGGCAGGTCACCGTCATCCTCCGAACCGGAACCTGGCCTGGGAACGGCTCGAGCGTGGCTGGTCGCAGGACGAGGTCGCCCGCCGCGTCGGCGCGGAGATGGACCGGGCCGGTGAGACCTACACCGGTCTGTCGGCCAACACGGTCCGCCGCTGGGAGACCGGTGAGCGCCGTCCCGAACCTCGGTACCGCAAGCACCTGGTGACCCTGTTCGGGAAACCCGCGAGCGAGCTCGGCCTCCTGACAGAGGAGGAGCTCAGGATGCGCCCTGACACGTCGAGGAGACGGGAGGACGGCATGGCCAGCGAGTACTGGGACCGCGCCGCGGTCCTGCGCGCGATGCTGGGAGCGGGAACGCTGCCGCTGCTGAGCCCGCTTCTGTCCGCGACACCGGCCGACGGCGCTACGCCGGCCGGGTCGTCCGAGGTGGCACCCGGCGCCTACGCGAGGATCGCCCAGGGGCAGTGGGAGCTCTACTGGACCAGCCCCGCGGGTCCGTTGTTCGAGGCGTCCTACGCGCACACCCATCTGGGTGTCGCGCTCGTGCGCGGAGCCCGTGGCGCGGACCGCGTGGCGCTCGCCGCCGGGCTGGTCCAGTCGGCGTTGCTCACCGGCCGCCTCGCCTTCTTCGATCTCGGTCAGCCGGCCGTCGCCTCACGGTGCTACGAGGTCGCGCTCACCGCCAGCAGGGAGGCCGGGGACCACGCGTTCGCCGCCGCGGTCCTGGGCCATATGGCCTTCGTGCCCGGCTGGGGGCGGGATCCCGACGCTGCGCGGAACCTGATCACCGCCGCGTTGCAGCACTGCTGGCACGGCGTCGATCCCCTCGTCCGCTCATGGTTGCACGGTGTGTCCTCGGAGATCGAGGCCAGAAGCTGCGCCCCGGCGGCCAGCCGTCACCAGATCGACCTCGCCGAAGCGTCACTACCCGACGGGGGCAGCGGTCTGGCCTGGTTCGACTTCTACGACGCGGCCCGGCTGGACTCCTTCGCCGGCTACGCCGCCCTCACCACCGGCGATCACGCGGAGGCCGCCCGCCGGCTCACGGCGGCGGCCGGCGGGCTCGGGACGCGGGGAGGCAAGCAGCGGATCGTGGTGCTGGCCGATCTCGCGGGCGCCTGTGGCGGGGATGGTGACCGCGTCGCGGACTACCTCGGCCAGGCGATCGAGGCGCTCACCGTCGACTGGTACGCGACCGGCCTGGACCGTGTCCGCGCGCTGCGGCCCCTGCTGGGAGACAGCGCGCACGGCCGGCACCTCGACGGGCGGATCCGAGCGCTGTCACCGGCACCCTGACCTCACCCCGGGGGGTGTCAGCGCGCCGCGTTGTGGGCGCGCACCAGATCGGGGAGGTCGACCAGCGAGTCGAGGTGGAACAGGCAGCCGTCGGCAACGGCCGGCTCGGTGAGGATGTGGCCCCACGGGCCCCGGCGCACCAGCGCGGTCGCCAAACCGGCGGCCTGCGCGGGGCGGATGTCGTTGTCGAGCCGGTCCCCGACGTACAGGATCTCCCCGGCCGGGCAGCCCGCCTCGGCGATCAGGCGCTGGAAGAAGCCCGCCGCGGGTTTCTCCACACCCCAGCCGTCCGAGGTGCCGATCACGTCGACGGGCAGGTCCAACGCCCGCAGGAGGGTTTCGGCGCGGGCGGTCTGGTTACCCGCCAGCCCGACCCGCAGGCCGTCGGCGCGTAGCGCCGCCAGGCAGGGCCGGGCGTCGGCGTACAGGTCGTCCTCACCGAACGACTCCGGCCGCCCGGCCGCCGCGCGCCGTTCCCGTTCCACCTGGAGGTCGAACCCGGGCCGGAACACCTGGAACACCAGCCGGTAGTCCAACCCGCGGGCGATCACCGCGCCGAACACGGCGGAGAACGTGTGCCGCGGCACCCCCAGCCAGTCCGCCCACGTCCCGTACTCCCGGGACTCGTCCACGATCGTCTCCCCGACGTCGAAGAACACTGATCCGATCGGCACGCGGTGCCCTCCAGGCTGGTCGAACAGGGAATGGTCGCAACGTTTCGGGGGAAACTACCGAAGGCCGCCACCTTCCGTCGTCGACCGGTCGCGGTTGGACGGAGAGTGGACGGTACCGCCCGCACCGGGGGCCGGGTTTCCTGGACAGGCCGGAGAACGGGCGGGCCCGCAAGCCCGGATATCCCAGCCGCTCCGCCCGGCCAAGGCGATCACGTTCGGGAGGGCGGATGCGATGCGTATGACGGAGCCGGCGCAGGCGTGGCCCACGCCCGGCTGGGCCGCGGGAACGACGTCGGTCGACCAGCGCCGCGCGCAGGTCGAATGCGCCCAGATCCTCGACGACGCCGGCATCAGGCCCGGTGAGCATGTCGTCAACCTCGGCGACGAGACCGCGCTGCTCACCTTGGAGGCGCTGCGACGCGTCGGCCCCGAGGGCACCGTGTCGACCGTCACCCCGCGGGTGCCCGTGATCCGGCAGGCGAGGCCGATGCCCGGCGCAGGCACTGTCCGCTGGATCGGTACGGACCCGTTCACCCTGGACCTGCCATCCGCGTCGGCGCAGGTCGTCGTCGCCAACCGGGTGTTCGCCTACCGCGCGCCGCTGCGCGGCCTGATGGCCGAGGCCGCGCGGGTCCTCGAGGTGGGCGGGCGCCTGTCGATCCGCGAGCCGCTGCACGCCGAACAACGGGTGGAGCTCGACTGGCAGGGCATCGACCCGTCCGAGGTCGATCTCGTCCACACCGCCGTCGGGAACGCGACCCCCGCGCTACGCGCCGCGCGCCGCCTCAGCGAACGCGGACTCGTCCTCGCGGGCCAGCTGACAGGCCTGGACGCCGGGCTTCCCCGCTGCGACTGGGTCCATGTGGATCTCCGGGAAGTCGACGCGGTGAAGGCCTACCTCTCCCGCCCTGTCACACCCGGTGGCCCGTCCACGGCACAGCTGATGAGAAGCACGATCACAGACCAGCGGCTCGTCGGCAGGTACGAACAGGCCCTCGTCCGGGGCGCGGAGCACAGCGGTGTGCGCATCACCTTGCCGGTGATGCGCCTCACCGCCGTCCGTCGGGCCCTGCCCCGATAACACCCCTCACCTCCCACCATCCGGCCAGGCCCACGCTGTCCCGCGCGGCGCGAGGCCGGCCGTCCCCTCACCCGCCTGAGCGAAGGAAACCGTGTCCCGATCCCTCACCAACACCCCGGTTCTCTCCACGCTGGAGTGGCGGCGGCCCTCCCACCCCGCGCACCCGGCCTCCGACGTCCTCGAGGTGGCAGTCGACGGCACCCGCGTCCTGATCCGCTCTGGTCTCGGCCCGGCGCTGCGCAGCTCACCGGCCGCGCTCGCCAACTTCGTGCAGGCGGCGAAAGACGGCGACTTCGACGACCTGCTGCCCACGGCGCCATGACCGCCGGCGGCACGGCGAACACGTCGACCCGGGCGCCGCGCGCGGCGATGGTCGAGCGGATCCTCGCCACGACACCGCTGTCCGCGCCGGTGCAGGCGGCGCTGCGGACCGTGCCACGCGAGCGCTTCCTGCCCGGCCTCCCCGCCGAGGAGACGCACCGCGCCGCCGCCCGGCGCGGGTACGAGGCGTGGGCGTCGACGCCCGCCACGGTCACGGTGATGCTCGACCAGCTCGACGTCCAGCCCGGCGACCGGATCCTGGAGATCGGAGCCCCGGACGGCTACAGCACGGCGCTGTTGTCCGTGCTGACGGGCCGCTGCGGCACCGTCCTGACCACCGACTTCGACCCCGCCGCGATCCGCGGCAACACCACCGGCCTGCACACTCTGTGCCACAGCAACATCACGGTGGTCGGTGGGGACCTCACAGCCCGACCGCACCTGCCCTACGACCGTGTCCTGCTGCACGACCCGACCGGCATCCACCCGGCGCTGGCCCGGGAGGTTGCCGACGGCGGACGGCTCGTCCTCCCGCTGCGCCTACGCGGCCTCGAACGCACGGTGGCGTTCACCCGGGACCGCGACCTGCTCGTCTCCGACTCGATCCGGCCCGTCCCCGGACACACCCCACGCCCCCGGCGCACCGCGGTGTTCCTCACCGCCAGGGCACGCCTCGACGCCGCCGGCCACGACGTGGACCCCGCCGCGCTCCGGGACGCCGTCCGCGGACCCCAGCACCTCGTCCGGACCGGTGTGACCCTGCCCGCCCTCCTGATCCCGCGCCTGGACCTGGCGCTCGCCACCACCCAGCCGGTCTACGGCCGGCTGTACCTCGAGACCGTCAGCGACCAACGGGCACCGCTCGGCTCCCCGTACCCCGGCGGCGTGTCGGCGGTGTGGACCCGAGACACCCTCACCTTCCTCGACCTCGAACCCCACCCCGACAACACCGTGGAGATTCGGGCCGCCGCCTACGGCCCCGACCGACACCGGACCGCCGACCTGCTCGCCTACGACGTCCAGATCTGGGACAGCCAGCGCCGTGAAGGCCCCGATCCCCGCATCCGGATCCACCCACCCTCCAGCGCCGGGGACACCCCACGACCCGGCCAGATGGTCACGGCGGCGCGTGCCCAGGTCGTCCTCGGCTGGGAGTGACCGTCCTTCTCTGGAACAAGACGGGAGTGGCAGGCCGTCCGCATGTGATCGCCCGAGGTGCGCGATGCCACACCATCGATAGTGATCTTGTCCCCCAACGGGGGACAAGATCACCAGCGCGAGGGTCGTCGCAGATCCCGAGCAGCGCGGATGAACGGACGGATCCCCGAGGCTTGGAGAAGGCCAGCGGACGCGAGGACCTCGGCCGCGAACCGACCCACACCGATCGCACCAGGCCACAACCGTCACCCGAAAGCCCGCGCGACGGCCGGCCGACATTCCCACCGAGACCGGCTTCTTTCCGGCGCCTACTCGGCCGGCCGGCGCAGGATCCGTCTACGGTCACCAGATGGGTGACGACGGTGCGGCGTTTCGGTGGTGGCCACGGGCGATAGTCCCGCCGCACCTCCCCGTGACACAGGTCTACGGATGGCTCCTCGACACCACCGGCCGCGTGCTGCTCCAGGACATCGACGGCTGGCACAACCTGCCCGGAGGAACCCCCGAGGACCGTGACCGCGGGCTGGTCGACACCCTCGTGCGCGAAGCACGGGAGGAGAGCCAGGTCGAGATCCTCCAGCCCGTCTACCTCGGCTTCCAGGAGGTACACCGGCCCGGCCGGGCCCCGTACGCGCAGGTCCGGATGACGGCGAGGATCAGCCGGTTCGACACCCGGCGTCCGGACCCGGACGGAGGGCGGACCTACCGGCGATTGATGACCTCGCTGGCCTGCGCGCCCGGCCTGCTCGGCTGGGGCCAGCCCGCCCTCGAACAGGCGGCACAGGTACGGCGCGTGGCCGCCGTCCGGTGGGGGCTGCCCGTCACGGCCCCGACCGCGCCAGCCGGCTACATGCCCTGACCGAACCCACTGGAGATCGCGCGCCGGTCCCAGGTGAGCATCGAGGGATGACGGTGCTCGATCTGCGGGAAACCCCCGTCCCGGACGTACTCGACCACTGCACGGCAGCGCTCCGCGTGGATCTGGACCGTGCGCATCCGGCCTTCGGATGGGGCGGTAAATCGGTCGGATTCGGCACCGACCGGGGAACCTGGGTCAAGATCCAATTCCGTCCCGTGTCACGGATCAACGAACGGATCTGGGCCGGGGAGGAATGCGCCTCCGTCCTCACCGGCGTGTCGAAACCCCAACTATTGGGGTCCGTGCGGTGGGCCGACTCCTCACGGGACCTGGTGTGGCGGGCCGACGAGACGACCCGCGTCAAAGCACCCACGGTCAGCTCCACACCGGAACTGCGGACAGAACCGCAGGGCCTGTCCGACGGATGGTGGGAGACCCTGCGCGGATCACTCACCGCACTCGCCGGGGCGACCACGACCCGCGTCGCGGTCCGGCAGGACCTGATCGACAGGAGGATCTCCGAGTACGCCGGCCCGGCCGTGGACCCGAGGGTGGACGAGTGGGTGCCGGCGCACGCCGATGTGCACTGGGCGAACCTGACCGCCCCGCGCATGGTCCTGTTGGACTGGGAGGGCTGGGGCCTGGGACCGCGCGGGCTCGACGCCGCGACCCTGTTGGCGTTCTCGCTCCTCGTCCCCACGGTCGCCACCCGGGTGTCGGACCTGTTCACCGAGGACCTGTCGTGCCGATCCGGCGCCCTGGCCCGGCTGTTCATGTGCGCCGAACTCCTGAGAATGACCAGCCACCACGGCGACCACCCGGACCTGGCCGGCCCGCTGACCCGCGAAGCAGACCGCCTCGTGATCACACTGTCTGCGCCGACGTAAAGCCATCCGGCGCCGCTGCCGATCCCGCGGACGGACCCGCTCGACCGCCACCCGCCACACACGACTCGTCCGAGCTGGCCGGGGTCCGCGACGAGCTCCGCGCAGACCCCGGCCAGGCAGAAACAGGTGGCTCCCCAAGCGGACCGCGGGGAAGCCTGACGAGCCGACGCCGGCTAGAACTTTCCCCGGGCAGAGCCGCCCGCCGGTGGGAAATCCAGCGCCAGACGCCGCACCACATAGTCGATGATCGACATCGCCTGCGGGATCTCAGGATCGTCGGTCACGCCCGACGGCTCGAACCGCAGGCCGGTGAACTGCGCGACGAACGTCGCCAGCGGCACACCATGCGCCAGACCCGTCGAGATCGCCGACGAGATGGTCTCCGCCATCCCCCTCAGCGTGGACCCCTGCTTCGCCATGATCAGATGAATGTCCGCCAGCGACCCATCGGCATGCACCGAGGTGATGAGGAAACCGTAGGCACCGCCGACGGTGAAGGCCCTCGTCACGGACCGCCGATGGCGCGGCGCCCGCCGTACCATCCCTCCGGACGTGTGGGTTTCCCTCGTCAGCGTCGCGTCCACCAGGCAATTCCTCTCGATTGACACGTTCATCCTGCACAGCCACATCCAACGGCAACCACAACCAGTAGCGGCATCGCATAACGAGAAGTGCGAGATGTTGTGGTCGGACCGCGATGCCAGCATAAGGCAGCGGAGAATCCCGCTTCGTAGCGCAGGCATCGGCCCGTACACTCTCGTCCGGCCGTGCATCGCAGTCATAGCCGGATATCCCTCCAGGGGGATCCGGCGCCGCCACCGCGGCGGCATCAGTGATGATGCACGGACATCTCGCGCAGCGGGCTGTCCGCCGCGATCTTCTCGCACACCGCCAACAGCCGCGGATGCCCCCTCAACCGGACATAACCCTGCGGCGGATGGAACCCACCCGGCTCGGTCCGCAGCTCCTCGACGGACCGGCCCGAGTACTCGGTGACACCCAGGATCGGAATCGCGAAGGCCCGCTCCAGGTCCCGCACGTACTCCAACACGCTCGCGCCGTTACCCACCCGGGCCCGCTCCGCGATCGCCGCGACCCGCTCCGGCGCATCCACCACCGCCGGCCCCAGATCGATGACCGCCGCCAGCCGCGACACCGGCGCGTTCAGGTAGACAAACCAGCGAACCGGGCGGCCCTCCAGGAACCGGCGCCGGAACTCGTGCGTCTTCAGCCCCTGCCAGATCAGCTCGTAGTACTCGGCGTGCAACGCCATCAGCACCGGCTCGGCAGCCATCACCTCACCGGTCGACGCCGAACAGACCCGGCTGCTGCATGCCGTCCCGCCCATGCCCTCCAGGCCCGTCACAAGAACTCATCGTGCCCGCCCCACCGTTTTCCCGTCCTACCGAGGGCAACCCAGACCACAGGTGTCCGCGCCGCAAGGACACGCCCACGGCGAAGATCAGGTAACCGACCGTTCTCCCCGGAAGATCGTCAAACCCTGAGCCTGGGGGTATCTATCAGACGATTGTGGCGGGAATGTCGAGCTTCTTGCCGAGCGCGATGACTTCCGGGGCATGCCGGTGGTCGACGGTGAGCTGGGCGTGGACACGGCGGGCTCGCTGGACGACGGTGGCCGCGGGCCAGGTGTTGGACAGGGTCAGGGCGTGGACTGCGGCGTTAGCGGCTTGTCCGGGGTCGTCCTGGCTGAGACCGCGGGCCAGGGCGCACCAAGCGAGCGCGGATCCTTCCACGTGCTCGGACGGGTAGATTTCGATCGCGTTCTGCGCGTGATGGGGGGCTACGGGGTCGTCGAGCTCGGCGAGGGTGAGTGCGTGGTAGAGCGTGCGTTCGGCGGGGTCGAAGTGGCCGGGTCCGGGGAGCCGGGTTGCCGGGAGTGGGAGTTCGTTCATCCGCTCGAGCGCGGCACGTGCGCGCGGTGGTCGGCCGGCTGCCGCCTCCGCGGACGCGAGGTAGGCGGCGAGGCGGGGCGCGGTGTACTCGTGAACATCGGGAGCGCGTAGGGCGGCTTCTGCGACCCGCGCCGCTTCGGCGTAGCGGCTGGCGTTGAACGCGCTGCACGAGCGAAGACCAGCGACGGCGCCGGACAGCAACGGGTCCTCGGCGGCGGCGGCGTACTGCTCGGCGACGACTCCGAAGGCTGTCGCGAGCCTGCGGTCACCGGAGTGGTAGCCGAGGCGGGCGAGGTAGTAGGCGTATTGGCCGGCGATCCCGGAGATCCGTGCCTGGGCTGCGGGCAGGCGGGTGGCGCGGCCGATCGACTCGGCCTGCTGGTAGCAGTCGAGGAGAGTCGCGAGGAGCTGGTCGTGGGGCGTGGACCAGTAGGACTCGGCGATGGCGGTGGTGCCTTCGTCGAGCTGGGCGACCGTCCATTCTGACGGTTGGGCCGAAAGCGCATGGGACGCATTTTCGGCGAGGGCGAGAGCAGCGGCCATGGTGGGAGCTGCTACGCCCAAACGGAGCACGTCGCGTCTGTCCGTCGCTCTCACCTCCTCGGGTCGGTGTGGTTCCACTGTGATCCCCGCGGTGGGGGGAAGTCCATCCGCGGGGATGGGAAGGCGGATGCGGATGGCGGTGTCCTCCATCACCGCTGACTGCCAGAGCGCCAGCAGCTCACCGTCCGCTTCCAACGCGCGGTCGAGGCCTTCGGATATTTCCAACGTGGGCAGAGGGACTGGTTTCCCGCCCCGGTGACCCTGGATAGCGTCTCGAACTGTGGCCCGGTCGACGGTGCGCCACGCGGTGCTCATCGCGCGTGCCAATCCGGAGATCTCCGCCTGGCGTGCCTCCCTCAGCGCCTGGGCCTGGGCGTGGTACCGGGCACGAGCTGGCCGGCCTTTCGCGTTGTCAGTCTGCACGGTGGCTCCCCTCATGCCGGCCGTGTCGGGTGAGTGGGAACTGTTCCCACCCAGGGTGGGAACAGTTCTCGATCTGTCACAGGTCTGGCGCGGAGTGTGTCATATCCCTAGCGCGGCGAGAACACTCCGGATTCCCGGTCCAGCAGAGGAGCGCATCGTGCACGTTCCCACGGAAGCGCCAGGCAGAGCGGTCGCGGGCCACCGGACCGGCAGCCCCGGCCCTGCGAAGGACACGGACCGATGCATGACGAAGGCATCACCTGCGCAGGTAGCGGCGCCGAGGCCCGCGGCTGGGCCGCCGGAACGTCCGCGGTCGAATGGTCATCCTCGAAGCCGACCCCGGCATCATCGCCCGCCGCTTCAGCGACCGCGGTGCCCACAACCGCTTCCAGCGCACTCCGGGATCCAGCCACGCCGAGGCCCACGTCTACCGCCAGGCCACCGACCGCCTGATCCAGGCCGGGTTCGACGTCCTGCGCGTCGAGTGCGGCCAGCGCCCGCCGGAGGCAGCCGCCGTCATCACGACCACCTCCCGACCTTCTGCGCACCAGCAAAGGAAATTGCGGGCTAACCGCAGGGAGCAGCAAGAACCTGGCCCCATGGCCGGGTGTGCTGGATGGCGCCTGTGATCAGTCCGGGAGTCGGCACACCCACTGTCGCTCTACCGCCTCGACCGGCCCCAATGGAAGGAGTTCCGTGCCGCAAACCTTCTACGGCTACATCTCGCTGGAAAGCGACGACGAAACCGAGATAGAACGCCTCCACGATCTTCTCACCGCCCACGCCCAGGCAGAAGGCCTGACGCTGAGCGAGATCCTCGTCGACCGCAACACGCCGCCAGGCCGGATCATCCGCGCTGGCCTCACCGTCATCCTCGACGCCCTTCTACGCACCGAAGGCTGCGGGGTCCTGATCGCAGGCCCCCACCAGTTCTCGTCGATCCCGGCGGTACGCCGAACGATCCAGAGGGAGATCGAGAGCCTCGGGGCGACGGTGCTCGTCATCCCCGGCACGCAGACCACGCAGCGGTTTCCCCTGCCCAATCCAGCGTGAACCTCCCGTCCGCCGCTTGCCCGCAGCCGACCGCCCACCTGCGGGCAAGCGTCCACCAGTTCACCGCCATCACGACCGCCCCGGCCCTGGCACGGGGCACGACAGCCCACCTGTTGGACAGCTGGGGACTTCCAGACCTCATCGAAACCAGCACACTCCTGGTGTCAGAAATCGTCACCAACGCCGTCCGCGCCACCGAAACGCCGACATACCCCGGCCCCGCCGTCATCGCCATGCGTATCAGTTGGACCGCCTCGAGCCTCATCATCGAAGTCTGGGACCGCAATCCAGCGCCACCCGTTCTTCAGACACAGTACGTCCATGACGAAAACGGCCGAGGCCTCCACGTCGTGGAAGCGTTGAGCATTGCCGCGGCCTACTATCCGGCACCCACCGGACAAGGAAAAGTCACCTGGTGCCAGATCGAGGCGCCGATACTCGCTCAAGTAGAGGAACCGAGACCGCTTCTGCCCCGCCGATGCCCCAGTGTCGCCCGAGCCGATCCCGGCATGGTTTTCGATGACCTCGCAGTGCTCGCACGCGTTCGCGACAGCCTGCGAGCACTCGATGTTCATCTGCCCCGGATGTGACCACGGCGGCAGGATCGCTGACAGATCCAGGCCACAGCCGGGTCGACGCCAAGCCGGACGACGCGACCCAGGTCGTCCGGCGAACCTCACATATGGATCAAGGAGGGTGCGCCGTGACCAGGGGCTGGTTGATCCGCAGCGCTGGCACGCGTCTGGAAGTCAAGGGCGCGCCGCACCTGGGCAGGTGGTGGCCCATACTCTCGGCACAGATCCCCGGTGTCTGCGGCCCGCCCGCCGACGGGCACGGCGGACCTGATGCGCTCAGGATCAACGACTCGGCAGGGCCGGCCGACACCCGTCGAATCATCAACGCTGGGCTCCACGTCGGGCATCTCGGTACCGAAACACTGAGCGTGCATGGGGTCGCGGTGGCAAAGGCGGGCCAGGCGATGCTGTTGATCGGCGACCACGGCGCCGGAAAGAGCCTCACCGCCCTGGGCATGATCCAATCAATGGGGTGGTCCCCGGTCGCGGGAGACACCTGCCTCGTACGACTCGACGCCCGGGGCGTCGCCGTTGTGGTGGGAGGCACCCGCGCCTTCGTCGTACGGCGCGCTGACGTGACGCGCTGGTTTCCTGCTCTCGCTTTCGCCGAACAGGACGGCGAGCTCGTGGATCTCGCCGTGAGCCTGCCCGGGTTCAGCGGTGGGGCACCCAGGCTCGCGGGCATTGTGATGGTGGCTGTCGATGGCGGAGCATTCGGGTCACCGCCGGTGGCGTGCGACGAGCGCGTGGCAATGAACGCGTTGTGTCGTGCGAGCGGCCATCTGCTGGCCAAGGTCCTCGACGATGCGGCTGCGGACCCGCTGTCGCTCCTGGAAAGCCCGGATCTGGTCCGCCGCAGGATGCAGCTGGTGCGCCTGCTCGCGTCCACCGTGCGCTGCTGGTGGGCCCGCGGCACCCCAGACGTGCTGGCGGCGGCGGTCGAGTCCCTGGCACGCGAGGGGGCCAGCCGTGGGTGAGCGAGCGGTGGCCGCGGTGGCGCTGGACTTCGGCGGCACGCTGGCCGAGCCTGGGCCGTCGCCATCCGGGCGCGATGTCGTGGCCGTGCTGGAGCATCGTCTGGGTCGTCCGAGCCCCGCGGGGCTCGAGGAGGCGGTCGAGGAGGCTCGGGCCGAGGCCAAGGCCGCGTATCGGAGAGGTGTCCAGACGCCGTGGGAGGTGATCCTCACCGCTGCGTGGCGCCGTCTGGGCCTCGAGACACCGGACCTGGCAGCGGTGGTTGCCGCCCTGTGGAGGGCCGTGCCTGATGGTGCCGTAGATCCGCGCGCCGCGCGGGCGGTCCAGGCGCTTCGCGGTACGGGACGGACGCTCGTCCTGGCGTGCAACACCCAGCGGCCGGTCGCCCACCGGCAACGCACCCTCGCCGCCGCCGGGCTGGCGGGGTGTTTCGACTCCCTCGTGCTGTCGAGCGACTTCGCGGTCGCTAAACCCGACCCCCGGTTCTATGCCGCCGTCGCCGACGCTGCCCGGGGCGAAGCCGAATGCCCGCCGGAGATGATCCTGTTCGTCGGCGACACCGTCGGCCTGGACGTCCTCGGCCCACGCGCCTTCGGGATGCGGGCCGCGTTGGTGTGCTCCGGGCCTCGGCCGCATGGCCTGCCAGGCGACACCCCAGTGATCACTCACGTGGGGGAACTCCCCGACCTCCTGGAACGGTGGCCATGACCAGGTCCACGCATGCGGGGGCCCGGATCCTCTTCCGGCGCGGTGCCGCCGTCGTCGTGCCACCCGTGTCGGTGCCACCAGGTTGGTCGACCGCGTGCTACAGCGTGGTCAGCCCCGGGACCGAACTGCGACGCCTGGCCGCCACGGTGAACGGCGCCGATCACGAGGCCGGGTACATGACGATCGTCGGTCGGCCAAGCGGTGACCAGCTGCTGATCCCCGTGCCCCACGGCGCCGCCGCCGCACCCCGTGACCCCCGTGGGCTGCCCGTGCCGCAGGGCGCCCGAGCCGAGCATGTCGCGGCTGCCCGCTTCCAGGTGATGGCCGCTCTGGGCCTGGACAGTTGGGTGGCACACTGCCGTACCCACCGCACGGTCCTGGTCCTCGGCGGTGGCCCGGTCGCGGTGGGCTGCGCTCTGGAGCTCGCCCGGCTCGGCGTGGCCCAGGTCGAGGTCGTGACCCAGCACCCGCGGCCCGCTCTGGCGACCTTGCCGGGCGTCACCGTGCTGGCCGAACCGCCGCGTGCGGCGTCGCAACCGATCGTCATCGACTGCACCGGACGAGCAGCGCAGGCTCTGACACTGACAGCGCCGGGCGGGCTTCTCGGGCTGCTGGGAACGCCGGCAACGGAGGCGGACCTGTCCGCTGCGGCCGTGCACCGACACGGCGCTGTCGTAGCAGGGATGCACGAACTCGCCGGCCACGATGGCGAGATGCGGCGGGCGATGTTCCAGACAGCGCTGCGCTGGGTCACCGCCACCGTCGACCCCGACGGTGCGCCGGGCTGGTTCGCCCGGATCCCGGGCGAGCAGGCCGGGCCGTTCTACGCCGCGCTGGCCGGGTCGCGGCGGCCCGCCGCCCCGTTCGTGATCCTGGAATGGTCATGACCGGCACACCACCGACGGCCATCGGGCTCTACAGCATCGGCATCCGCCACATCGAGCTGGAGGACCTGCTCGCACTCGCGACAGCTCACCAGCTTCCCTTTCTGCATCTGCGGGGCGGCCCGCGCGGGTTCGACGTCGCCAGACGCGACATCGCCACCCTTAGCCGTTGGGCTCGCCGATGCCGGATGGGTGTGCCGATCACCATGGTCACCGCGGACCTCGACCTGGCCGACTTCGTCCGGCCGGGCACGGAGACGTACCAGCAGGCGAGCGCCGAGCTTGACCGGCTGGGGCGCGCCGCCGCCGTGCTGGGAGCCCGCGCGGTCCGTCTGCTGGCCCGGCGCGTCCTCGACGAATGGCAGTGGTCCGACCTGGCGGTGCCGGATCTCGCTGCCCCGTACGGGCTGACCACGCTGGTCGAGTTGCATGATCCGGCGTGGTTCACGGCGGACGCGCTCACCTCAGCCGCCGCGCACCTCAAACGCACTTCGGGGCTCGAAGTCCTCATGGACACTGACCAGGTCCACCGCGCCTGGTTGTGCTCCGCCATCCCCGACGCTCTTGCCGGAAACCTGTCACAGCTCGTCCCACATACCGGGGCCGTGCACGTCAGCGACAACGGCGACGGCCTGACCGGCGCCGGCCACCGGATCGTGGCACGGACGTTCGGGGCCCTGAGTCACGACAGGTCTGTCGAGATCGCGTTCGAGTGGACGGGTGCCGACCGCGACCAGCAGAGCTGTCTGGTGCGGTACCGCCGCGCCGCCGCCTGGTGGCGCTCCGGTCTGGAGGACCGCCCATGACGACGCCGACCCGCCGATGGGTGATGATTACGGACTATCCGCGCTGGCCGAGTCCGTACTTCGCGCACCTGCACCGGCACGCCCCGCCGGCACTCCCCTTGGATTTCAGCCCGGGCCTCGCGAGCCTGAAGGCGACACATCCGCCCGGGGTGGTGAACCTTCACCGGCTCAAGCGGCTTTACCACGATCCCGCCGAGGGGGTCCGCACACCACGGGCCGCCGCCGAACTGCTGGCGGCCCTGGCCCGGCTGCGACGCGCCGGATGGCGCATCGTGTGGACGGTCCATAATCTCCACCCGATCGACGGCGGCGCGGTGACGGACACCGACGACGCCGTGGCCCAGGAGGTTCTCGGCCTCGCGGACCTCGTCCTGTGCCACACGCACGCCGACGGGGTGTCACTGCGCGCGCGAACGGGCGCGGACGTGCGGGTGGTCGGCTGGGCCGGGCTGGACGACCCCGGGCAGCCGCCGACTGGAGCCATCGCCGCGATGGTGGAGCAGGTAGGCGGCGACGAGCCGCTATTCCTGCTGATGGGCCACATCACCCGGTACAAGGACGTGCCCGCCACGGCCGCGGCCTTCCTCGCCCACACCCACCGTGCACGGCTGCTCATCGCCGGCGCCAGCCGTGATCCCGCGATATCGGCTGATCTTGGGCGCGTCGTCGCGGGTTCCGGCGGCCGGCTGATCTGGTATCCGCATCGGGTGCCCCCGGAGCAGGCCGGCCACCTCTACGCCTCCGCGCACGCCGCTGTCTGCCCCTACCGGACCGACGCAGGTTACGGCTTCTTCGCCGACGTGCTGCACCCCAGTTCGGTGACCACGGCCACCTGCTATCGGGTACCGGTGATCGCCCCCGACCTGCCCGCAGTAAGAGAAATCACCCAAGGTCACTCTCGGTGGCTGGCACCCGCCGAGGACGGCCTCGGCGGAGCGCTGGCCTCCGCCGAGGCGATGCTGACATCACCGGGACACGCCGCCGGCCCGCCGGCCCGCCGGCCGCCGGGCGAGTCGGCCAGCCGGTGGAGACGCATCGGCCAGATCTACCAGGCACTCGCCGCGGAACTGCTCCCGGGTGAGCCGCCCCCACACCGACCACGCCCACACCTGACCGGAGACCACCGTCGATGACTGATCTCACCACCGACCCGACAACCTTGATCGCTGACGTTCTCACACGCAGCTACGGGCTCACCCCTCAGCGCCTGGACCAGCTCCCCATCGGGCAGGGCACGATCAACTACCGGGCGACGTGCGCGGACGGCGACGTCTTCGTTAAGAACTACCTTCCAGGCACCGACCTGACCGGCGAGGCCGACGCGATCGAGCTGTCGGCGCTCGGCGGACAGCACGGTGTGCCGGTCGCCGAGCTGCTCCGTAACAATGCCGGCCACCTGATCGACGCCAGCACCCCCTACCCGATATCCGTGTGGGAATGGATGCCCGGGAAGGTCGTCACCACCGCGCTCACCGCGGGCCAGGCACGTGGCGCCGGCAACGCCCTCGGCCTCATCCACACCACCTTCGCGGCCCTGCCCGCGAGCGCCGCACCCTCCACGCAGGCACGCAGCTGGCTCGCCGTCGACGTCGCCGAGCTTGCCGCGACCATCGACCGCCTCACGGACATCGCCGAGGCCCGCCTCGCGACAGGCCCGGTGGACTCGTTCGACGCCGTCGCCGTCCGCACCCTCGCCGAGCGGCGACAGGTTCTCGATGAGATCCCCCGCCTCCTGGCTGACCTGCCCACGCTCACCACACAGGTCCTGCACGGCGACTACAGCCCGGTCAACCTGCTCTTCGACGACGACCGCCTCCGCGCGGTCATCGACTTCCGGCCGCCGGACCCGTTCTTCCTGGCATACGAGCTGGGCCGGGTCGCCTTCTACCCCAACACCGTCGCCACGACGACGGACTGGCTCGCCACGGCCCGCACACTGATCGAAAGCTACCTGGAGGCCAACCCCCGAGCTGCGGCCGACGACATCCGCGCCTGCGCCCGGGTCGCGCTACTGCAGCTGCTCACCAGCCTGTACGGCGTCAAGCAGCACTACCTCAAGCCGGGCCTGTTCCAGGACGCCCTCGACGAGTTCTGGCTCCATCGCCACCGGGCCGCGCGCATCCTGCTTGACCACCAAGCCGCCACCGACGCCCTTCTCCACGAGCTGACCGCACGCCGCTGACACCGCCGCCGCCCCCAGCGAGGGACATCATGACCACTCCAGCCCTGACAGCCGCACCGCGCGACCAGGAATGGCGCGTCGTGCACGGCCCGCTGAGCCCAGACGAACTACGCGCGGCGCTCGTGCAGATCACCGCCGCGCACGGACTGCCGGTCGAGTTTCCGCACCCCGACACAGCGGTCGTGCCGTTGAGCGGTGGCGCGCCAGCGGACCTCACAGTCCGCTGGCGCGCCACCTACCCGCCCGTTCCGGACGCCCAAGCCCACCCGCTGGAGTCCGAACCGCACCTTGAGATCCTGCTCGACTCCCACCCCGCTGGCGCACGGGAAGCGGCCCGGCTCATCGACGAGCTGGTGATGCGGCTACGCCGCCACAGCAGCGGCGAACTGGACCGCATCCGCGCCCATCTCCCGCTCATCGACCGGTACGCCA
The DNA here is from genome assembly GCF_001306465.1 of Frankia sp. R43. Classification (NCBI taxonomy): domain Bacteria; kingdom Bacillati; phylum Actinomycetota; class Actinomycetes; order Frankiales; family Frankiaceae; genus Frankia; species Frankia sp. R43. The sequence goes on along the minus strand of NZ_LFCW01000006.1, from coordinate 748,326 downwards.
CCACAGATCTCGGCCTCGAATGCTGGGCTCTGATCTTTCGCGATCACTACGTCGAGAACACCCTCGGCTTCCTGCTGGCCATCCACCGCGCAGGAATCCCCGCATCGAGGATCTACGCCCTCGCCAAGGGTGACCGCACCCAGCGGCGCGACCGGGTCCACGCCACCCTGCTCGCCCACGGCATCGCCAGCGCCGTCCTGGACAACACGGCCATCAACGCGCCCGAAAGCCACCACAGCGAACTGGCGGCAGCGCGGGCAGGCGTCGATGCCTTCATCGATGGCGCCCACGCCGCCGGATGCCGGGTGCTCGTCATCGACGACGGCGGGTTCATCGCGCAGGGCTATGGCAGCAAGGACGCCTCCCGGCGTGTCGACGCCGCCGTCGAGCTGACCGTCTCCGGGCTCAAGCGCATCGCCGCCGCCGGGCCATTGGCGATCCCAGTGCTCAATCTCGCCCGCTCCGAGCTCAAGACCCGGCTCGGCTACCCGGAGATCGCGGACTCCTGCGCCCGCCGCCTACGCAGCCTGCTGGCCGCCCACAAGATCATCGGACGCCAGGTGCTCGTGATCGGTTTCGGCGAGCTCGGCTCCCGGCTCGCCGGGAACCTGCGCGCCCAAGGCGCCCAGGTCCACATCGTCGACACTGACCCGCTCGCTCTCATCCTCGCCGCCGAGTCGGGCTACCCCACCCACCGCCGTGTCGCCGATGCACTACGCGCGACAGCCCCGTTCCTCATCGTTGGCACCACGGGGGATGACGCCCTGACCACCGCGGACCTGGCGCTCCTGCGCGACGACGTGTTCCTCGCGCCCTTCGCCACCCAGGACTTCAGCCTGCTGGCCACCACCCGCTACGCAGAACAGGCCACGCCCATCCCCGGCATCGGGCGCAGGTACCGTCTCGCCGGCGGGCACCACGCCACCGTCCTCGGCGACGGCCGGTCACTCAACCTGTACGAAGCCGACGCGATACCCAACCAGGGTTACGACGCCTACCGAGCCGGCACGCTGATCGCCACCGGTTGGCTCTGCCGCACCGCTGACCAGCTCACACCTGGAGTGCACACCGAGGCCGTCGACGACCTCCTCCGATCGGCCGGGCTCTACGAGGCGTACTACGACACCTACCTCGCGGGACCGCCAGCCCGCGATCCGGCCCCGACCGGTGATGCCCGCACCACCCCGTCCGATGTCAGCGGGCTGCACGCCTGTGTCGTCGGCTACGGCGTCGCCGGACGCCTGCACTCTGAGATCCTCGCCAAAGCAGGCGCCTCGCTGACCATCCTCGATCCCAAGCACCAGGACCTTCCCCGGGGATTCCGTAGTTTCACCTCCGGCATCGACGGGCTGCCCGACGCCGTCGCGTCGGCCGTGGCGCTGTGGTCGATCTGCTGCCCCACCGCCGATCATCTGCCGGTCCTCCGCGCCATCCTGGGCCGAGACCCGGCGGCACGGATACTGCTGGAAAAGCCTGCCTGTCAGGGACACGAGATCGCGGAGCTGACCGCGTTGCTGGCAGCCCACCGTGGCGCCCGGCTGGCCCTCGTCGATCAGTACCGACACAGCCGCGCACTCGACACACTGCGTCGACTCATCGCCGAGCTGGAGCCCGACGCGCCGCTCGACCACATCGGCATCACGTTCAGCAAGGACCGCACCGCCGACATCGCCCGCGGTCGCTTCGTCGATCGCTCCTACGGCGTGCTCGGCTACGAATGGCTGCACATGCTCACCGCGCTGCGCCAGTTTCTGCCCGCCGACGCCTGGGCCACCTACCTCGGCGACGACCCGCGGCGCTGCGAGCTGACCGCCACCTACGACCCGCGCATGTTCGTCTCCGCGCTGACCGAAAGATCGACCCTCGCCGTCGACGGCCATGCCACAAGCCTCGAACTCGCCTCGACGATCACCGGGTCTACCATCGTCCTCGGCGGCGCGCCCAGGACCGGACAGGTCAGCGACCGCCACTGGAGCCGAGGCCGGCGGCCCTCCGACGACAGGCACCGCCACATCACCGTGCACGCCGGGCGAACCAGATTCACCGCACACCTCGACCCCGTCACTGCCCCGGACGGCTGGCAGCTCGACCGCAACCAGCACCGGATCACCGCCCACCAGGACGGCCGTCTCCTGCACGACACGGTCATCGACGACTCGCCACTGCACACCGCCGTCGGTGAAGCGGTATCCCGCCTTCTCAGCGAGGATCCCCTGCCACGGCCGGACCTGGCCCCACTGACGCGCATCGCCTCCCTCGCCCAGTTCCTCCGCGCCCAGCAACCCACCATCGCGCTCACGGCGAACTGAGCGGCCACCACAGCCCGATATCCCCAGATCCTCGGAGACGCTCATGGTGACCCTCTGCATACGGCTCGACGACATTCACAGCGGCACCCCGCCGCACCTGCTCACACTGCTCGACCGGGACGTCTGGCGCGGCCGGCCCATCGTGCTGGGCGTCGTTCCTTTCCCCGCCTCAGGATGTCTCGGCGAGGCAGCGACTCGCCGCGAAGCCTGCGGACACCCACGCCGCTCCCTCGCGGACCGCGGCCTGCGTACCTATTTCGACCAGCAACTCAGCCTCGGGAAGGCGGACATCGCGGTCCATGGACTCACCCATGCCGACCACCCAACCGCTCACGGCCCCGGCACACCCGAACTCGTCGCCCCCAGCCGTAGACGGGTGGATCTACTCCTGCAGGTGTTGCGCGCTTTCCGCGACGATCTCGGCACGTCGACGCTCATACCACCGCACAACTTCATCGACGAGACAGTGGCCGCTCGCTGCACGACCGCGGGGTTCCACCTCAGCCGTGCCCTTATGAACCACGAAGTCCAGGCCCTCGGCCTTGATCCCGACCAGCCGGAAGACCGCGCAGAGGCAAAACGGCGACGCCCCTGCTACACAGCAGGCTCGGCAACGGTGATCTACCAGACCACGTCGGTATCACCCAGAAACATGCGCCAGAACACTCCACGTGAAATCGCGGCATTCGTGATGAACATCGCCAAGCCAGCCGGGATGGGAGTAATCACCTTCCACTGGTGGGACTTTCTCCACGACAACGGCACGATCAACGAAGCCTTCGCCACGTTTGCATCCCATTTCCTGGATGCCTGCCAGCATCTCGGCGCAGACAGCTTTACCAGCATCGCCGACCTCGCGCGCACAGCCTGCGGATCTCGGTGAGTGTCGCGTTCAGGCTGGCGTCACCCGGCACCGAATTGATCATCACAGCGCCGGCTCCCGGCCGCAGCGAGGAGCGCCGCGCGGTTCTCGCTGATGAAATCCTTGATCTTCGCGGGCCTGAGGTCGTACTCGGCGAGCTGATCAAGCGGTATCCGCTCCACCTCATAGCCGCCCCGGCCGGCGTCGGCGTACTCATCACCGGATCGCAACGACGCATCGAGCCTGATCAAACGAGCCGCGAAGAAGTACTGCACGGACTGGCCGCCATCAGCTGGTGTCGTTACCAGCGTCACCTCCTGACCCACGACAGCCGTCGCGCCCAGTTCCTCCAGCAGCTCACGCTCCAGCGCCGCCTGCCTGCTCGGATCGTCCGACTCGATCCCTCCGCCCGGCGTCGTCCAGTACGGCGCCGCCCCGGGCTTGGTCCGTTTGATCGTCACCAGCCGGGCCTCGTCATCGATCAACACCGCACGAGCCGACCTGCGCACAATCGGCACCACCGGCCTCGATGCCATCGTGACCTCCTGCTCTAATGCCACCTGGCCTATTTTGATCATGCTGCTGTCTGGGGTTCTCACGGGGTTGGCGGGCTCTGATGTCCGCTGGTCTTCGAAGCGGGGGCAAAGGCACTGGCCTAGCCAGTGGGCTTCCGCTCAACCAGGTTGGCAGTCACCGTGCCCAAGGTGGCTGATCAGAACGATCCGGGTTCGATGATCTCCTCGCCCTCGCGGTGAGGGGCCTCAAAGCGGGCGTAGAAGTCGTCGAGCGCGGACTCCGTCACCGTCAGCGCGTTCGCATCGTCCCGCAGGTTCCGCGCCGCCAGGCGCCGCAGTAGTTCCGGATGGGGGACGGGAAAGTACAGCAGCCGCCACTGCCCGCCGGCGTCCTCGACGACCTGTTTCCACTCCCGACGGGTGGAACGCAGCCATAGGCCGTGGTCCAGCACGACGTCCCGCCCCGCTACGACCAGTTCGACGAGGCGGGCACGCACCTCGGTGATGACCGGGGCCTCCAGAGCGAAGTAGTCCCGCTCCAGGTAGTCCACGCCGTATCGGCCGTGCCGGGCATGGACGAGCTCGTCCACGGACAGTCGGACCGCGCCGGCGGGCTCCAGTCGCCAGGTCGCGTAGGTGGTTTTACCCGACCCGGTCAGACCAACTAGCAGGTAGACCACCGGTTCGGCTTTCCCCTCGGAGCCGTTCCCTCGGGCCGGTACCGATGTCTCCACCACGTCGCCGATCATGGTCCTTCGAGGCCGATGACGGTCCCGAACGGGTCGATGATCTGGCAGATCCTTCGTCCTGCCGACACGGTGAGCGGGCCGCGATGGTGAACGCAGCCCGCGGTGAGGAGGCGCCCGCGGGTGGCGTCGAGGTCGGTGACGGCCCAGTAGACGACGGGTGACCCGCCGCGGGGGTTGCGGTCGTCGTCGGCCTGGTGGAAACCGATCTCCACGCCGGCGACGGTGAGCCAGGCGTAGACCGACTCCCCGTCGACGTCGAGATGAACCTCGGCGCCAAGCAGGCCTGCCCACCAGCGTGCGGATCTCTCGGGGTCCACGGCGAAGGTCATGACGGTGGTGACGGGACCGAACATCGGTGGCTCTCCGCAGGCAGGCGATGCTCTGGAGAGGCTACCCAGTCGTGTCCGTTGGCGAGGTCGGTCCGGTGGCACCGGAACCCATCGGGGAAACCACGACGTACACCCTGGCGATCGTCCAGGCATCGCGGCCTCGGCGCCGTGGGCACCGGTACCTCGTCGGGCGGGACGAAGCCGGCTGCCAGACTGGCGCCATGCGCACCCCGCCGCTGCGGAAGGCGGCCCGAGCCGTCGTTCTTGACCCCGACCAGCGTGTCCTGCTGCTCCACTACGACGAGAACGACGGCTTCTGGGCCAGCCCGGGCGGGGGCCTGGAACCGGGCGAGGACTACCCCACCGCCGTGCTCCGGGAACTACGCGAGGAACTCGGCGCCGAGAAGGTCGACCTCAGCGCCCAGATCGCCGAACGCAGCACGCATCACCCGGTCGGCGGCCTCACGGTCCGCCAGGTCGAGAAGTACTTCCTCTCGCGTATCGCACCCGGCGACATCGACCCGGACCGAGCCACCCAGACAGACAACATCCGATCCCACCGCTGGTGGACGCTGGAGAACCTGCGGACCACCCGCGAGACGGTCTACCCTCACGGCCTCAGCGAACTCGTCACCTGGGTACTCGCCGAAGGCCCACCCGAGAAGCCGATGATCCTGCGTTGACCCGTGCCCTGGAGGACTCCGCAGTGTGCCCCGTCTCCAGCTCAGGCCTCGTCAGCGGACCTCGCGCGAGGAGCTGGTCATCCTTCCAGGCGCGTAGACGCATCAGCCGGCGTCGTAGCCGCGGATCACCTGCTCGGTCATGACCGGCGGAGGCGCGCAGGGCAGCCGTCGCCGCGTACCCGGCCCGCTCCCCGGGCGAGGGCACCGTCGGCGGCTGTCTCCTCCGGACCGCCGTCGCTGTTCAACTCGCCGGAGCGCATCCACCGCATCAGACGGGCATCGACCAGCCGATAAAGTACGATCAAGGAATCCTTGTGATCATTTGGATTAACGGTCCGTTCGGAGTCGGGAAAACCACCACGGCGGATGCGCTGAAGGCCCTCATCCCACACGCGATCGTCTTCGACCCCGAAGAGATAGGTTTCCTGCTCCGCGACCTCATCCCTGTCCCGACCGGCGACTTCCAGGACCTTCCTGCGTGGCGGCGCCTCACGATCGCTACCATCGCAGAAGTCGTCGAGTCCACCAGCAGAACCGTCATCGCTCCCATGACCCTCCTGGAAGAGGCATACGCGGAGGAAATCTTCGCCGGACTCGCGAAAAGGAGCCTGGACACCCTTCACGTCGCTCTCCACGCGGACCAACACGCCCTCCGGGAAAGAATCGTCATGCACGATCTGTTCCCCGGCGACCCGGAACGAAGCAGCGCCGCCCGCGACTGGCGCCTGAGCCACCTCGCCACCTACAGCGAGGCACTGCCATGGATCACATCCCGCGCCCACCTCATCGATACCACCGATCTCGCACCGGCGGAGACCGCCCAGGCCATTCTGGCAGTCCCCTAGAACTATCGGCGCCTGCACCGCCTCGAAAGCCGCCCTCGAAGGACTCATCCGCGCCCTCGCCATCGAAATCGCCCCACACACCCACCGCAACACCATCGTGCCCGGCATCATCCCCCTCGATCAGGCATCACGCGATCCACGGATCTCGCCCCTATCGTCACCCTGTCGCATGTCAGTGCCACAGAGTTCGACGAGGGGGCCATGCCGGATCACCGCGCCGTACGCCAGCATGGTCGTACCGGCTTCGCTGCGCCTGATCCCCACGCCTTCCCTGATGGTGCTCCAGGCCCTCGGCGCTCCTGTCTCCGACCTGGCACACCTCGGAGACAGCGGGGAGCCGACGTACCCGGAGCCATGCGGGCGGGCACGCGCCGGCCCGAGTCCACCCGGGAGATCGTCCTGATCGGAGACGCACGACACCGCTTGCGGCCGACAACCCACCGGCCACGGTTCACCTTCTCCGCCCACATGTTCGCTGCTAGTCTCGCCGAGATCGCGAAGGATGGGTATGAGCAATTTTGCAGGCGCGGCCGGCTACTACAGCAAACTCCGGCCTGGAATCCCACCCGAGGTTGCCCATGTCCTGACAGACGCCGTGGCTGGTGAGCCTCACCGGGCACTGCTGGATCTCGGGACTGGCACCGGTCAAGTGATTCAGGCCCTCCACGAATCGTTCATCGACATTATCGGCGTCGATCCCGATCCCGAGATGCTGGAGCTGGCAGAGAACAACTGCCAGCCATTTGCCTCCCCAGACAGAATGATCAGATTCTTTAGCGTCTCCGCCGAGAGTTTCACTGCTCCCGCCGGCTGGCAGGCCTCTCTCGTGACCATCTGTCGCGCCTTCCACTGGATGGACCAGCCGCGAGTGCTGGCGTCATTGGAGCACATCATCCACGATGGCGGTGCCGTCGCTATCTTCGGCGACAGCGGCTTCTGGGAGGCCAGCAACGAGTGGAAGAAGGCCGTGCGGGCGGTCATCCAGGAGTTCCTGGGCGAGCAGCGGCGAGCCGGCAGCGGAGTGTTTTCGCACCATGATCTCTCCTACAGTGAGATTCTGTCCGAGTCCCCGTTCCACAAGGTCGAAGAGGTGAGGGTTCCCGTCAGAAGGATCTGGACCGCCGATAGCATCCTGGGCTACCTGTACTCCACCTCTTTTGCGGCACCCCCACTCTTCGGGGCGAGGATCGACTCCTTCGAGGCGCGCATTCGTGAGGTACTCGCCCAGCACTCCAGTTCCGACACCTACGAGGAAGACAACGAGTTCCTCATCCGCCTCGGACGCCCAGGCGCGGACGAGTCTCCGTGCTTGGGAGGATGACGGATGGCCATGGGGAGGCCGGTGCTGGCCGTCGTCAGCGGCCCGCCAGGAACCGGCAAGACCACCCTCGCCCGCGCGATCGCCGCGATGGTCGGCTGCCCGGCGGTGATCCGCGACGAGATCAAGCAGGGGATGGTCCTGGCCAGCCCCGGCTACCAGGCCGGCGGAAACGACCCCCTCAACATCCCCACCCTCCACGCCTTCTTCGGCGTGCTGGAAACCCTCACGAAGGCCGGTGTCACCCTCGTGGCCGAGGCCGCGTTCCAGGACCGGCTCTGGACACCTCACCTGGAACCACTCACCGCCCACGCCGACGTGCGGATCATCCGCGCCACCGTCGACCCGGCCGTGGCGCACCAGCGGATCGCCACCCGCGCCGGGCTCGACCCCCACCGCGCCGCCCACGGCGACCAGAACCTCCTCGACGACATCGCCGCGGGCCGCCACGCCCTGGACGCCTTCGCCGACATCCGCCTGGACCTCCCGCGGCTCACCGTCGACACCAGCGACGGCTACCACCCCGGCCCGGAGGCGATCACCGCTTTCCTCACCAAAACGGCCTGACGCGGGCTATCGGGGTGGCCTCTCAGGCGACGCGGCAACCGATGCCGTGGCGTAGCCGATGATCCAGCTCCCACAGGGCGGTGCGGTTCGAATCCCACCGCACGGCCCTCGCCGCGCCGTCGAGACCGAACCAGCCGTACTCGGTGTGCTCGTCCGACAACGTCACCTCGGCGTCCTCCGCTCGGACACCGAACGCGTACTCCGGGATCACCAGCACCTCGGCCCCCAGGTGAACTCCCCGTGACGTGGACGACGGGGATCGTGGCCCGCGCGTCCAGCGGGACGAACTCGCGTTCACCAACCAGGCCGGCTTCCTCGGCGGCTTCCCGCCGGGCGGCCCGCAGCGGGGACTCACCCGCCTCGCCACCACCGGCGACACCCTGCCAGCAGGCCGCGTCAGCACGCCGGAACAGGGCGTACTGCGTACCGTGCCCGGTCGGCCGGTAGGGCAGGACCAGGACCTGAAACGCTGCACGGCCACCCACCGCGTCGGTCACCCCACCACCGTAGGACCCAGCCGCCGGCCAGTGCCTGGCGGAAACCGAACGAGGTCGGGCTGGTAACCCGAAACGCGGAAGGCCGCCTCCTCGATCCCGATGCACAGGTAGCCACGCCGGGATGACGTCACCGTAGCGGTCCACCCGCCTTGGCGTCCTTCGCGAGCACCATGAGCGCCACACACTTGCGGAGGCCGGGACGACCATGCCGGGGCGGATGGTGGGGGCATCCGTTCCGCGGGATGGCGATCGTCCGCGCCCGCAGCGCCGCCACCGGCCCCGACTGCGCCGTGGACGCCCAATCCCCGTGCCGGGGTGACACGGGGTGAGGCGGTGCGTCGATAGCCGTCAGCCGACGCGCGTCGTTCTCGACGATCCCACCCACATCCCAGTACGACCGAAACTAACGGAATGTAACCGTCATCGGGGTGGTGTCGCGACCGCAGGCCCCGGCCTCGGCCGACCAAAGATGGCACCCGAACCAAGATCGCCCCAGCGCGCCAACGCGAAATGCGCACACCATGCGCACACCAACCCGGTTTGATCTTGAATAGATGATCTTCAACTTTGCAAAACCGCAGGTCAGGGGCCATCTATCTGGAGCCGGCGAGGGGACTCGAACCCCTAACCGCTCGATTACAAGTCGAGTGCGCTACCAATTGCGCCACGCCGGCCGGCCGCTCCACGATACCGGACCGAGGTCGCCGCGTTGCCAACACTGCGCCGACCCTGCCACCCGTCCGCGGAGAGGCGCCACCCGATGTTCGGTCCCGTCACCACCGTCATGACGTTCGCGGACGACCCCGAGACATCCGCACGCTGGTGGGCCGCACAACTCGGCGCCGACGTCCACCTCGACATCGACGGCGAATCGGTCTACGCCTGGCTCACCGTCGCCGGAGTGGAGATCGGTTTCCACCAGGCCGACGACGACCGCAACCCCCGCGGCGGATCACCCGTCGTCTACTGGGCCGTCACCGACCTCGACGCCACCCGCCGACACCTCCTCACCGCGGGCTGCCTCCACCATCGCGGCCCGCTCACCGTGTCGGAAGGACGGAGGATCTGCCAGATCATCGACCCGTTCGGAACCGTCATCGGCCTCGAAGGACCCTGACCGTGACCGGCCGGCCGGCGGCAGTGAAGTGGCGGCGTCTGCACCGGGCCGGAGAAACCGGCGCCGACGGGAAGCGGGAAGGCAGCACCCGTGGTCGACCTGCTGGTGGGGCTGACCGGCGAACTCCGACGCCGGAACCGGTGGACGGAAACCGCGTCGACGCGTCCTCTGATCATGACTGATCGGCGGCTACGCGAAGGTGGACATCGCCGATGCAACAGCGCGACTCGATCTGCACAGCACGAGGGCCAGGCGATACCAAGTCCACGAACGAACCAGCGAGCTCAGAACACCAGGGGCCACTTGCCTGGCGTCGAGTTTGCGTGATGTACCACGAGATCCGGATTTGCCCCTGCCAGGTCGAGCTCGGTAAGCGGAACGGGCCCCGCCGGGCGTGACCACCAACCCAAATGCTTTCGGGAGACGAAGAATCCCACGACGACGCCGAGGGCGGCGAGCTGCATACCCAGGTCGTCGCCGTGGAATTCTTCTCGTGTTACCGAGGGTTCACCGAAAAGGTTCCTACGCCGCCGATCCGCGGTAGGCGACCGGGCCCTCGCCGGGGAACTGCGCCGCGCCCTGGAACGACGCGCCGTTGTCGAAGAACGTGATGCTGCCGTTGCCCTGGGGGCCCGACCAGGTCACCTGGGTCCCGGTCTCCGGCCGGCCCGACGAGGGCACGACCTGGTTCCGGTTGCCGATGACGATCTGCAGGTCGGCATCCTTGTGCCATTCCGCCCCCGGGCCGCCCCACTGGATCTCAGTGTGATAAAGAGACATACGCCTACCCCTTCTGCCGGCGCGACCCGTCAGGTCACGCTTTAACTGGAACAGCGGGTACTGCGAATTCTGTTCGCCCGACGCCGACCCAGACAGGTCGGTCCACTCGTGTCAAGACACGGATCCCCCGAACAGGAAGTCGGCCGCTAACAAGTCGAGCGAACCTCCGCGGATTCAGCGTAACAACTCCGATACCCGGCGACAACGAAGTTTGCAGAACAACTGCAGCTTCACCTGATTGCCCGAGCTATGCTTGGAAATGCGGCTTTAGTTCCTTTTGATATACGGTGTGATTGTCAGGGATCAATGAATGTGACCTGCCGGGCCGACGTGAACATCTTTTTCGGTCAGGAACAGGCCGGTGAGAACGTGCTCGCCTGTCCACCGCCGCGCCACGGCCGCCGGCACCTGGTCCGCAGCCTTGGTCAGGGTCAGGTGGTGGAGCCGCCGTCGATGACAAGATCCGTGCCGGTGGTGTAGGACGACGCGGCGGATGCCAGGTAGAGGGCTCCTTCGGCGATCTCGTCGGACCGGCCGGGCCGGCCCATCGGGGTGCCCGCGGAGACCCGTTCGGCGGCTCCGGGCGGCAGCATCGGTGAGTCGATCGCCCCGGGCAGGATGCAGTTCACCCGGATCCGCGGGGCCAGTTCCAGGGCCGCGACCTTGGACATGCCCCGCAGCCCCCATTTCGCGGCTCCATAGACGCCGTGCCCGCGGAACGCCTTCACGCCCGCGATGGAGGCGATGTTGATGATGGAGCCGCCATCGCCCTCGAGCATCAGCGGCACGCAGGCCTGGATCCCGAGGAAGGGGCCGCGCAGGTTGACCGCGAGCAACCGATCGAGGTCGGCCGCGTTGTCCTCGAGCAGCGGGCGGATCCAGTGGATGGCCGCGTTGTTGACGAGCACGTCGAGCCGGCCGAACGAGGCGCGCAGCGCCGCCACCGCCGCGGCCCAGGCCGTCTCGTCGCTTACGTCCAGTTCCTGGAAGACGGCGGCGTCACCGAGCGAGGCCGCGACCTTCGCGCCCTCGGCGGCCAGAATGTCAGTGATCATCACCTGGGCGCCGGCCGCCACGAACCGACGCGCCGTCACCTCGCCCTGCCCGCGGGCCGAGCCGGTGATCAGGGCGACCTTTCCGGCGAGCGGGCCGGGCCGACCGAGCGGGCCGGGCGCACCAGCCGCGCGGGTGGTTTCGGTGCCGCCGGTCATGCCGACACCACCGGAGCCGAGGCGGATGCTGTGGCGGATGCAGTGGCGGCCAGTGCCTCCTGCGCGGCGCGGATCCCGGGCCGGGCGGAGGGATCGGCGGTGCCGGGGGCTCGGAACCGCGGGATCACGTTCTCCCCCCACTGCCGGATGGTCTCCAGACAGATCTCCTGCTCGACGGTTCCCATCTGGATCAGGCACATGACCTCGTCCACACCGGCCGCCTCGAGCTCGCGCACGTAGTCGATGGCCGTCTCCGCGTCGCCGTAGGCGTGGTCGATGTTGAAATTGGCCGCCGCGAGGGAGCGATCCTTCACCATCGGCAGCTCGCCGCGGTCGTAGCGGGCGGTCATCTCGGCCGCGAGACGCCGCATGTAGGCGATGTTGTCGTCGTCGTGGGTGTGGTCGCCGGCCGGGGTGGGCCGCCGGCCGCCCCAGTAACCGATCGACTCGCCGAAGAACCGCTGGCCGCGGGCCCCGACCCGGCGCGCCTCGGCGGCATCGTCGAGCACGATGGTCGGTGCCAGGGCGATGAAGCTGTCGTTCACGACCGACGAGACGAACTCCTCGCCGGTGCGGGTCGCGACGGTCTCGGCGTGCATCCGCTTCTGCAGCCGGACACTGTCGAGTCCGGCGAAGCCGAAGATCAGGGCCCCGACGCCGTAGGAAGCCGCACGGCGGACCGTGTCGGGCTTGGTGCAGGCCAGGAACAACGGCGGGTGTGGACGTTGGACCGGGCGGGGCAGGATCGTGTGCCGTTCGTTGCCCTCCGGGGCGGCGATGTCGAGCAGCGCGCCGTGCCACTCGAACGTCTCCTCCTGCCAGGCCCGGCCGATGATGCGCAGCGCCTCCTCGATCTCGGCGTAGGTTCGCTCGGGGTCGACGTTGGCGAGCGCCGCCTCCTGCGCGGTCGCCCCGCGCGCCGCGCCGACGTCGAGCCGGCCGCCCGAGAGCACGTCGAGCATGGCGATCCGTTCGGCGACCCTGGTCGGGTAGTTGAAGTTGAACGGCATGCAGACGGCGCCGTGCCCGATCCGGATGCGGGAGGTACGGGCCGCCACCGCGGCCAGGAAGATCTCCGGGGCGCTCATGTGTGAATAACGGGTCAGCGAATGGTGCTCCACAGCCCATACACCGTCGAAGCCGGCGGCCTCGGCGGCCACCGCCTGCTCGACACAGTCCCGCAGCAGTTGTCGCTCGCGGTCGGGCGTCGGCGAGGCGAGCTGGGCCTCGAAGATCATCGAGAATCGCATCGATCTGCTCCCTGCGTTCCGGGTCACGGTCTTCCTGGCCCGGCCGCTTCCTGCGGTCGGATCGCCCCTTCGCCCCTCTGGGGGCTGGGGGCTGGGCCGACGTGATCCACACGTCCTCTTGGGCCCTGCCTGCCTCGACCGAGAGCTAAGACCTATCGACCATAAAATGGACTATGAGTCCAGTCAATGGCATACGAGTCTTCCAGAACGAGTGAGGACACCTGACACGGGGCACCAGGACGCCTGGGCACCTGGGCACTCCGTCGGATGCGCCCAGCGGGCGGAGATCACCCGGCCGCCGCGTGCGACTCGGCGGCGGCACGCACGAACGGCCCGCTCGCCATCGGGGCAGTGCGGAGATCTCGCCAGGCGGCCGACCGGATCAGGCTCGGCAGCCAGTCGGATCAGAAGGGGCAGTGGCCAGCGGGCCCGGCGGCGCACCACCGGGTCGAGAGCCCGACCGGACCGCAGGCCAGCCCCTTTGCGTCGTGGTGCGACAGGGGCACCACCTCCGGGCTGATCAGCCTCGGGAGCGCGGCGGGGCGCCGTGGAGGATGATCGCGAGCCAGGCTGAGGCGAGCGCGTCGAGCACGCGGTCGATGTCGACCTGCTGACCGTGGATGAACTTGCTGAAGAAGTGCTGCAGCGGCATCAGCAGGATGGCCGCGGTGATCTCGGCGTCGGCCTGGGTCAGATCGTCACGCGCGGCGGCGAGCGCCGCGGCGAGGTACTCGACCTGCCTGTCATAGTCGCCTTCGGTGAGCGCCCGGATCTCCGGCTCGACGACCGCTCCCTCCCACAGGGGGGCCACATAGTCGCGCACCCGCTCCCAGCGCTCGACGGCGCGCGCCAGCCAGGCCCTGATCCCCTCCCAGGTGGGAGCCCGGGTCAGGTCGCCGAGATCGACATAGATGCCGTCGAAGGCCTCCAGCACACGCCCGTTCAGCTCGACCAGGATGTCGGCCTTGCCGCGGAAGTGCAGGTAGAAGGTCGCCTTGGTAGCCCCGGCGCGCTGGACGATCTCATCGATGGTGGTGCGGACGTAGCCGTGCTCGGCGAACGCCACCACCGCCGCGTCGATGAACCGGGCACGGGTGAACGCCCGCTGCGCGACCCGCAGTTCGCTACGCCGGCCCCGGTTCCCGACCCCGGAGGCCTCGGCCACGCCCGGCACCTCCCACCACACCGCTCCGATCCCGCCGCCTGCTCGACGGACACGATAGCCACTGACGGGACGTCGGAGCGGCGGCGCAGGCCGCACCGAGCCGGCGGGGCACTGGCCGGAGAACAACGGGCACCGCCCGAAGGCCGAGACCGCCGCGGATCGCGACCAGTCACCCAGGCACCCAGGCACCCCGGTTCCCAGGCGCCCAGGCACCCAGGCACCCGAGCCGACCAGCGGACCCGCACGAGCAGACCTCAGCGGTGCGTCACCCGGGCGAAGGTATTCGGCTGTCGGCATTCCGATGAACCACAGCGCGCGGCCGGCGCGGCTTCAACGGAGTATCCGCAAGCGAGACCTCGACCCCCTTTCGAGTCTCACATTCCCTCCCTATGATCCCTGAACTGCCCGGCGGCATACGCAGGCGAAAGACTGCGGAAAGTGCCGCGCATTCAATTTGCCCTGAGGCGAAGGAGTTGATAGTTGCCGTGTTCACAGGCAAACGAAAGAGGACAGGCGCGCTCGGAGCGGCCGCGGCGTTCCTGGCGGCCGGAGTCGGGCTCGGCTTAGGTCCGGCACCTACACCGGCGGCCGCGACGACCCCGGCGAGCTGCACCGGGACGCACTGGGTCGCGAGCTGGGCCGCGAGCCCCACGGACTCGATCGTGCCCACGGACGCCACCGGCGCCCTGACTCCGCAGACCCTGACCCGCCAGACGCTCCGGATGATCGTGACTCCGCACCTCGGCGGATCGAGCCTCCGAATCCACCTGTCGAACCGCTTCGGCACGACTCCGGTAACCTTCGGCCGGGTCACGGTCGGTGTGCAGACGAACGGCGCCGCGGCGAGGGACATCGTGCCCCTGACCTTCCAGAACTCCACTTCGGTGACGATTCCCGCCGGCCAGGATGTGGTGAGCGATCCGGCCGCACTGACGTTCACAGCCTTTGAGTCGCTGGCGGTCAGTCTCTATGTTCCCGGAATCTACATCGCGCCGACCAAGCACTGGAACGCCAACGCGACGTCCTACTACTCGCTTTCCCTGAGCGGCGACCTCAGCCAGCGCGAGTCCGGTGGGAGCTATCTCGGGCGGACCGGCGCCTGGTTGTTCGTCAACGGAGTCGACGTGGTCGCTCCCGCCCAGACCAGCGCGGTCGTCGCGTTCGGTGACTCCATCACCGACGGCTTCGTCGGAGCCACCGCTCTCAGCATCCCCGCCGACGCCTCGGTGGCGGACAAGAACGGACGGTATCCCGACAGGCTCCAGCGCCGCCTGGACGCCGGCGGCATTCCGATCTCCGTCGTCAATGCGGGAATCGGCGGCAACCAGCTCCTCACCGACGGCCAGCCGCTGCAGACCGGTCCGAGCGGCCTCGCACGTTTCGACGTCGACGCCCAGGCCTTGGCCGGCGCCGCGGGTGTGCTGGCGCTCGAAGGCATCAACGACCTGGGCCTGGGCGGCGCGACCGCCGACGAGCTCATCACCGGATACACCCAGCTGATCGACCGCGCGCACGCCGCCGGCCTCAAGATCTGGCTGGGAACCATCACACCGGCGTCCAACGCTCTGGTCGATGGCACTCTTCTCGCACCCGACAGCGAGCAGCACCGCCAGACGATCAACACCTGGATCCGCACCCAGACGCTCGCTGACGGTTTCGTCGACTTCGACGCCGCGCTGCGCGACCCGGCCAATCCGTCCGTTCTTCGGTCGGCCTACGCCTCGGTGGACAACCTCCACCCCAACCTCGCCGGCTATCAGGCGATGGCCGATGCCGTGAACCTGGAGCTGCTCCGCTCCGTCACCTGCCACGGCTGAACCGACCCATCCAGCCCGTCGAGAACCCACTGCCGAAGCCGCATCGGCCGCTGGACCCGCGCACTGCACGGGTCCGGCGGCCGATGTCCCGCCTCTTCCCATCTGGACCGGCCTACCCGTGGGTGGGACGAGTGAGCTGACGCCCGGACCGGGGTCAGGCACGCCCAGGCCACGCCCGCGGCAGCGCCGCCGATGACGGTGCGCCGGTCTGGGGGCTGGCCCTACCCCACCGATACGCCTGCGCTCGCCGATCCGACGTGGTGCGCTGCCGAGACCGCCGGGCCCACCTTGACACTATGCGAGCACCGATCGCATACTCGCCAACGGATAAGCGACCACTAGTCGCATAGGGGGTGGGTGTGCAGCCACGATTACCACGTCGACCGTCTCGTGCCGTGACGTGCCTCGCGGCCGCCACCGGAGATGAGACAGGAGCGTGTACATGACCGCGGTGATGCAGGGGGTGCGGATCCTCGAGGTCGCCGAGCACACGTTCGTACCCGCGGCGTCCGCGCTGCTCGCCGACTGGGGCGCCGACGTGATCAAGATCGAGCACGTCGAGCGCGGTGACGCGATGCGCGCGCTGGCCTCGTCCGGCGTGGCGGTTGTGCCCAAGGACGTCCACGTGCTGATGGAGCACTCCAACCGCGGCAAGCGCAGCCTGGGCCTCGACCTCACCTCCGAGGCCGGCCGCGAGATCCTCTACCGGCTCGCGGGCACCTGCGACGTCTTCCTGACCAACAAGCTGCCCAGCGTGCGGGCCAAGCTGCGCGTCGACGTCGACGACATCCGCGCCCACAACCCGCGCATCATCTACGTCCGGGGCACCGGCCAGGGCGAACGCGGCCCCGAAGCCGACCGAGGCGCCTACGACTCGCTGGCCTTCTGGTCCCGGGCCGGCGCCGCTGTCGGCGTCATGCGGCCCGAGTACGGCCACGTCCCGGTTCCGCCCGCGCCCGGCTTCGGGGACTCCATCGGCGCCATGACCATCGCCGGCGGCATCATGGGCGCGCTGTTCCATCGCGAGCGCACCGGCGAGGCCACCGAGGTCGACGTCTCTCTCATGTCGACCGGCATGTGGGCGATGGGCCAGGCCCTCGCTCTCTCCCTGCTGCTCGACATCCCGTGGACCCCGCCACCCGCCGACGCGCCGCGGTCCAACCCGCTCACCGGCAACTACCAGACCAAGGACGGCCGCTGGCTTTCCTTCACCTGTCTGCAGGCCGGCCGATACTGGCCACCGATGTGCGAGGTCATCCGTCGTCCCGATCTCGCGACCGACCCCCGGTTCGCCGACCACGCCGCCCTGATGGCGAACAGCAGGGCGGCCATCGCCATCCTCGAGAGCACCTTCGCGGCGCACCCGCTGGCCGAGTGGCGCGAGCGGCTGGCGGGCTTCGTCGGCCAGTGGAGCGTCGTCCAGGACACCCTGGAGGCCGCCGCGGACCCGCAGGCCGTCGCCAACGGTTACGTCCAGGAGTGCACCACCGCGACCGGCATCCCGTTCCGCCTCGCCGCCGCCCCTGTCCAGTACGGCAACGAGCCCGCGCCGGCGGGACGCGCGCCGCTGTTCAACGAGCACGGCGACGAGATCCTCGCCGAGCTCGGTCTCGATCAGGATGCCGTCCTCGATCTGAAGATCCGCGGCGTGGTCGCGTGACACGCACCTCGACGAAGAGCCTGGAGACACTGACATGACGCTGTTCGACGCCTTCCGCTTCGACGGGAAGCGGGTCCTGGTGGTCGGCGGTGCCACCGGCATGGGCGCCGCCGCCGCCGAACTCGCGCTGAGTGCCGGCGCCGAGGTGCTCGTCGCCGACTACGCCGAGGTCACGCTTCCGGGCGCCAGTGCCATCCACGTCAATCTCGCCGACGCCGCCTCCATCGACACCGCCGTCGACCGGCTCGGCGGCCCCGTCCACGCCCTGCTGCTCGCCGCCGGCGTCGCCGACGGAACCCCTGGCATCGAACGCATCAACTTCATCGGCCACCGCTACCTCATCGACCGCCTTCTCGCCGGCGGGCTGCTGCCCCGCGGCTCCGCCATCGGCTTCATCTCCTCCGCCGCCGGTCTGGGCTGGGAGTCGGACCTGCCGCTGCTGCGCGAGTACCTCGCCATCTCCGACTTCGACGAGGCCACGAAGTGGGCGGTGGACCACGGCAAGGCCGACTACATGTGGAGCAAGCGGGCCGTCTGCGCCTACGTCGCGTCCCAGGCGATGCCCCTGCTGAAGCAGGGCGTGCGGATCAACGCGATCTGCCCCGGCCCCACCGACACCCCCCTCGCCCGGGCGAACGAGGAGCGGTGGCTCGGCTTCGGCACCGACTACCGCGCCGAGGTGGGCTCCCTGCCCGCGACCCCGCTGGAGCAGGCCTACCCGCTGCTGTTCCTCTGCAGTGACGCCGCCTCGGCCGTCAACGGCATCACCCTCACCGCCGACTCGGGCTACTTCAGCGCCGGTATCGCCGAGTCCTTCCCCCCGGCCACGCCCGTCGTGAAATTCCTTCTCGGCCGATGAGCTGGCCGAAGCCCCGGGCCGGCTGCGCAGGCCCACCGCCCAGCAGATCTTCGACATTCACGAGGGACAGAAGACGATGAAAGAGCAGCGTCGGGGCCGCCGGATCGCCATGAGCCCGGCTGAGATCGATGCCTTCCTCGCCGAGGAGCGGACCTGCCGGGTGGCGACGTCCGGCCCGAGCGGACCGCATCTGACTCCGCTGTGGTTCGTCTGGGACGGCGCCGCGCTCTGGCTCAACTCGGTCGTGAAGAGCCAGCGCTGGACGGACATCGCCCGCGACCCGCGGGTGGCCGTCCTCGTGGACGGCGGGCATGCCTTCAACGAGCTGCACGGAGTCGAACTCCGCGGAAAGCTCGAAAGCGTCGGAGAGGCTCCCCGGAGCAGCACGCCGGATCCCGAGCTCGAAAAGCCCGAGCTGCTCTTCGCCCGTAAGTACACCGGCCGCGACGAGATGCACTACGACGGACGGCACGCCTGGCTGCGGCTGACCCCGGAAAAGGTCACCAGCTGGGATTTCCGAAAGATGTGAGAACCGCCGGCGCACCCGACGGCAGACCGCAGCAGGCCTGCGCCCCCAAGAAGCCTGGCCGGACACGACCGCCGGGCCATCCGACTCGTCGAGGAGGGTCATGAACGTCGACGACATGGTGCTGGTGAGCATCGACGACCACGTGGTCGAGCCGCCCGACATGTTCACCAACCACGTCCCGGCCGGGCTGGCCGACCAGGCCCCGCACGTCGAGACCGACGAGTCCGGTGTGGACAGGTGGATCTACCAGGGTCGGGTCACCGGTGTCAGCGGCCTGAACGCCGTCGTCTCCTGGCCACCGGAGGAATGGGCCAAGGATCCCGCGGGCTTCGCCGAGATGCGCCCCGCCGTTTACGACATCCATGACCGAGTGCGGGACATGGACCGCAACGGCATTCTGGCCTCGATGTGCTTCCCGACCTTCGCGGGGTTCTCGGCCGGGCACCTGAACCACTTCAAGGACCCCCTGACGGTCGTCATGATCCAGGCGTACAACGACTGGCACATCGACGACTGGTGCGGCACCTACCCGGGCCGGTTCATCCCGCTCGCGCTGCTGCCCACCTGGGACCCGCAGCTGATGGTCGACGAGATCCGCCGCGTCGCCGCCAAGGGCGCCCGGGCCGTCACCATGCCCGAACTGCCACATCTTGAAGGGCTTCCCAGCTACCACGACCTGGCCTACTGGGGCCCGGTTTTCGAGGCCCTTTCCGACACCGGCACCGTGATGTGCCTGCACATCGGCACCGGGTTCGGTGCGCTGAGACTGGCACCCGACGGCCCGATCGACAACCTGATCATCCTGGCCTGCCAGATCTCCTCGCTGGCCGTGCAGGACCTGCTCTGGGGCCCGGCGATGCGTAACTACCCGGGCCTGAAGTTCGCCTTCTCCGAGGGCGGCATCGGCTGGATCCCGTTCTACCTCGACCGCTGCGACCGCCACTACACCAACCAGAAGTGGCTGCGCCGCGACTTCGGCGGCCGGCTGCCCAGCGAGGTGTTCCGCGAGCACTCACTGGCCTGCTACGTCACCGACCCGACCTCGCTCAAGCTGCGCCGCGAGATCGGCATCGACAACATCGCCTGGGAATGCGACTACCCCCATGCCGACTCGATCTGGCCGGACGCGCCCGAGTTCGTCCTCAACGAGCTGAACGGGGCCGGGGCGACCGACGAGGAGATCAACAAGATCACCTGGGAGAACGCCTGCCGGTTCTTCAACTGGGACCCGTTCGCCGAGATCCCCCGCGAGCGGGCCACCGTCGGTGCCCGGCGCGCCATCGCGACGGACGTCGACACCGCCATCCGCTCCCGCAAGGAATGGGCTCGGCTTTACGCCGAGAAGCATCCCGGCTGACAGCGGATGCGGATCGTCGTCCAGGTCCCCTGAGCTGTCCAGAGCTATCCGGCCATCCAGATATCCGGCTATCCAGCTATCCCAGTGACGGGGGGCGACGTGAGATACCGCAGGTTCGGAACAACCGGCGTCGAGGTCAGCAGCCAGTGCCTGGGCACGATGAACTTCGGCCGGCTCGGCAACGTCGATCCCGACGAGAGCGCCCGGGTGATCAGCCGGGCGCTGGACGCCGGCATCAACTTCATCGACACCGCCGATGTCTACTCCGGCGGCCAGGCCGAGCAGATCGTCGGGCAGGCGGTCGCCGGACGCCGGGACGACGTGGTCCTGGCGACCAAGTGCTACTTCCCCATGGGCGGCCGGCTCCAGCGGGGATCGTCGCGGCGGTGGATCACGCAGGCCGTCGAGGGCAGTCTGCGTCGGCTGGGCACCGACCGCATCGACCTTTTCCAGATCCACAAGCTCGACTGGACCACCGATCTCGAGGAGACCCTCGGTGCGCTGACCGACCTCGTGCGCCAGGGCAAGGTCCTCTACCTGGGCTCGTCGTCGTTCCCCGCCGACTGGATCGTCGAGGCCCAGTGGGCGGCCGCCCGCCGCAACAGCGAACGGTTCGTCTGCGAGCAGCCGCAGTACTCGATCTTCGCGCGGTCGATCGAGCGTTCGGTGCTGCCTGCCTGCCAGCGGCACCGGATGGCGGTCATCCCGTGGAGCCCGCTCGCCGGCGGCTGGCTGACCGGCAAGTACCAGCGCGGCCAGGAGCCCGCGAACGGCTCGCGCTACGACCCGGCCAGCCCCTTCATGCAGGGCACGGTCAGCTCGGCCGCCGAGCGCGCCGACCCGGCCCGGTTCGACGCTGTGGATGCCCTGCGCGCCGTCGCCGACCAGGCCGGCCTCACCCTGACCGAGCTGGCGATGGCGTTCGTCGCCAGCCATCCCGCGATCACCTCGACGATCATCGGGCCGAGGACCATGAAGCACCTCGAGGACGCGCTCGACGCAGCCGACGTCGACCTCGGCAACGACGTGCTCGACGCCATCGACGAAATCGTGCCTCCCGGCTCGGACCTGCCCGGGGTCGATCACTTCATCCAGTACCCGTCCCTGCTGCCCACCGCCCGCAGGCGGCCGTCGGGCCTTTCGGTGTAGCGGTCGAGACGTACCGATGAAGGTCGAAGCGGCCGGTGTGACGAACGTGGGCGATCTGGGAGCGGCATACCCGCGGGCGTTCCAGCGGCCGTACCGTTTCCGGCCAGGCGGTCCGGGCGGGTCCGGGCGGTAGGCCTTTCGCGACCGAGGACAGACGGACCGCCGAGCGGCCATCCATACCCGATCACCGCCTGTCAGGCCGCGTTGCGGACGAGTTCAGCCGCCTGCTCCGGCCACCAGGCACCGGCCTGCGGGTTGCCTCGACCGCACTCCCCGTCGCTGGCTCCCGGCGTCTTGATCCAGAGGAAAGCGTCGGCGAGCGGGTTTCCGGTATCAGTCGTCGGTGCCGGGCCGAGGCCACGGCCCGGTGGGTTGCACCAGGCGTTCTCGATGCCCTCGGCGGGCCCCCGGCCGTTGCGGGACGTGTCGACGACGAAGTGGCTGTTGCCGGTCAGGCCGGAGATGACGGTTCCGCGGGCCACCTCGTCCTCGGTGCGGTGGTAGTTGGAGACGTTGACCGCGAACCCGCGGGCGCGGGCGACGCCGGCCCGCCGGAGTCGTTCGGCGATGGCGGCCGGAGCGGTCCAGCCGCAGTTCGTCCCGTCCAGGTACACGCTGGTGCCGCCCAGTCCGGCGTAGACGTCGACGGCGTCGTTCAGGAGCTGGTAACGCTCCTCCTGCAGGGCCGGGGCGAGGCTGTCGATCTGGCCGAGTGAGTCCGACTCCAGGATGACGACCGCATGGTTCGGACCGATGCCGACGGCCACCTGGCGGGTGAAGGCCCGGTAGGAGGCGGCGTTCAGGGCGCCACCGGCGGAGAAGCCCGCGCCCGCGTCGCGGTGCGGGATCGCGTAGATCGCGAAGACCGCGGTGGCGCCGGCCGCGGACGCGGCCTCGCTGCGCTGGCGCACCGCCGCCGTCACATCGGGCAGCCAGTCTCCGACCCAGAAGGCGGTCGGTGTCCGTACGAGTGGCTCGATCAGATCGGCGTGGGCCGGGTCCGCCGCGGCCGCGGCGGCCGCCTGGCTCGCCGGGTCGGTGAAGAACGGCTGCAGCGGAGCCTGGCCCCGCGGACCGCCTGCATCGGCTGCGGCCGAAGCAGGCGCGCCCGAGGCACCCGAGGCACCCGAGGCTCCCCCGCAGGTGACCGACTGGCTGCCGGCGGCGTTGAGCAGCGCCGCGGTCGGCGGATGAGGTGCGCCCGCCGCCTCGGACCCGCAGGCGGCGAGCCCGGACAGGAGGAGAAGCGCCACCAGGAACCGGGCCCGTACCGGTCGGCTCACCGGACCTGCCATATCCAACGCCGTCCTCCGACCCTCATCCGACTGTCATCCGATGGCATTCATCCGGCACTCACACGGTGTGATCACGAGGGTGCGACTGCCGGCCTGCGGGCGGAGGGCTCCCGCGTCACGTCGGAGTACCAGACGCCCAGGTCGGTCCGGTCGCCGTCAACGGATGACACGTAGACGTGAATGCTGAATGTCGAGTTGTCCGCGGCGCGGGTCGCGAGGCAGTTCATTTCGGCGCCCATCTGGTTGGGAAGGTCGCCGGGGCAGTCTGCCGTGTACGCCCCTCCGCTGCCCGATCCCCGGTACACCGGGCTGATCTGGGCTTCGACCTCCTCCTCGGGCACCACCGGCCGGAGCGGCTCAGGGGATGTGGCACCACCCGCCGGCGATGTGGCGGCGGCGCTTCCGGCGGGCGTCGCCGCCGGTGGCTCGGCGTCGCCGGCCGAGCCTGAGCAGGCGGTCACCGCGAGCACGGCGGCGGCCGCGATCGCCGCCGCCGCGCCGTACCCCCGCGCCCGGCGGCGTCCGGCCGCTCCATCGGCCCGAACACCCGCACCGGCGACGCGGGTGCGGGGCGACATCGGGCTAGGCGAGCGCGTCGAGGGCACCGGCGGTGTCGAGATCGACGTACGCGGCCGCGTAGCGTTGCGCGAGCGGGATGGACACCTCTGGTCGTTGCCATCCGTCGGCGGAGGCGGTGGCCATCCAGATGGCGAGGCCGTGGGCCACCGAGGCCCGATAGCGGAGCCAGATGCCGTCGCGGGTCGGCAGTTCCTCGGCGGGCAGGTCCAGGGCGCGGTGGTATTCGTCGACCAGGTCGCTCTCGCACGCCCGGCGGTCGTCGACGGTGAGTGCGCTCTGCACGAAATAGCCCAGGTCGATGACGTGATTTCCGCGGCGCAGCACCTGCCAGTCGAGGAAACCCGCCCGGTTTCCGGGAAGGGTGTAGGTGTTGCCGATGTGGGCATCGCCGTGCAGCAGGGTCTGGGGTCCGTCGGTCAGGGTGCCCACATAGGTGACCCACATCTGCTCGATCTGCGCGCCGGTGAGGGACCGGACCGCCGGTGGAACGGTTTCGGCGACCCTGCGCAGGCCGGTCTCGATGCCGTGCATCCCCTTCCACGCCGCGAAGGGCTGGACCCAGGCGAGGTCCTCCCGGTCGAGGCGATGCCCCCAGAAGGCACTGTGCAGCCGGGCAAGGCTTCGGACGGCGTCGGCCGCCTGGTCGGGATTCATGGGTGTGGTCGCGTCTCGAGGCTCCGCGCCTCGGATGGTGACGTCCTCCATGACGAGAACGAAGTCGAGTGTCGGCTCGTCCATGAGGGCGCAGTACGCGGCCGGGTGCTCCAGCGGTAGCCGCACACCGGCGCTGAACAGCCGGGTCTCGTTGAACAGTCCGCCGGTCATCGCGTTGAGCTTCGCGTGGGCCGGGTCGGCAGCCTTGACGAAGACAGCGGACGGACCTCGCTCGCCGATGTAGGAGAGCGCGAAGCGCGCGCGCCGGTTGGTGCCGTCGTCCCGCAGCACGAGGTCCGCCGTACGGACCTTCACGCCGGGAAAGGCGGCGGCCAGGGCCGCGGTCATCCACTCCGCGGTGACGTCGTCCCAGTCCGCCGGTATGCGTAAGGCCGGAGGCGCGCTTTCCATCTCGGTCCCCTCTCGTGTGGACATCCGGTCGCAGGTCGCACAGCCGGGGCGGGAGAGCGAGCCTGATCGTCGGCGGACGCAGCATAGCGCAATTCGCGTTAGACATCACACGCGAATTGCCGCAGCCTCGATCACCGTTCCCATCGCGGGAGGCACCCGTCCGGCCGCCCCCGGCAAGGCGGGCACGACACGACACGACACGAGGCAACTAGAGTCGCGTTCGGGATCGGCGGTCAGCCGACCAGCGGCGCCGGCCCCCGCTACTCCGGTGCGCAAGGATGGGTGACGATGTCGGACGGCCGGGCGGTCGGCACCTGTGAGTGACCCCGACCGCGGCGAGTCGGGCACGGCGGAAGAAATGGACGCACCCCCGCCGAAGCGGCGCCCGTACGAGAGCCCGACACGTCGCCAGCAGGCGGCCCAGACCCGTGATCGCATCGTCGCGGCCGGCGCCGAGATGGTCCACGGCTTCGCCAGCTGGGACTGGCGCGACCTGACGGTGCGGGCGGTCGCGCGTCGCGCCGGAGTCAGCGAGACCACCGTCTACCGGCACTTCGCCACCGACCGGCGGCTCCATGAGGCGGTGATGCGCCGCCTGGAGGAGGAGGCCGACATCGAGCTGGAAGACCTTCAGCTCGATACGTTCGACGACCTGATCCGGCGCATGTTCACCTATCTGGCGTCCTTCCCGATCAGTCCGCCGGCACAGGACGACCCCACCTTCGCGGCGGCCGACGAACGCCGGCGAGCGGCGCTGATCGCCGCGGTGACAGAGTCCGCGGACGGCTGGTCGGACGAGGATCGCGAGACCGCCGCGGCGATGTTGGACGTGTTGTGGAGCGTGCCCTCCTTCGAGCGGCTGACCACGGTGTGGCACTTCGACGCCGACCGTGCCACGAACGCCGCCACCTGGCTCGTGCGCCTCGTCCGAGCCGCCGTCCGGGAAGGGCTTGGCCCCAGTCGGTGACATGACCCGTTCTGCGGGTGTCGCCCGTCCGGCGGGCGGTGCCGGGAGAAGATCTTCTGGCTTTGCCCTCAAGCCTGGCGTGGTGCCACAGGCACCAGGGACCGGTACCGGATGGCGAACGCCTCGCGAGCCACACCGATGGTCGGCATCTCGTGGTGGATCCGACCGCGGACATCGACTGACGTCGGCGCGACCCTGGACAAAACGGACAACTCCGGGCAATTGATCGACG
Source organism: Frankia sp. R43 (assembly GCF_001306465.1). Classification (NCBI taxonomy): domain Bacteria; kingdom Bacillati; phylum Actinomycetota; class Actinomycetes; order Frankiales; family Frankiaceae; genus Frankia; species Frankia sp. R43. Next base: position 722,620 of record NZ_LFCW01000006.1, on the reverse strand, counting down.
GCTTGCAACCTCCTTGCTTCAAGTCGACACAACTGCCACAAGTCCTGCGCAAATACGGCCTATAGTCGCCGATGGCTCCGTATCTGCGGATCCCGTGCAGCGTCGCACGCCCTGCGCTCCACCAGCGCAGAAGCTGTCACCCCCGGTGTGGACGGGCACATGTGCTCGCATCGCGCACCCCTGACGCGAAGGTCAACGTGAGATCACATCTGTCCGTGCGCAAGCACGCCGCGGCAACAGCACTGGTCCTGGGCACCGCGCTGGCCGTGGCCTTCCCGGGCGCGGCACACGCCAACACGGTGGGCGTCACGGTGAAGACACCCGGGGCTACCAGCGGTCCCGCGAGTGCCAACTCCGAGATCTCCACCCACGCGGACTGCAGCAGCGGCCTGATCTCCGGCGGTGGGATCAACCAGGCCACCGGCAGCGGCAACGGCAATCACGTGAAGGGCACCTCACCCAGCTCCGACGGCACCACCGAATACACCGGTTCCACCGGGGTCGTCGGCACCGATGTGACGCACTGGCTCGGGATCGGCGGTAGCGGCGGCCAGGTCGACAGCGGCTTCTCCACCACGCCCTTCGCGGTGTGCTTCACCAGCAACCTGATCAACCACACCCAGGTCGTCATGAACAAGACCAACGCACCCACCACCGCGACGACGGTGGGCCTGGTCACCGCGACCTGCCCGGCGAACACGGTCCTGCTCGGCGGCGGCGCGCGCACCACCCCGGGCACCATCGGCAACTTCAAGCCGATCGCCAGCTTCCCCACCTTCAACAACTCCGCCCACAACTACGGCCAGAAAGCCGCGGCCGACGGTGAGACCAACCCCGATTCCTGGACCGCTGTCGGGTGGGCCAACGGCAGCAACAGCACCAACTACACCTATGCATATGCGATCTGCAGCGGAAACAACATCAACGTCAGCGGCGTCACCGTGAAGGTCCGCTTCAGCGAGGCGAGCGGCCCGACCACGGCGAGCACCGGCCAGAAGGCGACCGTCGGCTGCTCCGGCGGGGACGGGAAACTGATCAGTGGGGGCGCCGCCATCAGCGGAGGCAGCGTCACCACGACCAACTTCACCGGACCGGGCTCGGGCGGCGACCACCTCAACGGAAGCTTCCCCAGCGATTCGAGCGGCAACCCGGTCAGCGACGGGACCACCACGGCGGCGTACTGGACGGCCTTCACCCATACCGGGGGCTCAAGCTCGCCGAGCACCTATTCCGACGTCTGGGCGCTGTGCGCCGACGACGGAGTCTGAAAACACCTTTAGCCCCGGACCCCGGGCGGGCATGGCAGCGAGCACGGCCCGCCCGGCCCTGCGCCGCGTGACGTGACGAAGAAGAAAAGGGGCCCGGCGATACGCGGCCAACGGCCGGCGGCCGGCAATGGCATGGTGCGGGCACGGCACGGCACGGCACCGCACGGCACGGGCGCGGCACGGGACAGCCGGCGCCGTTCCCGGCGCACACCTTCTCACCGAGGAGCGCGGCGATCGTGGCGATCGCCACGCCCCACGGCATCCACGACCTCACTGCCGGCACCACACCGGGGGGGCAGTGCCGGCAATGACGGAACGCTGCCGCGTTCGCGGTGGCGGTGGCGGCCCGGCGTCGCGGTGGGCCGGCGAGGCCGGGCCGGCCAGTTCTCATGGTTCATGAATGTTTTACCAGAGGGGGATGATCGTCATACGTAATCGTCGCGTATTCGCGTGGTCTGTTTCGGTGCTGGGTGTTCTGCTGAGTATGACGCTGACCAGCTGCGTGCCGGACCTTCCGGCGGGTGGCTCTCCGAAAAAAGCCTGCGGCAGCTCGGGTGCCCTCAACAAGAAGACCTGCACCTACAGCACCGTCGGTTCGGACACCTTCACCGTTCCCAGCGGCACAAAATGGGTCGAGATCACGGTTGTCGGCGCCCAGGGTGGTCATTACTACATCGCCGGTGACGACATTCACGGTGGCTCGCCGGTGGGCGATATCACCGGCCGTCCGGGTGGGGCCGGCGGCCGTGCGTACGGCGTGATATCGGGTCTGCCCGCAGGCCAGGTGCTGCAGGTCGATGTCGCCGGCAAGGGTACTGACGGCACTGCGGCGAGCCGGTCTGGTGGAAAGAACAACGGGCCGTCCGGCGGGCAGGGTGCCGCGGGCGGGTTCGGCGGCTCCAACGGTGGTGTCGTGGGCGGTAAGGGTGACGCCGGCGGTGCTGCTGGCGGCACCTCGAGCAACAACGGTGGCAACGGTGCCGGCGGCGGCGGCTCCTCGGATGTACGGGTCGCTACTGGCGGCTGCGCAAAGTTGACGTGCGGCCTGTCGGCTCGAGCCCTGGTTGGCGCGGGCGGCGGCGGCGGTGGCGGCACCGGGGGCCAGGGCTATGCGCTCGGCGGGGCCGGCGGTGCCGGTGGCGGTGACGCCGGCGCCGCTGGTGGCGCCATCGTCGACGGTGGCCATCCGGGGACTCCTGGGGGCGGTGGAACCCAGACCGCGGGTGGTGCGGCGGGTCTCAACGCCGGGCGGCACGCGACTCCGCCCGCTCCCGAGCCCGACGATCCGCGTTTCGGCGGCGATGGCAGCGCCGGTAGCGCTGGCACGGGAGGCGTCGGGGGCGCGGGAAACCAGCCCTGCCTGGGTGTGCACAACCCGCCCTGCAGGAACCCCGATGATCCGACCTCAGGTGGTGGCGCCGGTGGCGGCGGTGGCGGCGGCTACTTCGGCGGCGGTGGCGGCTCGGGTGGCGGAGGCCTCTCGATCGGCGGCGGCGGAGCGGGTGCCGGTGGCGGCGGGGGAAGCTCCTTCGCCGCATCCAACGCGAACATCAGCTCGACCCTCCTGACCGCTGGTATCAACACCGGAACCGTCAACAACGGAAACGGCCAGGTGATCATCACGTGGGGCAGCTCCAACGAGCCCAAGCCCACGCACCCGACCGAGCCGGAACCGACAACAACCCCGGAGCCGACAACGAGCCCGGGACCGACGACCACGCCGACACCGGAACCGACGACGACCCCGACAACGGAGCCGACCCAGGGGCCTGGTCCGAAGCCGGCGGCAGCCACCGCCTACGTGATCAACAACTTCGGTAACACGGTGACCCCGATCGACGTGGCCACCAATACCGCCGGTACCCCGATCCAGGTCGGTAAGACCCCGAGGGGAATCACGGTCACGCCTGACGGCAGGACCGTCTATGTGACGAACCGGTCCGACAACACGGTGACGCCGATCAATGCGGCCACGAACACCCCTGGTACCGCGATCCCGGTCGGCGAGTCCCCGTTCGGAATAGCGGTGACTCCCGACGGCCGGACCGCGTACGTGGTGAACAACGTCGGCGACAGCGTGACGCCGATCGATGTCGCCACCAACACCCCCGGCGCCAACATCCCGGTCGGGGACAACGCGCACAGTGTCGCGATCACACCCGACGGCAGGACCGCCTACGTCACCGACTCCGCCGACGGCACGGTGACACCGATCGACGTGGCCACCAACACCACCGGCACCCCGATCCCCGCCGGGAACAACCCGCAGGGGATCGCGATCACGCCGGACGGCAGAACCGCGTACGTCACCGACAACGCCAATGCCGAGAGTGCCACGGTGACACCGATCGATGTGGCTACCAACACCCCCGGTACCCCCATCAAGGTCAGTGACCGCCCGGTCGGAATCGCGATCACGCCCGACGGCACAACCGTGTACGTCACCAATGAGCGCGAAAACGTGGTGACGCCGATCGACGTGGCCACCAACACCCCCGGTGCCACCATCACCACCGGAGGCACCCTGCCGTTCGCGATCGCGATCACGCCGGACGGCGTGGCCGCCTACGCGGTCAACCGCGACAGCGACACCGTGACGCCGATCGACCTGGCCACCAAGGCCCCCGGCACCCCCATCCCCGTGGGTGACCGGCCGGTGGGGATCGCGATCACCCCGGCACCGGTGTGTGGGAGCACCGGTGTGCTGTCCGGGACGACGACCCTGACCTGCACGTATCACTCCGTTGGATCGGACACCTTCCGGGTGCCCGCGGGCGTGGGCTCGGTCGAGGTCGTCGTCACCGGCGCCCAGGGCGGGCACTACTTCATCGCCGGTGACGCCGCTCATGGCGGTTCGCCGACCGGTGACATCACCGGACGTCCCGGCGGAAGCGGTGGCCAGGCATCCGGGACACTGACAGGCCTCACGAGCGGCCAGGTCCTGCAGGTGGACGTGGCGGGCAAGGGCGCCAACGGCACCGGTGCCTCACGCTCGGGCGGGATGAGCAACGGCCCGTCCGGCGGTTCCGGCGCACTCGGCGGGTTCGGTGGGTCCACCGGCGGCGTGCCGGGCGGGCCTGGCGACGGCTCCGGCGCGAACGGCGGAACAGCCTTCAACGGCGGTAACGGTTCCGGCGGCGGCGGCTCCTCGGACGTCCGTCTGGCCACGGCGGGATGTGCCGCGCTGACCTGTGACCTGTCCACCCGGATGCTGGTCGGCGCGGGCGGCGGCGGCGGAGGCGGCACCGGGGGCCAGGGCAACGCGCTCGGCGGGGCCGGCGGTTCCGGTGGCGGTGACGCCGGCGCCGACGGCGGGACCACGGTCGATGGTGGCAACGCCGGATTCTCCGGCAAGGGCGGCACCCAGACGGCCGGCGGCATCGGAGGGCTGAACGCCTGCCGGCACGGCGCCGGGAGTCCCCCGCCCAGCGACCCGCTGACCGATCCGCGCTGCGCCGGGGACGGCGCTGACGCCGCTGCCGGGGCCGGCGGGATCGGCGGGGCCGGCAACCTGCCCTGCAACGGGGTGTACGTCCCGCCCTGCCAGAACCCGACCGCCACCACTTCCGGCGGTGGCGCGGGCGGCGGCGGTGGCGGCGGTTACTTCGCTGGCGGCGGCGGCAGCGGTGGCGGCGGCGCCTTCGGCGGCGGTGGTGGTGCCGGCGGTGGCGGCGGTGGCGGGAGCTCGTTCGCCGCGTCGGACGTCGTGAACGCCATCCTGACCGCCGGAGTCAACTCAGGCACGGTCAACGACGGCAACGGTGCGGTCACGATCACCTGGACGCCTCCCAGCACCCCGGCTGCGGCTGCGGCGCCGACTACCGCTTCGGCCGCGGCTGTATCTCCGGCGGCGGTTGCGATCTCGACCGTCCCGCTGACCCCGGAGCCCACTCCAACCCCAACCCCGACCCCGGTACCGACCCCCACACCGTCACTGGCCCCGAAGCCCTGACAGGACGAATGACAAACCCGCGGAGCGCGCGCAGGTAGCGCGCACGGGGCAGCGCAAACACCGCACTCGGCCGGTGATCGACTCGATCACCGGCCGAGTCGCGTTGACCCGTCACCCCGAGTCGCGCGCGACGTCCGGCCGGTACGGAATGCTGGTTCCAGATTCACCCGGCTCGCACCCGGGGTCAGGGCAGAATGGGGCTCGTGACCGATCGCTGGATCCAGCTCGACGGGTGTGTGAACGCGCGGGACCTCGGCGGTCTGCCGCTGACGGGCGGCGGCCGGACCGCCCGCGGTGTGCTGTTCCGGACCGACACAGTGCAGCTGCTCAGCCTGGACGACATCCGGCGGCTGGTTGACGGGATCGGCCTGCGCGCCGTGCTGGACCTGCGCACCCCGAGGGAGGCAGCGGCGGAAGGCCGTGGCCTGCTCGCCGAGACCGACGTGCGCTACCACAACCTGGCGTTCGTGCCGGACTCCTACCTGGTTCCCGGCGACCCGGAGCACAAGGTGATCGTCGAGCGCCGGTCGAAGCAGGAGGTCGCCGACCACTACCTCGACTATCTGCTCCGGACCGGCAGCGAGGCGCCGGACGCCGTCCGGCTGCTCACCCGGCCGGTGGAGCTGCCGGCGCTGTTCCACTGCGCTGCCGGCAAGGACCGCACCGGGGTGCTCGCCGCGCTCGTCCTCGACATCGCGGGGGTGGAGCGGTCGGCGATCGTCGACGACTACGTCCTCACCAACGAGCGGCTGCCACTGATCGCGGAACGGCTCGCCTCCCTGCCCACCTACGGCAGCCGGCCGGCCAGGCGGGACATCAGCTGCCGCCCGGAAACCATGTGGACGTTCTTCGAGCGGCTCGACGACAAGTGGGGCGGCGCCACCGGCTGGGCCGCCGCCCACGGCATCACCGACCCCGAGCTGGACGTCCTCCGGACCCGGCTGCGTTCGTAGAAATCACAGGTTTCCTGAGAATGTACGCTCCCTGAATTTCTGCGGACGAAAGCAGGTCGGGCGATTGCGCACATGCATTTTCCTGGCGCTGATACGCGGTAGCCGAGGTCTTCGGCCCTCGGTGGTGCTGCTACGCTCCGCGTGAGCGTTGCAACCACGGGGAAAATCAGGTGGAGGTTGTCATGCCGTTGAAATCCTACGGAGTTCTCGCCGGCCGCATACGTAACCACCGCCGCGAGGGCGGCGCGGACAGCCCGCATTACCAGATCGAGGTGGACGCGGCCGGAACAATGTTCCGGGTGGCGGTCAACGTGCTGTCCTCCCAGGCCCCGGCGGAGCTTCTCTACACCGCCTCCGAGGCCTTCGCCCATCCGATCCTGCCCGGGCTGGCGGCCCTGCCCGACGGATTCAACCCGCTGGACAGCACACCGGGTGGGCTCGCGCTGGATTTCATTCGCGGCAACCTGTTCGACCGCACCAGCCTGCGCGCACTGCCGTCGGACAAGCCCGGCCCCGACAACGACCTGGCGGACAAGCTCGACCACTACGTCCAACGCGCCGAGGCCGATTCGACCGCCCGGCTGTACGCCTTCGGGGAGCGCTGGGGCCCGGAACCCACCACCCCCGACAAGATCTTCGGATTTCTTCCCGGGAACGGCGTCCACGACATCCACATGAACCAGGGCAACAGCCGCCAGTTCACCCGGGATGACGGTGTCTGGCAGGACGGCGGGCTCCTGCTCGCGTTCGCAGACCGATGGGTCGCGATCTTCCTCGCGTTCCAGAACCAGATGTGGCACACCGACGACAGCACCGGCCACACCCTGGTCGGCGTTCCGCCCGCGGGCCCGGCCGGCCACCCCGCCCCCGGCGAGCCCGACCGGCAGATCCGTATCATCGCCGCGCTGGTCAACCCGCTCGGTCCCGCCCCGGAGGCCGAAACCGTCACGCTGCTCAACACCACCGCCGAACCGGTCGATCTGGCCGGCTGGTCCCTGCTCGACCGCGCCAGCCACCGCGCCCGCCTGACCGGCCCGGTGCTTCCCGCCGGCGACGCGGTGCGGATCCCCGTCCCAGCACCGGTCGCGCTCGGCAACAGCGGCGGCACCATCACCCTGGTCAACGCGGACGGGCTGAAGGTCGACGGCGTCGCCTACACCACCGCCCCCGAAGGACGCACCCTCACGTTCTGACCAGCCCGGCCCCGCAGGAACCGGGAACCGCCCGGATGACGAGCGGGTGGTGCGGGACACTTGGGCGGTGTCCGCTGTCACGACCGATGGCACGACCGATGACGATCGGCAGTCCGACGGCGTCCGGATCGTCAGCGCTTCTCTCGCCGATGCGGAGGAGCTTCTCGCGCTGTGGGAAGCCGCGGCCGAGAACGAGGCCAGGCCGGCGGACACCGCGGACGCCATCCGCACCATGCTCGCCCGCGACCCCGAGGCCTGCCTGGTCGCGCGGCAGGGCGATCGTATCGTCGGCTCGCTCATAGCCGGCTGGGACGGCTGGCGGGCGCACCTCTACCGGCTGGCCGTTCACCCCGGCGTCCGACGTCAGGGCATCGGCCGCGCGCTTCTCGACGCCGCGGCCCTCCGGCTCCACTCGCTGGGGGCGACCCGGCTCGATGCGATGGTGCTCGAGAACAACGAGCTCGGCCACACCTTCTGGCGAACCGCCGGCTTCCAGTCACAGGACGAGTGGCGAAGGTGGGTCAGACCGAGCTGAAACCGCTGCCGACAAGGAACCTGACCGGCAAACGGCAGTCATTGAGCCGACTGGTTGCGCGGGCGGGGTTTCCTGGACGCCGCCCAGCGCGCTGCCGCACGATCATTGCGTGGCAGCCAGCGGAGTCGTGGTGCTCGCAGCCCAGGGCGATACCTGGGGGATCAGCGGCCCTGCCTTCCTCAGCATCTACGGCTGGGCGTTGGTGGGAGTCGCTGGTCTTGTCTTTCTCATGCGGCAGCGGATGCTGAGCCGCGCCGATGGTTCTCCGGTTCACTCGAGCAGCCAGTTGCACGGTGACTATGCCTATCTGACCGGCGGCCTGGAACGGGCGGTGAACGTCGCCGTCGTCTCGCTGTGCGAACAGGGTTACCTGTGTCCGGCGGAGCCGCACGGGTGGCTTCAGGTCGCCCGGCGACCGGCCCCGGGGGTTGTTGGCCCGGTCGAGCAGATGGTGCTCGACGGGGTCGGCGCGATGGACGCAGCACGGCCTTCTCAGCTGGTGAGCCGTCTCGCGAGAGACCCTCGGGTCGTGGCTGCGCATGGCCATCTGGCCGGGTCCGGGTTCGTCGCGTCACCGCAGCAGGTCCGGACGATCCGGGCACTGAACAGTTTCTTTCTCCCGCTGCTGGGAATCGGTCTGATCAGGCTGGTGTTCGGGGTTTCCCGGCACCGGCCGGTCGGCTTCCTCGTGGGCGAACTGGTGGTCACCGTGCTGCTGGTCATCGTTGCCACCCTGCCGTGGCGCGGCCCGTTGCTCACGTCAGCCGGCCATCGCGTGGTGCGCCAGGCTCGGGCCGACTTCGGCGGGCTGCGTTCGGGCGGCCTGCAGGGCGAGCGCGCACTGGCCGTGTCACTGTTCGGCCTGGCCGCGCTGTGGACGGCCGACCGGAACCTCGCCGGATGGTTGGGGTTCGACCGGCCACGGCGCGATGGCAGCAGCTTCGGCGGTGGCAGCAGCGGCAGCTGCGGCGGCGGTTACGTCGGTGGTGGTGGTTGTGGTGGCGGCCATGGTGGTGGCGGTGGCGGCTGTGGTGGCGGTGGTGGTGGCTGCGGTGGGTGACGATCGCCCGAGACGAAAGCCATCCGGGCTGAGCCCAGGTCTGGGTGCCGGGTGGCGCCCGCCGCTGGCGAACGTGCTCGCGCAGCGCGCCGATCTGACGTTCGTCGAGGTCATCGCCGAGGCCGTGGACCCGCGGGCACCGCTGCCGGCTTCACTCGCCAGCCTTGCCGGCCGGGGCGTCCCGATCGTCCCGCATGGGATCCGGCTCTCCCTGGGAAGCACGGAGCGTCCGCAGCCTGCTCGCGTCGCGCGCCTCGCCGCGGTGGCCCAGCGGTGCCAGGCTCCACTGGTCAGCGAGCATGTCGCGATGGTCCGCGCCGGCGGCCTCGAGGCGGGGCACCTGCTGCCGGTGCCACTGACCCGGCAGTCGCTCGACGTGGTGGCGGGCAACGTCCGGGCGGTCACCGCCGAGCTGGGTGTGCCACTGGCGCTGGAACATCCGGCCTCCCTGCTGCGGTGGCCGGCGGACCATCTGCATCCGGCGGACTTCCTGACCGAGCTGGCCGAGCGAACCGACGCGCTGCTGATCCTGGACGTTGCCAATCTCCACGCCGACCGGCACAACCACAGCCTCGACCCGGCTCGGTTCCTCGACCGGCTCCCCTGGGAGCGAATCGCCTACGTGCACGTGGCCGGCGGAGTCGAACACGACGGCCGCTACCACGACACCCACCGCCACCCCGTGCCCCCGGCGGTGCTGGACCTGCTGGCCGAGGCGGTCCGCCGATGCCCGCACCACCTACCGGTCATGCTGGAACGCGACGGCGACTATCCCAGCGCCGCCCGGATGAACGCCGAGCTCGACGCCATCGCGGGCGTCCTGTCAGTCACGCCCGCGGCCCAGCCCGCGCCGCGGTTTGCCGACTCGCGCCGGGCCGCGAAGCCGGCTGGCGGCTGGAACGCGGCCCCACAGGCGGATCTGGCTGCCGAGCAGCCGGATCCGGCGGACGAACAGCGGGTCCCGGCGGCTGAGCAGCGCGACCTGGCAGCTGAGCAGCGCGACCTGGCAGCTGAGCAGGCTGATCTGGCGGTTGAGCAGGCTGATCTGGTGCGAGCGCTGGTCGACGGCGGGCCTGACCCGGCCGCGTTTGATCCGGCCGGTCTCGCGGCCACTCGGGCGGCCCTGCTGGACAAGCGGACGCGCGAGGTGGCAGCCGTGTGGCCGGCACTTGCGCGGATCCCCGACTTCGCTGACCGGTTCGCCCAATATGCGGCCGGCACGCCACCGCGCGGCCCGGTCGCCGACGGGCGTGCCTTCGCCGAGTCCGTCCGCACCACGCTCGGCATCGTTGCCGTGGCCGAACTCCTGACGCACACGCTGCCGAGACGACCGTTCGCCATACGGACCGGGCGTTCGGCCGACCGGCGTGCGGTTGCCGCCGTTCGGCTCCCGGGCGGTGCCGTTCGGATGCTGAAGCTTCCCGCTCCACCGATCGACCCGGGCTCGCGAAGCTCGCCGACCGAGCAACGCCCGCGGACCAGGCCGGACCAGTCGGCGACCGATCCGAGCCCGCCGAGATCTTGACTCCCCTATCTCTACATATCTAGATTTATGGCCATGGCAGGACTGTCCCGGGTGACGCCCGCAACGCTCGACGTCCTCGAGGTGCTCCTCGACGACGAGGTCGAACCGTACGGCCTGGCGATCGCCAAGAAGGCCGGGCTGGCGACCGGCAGCGTGTTTCCGATCCTGGCCCGGCTCGAACGCCTGGGATGGGTCGCCTCGGACTGGGAGGACACCGACCGCCCTGGTGCGCGTCGACGGCTCTACCGGTTCACCCCGGACGGGATGGCCGGCGCCCGGGTGCTGCTCGCCGAACGCCGCGGCCGCGATGCCGGGCGGCGCCGTGGGCTGGGCGGATTCACCCCGGCGCCGGAGGGCCCCCGATGACCACGGCTCCGGACGTCGCACCGCGCCTGGGTTTCGGCGCCACACCACACACGGCTCCCGCCGCCCCGCCCCGAACCCTGGCACGGCGGATGGTCTTCGGCGTCATCGCGGGCGCCTGCCTCGCCAACCTGCTGGCCCGTGCACTTCCCGCGGGTCTGACCTACACCGTCACCGCCGTCGGCGCGGCGCTGGGGCTGATCCTCGGCGCGGCCGCCGCGCACCGCCCTCGGCTGTCCAAGCCCGCCCTGGGAGCGGGGCTCGGCCTGCTGGCCGGATACCTGGCGCATCCCGTCTACCCGATCATGTCGACTCTGAACGCCATCACCTACCTCCGCAGTGACAGCTTCGACTTCGGATCTGGCCCGGCGTTCTCGATGCTGCTGGGCGCCGGCATCGGGGCGGTTACCGGGGCGTTCGTCGAACGTCGCCCGCGGCTGGCCTCGCCATTGCTGGGTGTCGTGCTGGGAGGGCTGGGAGGCCACCTCGCGGAGTTCGCCTGCCGGGCCGGCAACGCCGCCGTCTACTACGACAGCAGCATCCAGCGGTTCGCCGGCCGGGCTACGTCGACAGCCGTTCCCGACGGGTACCAGCAGTTGGCGTGGGTCGCCGTCGGTTCGGCGCTCGGCCTGCTGCTCGGCCTCGTTGTTCGCCGCCGCCCCCGGTGGACGGCAGTCCCGCTCGGGCTCGCGCTGGGTGTGGTCGCCGGCAGTGTCGGGTCCGCCACCAGCAGAACCAGCTTCGCGGCCTTCGACGGTGCCGATCACATGATCTTTTCCGGCTTTGCCAGCGACAACGTCGCCGGCTGCCCGCCCATGGTCTGGATCGCGGTGGCGGCTGCGCTCGGCCAGTTTCTCGGTGCGCTCGCCATCCGCTTCCAACCACTGGTCAGGCCCTGGTCAGGTCTGGCCATCGGCGCGTTCGGTGGATTCGCGCTCTTCCTCGGTGCGCGGTCGGCAGACGGGAACGAATACGAGTTCAGCGACGGACTCGACGCGGCAGCTGTTTTCTCAGAAACGTCGGTCGGGTACGTTCTGCGCGGCCATGAGCCGATCTTCGGAATGGCCGTCGGCGCCGCCGTCGGGTTGATCATCGGGGCACGGGCCTTCCGACGATTCCGCCCCGCGGTATCTCGGCTCGGCCTGGCTGCCGGAAGCGCTGCGGGCTTCCAGGTCGCCACCGCCTATATGTACATCTGGAGCTTTCGGGCAGCGCCGTCCGCCCCCACAGGCTACTTCTACACAGATTACGTCCCCTTCATCATCCTTGCGGTGGGCATGCTGGCCGGATTTGTTCTCTGGCCGGTCGCCGCCCGCCGGCCGCGCCTGGCCAGGCCACTGGCGGGAATCACTCTCGGCATGCTCACCGGCTACGTGGCGAGCAGTGCCGCGCTCAACGCCTATCTGCGGGTGGTCGATTACCACTTCGAGCAGCCGAGCGATGCCGGCTATGCCCCTGTCATAGGTGCGACCGCAGGTGCTGTCGTCGGGCTGGCGCTGGGCCTGCTCGCCAACCGGTACGCCCGCCCCACGACGATGGTTCTGGGCCTGGCCCTCGGCCTGCTGGGCGGCGAGGCAGCCGCCGAAGCCCTGCAGTTCCAGATCGTGCACTACCGACATGAAGATCCAGGTGCGCACCACGTGTACTTCCAGCTCGGCTTCTGTGGAGCTGGCGTGGTGGGTGGGCTGGTTCTCGGCGTACTCGCCCATCGCCATCCGCTGCGGAGCCGACCGGGCTTCGGCGCACTCGCAGGTGCTTTCATCGGGGTGACGCTTCCGGGCCTTGCCCTCGGAATGCCACCGCTCGAGACCGTCACGGTCTGCGCCGCCGTCGGAGCGGTCATCGCCACTCGCCGGCCCAGTTCCACCTGGCGGCTCGTGCCAGCCGGAGGTGGCCTGCACCGAACCGCGCTGTCCGTCCGAACGCTCGCCGGTGAACTTCGGCCCGGCGCTTTCACCCAGGGCCTGATCACGGCTGCGGCGGCCATCGCGGTCGACGACCGGCGGCAGGAACGCTACGCCGAGGAGTTTCGCGCGACCCTCGCCGAGATCACCGGGCCGCTGGCCGCTCCCCGGCGGCTCTGGTGCGCGCTCACGATCCTCGCCAACGCAGCCGCACTGCGCATCGAGCTGCGCCAGGCCCCTGAAACCGAAAACGAAGTCGACGCCGCGGATGAAGACGCGGACGAAACGGAGTCCTTGACCTGACGGCGTGCACGGGCGGCCGACGCGGGCAGTGCTGGCACTGATCGTGCTGGCCCCCGATATCGACCTGGCAGTCCGTCACTCCGCGCTATCCGCCGCACGATGTCCTACTGGGCATCCCGCGCCACCAAACAGCGCGAGCAATTTACCTCAATAGGAGAAACTGGGCCCATGGAGTTGCTTGACGCTTCGCAAGAAGTGCGGATTTCGACTGCCGCAGAGCCTGTCGCGGTTTGGCGAGTCGCAAGGGTGAAGGATTTTGGTTGTTCCGACGACCAAAATCCTTCACCCTTGCGCACGGCCAGGCGAATCTGCGCCCCTTTTGCGCATCTTGAGATGAAATGCCGGTGTTGTGTGGCAGTGCGGGTGCGGGTGCGGTTCGCCTTCCGTCAGCACGGATCCGCCAAGCCCATGCTGCTGGTCCGGATCCGTCGCGTCTCAGGATTCTGCGAAAAGCTCTGCGGAAGCCGAAACCCTCGCTTCTTACTCGGAAGCGGTGGAGGTGGACGCGTCCGGTCGGACGTCAGCAGTCGATGGAATGCTCGGTGAGTTCGGCCCGCAGCTGGGTGAGGGTCGGGTTGTCCGGCCAGGTGCGGTCGTCCTCGACCTCGTGCCCGGAGCCGCGGGCGTCGCGGACCTCGTCGACGTCGAAGTAGTCGACGAGACCGCGGCCCGAGGAGCGCACGTCGTTCTCGAGTTCGACGTCGCAGGTCTGCGGGTCGGCGTCGGTGTTCACCAGGACGTGCGCGTCGTAGGCGACAGTGCGCTTCTTCCCACCCTTGCGCTCGATGTCCGCGGACACGTGGACCTTGCCGTAGCCTTTCGTGCGCAGCTTCTCGGCGAACTTGTCCGCGTCGTTCTTGGAGCCGCAGGCCGTCAGACCGGTCAGCACGCTCGCGGTGAGCGCGAGGGCGATCCCGCCCCTGACCATGGGTGTCCGCTGCTGCCTGGTCATGTTTCCTCGTCCTGCCTTCCACCACGCAAGGTCGACACGTCTCGAGCAGAGGTCGACATGACCTGAGCCGGGTCGGTCCAGAATGACCCCTTCGCCCGGAAGGCACCCGCCTGTGTCATCTATTGGGCAGGCACCTCCGACCCAGACAGGCACCCCCGGGCAGGCACCGGCGTTGGTACGCACTGCCGGCCGTGACCTGGGCGCGAACCGAGTGAACCCGCCGCGCTCAGGACTGCACGGAGACCCTGAAGGCGCAGCCGGCCTCGGCGAGGTAAACCTTGTCAGGACCGCCCGCGTTGAGCACGACCGGGCCGTCGCCCTTGTGCGCCGTGACGAAGTCGAGCGACCGACCGTCGATCGCACGCAGCGTGAGTTCGCAGTCCGTCGCGTCGCCGAAGTCGATCGGGTCGACCGAGATCCTCCCCGACGTGTCGAACACGGAGGTGTCCCCGCTGTAGGCCATCTGGACGAAGGGGAGCCCGGTTTTGGCCGGGCTCTCGTCGGCGCTCACCAGGCAGCCGTCATTGTTGACGGTCCAGTGGAACACGCCGGTGTCCGCGACCTGGTAGGCCTTCCGGCTGTAGACCCCCTCGAACAGCTGGACCACGGCACCATCCGCGTCCAGCACCGTCACCGTGCAGCCTGTGTCGTCATTCCCCTCGATCTGGTCGTCGATGGTGATGCGCCATGGCTCGCCGGCTGTGAACTCGGCGGATTCGGCGGAATCGGCGGAATCGGCGGGTTCGGCGGACTCGGCGGACTCGGCGGGCGACCCGGTGTCGTCCTTCTGAGTCAGGACGAGGCCGATGATCCCACCCACCGCGGCGATCAGCAGCACGGCCAGGACCGCGACGAGCCGGCGCGCACCGCTGGGTCCGCTGGGTCCGGTTGCGGGCGGAGCGGCCGGCGGCACGCTCTCCCGTGCGGGCTGATCCGCCGAAGGCTGATCCGTCCAGGTCGCACGCACCGGGGTTGACGGTGGGGTGTCCGCCAGGTTGGCTCCGAGAACCCGGGTCACCGGGAAGGCGGCGTCGCTGGGCACCAGCCCCACCAGAGCTTCATAAAGATCCACGGCGGTCGGCCGGCTCGCCGGATCACGAATCATCGCGGTCGTCACCAGATCACGCAGCGCAGGTGCGATCAGCTCGCGGTCGACCACGGGCTCCGCGACGGCGACCCTGGCCAGCACAACCTCCGGGCTGCCGGTGCCGAACGGCGCCTTTCCGCTCGCGGCGTAGCAGAGCAGCGCGCCCCAGGCGAAGATATCCGCGGCGGCCGTGACCTCCTGGCCGGATATCTGCTCCGGCGAGTGCCATCCAGGGGTGCCGACGAAATGACCGGTCGACGTCAGGGCGACCGTGTCGGTCACGGCCGCGATGCCGAAGTCGATTACTTTCGGCCCGCTGGGCGTCCACAGCACGTTCGACGGCTTGAGGTCGCGGTGAACCAGACCCGTCGTGTGAATCGAGAGCAGCGCCTCGGCGAGCCCCGCTGCCAGGACCAGCTGCGCGTCCGCGGCGAGCGGGCCGTCCGCCCGCACCTGCTCGGCCAGGTTGGGAGCGTCGAAGAACTCTGTCGCGAGCCACGGGCGGTCGGCGGTGAGCTCGAAGTCGACCAGCCGGGCCGTACGTGCGCCCCCCACCCGGAAACAGGCCTGGACCTCGCGCTGGAAGCGGCGGCGGAAATCCGCGTCATCGGCCAGCTCCGCACGGACGAGTTTGACCGCCACCCGCCCGAACGGACCTTCAGCGAGATAGACGACACCCATGCCACCGGCGCCGAGCCGGCCCAGAACCCGGTGCCGCCCAAGCACTTCGGGGTCGCCAGGCCGAGGCTCCTGAACGAGAACACCGGTCTCGGTCATCGTCGGTGGCGCTCCTCAGAGGTCCGGGCTACGACTTATGGGGTCACGCGGCGCGCATACTCCACGCAGGCTGAATATGCCACGTGTGGGACACCGCCGGACAGCCAGCCGGTGCGGCAGGCGGCCGCGCCACGAGTCGTACCCGGTCGGTCTCGCCGCGCTTCGGAGAAGCGTCGATTGCCGCGGATTCACCGCGACCGGTCACACGACAGGTAATAGGCACCCGGCAGCGACCGCCGGGACCCAACCCGGCATTGACATCTGTCGCGAGACGGATGTTCCTGTCCACCAACGGTTCCGCGGCGGCGGCCACTTCTCCATCCGGGATGTGACGGGCTGCGCTCCGGGCGGATCCTGTGTCAGGATCCGCCCGGTGACCGCCCTGGGAGACACGCTGGAGGCGATGTCCACGTCGGCCCGGCGGTGGAGCTCGCTACAGGCCGACCTGCGGGGTTGGGTCGACCACGCGGCGGTGGCGGCGGCGAGCATGGCGCAGGCCACCCGCGGTTTCCGCGTCGTGGTCTCACCACCCGGCGCGCCGGGCAACCAGCAGGCTCCTGCCGGGATGGACACGCGGCGCGGCTCGCTCCAGGCCACGCCCGAATCGCTGCGGGTCGACTGGCACGGCGACAGCGACGGCGACCTCGACAGCGACGGCGTCGTCGTGCGGGGCCTGCAGTGGCGGCGGCGTCACTGCGGCAAGGTCTACGGCTCGCGGCCCGCCGCCGCCGAATTCGGGCTGACCGCCGTGGGGATATCCGAGCTCGTCCTTGTGCGGCCCTGGCTGGTCCTGTCCGGTCTGGACCTGGCGGCCCCGCGGCCTGATGCGCAGGAACGGGACGGACGGACGGCGACCTGGGTACGCGGGGTTCCGCGCGACCAGAATTTCGCCCCCCGCCTGCACAACCTGCCGGAAGGCGACTCCTACGACCTGGTCGTGGACGATGCCACCGGCGTGCTGCTGGAGCTGACCGCCTGGTCCGGCGAGCGGAAGACCGAGCAGCTGAGCCTGCGCGCCCCGCGGTTCGACGCGCCGATCGACCCGCGTCGCTTCGATCTGGGCTCAGTCGGCGCCGTCGCCGAATCCGAGCGCCTCGGCGGCCAGGCCCGACCGCTGGCCGCGCTGGCCCGCGAGGTGGATTTCACGGTGCTCGCCCCCCGCGACCTGACCTACGCGGGTGTTCTGGAGAACGACGAGGACGGGCCAGCGATAGTCGCGCATTCCTACGGAGGACGTCTCCCGATCAGCCGGGTGTGGTTTGTCCAGTCCCGGGGCGCGCGGATGGCGGACCCCGCCGAATGGAAGCCGATCGCACTGGCGGACGGCACGCCGGCACGCTGGTGGTCCCCTGCCGACGACCCCGATCAGGGCCATGTGCGCTTTGAACGGGCCGGCACCCAGATCTGGGTCCTGGGTCATGGGCGGCGTGAGATCCACGATCTGGCCATCAGCCTCGCGCCGGTCTCGTGGCCGGAGAGCGAGCCTCTTCCATCGTCGACCCAGGCCTGCGGCGGCCCTGGCCACGAGCCGTGAGAGGGAAACGGTTCAGCGATGAACCCTTTCTGAACCACTGGTGAAGGCGGCCGAGCGACGATGAGAGGTGGTCGGTTGAGCGCCCTGACCCTGGTGGGCGCGCCCGACCGCACCGGCAGGGCTGGCGGGCGTGCGGCCGATCAGCGGAAGGAGGATCACTCCTACGCGGACTCGGGATGAGGAAGCGGCGATGAAGGACAGGTACGCGGCACCGTCGATACGGGCACAGGGTTACTTCCGAGACGTCACCGGAACGTTCTTCTGGGGCTGGCGCCACGGCTGGGGCTGGGGCGGCTGGGGCTGGCGCCACGGCTGGGGCGGCTGGGGTCGGCACGGCGGTTGGGGCTGGTAGACACCAGCAGGGACCGAAGCCGCCGAGATCACGGTTGCCTGCCTTCCAGGAGCGTCATCCAGAGCTCATGAACCGAGGGCCTGTGGTTCGCTTTGAGAACCACAGGCCCTCGTCTCGTTCTCCCCGCCCTCCCAGAAAATGGACATACCCGGCAGCAACCCGGAATAACGGCATATGCGGCCGGTCGCCGTGGCACGCATACGGGCCGATTCGCGCGGACCGGGGTCACCCGATCACCCGGACTGGACGACCACGAGAACGGTCCTGACGCTGACCAGGGGAAGGGCCTGCGGCCCGGTGCGGGTCCCGGCCGAAGTGGGCTAGCACAGTTTGCACCGGACCGCGGGCGCACCGCGGCCGGTTACGTAGGCCAGGGTGGATACCCCGTGAAGCCCCGCGGGTTCTCCCTCGAATCCGCCATGGCGGGCCGTTGCACGCCGCTATGATTCCGGCCGTGCCCGCGGCGGCGGCGGGTCTCGGGAAGGCAGGCGGCATAGTGAGAATGGAAACCACGACCGTGCTGGTCGTGGATCTGGTGGGCTCCACCCGGGCCATGGCCTCCGTTCCACGGGTTCGTATGACCGAAATGATGACCGAGGCGGTCCTGCCGATTCGGAGGATCGTGGAGGAGCTCGGCGGCGAGATCATCAAGTTCACCGGTGACGGATATCTGACAGCTTTCCGCTCCGCCACCGATTCGCTGCACGCGGCGGCACAGATCGTCAACCTGTTCATTTCCGGCCCGCGTCTGCCGATCGGCGACTGGGTGGAGGGCTGCCGGGTCGCGATCCACACCTGCGACACGATCAGATTCGAGAACGACCTGCTGGGCGAGGGCGTCGTCGTGCCCGCGCGGATGGAGAAGCACGTACCCACGAACGAGGTGTACGTGACGTCGACCACGCGGGACGCGGCCAAGTCGGCGGAGTTCGGCTTCGACCTCGTCGGGGAACTGGCTCTCAACGGGATTCCCCGGCCGGTGCAGGTGCACCGCCTCCTCGCGGACCGCTACCGCGGCATAGAGCGCAACGCGTTCCTCACCGTCACCGACCTGGTCGGCCTGAACGCCCTCGCCGCCCGTGTGTCCCTGACCACGCTGAACGAACGGCTCCATCGTTGGGTCGAGCTTCACCATGAGGCGCTGGGCACGACCCACGGCCGGCTGCGTTCCGTCGCCGGCGACAACATCCTCGCGACCCACGACAACGCGGACGACGCCGCGGCCTTTCTCATCGCACTCGACCGGCTCTCCCGCCTACCGGCAGATCCGCCGACCACGGCGCGGACCAACCAACCTGACCAGCCCGACCAACCTGACGAGGCCAACGGGGCCGACGAGGCCGGACAGCCGCCGTTCGCCTTCAGCGCCGTCATCGCGCACGGCGATCTGTTCGTTCCGGATTTCGGGCTGGCCGGGCCGCTGGTGAGCAGTACCTGCCGCACACTGCAGGCGCTCTCCCCAGGCACGAAAATCGTGACCTCGGCGGTGCTGCAGCGCCTCACCTGCGGCCAGGCGGCTTTCGGCCAGGTCATGCCCCCGGCGCCGGGCGACGGGGTCGTCGGGGAATACCACCTCTTCATCGGCGCCAAAGGCCGGGATTCCTGAAATCGGCTCAGCTCAGCGCGGACACCAGCAGCGCTCCGACGAACAGGCAGCCGATATGCAGCGACTGGTCAGCGAGGTAGATTCCGTTCACGCCACTGCTGGTGCTCTTGGCGAAAAGGGGTGACCGCCCTCGCTGGAGCAGCACGCGTACCGGCCACCGGCGGTCGATGAATCCATGCGTGAGGACGGACCAGATCAGCGCCACCACGATGCCCGCCGGCCGCAGCGGGACGTCGATCACGACGAGCCCGAGCAGCGCGGCGCAGATACACAGGTGATAGTTGAACAGGTGGCCGATCATCGCCCGGGCGGCGGCCCAGCCGGATCCGTGCTTGCGGGCTGCCTGCCAGTCGGTCTGCGCGACGTGGTCACCAAGGTGATGACCGACAAATAACGCGATGAACACCGCGGAGAACAGAGCGGCGTGATTCATGAATTTTCCCCCTCCCACCGAAGATCACAGTAGGGGAGGAAAGCGCATCAATCCGGGAGTTCGGCGGACCGGGGCTCCTGGGTGTTGTGACTGTCTGGCATCGCGGGCACCTGAGGCCCGACCGACCGCTCTGGTCGACCGATCCGGTTGACGCGTCCGGCCGGATCGGCGGGTCTCGCCGTTGGGTCGGATGCGGCCGGTCGGGCTGCTCGTCGCGGCCAGTGCGGCCGCCGGGTGCGTGGTGCCGCTTAGAAGGTGCGCGTTCCGGTGGAGCTGACCGGGCCGGAGAACAGGACGTTGCCGTTCAGGTCGTAGGCAGTGGCCGTCCCGGTGGAGGTGTACGTGTTCCACGCGGTGAAGGTGGCCGAGTGCTTGATGTCGATGGTGCCGATCACCACGCCGCCGGGGCCGGGCAGGGTCCGGACGAACCCGTAGGTGAAGGTGCGCGGGCCGGTGGACTTCCAGCTGCCCGTGAAGTCGCCGGTGGGTGTGGAGACCTCGAACTTGCCGTTGAGGTAGAAGTGCGACTCAACCGACTCGGTCGCGCCGAGGGCCGTGGTGGCGGTGCCCGACCAGCAGCCGACCGGCAGGTAGTACACCGAAGCGGACGCCCCAGCCACCGGCGCCGCGCCGACCGTCAGGGCGAGCATGCTCGCCAGCGCCGCGAGGATCAGCGTCGCGCGCGCGGAAGCGCGGCGGACGGACGATCTCAACATTCATGTGCTCCTTTGTTGCCGTCAGCATCGAGGCGCCTGAACACCCGGACCTGGCGCGAAGATGTCGGGGGCTTTCAGACGTGCACGCTCAGGCGGCGCCATGCACGCGTTCGCACCCCGCGACAGATGTGGGACTCCAGCCCCCCGTCCGTGGTGTTGGGGGTTCGTGTCGGCCTGTGCGGGCACGAACCCCCGACTCCACGGCTGGCAGGACCCGCCTGTCAGCGGCGCGGCGACGACAGCGACGTAACGTGTGCGGGAAAGAGAATGAAACCGGACATATCGCCGTCCGCACTGAACGCGTCGAACCACTCCCCCGTAGGCGGAGCGACGACCCGCCAGTCGCCATCGGCCCAGTTCACCTCGACCCGCATCGTCACCGAGACGACGTCATCGCCGCCCCCGAACCG
This sequence comes from Frankia sp. R43, assembly GCF_001306465.1. Lineage (NCBI taxonomy): Bacteria > Bacillati > Actinomycetota > Actinomycetes > Frankiales > Frankiaceae > Frankia > Frankia sp. R43. Next base: position 701,697 of record NZ_LFCW01000006.1, on the reverse strand, counting down.
GGTGAGAACATACCGTACCGTCGCGTTCCCTGATGAATAGCTCTCAAGCTTCCATCCGGTGATCTCAATTTGCTCATAGGTGCGGCGGGTAAGATTGCCGACCGCTCGCCCGGTCGACCCGTGATCCTCTTTACGGTCGGAGTCGTTCACCTGGTTGCCCCGCCGACGCGGATCGGTTCCTGAACCGGACTCGGCCGCCGGCCAGTGACCGGAACCCCTCCTGGGCTCATCCATGGAACATTCACGCAGGTCAGCGCCCTGTTGCTGGGTGGCGATCCGCCGACAGGTGGTGATCACGCCGTCCATGCCTATGACCTGGAAGGCGATGTTCACAGCGCCGATGACCGCGCCGAGCGGAGAACGCGCAAATCCCGCCACGCCGTTCTCGTCCATCACCCACGGACCGGCCGACGGACTTCGCGGCAGTCTTATTCGCCCCACTTGACCCGATCCGTCCGCCGCCGTGTCGGTACTACCGGGGCGCCGACTGCCGGCGGGTTCACTGAAGGTGGTGGTGATTGCGGCGGGAATCATGCCGGTTCCGCATTCCTGGCCGGTTCCTGCCAACGGGTGGCCGGTTTCTGCCAGCGGGTCGTAGAAGTCGACGTCGGCCAGGCTGATGTCCCGCGTTCGGGCCCAGATCCGGAGCAGCACCCAGACCGTCACGCCGAACACCGTCCCGGCCTCGGCCGTCAACAGCAGCAGAGTCACGCGCATTCTCCGGGAACAGGCCCGTCCACCGGCACCATCCGCTGGTAGCCGGCCGCGAACGGCGTCGGCGGCCGATCGGCGAGGTCGGCAAGGTCGGCGAGCTCGGGATGCCGGTCCGGGCCGGCCGCGAACGGCGCCGCCGGCAGATCGGCCAGCTCGGGATGCCGGTCCGAGCCGGCCGCCATCCGGGCCGCGGCCAGCAGCGCCCGAGCCACCTGGGCCCATTCGCTGCAGTCACCGCCGATCGCGCCGCGGATCGTCTCCAGGCTGTGCAGCTCGTGGGAGAGCCCGCCGGCTACATAGGCCGGCATGCGCACCATGACCGCGGGGCGCCGGCTGTTCGGCGGGTCCTCGACCTCGATCTGGTCCTCCCAGTCGACATAGACCTCCATCTCGATTCCGGGCACTCGGCCACGCGGCCGGGGCAGGTCGAGGTTGTGGCTTGACATCACGGCCTCCTGAGATCCCCCCGAGCTGATCGTCACCGCCGAGCCCGGCCGGTCACGGACCATCCAGTGGTTCTCCGGTAAGGGCAAGTTCCAGGGCATGGCGCACGAGATGGACGAGCGTCGTCTGCGCGCTGTCCGGGCGCCGGGCGTCGCAGTACATCACCGGCCGGTGCGGAGCGAGGTCGGCGGCATCACGGACCATCGGGAGCGGGTATTCATGGGAGTTCGCCTCGAAGCGGTTGACCGCGACCAGGAACGGCACCTGGCGGTTCTCGAAGAAGTCGATGGCGGGGAACGAGTCGGCCATGCGGCGGGTGTCGACCAGCACCACCGCGCCGATCGCGCCCCGGACGAGCTCGTCCCACATGAACCAGAACCGGTCCTGGCCGGGAGTACCGAACAGATACAGGATGATGTTGTTGCTGAGCGTGAGGCGACCGAAGTCCATGGCCACGGTGGTGGTCGTCTTCCTGTTCACCGCGCTGGTGTCGTCGACGCCGACGCTGGCGCTGGTCATCGCCGCCTCGGTGGTGAGCGGCTCGATCTCGCTCACCGACCCGACGAACGTCGTCTTGCCAACTCCGAAGCCACCGGCGACGAGCACCTTCACCGCGGTGGGTGCGCGTCTAGAGAGTGGTGAGACCATGCAGAACCCTCCGTAGGAGCTCCGGGCTGGGTCGATCAGGATGTTCGGGGCGGTGGACGGAGACCATTCCGCCCCGCGCCATGTCGTCGATGAGTACCCGCACCACCATCAACGGCAGTTTCAGACGGGCGGAGATCTCGGCGATCGAGTGAATTCGCATGCACAGGATCGCGATGTCGTGTTCCTCGGGCGCGAGCCGGCCGCGCCGCCGGATCGCCGCCATGCCGCCGTCGGTGGTCGCGACGAGCGCGACGAGCTCCAGCGGCACCGCCGGCGTCGTGCGTCCTCGGGTCACCGCGTAGGGGCGGACGAACGCCTCTGCGTCGTCCCAGTGCTCGCCCGGTGCCGGCGACCCGGACCAGTCCTCGGGCACCGTCTACCTCCCTCCCCCGCTTGCACGCGGTCCAGGTCGACTCAGGACGGCAGGGCCGCCCGCATCTGGCTGCGAAGCTCCGGGGTCAGGAACCGGCCGGCCCTGCTGACCAGGTGCGCCATCTCGTAGGCGATCTGGCCGACGTCGGCGTCGGCGGTGCTGGAGACGGCGAGGCAGGCGCTGTGGCCGACAGCGGTGATGAACAGGTAGCCGTTCTCCATGTCGACCATCGTCTTGTTGACCTGGCCCCAGCCGTGCTGGCGAGCGGCACCGCGGGCCAGTGCGTCGAAGCCGGACGCGACCGCGGCGAGCTGGTCGGCCGCCGTGCGTTCGATCCCGCTCGACGTGGCGAGCAGCAGTCCGTCCGCGGACAGGACAACCGCGCACAGGATGTCGGGAACGGTCTCGCGCAGGCGATCGAGCAGAAAGGAGAGGTCGGGCTGTCGGTGCATCGCTTATCTCCCGTCGAGGTCGTCGGCGTCACGCATTCCGCGTTCGAATGCGCTGGTGAAGCCCTGGGCGAGCGCGCGGGCGGCCTCGGGGTCGGGCGGGCGGGCGGTGCGGCGGGCCGGCTGCTCCACATCGGGTTCGGAGCGCAGGCTCTCGGCGAGATGGGCCCCGCGGCGGCGGCGCGGCAGATCCTCAAGCCGTGGATGGCCCCCGGTGCCGCCCGCACCGCCCGTGCCGCCCGGCACGGTCGCGGCCGCGCCGTCGCTGCCCCGCAGCGGTCCGAACAGGGGGTCGAAGACGCCGCTGTCGGCCAGGTCCATGGCGCTGTGGGCAGCCAAGCCGGGCGGACGTCCTTCGCTGCCGCGACGCGAGGACGGGTCCAGGTCCGGATCCAGGCGCACCGGCCGGACGTCGTCCGGTGGCACCCTCGAACCGCTGTATCCGCTGTACTCGCCGTACCCGCCGCGCCGGCCGCCGCCGCCACTGCCGCCACTGCCGCCGCTGCTGCCACCGCCGTCTTGGCCGCTGTAACCGCCCGGCCTGCCGTTTCCGTCGTGCCTGCTGTATCCGTCCTGGCCGCCATACCCGCCACTGCCGCCATACCCGCTACTACCGCCGTGCCCGCCCGGTCCCCCGGAGCCCAGCGGTGCGCCGGCCCCCGCCGCGAGCGGGTCGAAACCGGGCGCCGCACCGGACCGGGCGGCCGCACCGGAACCGGCCGAGCCCCGAGCGCCCTCGGCGAAGTCGCGGGTGCCGTACATGCCTGCCTCGCCGGCCCCGTTGGCCCCGTGATCGCTGTGAGCGGCGTGCGCCCCGTGGGTCGCCTCGGCGAACCCGCCGAGGCGCACGTCCGCCCCGAACCCGTCGGGACGTCCATAGCCGTCGCCGTGCCCGTTGTCACCGCCCCGGCCCACGCGGACGGTGTCCCCGGAGCGGCTCGAACGGCCGTCCGCGTCGCCGGTCAGATCGACACCGATGCCGCTGCCGGCCCGCGCGCCGACCGGGTGGGGCGCCGTTCCCGTCCCGACGGGCAGGGCGAACTCCTCGGTGGGCGCATGCCGGCCGCCACCGGTGCCGCGATCCCCACCGGGACCGCCCCCAGGGCCCAGCTCCGGCCTGCGCCGCCCCGGATCGTCGGGACCACCACCGGTACCACCGGTGTTACCGGTGCCGCCCGCCCGGCCCGCCGGAAGCATCGCGGTCTGGTGGGCGACCTCGGTGTGGATGAGACCCGCGGGAATGATCGTGACCACGTGCACACCGCCGTAGACGCTGGGCTTGAAACGCACCGCGATCCGGTGCCGGGCGGCGAGGCGCGCGACGACGAACAGGCCGATCTGGCTGCCGTGCGTCGAGGCCTCGAACGGCGGCGGGTTCGCCATGCGGTGGTTGGTCGCGGCGTACATCTCGTCGTCGAGGCCGACCCCGCGGTCCTCGATCTCCACCGTCCAGCCCTGGCCGACCCGGCTGGCCTGCACCGTCACCGGCGTGTCGGGCGGGGAGAAGGCGGTGGCGTTCTCGATGAGCTCGGCGAGCATGTGGGTGAGGTCACCGACGGCGGAGCCGACGATCTCGACATCGGACGTCGGCAGGTGCACATGGACCCGGGTGTAGTCCTCGACCTCGCTGACCGCCGCCCGCAGCACCTGGACCAGCCGGACCGGGCCGCGGAAGGTGCGTCCCGGCTGGCCGCCGGACAGCACGATGAGGCTTTCGGCCAGCCGCCGCATTCTGGTGGCCTGGTGGTCGACGCCGAACAGCTTGGTCAGGATCTCGCCGTCCTGCTGGTCGCGCTCCAGCTCGTCGATCAGCCGGAGCTGGCGCTGGATGAGGCCCTGGGTGCGCCGCGCCAGCGTCTGCAGGATGGCGCCGACGCTGCGGCCCTCGGCGACCTCGTAGGCCGCCGTGACGGCCGACGAGTAGGTGACGTTGAAGGCGCGCGCGACGTCACCGATCTCGTCGCCGCCGGCGGTCGGGAAGGCTGCGGGCTCGGCCTCAAGGTCCACGGGCTGGCCCTGCCGTAGCTTCGAGGTGACCTCCGGCAGTCGGCGCTGGGCGACGTCGAGCGCACCGGTGCGCAGGTTACGCAGCCCGCCGACGATCCGGCTGGCGACACCGACGGACACCGCGACAGACAACGCGAGGACACCGGCCGCGAGCAGGCCGGACAGCGCGGCCTGGCGCAGCGCCGCGTCGGCCAGCGTCCCGCTGCGATGTTCCAGCTCCTCGACGACCTGCCGCTGGACCGCGCGGACCTGCTCGGACTTCGCCCCGCTCGCCGCCGCCCAGGCGCTGAAGTCGATCCGCTGGCCGTGCAGCACCTTGTCGCGCAGCTCGGTCACCGCCGCCTGGGTGGGGCCGACCAGCTTGTCGTAGAGGGCCACCTCGGCTGCGGTGGCGGACAGCCGGAACTGGGTCATCCAGGCGGTCTCCGTACCGATCGCCGACTGGACCCGGGTGACGCTGTCGGGCACCGCGGTACCGAGCACGGCCGCCGACGAGACGTACCCGTACTGCTGGCTGATCGACTCACCCACCCGGGAGATCGCGGACAGCGCGGTCGCGACCCGCACGACGTCCGTGTCCTCGCTGCCGATGCCGACCATGGCGGCGCCGACGTCCAGCCAGCCGGAGATCATCTGGTTGTAGGTGACGGTCCCTGGCCCGGGTTGCAGGGTCTGCGCGTCGACCCCGGCCCGCACGGTCGCCAGGCCCCCCATCTGGCCCTGGGCCGCGGCGACCGCGTCCCGGACCTGGTTGCGCGGGCCGGCGGGCAGCTCCGCGGCGGTCTTCGTGACGGTCGTGAGCGCCTCGTCGACGGGGCCTCGCGCGTTCGTCGAACGGACCGCGAAGTCGCGTTCCCGGTACCCGGAGCCCACCAGGCTGGAGACGGCGTACCGCTCCGTCTGCAGGGAGTACACAAGATCGTTGACGTGGATGAGGAACCGGGCCGCCGTGCGCGTCTGCTCGCTCGCCCGCTGCGCGGCGAGCTGACCGGAGACGACCCAGCCACCGAAGCCGACCAGAGCAAGCAGTGGCAGGAGCAGCACCACGGTGATCTTGTAGCGAATGGGCCAGTTCCGCACTCCGCCACCTCTCGTCGGGACGCGGGGTCCGCCGGACGTCAAGTCACCCGACGGGACCGGGGCGTGGCAGGGAGGGGACACGCCACGCCCAGCCGTCAGCGCTCTGGGTGGCTCCACGGCCGCGTGCCGAGTACATCCACCACGCCGGAGCAACTCTGAGCAGCTATCTCGATCCCGTCGGCGAGCAGGACGGTAGTCGTGGTTGACGGTTGACCGGAAGAGTAATCATGTGACGCTTAAGGGACGCCGTGTCCTGTTCATGCCATTCCAACCGTTCGACTGCCGGCGGCAGGGACCGTCGACGGGATCCCAGCGGCCGGCGGCGCGGCTGGCGGAACGGCCGAAGGAACGGCTGACGGGACGCCTGACGGGACGCCCACGGCTGGCGGGACAGCGGCGCCACCCTGCTCCGCGCCCCGGCCGCCCCTGGACAGATATCCGGACCGGGCGGCGGCGGCACCGAGCTGGAACCTGCTCAGGACGCCGAAGCGCTGGCACAGCTCGGCCACGTCACGCTTCACGGTGCGATCGGAGACCCCCAGCTCCCGGGCCGCCCGGCTGTCGTCCAGACCCATGTCGAGCAGGCGCAGCAGTGCTCGCTGGCGGCGCATCGTCGCCGGTTCGTCGACGACCACCTCCGCACTGCCGCGGACAGCGGCCGCCCGCTGGGTGCGGGTCACCATGTCGGCGACCGCCAGGACGAGCGTCGGCGCGACGACCGCGAACGCCCCGTCGTCGAGATCGTCGTCCCGCACGGGAACCAGGGCAGCGGTGGCGTCCCAGACGATCGCCCGCATCGGCAACGCGGGGGCCACATACACCTGACCGATGGGCGGCAGCCGCCGCCCGGCGTTTCGCCGCCTGGCCACCGTGACCGCACCGGGCGTCCAGACGCTGGCGATGTGCACTCCCCGGCCCGCGGCCGGGACCAGCAGATCCGGGACGTCCCCACCGAGGCCGGGCGGCGGTGGACCACTGAGCAGAAATCGGATGGACTGCGTGGACTTTCCGGTGAGCTCGGCCATTCGCGGGAAGATCTCATCGCGGGCGAGAACCTGGATGCCGGCATTCGTCCCCGCTCTGCGGCGGCCGGCGACGTAGTCCCCGAAGAGCCCCGAACGGTAGAGCTGAGCCCGTTCATCCGCCATTCGGGCTCGTTCGGCCACCAGCGCCGCCTCACGCACCGCGTGCCGTGCCTGCAACACGCGCGCCGGATCCTGAGGCTCCCACTGATGCCCGACCTGACGGACGAGACCGGCCTCTACCAGCCGCTCCATCTCCGCCTGGACGATCGGCTCCGGCCGGCGCAGCCATTCGGCCAGCAGGTCGACCCCGCTGTAGGGGTGGCGTGCCACCGCCCGCCACACCTCGTCTGAGAATTCATCCAGTCCATCGAATCCGAGTTCGGACAGGCGCATCTACACCCCTTCCCGTCTCCTGGCGGCACCGGCAACGAACATTCCAGACACGTCCCGGAAACACTCCGCTGGATTTACCGGAAATTGCGGCACGCGCCAGACACGACACTGCACTGACGCACCGATTACGACTGGTTACGGCAAGCTATAACAGCTCCGAGGACTCTTCAATGGCTTCGCGGGAAATTGCCGGGAGATTCCCGCAACACCACAACGTGCACGCAAAGATGATCGATCATTTGCGTTGTCATGGTCTTGCATGGTGTATTCAAAGGCAGATCTGTTCCGAATCCCGCTTGCGCGACCATGGCTCCAACGGTCGCCAACGCCAGCACATCGGGGCTCAGTGGGTGGACGTCCGCCCACGTCAAAAGGTTGCGGACGGCCGCGGCGGGCCGCGTCACACAGCCCGGTCCGTGCACCGGCCGGTAACTCGATCGTTACTCGCCCGCCTTCTGGTGCCCCGGCAGTAATCACCGGCCGTCCCGGCGGCGGGCTTTTCGGGGCCCGCCGGAGCGGCCGGAAAGAGATTCGAATTCGGCCGGCCGGGGGTCGTGCGGCGGCTTATCGCCCCGACGGTTCCCGATCCCGCCAGGGCACCGTCGCCTCGACACGCGTCGGCCCACCGTCCGGGCTGTGCACGAGCAGGGTGCCATCGATCGCGCCCAGTCGTTCCGCCAGCCCCGCGAGCCCGCTCCCGGAGCCGACCCGTGCCCCGCCCCGGCCGTCGTCGGTCACCACCAGCCGCAGCCGGCCCCCGACCCGGTTCAGGTCGAGAGCCGCGGAGACCGCCTGGCTGTGCTTGCTGATGTTCGTGACCAGCTCCGCCGCGGTGAAGTAGACGATGCCCTCGATCGCCGGGGCCGGCCGCCGCGCCAACTCGACCGTGACCTGCACCGGAACGGTGCACCGTGCGCCGAGCGAGGCAACCGCCGCCGGCAGGCCGCGGTCGGTCAGGATCGCGGGGTGGATCCCGCGGGCGAGATCCCGCAGCTCGCGCAGTGCCAGCTTCACCTCGTCATGGGCCTGCTCGACCATCGTCGCCGCGGCCTCGGGGTCCTCCGCGAGCTTCTCCCGCGCCATCCCCAGCCCCATGGCGAGTGCGACCAGCCGTGCCTGCGCGCCGTCGTGCAGGTCTCGCTCGATGCGGCGCAGATCGGCGGCAGCCGTGTCGACGACGGTGCCCCGCCCCGCCTCCAGCTCCCGGATCCGGCGTTCCATCCGGTCGGACGGCGACAGCAGCGCGGAGATCATGGCCTTGTCCACGGCGCCGAGGGCCCGTGTCACCACCGGCAGCACCGGCCAGGCGACCAGAAGCAACACCAGCGTCACGACGAACGTGATGATCGCCCAGGGCAGGCGGACGAAGAAGTACAGAACATGCCGCCAGCCGACCGGATCCGCCAGCGCGGACCACAGTCGCGCCATCGAGCCGGGCGGCGGTGGCGCCGGCCGGGACGCCGCCGGGATGTGCAGCCCCAGCAGCACCCGGGCGCGCGCCCGCTCGACCGTGCCGAGCGCGCGGGTGACGACCAGCCCGATGCGGAGCAACGGCAGGCCGATGACGGTGATGGCCAGGCCCAGCGCGAGGGAGAACCACGTGACGACGAAGACGAACCCGACCAGCCCCAGCGGAAGATCCAGAAGCAGGAACAGCACGCGCCGCCAGGAACGGACGTCCAGCGCCAGGACTGGCTCCGCGGCCGCGCCGGTGCCCGCGCGCCCGGCCGCGCCGGTGCCCGCACGCTCAGCGCCGTCAGCGTGCACGCGCACACCGGCACCCGTGCCCAGGCCCACGCTCCCGCCGGCATCCACGCTTCCGCCGGCATCCACGCTTCCGCCGACACCTCTGCTCCCGCCGGTCTCCATGCTCGCGCCGGCTCCGGCGCCCGCGTCGACGGGACCGGCCACGGGCGCTCCTTTCGATCGGGCGGCACGGCGAACTCGCCCCGGGCGGGTCGGCGCCGCCGCGCGCTGACCAGCGTTGCGCTGGCAGGTCCGCCGGAATGGCAGGGGGTGGCGAGCCGCGTCCGGTTCGCCCCCCGGAACGCAGAGAAGCGTGGTTCCCGGCCCTCGTCAAGAGTCGACCGATAACCGCCGGCGACACTTCACTATGGAAACACTCCGATTCAACACCCCTCGCCGTGCACCTCCCGGTGAACAGTCACGGCATCCGGGGTTCATTCCGGCGGAGCGGGCGACGTCCGCTCCGCCGTGATCCGAGATCACGGGACCACGGTTCATGGCGACCCGGCCCAGGGTGTCGCCGCGGGCGCCCACGGAGCCGGGTCGCGCGGCGACGGAATGCTCCCGATGCCCCCCGGATGCCGGGTTGGGAGCAGCCGGCGCGGCAGCCCCGCCCAACCCGGCCCGCGTGGCCACCGGCCCCGGTCACCCACGACCGGGGAATACCGATCCAGCCCGATCGCAATGCCGTTCATGCTGTGGCGCCTGAAGTTCTACCGGGCGCCGAGAGGGCTGGGCCCAGAACTGGCCAGGCGCCACCGAGGACCGACCGGGCCGACACCAGGAATACCCAGCAGAAGCACCCATCTAAAATTATCTATATTCATCAGATTTGAATCTCACGAGACCACATCGTGTCATGCGAGTGGTGCCGACAAGAAAAGTCGAGTACCTCCACCACTGCGGTCGCACAACGTGCAAGAATGAAGTCGAACACGCAAGGCACGGGGCGCCCTCCCGCCCTGATCCACTAAGGATTCAGCGAGACCGCAGGCCGTCGTCCACAGTCGACCGCCCTGCAGTCCCGGGGAGGCACGGCTCCATGGGGGGGAAGATCTGAGCAAGCAAAAGCCGACGGGCGGCAAAAATATCCCGGCGACGTCACGCCGGTCACGCCCGCAGGACCCGTCTGCGCCGCGGCGGCGCAGGTCAGAAGGGTCGCATCGCGTGGTGCGCAGGCCGCAGCCGCTCCATCGAGCCGGCCGCCTGGCGCCGCATCAGCCATCCTCGCCGCCCACACAGCCCGGCGATAACCGCCCGCCCCGGCGTTGCCTCCTGGCACGGCGATACCTCCTGCCAGAGAGCTCCGCGGGCGGGAGCCGATGTCAGGCACGGCAATCGTCATACCACGGACGAGATTATCGCGCCGAGCCACTGAATGCTGAGAGCCACCACCAGTCCAGGTCATCGGGCCGCGCATCCCTGGCGGCCACCCACACATCTTTCCGAGAACCGGGAACTGTGAGTCCTTTCCATCGTCGACTCGGGCCTGCGGCACACCTGATCATGCATCGTGAGACGGAAAAGGATCAGTGAGAACCTGATCGCACGCACGGCCACCTCAGCCCAGGTCTCCGTACCGGGCTAATCCTGCCGGCAACGCACGCTGGCCGCCGTCATCCGCGGCCCTGGGCCCGGCAGGTCCTTTTGCCGCGAAACCCAGGTCCGCCGGTTCCAGCCTGCTCCGCGGCAGTTGCTTCCGAGGTCTGTTCCAAGGCGCCCCGTCACGGCCTGCCGAGGAACAGCTCCGCCACGCCCATGCCATGGCTCGCCGAGCCACGGCATGGGACGCCGCTGGTCCGCGACCAACGGCCACCTCACCGCCGTGCCGCGGCCTGCCCAAACCCCGGCGCGGTGGGCCTGAACTCGCTCGGAGGATCCATGTACGTCACCCTGCCCCCAGGCGCGGCACTGGCCCGCCCGGGGCTTGGTCCCGTTCACCCGTTCCAGGCCGGAGCGGGTGACGCGGCTGTCCCGATCACCCACCAGGCGTCGACCGACCATGCGACCGCCGTGCTCGATCTGCTCTCGGGCCTGCTGACGGGCGTGGTGGGGCTGGGCTTCCTGCTGTACGCGTGCACAGGCCTGCTCGGAGTCCTGGTCGCCCTCCTGCTGCGGGTGGGTAGGCGGCCGTCCCGGCCTGGCCCCGACGCTGCCGCGTGAACCTGCTGGACCCCGACGGCGGCGGCGCCCGGCTGCTCGCCGCCGTCATGATCATCCTGGGCATGCTCTACCTCTGCGTGATGCTGGTGCTCGCCCGGGTCCATCGCGCCTGGACCGGAACGCCACCCGACGGCCTCTTCTTCGTCTTCGTGATGCCGTGCCTCAACGAGGAGGCCGTGATCGGGCCGAGCCTGGCACGGCTCCTGCAGTCCCCCGCCGCCAACCGGCGGGTCCTCGTCGTAGACGACGGCTCCGACGACCGGACGTCCCAGCTGGTGCTCGATGTGCCCGACGACAGGGTGTGGCTGCTGCGCCGCACGCCACCACATGCCCGCAAGGGAAAGGGCGCCGCGCTCAACGCGGCGATGGGGGATCTGGCGACCCGTGCGGAGATCCTCGCCCGCGACCCCAGCGATGTGATCATCGCCGTGGTCGACGCGGACGGGCGCCTCGACCCACACACGGTGGAGGCCGTCGCCCCGTACTTCGCCGACCCCCGAACCGCCGGGGTGCAGACCGGCGTCCGCATCAACAACCGGGGCACCAGCCTGCTGGCCCGGCTGCAGGACATGGAGTTCGTCATCTACACGGATGTCTTCCAGCGCGGCCGGGGCCAGCTCGACAACGTGGGCCTCGGTGGCAACGGCCAGTTCGTCCGGCTGTCGGCCCTGCGGTCGCTGGGAGGATCCCCGTGGTCGCACAGCCTCACCGAGGATCTCGATCTCGGCGTGCGCCTGCTGCTCGCCGGCTGGCGCAACCAGTTCTGCCCGCAGGCCGACGTCCATCAGCAGGGCGTCATCCGGCTGGGCCGGCTGCTTCGGCAACGTTCCCGCTGGTTCCAGGGCCATCTGCAGTCCTGGACGCTGATGCCCAGGGTGCTGCGCCAGGCGCGGGCGCGGGCCCTGCCGGACATGCTCTTCCATCTGTCCAGCCCGCTGCTGATCCTGCTGGCGTCGCTGCTGACCGCCGCCTTCGTGCTGAGCACGGTGGCGGTGCTCACGAGCTGGTTCGCCAGCGGCCCCGCGCCGGACGCGCGCTACTTCCTCGGTGCGTACCTGATGGCCGCGGGCCCGGCGTTGGTCTGCGGGCTGATCTACCGGTCACGTGAGCCGCTGACCGGTGTCGGCATGCTGCGGCTGGCCGGTTATGTGCACCTTTACATGCTGTATGCGCTGGTGTGGTTCGTGGCCGGCTGGTGGGCACTCGCCCGGGTCGTCGGTCGCCGCACCAGCTGGCACAAGACCGCCCGAACACCCGAGCCGCCCCGTGCCGACACCCGCACGCCGATGCCCGCAGCCTCGGACGGACACCGAGGGTGAGCAGTGGGCATCACCCCTACCAGCGGAATGATCGCGTTCTGGTCGGCCGGGCGGAGCGGCCAGCCAGGCACCGGCATCCTTTCCAGATCCTGCTCCTGCTGCTGCTGGGAGCCATCGCCGCGATGTCCGGGGTGTGGGCGATCATCCAGCTCAGCTCGGACGGACGCCCCACCCGCTGGCGGGACGGATCGGCGCACGGCCCCTGGCTGGCGATCTTCGACGGCTACGGGCACACGACCGCGCACGCGGCGGACGACGGCCTGGTCATCACGCTCTCCCCGCGGGCGGCGGAGGGTCCCGACCACACCCATGCCGGCCTCGTCGCCAGTGCCGAGACGTACCGCAACGTGCGCTTCTCCACGCAGGTCCGCACCATCCAGCAGCTGCGCCAGGACTCGCCGGCCCCCTGGGAGGTCGGCTGGGTGCTGTGGAACTACACCGACCCGCAGCACTTCTACGCCTTCGTGTTGAAACCGAACGGCTGGGAGCTCAGCAAGCAGGACCCCGCCTATCCCGGCGGTCAGCGGTTCCTGGCGAGCGGACCATCACCGCGCGGCACGCTGGGCAGCTGGCACACCGTCGACGTGGTCCACGCCGGGGACTCGATGGCGGTGTCGGTGGACGGCGTCCCGACCGTGCGGATGCAGGACACCGAGCGCCCGTATCTCGCCGGCTCGATCGGCCTGTACTGCGAGGACGCCGTCGTCGAGTTCCGCCGAACCGCCGCGCGCGAGCTACGGCCGCCCGACGGGCAGCCGTCCTGATTCGACCGGGTCGTCCGGCGGCCTCGAGCTGCCCGGCGCTCCGGTGCGACACCGCACCACCAGCCAGTCCCAGCAACCAACAGTCGACCCACCGATAGAAGATCAAGTATGGGAGGTTCATCGTGGCCGACCGCTCCACCGGTCACACGGTGCTGCTCGTATACGGCACGAGACCCGAGGCGATCAAGATGGCGCCAGTGGTCCACGAGCTTCGCCGAACCAGGTCGCTGCGTCCCGTGCTCGCCGTCACCGGGCAGCACCGGACGATGCTCGACCAGGTCAACAACCTGTTCGGGCTGGTCCCCGACTACGACCTGGAGATCCTTCAGCACCGGCAGTCCCTGTCCGGGGTGACCACCCGTGCGCTCGGCGGCCTTGAGGCCGTGATGGCCGAGGTGCGGCCGGATGCCGTCGTGGTCCAGGGCGACACGACCACGGCGTTCACCGGCGCACTCGCCGCCTTCTACCAGAGCGTGCCCGTCGTGCACCTCGAAGCCGGGCTGCGCACGGACGACCCGATGTCACCGTTCCCGGAGGAGATCAACCGGCGGCTGACCGCCCAGCTGGCGGAGCTTCACCTGGCACCGACCCCGTCGGCCCGGGCCAACCTGCTGGCGGAAGGTATCCGTCCCGAGTCGGTTCTCGTCACCGGCAACACGGTGATCGACGCCCTGCTGCACGTGGCGGCGGCGCCGCCGCCCGACGACCCTCTGCTCGCCGAGGTCCGCCACCTGGCCAGGCTCGACGAGCCCGCGGGGGTCGGCAGACGTCAGATGGTGCTCGTCACCGCGCACCGCCGCGAGTCCTGGGGCGAGCCGCTCGCCCAGGTGGGCGCGGCGCTGGCCCGGCTGGCCACCGAACGGCCCGAGCTGCTGGTCGTTCTGCCGGTCCACCGCAACCCGGCCGTCCGGGAAGCCGTGCTGCCGCCGATCGCGGGACTGCCCAACGTGCTGGTCGCGGACCCGGTCGACTACTCGGCGTTCACGCACCTCATGGCGGCGGCGACCGTGATCGTCACCGACAGCGGAGGGGTGCAGGAGGAGGCCCCCAGCCTCGGCAAGCCGGTGCTGGTCCTGCGGGAGAACACCGAGCGGCCGGAAGGTGTGCGCGCGGGCACCACCCGCCTCGTCGGCACCGACACGGAGCGGATCGTCGCCGCCGTCGGCCAGCTCCTGGACGATCCCGTCGCCTACGCGGCCATGGCGGAGGCGGTCAACCCGTACGGCGACGGGCAGGCCGCGAGCCGTGCCGTCGCGGCGATCGAGCACCGCCTGTGCGGAACACCGGCGCCCGACCCCTTCGTCCCCGGTGCCCGCGCCATCGACATTCCGCTGCGGATTCCCCGCCAACCGACGCATTCGGGGGTGATCACGCTGGGAACCAGCGCGGTACTGGCCGAGCAGACCGCCGCCGGCGCTTCGGCACGACTCGAGGAGGCCGGCGCGTGAGCCGCCTGACACAGCTTTTCGCCGGCAGCCGCGGCGCACGGAGCTCGGCCCGCACCAGCGCCCGCACCAGCACCCGCGCCCACACCGGCGCCCGCACTCACACCGGCACCCGCACCTGCGGGGAGCGAAGCTCGGCCGGGCGCCGGCGGCGTACCCGTGGGGCCGCGACCGCCGCCGCGGCGGGCCTGCTCGCGCTCACCGTGGGAGCCGGCACGGCCATCGCGGCACCCGCCGGCGGCAAGGGCGGATCACCGCATCCACCCCGCCACGCCCGGGCCGCGACCCCACAGGTACATCCGGGCGGCAAGGGGCTCAGCACGCTGCCCGCCCCGCCGGCGCCACCACGAACACCACCACCGCGCCGGGCCCCGCGCCCGGTGCCCCCCGGCCGCGGCGACGCCGCCATCGCCGGCACGGCGACCGGATCGTCAGGCACGCCGGCAACCGGGTCATCGGCCGCGGCGGCAACGGCGGCAGCAACGACAGCGGCAACGCCCCTGGCCGCGGCGGCGACGACCGGTCAGGGCACGCTGATCCTCTACGACACGACCGGCACCTGGGGATGGCTGGGCGAGCAGTACGCCATGCAGGCCGCGAACCTGGCATCGCGTTTCGGCACCTGGCAGGCCCGGCCCGTCAGGTCGTACACGGCCGGCCAGATGGCGCAGTACGCGGCTGTGATCTACATCGGATCGACCTACGACGAGCAGGTGCCCACGGCCTTCCTGACGGACGTCCTGGCCGGGACCAGGCCGGTGCTGTGGATGTACGACAACATCTGGCAGCTCACCGCACAGGCGCCGAACTTCGCGACGACCTACGGCTGGAACTGGTCCGGCTTCGACACCACGTCGATCGGAGCGGTCCGGTACAAGGGAACCGATCTGACCAGGCTCGCGACCAACGCCGCGGGAATCATGAACTACGGCACCGTCGACCCGGCCAAGGCGACGGTGGTGGCCGAGGCGGTGCGCGCGAACGGTACCCGCTTCCCCTGGGCACTTCGTTCGAACAACCTGACCTACATCGGTGAGATCCCGTTCGCCTACGCCGACATGACCGACCGCTATCTCGCCTTCGCCGACATCCTGTTCGACGCGCTGGCCCCGCAGACAGCCACCCGGCACCGGGCACTGGTACGCATCGAGGACGTCGGGCCCGACGCCGACCCGGCCGAGCTGCGCGCGATCGCCGACTATCTCTCCTCGGTGAACGTTCCGTTCTCGGTCGCCGTCTACCCGCGCTACGTCGACGCGAACGGCACCTACAACAACGGGGTGGCGCAGGACTACACCCTCGCGTCACGCCCGGACGTCGTCACCGCACTGCGCTACATGACCCAGCGCGGCGGAACTCTGATCATGCACGGCTGGACGCACCAGTTCTCGAACGTCGCCAATCCCTACTCCGGTGCGAGCGCCGACGACTTCGAGTTCTTCCGTGCCCACGTCGATGCCCAGGACAACGTGGTCTACGACGGCCCCGTACCCGGTGACAGCCAGAGCTGGGCCGCCGGCCGGATGGACGGGTCCGCGGCCGCGTTCACGGCCGCCGGGCTGTCGGTGCCGACGGTCTTCGAGTTCCCGCACTACGCGGCCTCCGCACCTGACTACGCCGCGGCGAAGGCGAAGTTCCCTCGCCGCTACGACCGCGGCCTGTACTTCCGCAACCAGCTGGCCGGCGGCACCATCGACCACACGAAGTTCGGCGGCCAGTTCTTCCCCTACCCGGTCACCGACGTCCACGGTTCGTTCATCATTCCGGAGAACATCGGCAACGTGGAGCCGGAGGCGTTCAACAACCACCCGGCCCGGCTTCCCGCCGACCTCATCGACGCGGCGCGCCGCAACCTGATCGTCCGGGACGGCTTCGCGAGCATGTTCTACCACCCGTATCTGGGGGTCGACTATCTGCGGCAGACGGTCGAGGGCGTGAAGGCCCTCGGGTACACCTTCATCGCCGCCTCCGCGGTCTGACCCCGGCCGGTCAGTCGGTCCGCTGATCGGCTCTGATCCGCTGGACCGTCGGCGGGCACGGGAGCTCCCCTGGGCTCCCGTGCCCGCCCGGCCAGCCACCGCCATCGCTATGGCGCCTCCTGCTGTTCTACTGTGATTGCCGCGGCCCCGTGACACGGATTCTCGCGCCGATTCCGGTCAGATAGAGCGGGCTGTTCTCGGTGAAGTCCGGGATGTTCTCCTCGCCGATGTACAGGTCCAGATGCCGTTCACCACCGAGCCCGGGTGTGAACTCGTCACGGATCTCCCAGGAAGCCCGCCGCAACGCCTCGCACGCACTCGGGTCGATCTCGGATCCGTCCTCTTCGACACCACATTCCTCGATCACGAACGTGGTGCCGGCCGGCAGCACGGAGGAATCGGCGGCGGCACTTCGGAACGGCACCAGTGCCCGGCCCGCGGTATCGCTTGGAATGTCGTCCAGCCAGAATCCGGTGTCGTAGGACCAGTTGAGCATGGATCCGGCGAGTGGCGCACTGGTGATCCGGCCGGTCCCCTCGTCGTGCACCGCCTGGACGAAACCGGCGGGAAAGGTGCCGAGCAGATCGGTACCGAAGGAGCATTCCCGCTGGCGGCAGCCGCGGACCACGGTCGGCGGCGTCCCCTCGTGAAAGCTCTCCACCGCCGTGTAGTAGACCGTGATCTCCCATCCCTCGTCCTGACCGTCCGGCGCCCGACCGCCCGCCGACTCCAGACAGGCGGCGAGGCAGGCACACCCGCTGATCAGCGCCGGAACCAGCATGATCCGGCGGCGGCGCCGACTGGTCCGGCCGGGCCGAGGCGGTGCCACGCGGGCCGCACGGGCCGCACGGGCCGCCCGGGAAATCCGTCCACTCATTCGCGAGATATTCACGCCCACACTGTGCAGGGGCGCCTCCTCCGCTGGCAATGACAAAAGCCGGCAGAGCCATCACAATTCCTGAAGACCACACCGGGACAATTATCCCGACCCATCAGAAACCAGAGCTACCACGTCTTCCTGCACCCTCAGGTCATCGCCGTGGCGGCCAGTCGGCTGCGTTTCACGGCCACGCAGCGGCCATGGGCGGGAAGTGGCAGCGGTCCGGGTGGGCTGAGGAACTCGCCCTGCCCCTGGTCCACACCGGCGGCGGACAGCACCCGCAGCTCGTCCGCGGTCTCGATACCCTCGGCGACCAGCGTCGCACCGATCTGCCGGCTGAAGTGGACAAGCGCCTCGACCAGCGCCCGCCGGGCCGCGTCGGAACCGACATTCATCGAAAGCCAGCGGTCCATCTTCACGACGTCCGGCAGGAACTGCACCATTCTCCGCAGGCTCGCATAGGCGACGCCCACGTTGTCCACCGCGATCCGGGTCCCAAGGTCACGCAGCTCCAGCAGGCGGTCGAGCGTCGTCGGCAGCTCGTGGTTGCCCTCGCGCTCGGCGATCTCGACGACCACCTGGTCGGCGCTGGGGCCGTCGATCAGCTCGGTGAGCCGCCCGGACGCGATGGTCGCGGGCGACGCGTTCACCGAAAGCGCCAGCCCGCGTGGGAAGCGCGGCAGCTCCGCCAGGGCCGCACGGATCGCCGCCAGCTCCAGATCGATGCCCAGGCCGACCGACGTCGCCTGCTCGAACCACTGGGCCGGCGACAGGACGCCGTCGGCGCGCCGCCCACCGGGATCGCCGCTGGACCCACTTCCCGGCGCGGTCCGCAGGCCGTCCGGCGATGGGAACCGCGGGAAGCGCGCCAGCGCCTCCGCACCGACGATCCCATGCGTCGGCAGGTCGAACATCGCCTGGAAGACCATTGTCGGCCCACCGGAATCGATGATCTCCCCGATCACGGACCGGACATGATCGTCATCGGCGTGGCCGCGATGGATCGCGGACACCGTGTCGGTGAGGACGTCGGCCAGCAGGCTCAGGAAACGGACGTCCCGCTCACCCAGGTTCGGGTCCGGCTCGGTGCCCAGCGCGCACAGCATGCCGTAGAGCTCGCCGTTGTCCAGATGGACAGGTGTGCCGACATAGGACCCGATGCCCAGATCACGCGTGACCGGCAGGTTGGCCGTACGGCGGTCCGCTCGCGCGTCGGGCACCACCGCGGGAAGACGGCCGTCCAGCACCCGGGCGCAGTAGGTCTGCTCCTTGTCGACCCGGTACCCGACCAGGCTCTCGACCAGGTCACCGTCGCCCGCGACGAGATCGATGACCTGGTGGTCGCCGCTGAACCTGGCCAGCCAGGCGACATCGGTCCGCAGATGACGACGCGCCAGGTCGAGGACGCGCCTCATCTCGTCGTTGTGATCCCTCGTCTCCGGGCCCTCCACAGCCGGGTGCCCACCGGATGCGCGGTCGTCAGCCTTCCCGGGCGGCCCGGAGCCTGCTGGCTTCCCGGGCGGTCCGGAGCCTGCTGGCGCCTCCCACCCCCCGCCGGTCACAACATCGTTCACGGCGTACACCTCCCGGCCGGCAGCGCTCGCGCATCGGCGTTCCCTTCCGATGGTGCGCCGCCAGCCCGCAGCCCGCAGCCCATGACGGCATGGCGGGGCCCCGCGGCAGCATGGCGCACGGCGGAAGCCGACCGTCGCGGGCTGCGGCGGGCAGCCGGCGTACCGCTGACAGGACGGCTACCGCTGGCTGGCCTACAGCCAGGCCGGTCAGAAGGCGGGCCGGTCAGGAGGCGGGCGCCGCCAGGCGACGACGGCGCGCGATCTCAGCGAGCGCGATGCCCGTGGCGACCCCGGCGTTCAACGACTCCATGGCTCCGGCCATCGGGATCCGGACCTTCAGGTCGCAGCACTCGCCGACGAGCCGCGAGAGGCCGCGCCCCTCCGAACCGACCACAAGCACCAGCGGATCCGCGGCAACCTGGAGATCGTCGATGTCGACCTCCCCGTCTGCCGCCAGGCCGACGATGAACAGGCCGGCCTCGGCGAACGAGCGCAGGGTACGGGTCAGGTTCACTGCTCGGGCGACGGGCAGCCTCGCCGCCGCGCCCGCGGACGTCTTCCATGCCGCCGCGGTCATACCCGCCGCGCGCCGCTCAGGAACGACGACACCGTTCGCGCCGAACGCCGCCGCCGAACGGACGACGGCACCGAGGTTGCGCGGGTCGGTGACGCCGTCGAGCGCGACGACCAGACCGGGCGCCGCGGCCTGGGTGGCGGCGAGCACATCGTCCGGATGGGCGTACTCGAACGGCGGGACGGAGAGCGCGAGCCCCTGGTGTGGTGCGTTCGGGCAGAGCCGGTCGAGCTCGACCCGCCCGACGTCGACCACGGTGAGCCCGGCACGGCCGGCGAGGCGGCGGGCGTCGGCGACCCGCTCGTCGAACTCGAGGCCGCCGGCGATCAGCAGGGAGCTCGCCGGCACCCCTGCCCGCAGCGCCTCGACCACCGCGTTGCGGCCGACCACGAACTCGTCGGTCTCGCCGCGCCGCGCGCTGTGTGCGCCGGTACCGCCGCTCCCGCCGGCGGCGGCGCCGGAGCCGGCCGACGACCCCGCCTGGCCCTGCGCACTCGGACGCCTTGCTCCGCCCCGGGCGGCCGCAGCGGCGGCGGCACGGCGCTGCGCCGGATGACCGGTCCGCTGCTCGGCCGGTGGTGTCGCCCCCTTGCCCTGCAGCCCTTTGCGGCGCTGCCCGCCGCTACCGATCGCCGCACCCTTGCGGTGGGAACCTGACTTCGCGGCCCGGCCTCCCTGCCCGCCACGGGCGACTCCGCCGCCACCCCGGCTCTGGCCACCGGCCATCACAGACCACCTCGTAACTCGCGTGTTCGGGCCGTCGACCCGCCCCGCGAGCCAACTGATCATCTGGCCGTGCCGGGCGCTGCCTGGTGCCAGCCGCGACACAGCCGTACCCCAACGGTATCCGGCCGTGTCACGCCACGCGGCGGACACCATCACCAATGCCCACATCGACCAGCACTGCCCACGGCGACACCCGCGTCGAAATCGACATGGGCGTCGGGAAAGACTTCGACTGTCTGACAGCTGTCGGACGGCTGTCGGACGACTGTCGGACGTCGGCGAAACCGGTTGCGCGGTACGTCCGGCCCGATCGAGTGGTCCCAGACCACTCGATGCACAGGTGGACCCCACGAGTTCACCGAGAGGCTCCGCGAATCCGCGACTTGCTACCTATCCTCAGTGGGATGGGCGGGCACGTGTCTGGAGGGCAGGTGGGCGGCTTCTCCTGGGCGGGCCCCGGCCCAGCCCCGGTGCGCGGCGCGGCTGGCGCCCGCTGCCCGGTGTGCGCCGGCCCCGTCGGTCGCGTCGCCGGTCGGGCGAGCTTCGGCCCGCGGTCGCGGGCCAGCGGGTTCTGCCCACGATGCCGGACGCCTTATTCCTTCTCACCGCCGCTGCAGGCCGGGGACGTCGTCGGCGGCTACCGCGTCGTCGACTGCCTCGCCGCGGGCGGCCCCGGGCCGGCTGGCTGGGTGTTTCTGGCCGTCGACCTGGGTGAGGCCGGCGAACGCGCCGGTGACGCCGCCGCACCGGGAACCAGCCACACCAGCCACACCGGCGTCACCGACGGCACCCGCCGTGCGGGGCGGCAGGTGGTGCTGAAGAGCCTTCGGCGTGCGAGGTCACGCCCGGATGGCCGGCACGGAGCCTGTCGTGTGCCGCGGCGCCTGCCGCCCGACCCACCGCTGCGGCATCCGGCGATCGTCCCGATGCTGGGCGAGGTCTGCCACGGCGGCACGGATTTCGCGGTGATGGGGTTCGTGGCCGGCCCGTCGCTGTCGCAGCTGCTCCGCTCCCGGCGGGAGGCCGGAGCCGTCGCGAGTGCGCCGCTGCCCGTGCCGGCTGCGATCGCCGGGGCGATGCGCCTGCTGTCCGCGCTGCGGTACGTCCACGAGCGTGGCTATCTCTTCTGCGACCTGGCGCCCGGCAACGTGGTCTGGAACGACGAGGAGGTCACGCTGGTCGATCTCCAGTCGCTGCGCCCGGCCGGCCGCCACCTCGGCGCGTTCCACGTGACGGCGGGATTCGACGCCCCCGAGCTTGCCATGAGCCCCCCGTCGGTGGGCTCAGACCTCTACGCTCTCGGCAGGCTGTTGGCCGCCGCGGCACTCGATTTTCCGCACCGAACGTCAACATATCGATACACCCTTCCGACGCAGGAGGTCGACCAGGTGCTGGCTCGGCACGCACCGCTGCACCGGTTCCTCCTTCGTGCCACCGCCGCCGACCCGGGGAGCCGGTTCACCGGTGCCGCGCACATGGCCTCGGCGCTCGGCGAGGTCGCGGCAGGTGCCGGCGCCAGCTGGGCGCCGGCGCGCCCCGCGGGCCTGGCCGAGGGCCCCGAAGAGCCCTCCCACCAGCCAAAAGGCCCAGGAGGTGGCGGCGCTTGCGGAGCGCACACGGATGGCGGGCGTACTGCGGACAGGACTCCCCACAATCCACGCAGGACGGCCGGACGTTGACACCCAGGCGGGCACCGCGATCACCGGCGTCGACGCATCTGACGGATCATGCCACTATTCATCTCGGCGTCCTTGGATTTGAGCAGGTCGACGTGATATATCCGGTCCCCACAGGACGGGCAGGAGGCACTAACCACATGGCTCCGCGCCACACGGCTCCGCGCACACCGCCCAGACTCGCTGTCACTGGCGGGCCGCTGCAGCGGCCGGTGGCCTGACCATGGACCTCAACTCCCGCAGCGGGCACAGCTACCCCGGGCACGGCTACCCTCCGGCTCGTCCGGGCGGCCACCATCCTGGCGACGGGTATCCGGAAGAGGCCGGCCACGCCGGCGGTTATCACGGCGACGAGGCACCCACCGCGGGTTACGCCGAGGGCTATGGCTCGGCGGAGTACCACCCGGACGATCCGGCTGCGGAAGGCTACTCAGCCGGCCGTTTCAGGGCCGCACACTATTCCGAGAACTCCTACGGGGAGGGCGGCGGCTACCCGGAGAACTCGTACCCGGGCCCGGAGAACAACTACCCGGGCGATGCGTATCCAGGCGCTGGCTACACCCCGGAACCCGGCACCTATCGTGACAGCGAGTATCACGGAGAATACTCCGAGCGCGCGTATGAGTCGTCGTCGTATCCGGCCGGGGCCTATCCCGGCCCCGGGTACTCCGGCGGCGGATTCACCGAGGACGGCTACCCGGCGGACTCCGACGCCGCGACGATGCTGCTGGCGCAGCACGGCACCCCGAGCGACGAGTCCGGCGACGACGAGATCATGCGTTGCCCGGTGTGTGCCGCGCCCAACTACACCGACGCACGGTACTGCGAGGCGTGCGGCTTCGCGTTCACCGGAGCGCCGGTCAGCGGCGGCGACGAGGACCACCGCGAGATCGACCTGGGGCCGCTGGCCGGCGTCTGCGACCGGGGGGTCCGGCACACGACGAACGAGGACGCGATGGGCGTCGCCATCGTCCACGGCACTCTGATCGCCGTCGTGTGCGACGGCGTCTCGACGACTCCCGGCTCCGGCGAGGCCTCGGCGGCCGCGGCGGCCACCGCCACAGCCATCCTCGCGGACGCTGTGCGCGCCCACGGGCCCGGCGAGGCGGTCCCCTACAAGGAACCGTCGAAAAGCGCCGCGAGCGAGGTTCTCGACGTGCTGGAGGAGTACTCCGAGTTCGACGAGCCGCGAACCGCGCCACGGCGGATCTCCGGCGGCTTCGGCCCGGACGAGGCCGACGCCGCCCTGCACACCGCGGTGGAGGCCGCCCAGGCCACCATCGCCCAGCTCAGTGCGGCCGAGGGCCGGATGGCCCCGTCCTGCACCTTCGCCGCCGCGATCATCACCCAGCCCTCGGCGGACGGCCCGGGGATGGTCACCGTCGGGTGGGTCGGCGACAGCCGCGTCTACCTCCTGGGTCCCCGCTGGTGTGAGCGGCTCACCGCGGACGACACCTGGGCGGCCGAGGCCGCGCGGGCCGGGCTGATCCCCGCCTCGGAGGCGGAGACCCACCGGCGCGCGCACACCCTGACGCGCTGGCTGGGTGGCGATGCCGAGGACGTGACCCCGCACACCGCCGCCTTCCCGATCGAGACGCCGGCCACTGTGGTCGTCTGCAGCGACGGCCTGTGGAACTACTCGTCCCGCCCGGACGTCCTCGCCTCACTGGTGAACCATCTCGATCCCGACGCCGCCGCGCTGGACGTCGCGCGCCACCTCGTCGACTTCGCGATCGACCAGGGCGGCCACGACAACATCACCGTGGTCGCGGCCAGGGTGACGGGTTGACAATGCTGCCCGCGTCGGGGCCGCCGGTCACCGACCGGAGCGACATCGCTGCCAGACCAGCAGGTGGGCGTGTGTTTCGGCGCGCGCTCGCCCGGGGCAACGACGCAACCCGCTGCCTCCTACGGGAGGTGGTTCACATCGACATTCCAACAACAGGTACGGTTCGTCTGAAGAAATACGTCGAGAAGATGGACGAGATGATGGTCCGCGACTCGTCGATGTCGGCCAGGACTGTCCGGGTGAACAGGTGATCAGGTGAGCGCACGCTGCCCGGAGGGGCACCTGTCCCACGATCCCGACTACTGCGATCAGTGCGGGCTTCGGATCGTGGGTGGTCAGGATCGTTATGGTTTCCGTCAGGAGGAGGGCGGCCGCGGGGCCGCCTATCCGGCCGGCGCGCCTGCCGGGCGTTCCGCGGATCCGTATGCACGGCGGGCACCGGAACGGGACCCCTCAGGCCCCCAGGCCAATGGCGGAGCCCAGGCGGGCTACGACCCGCTCGGAATCCGTCGTACCCCGAGCGACGCGGCCGGTGTCGCGGATCCGCCGCGCGGCCAGGGCCGCGGCGGCGACCCGTACGGCGGTTACGGCCGCGAGGGCTACGCCGAGGAGCCACGGTCCGCACGGGGCTATCCGGTGGACCCGTACGCCCGTGACGGGTACGGGAACGCGCCCGACGACCGCGCTCGGCCCGACGGCCGCGGCGAGCGGCCACGCGAGGAACGGCACGATCCGTACCAGCGCGACGATCGCGGCGCCGGCTTCGGCGGCCGTGACGACCAGGGCGGTTTCGCTGGCCGTGACGACCAGGGCGGTTTCGGCGGCCGTGACGACCGCACGCCGCCCGGCTACGGGCGCGAGGAGCGCGGCTACGCGGCTGGCCGTGGTGAGCAGCCCGAGCCCGCGTTCGCCCGTGGGCGCGACGACCGCGGCTACGGCGCGCAGGAGAGCCGCGGCGGCTACGGCGGCCCCGAGGCCCGGGGCGGATACGGCGCGGGTGACCCGGGTCGGCCGGCACCGGACACCGACGGCCGAC
Source organism: Frankia sp. R43 (assembly GCF_001306465.1). Lineage (NCBI taxonomy): Bacteria > Bacillati > Actinomycetota > Actinomycetes > Frankiales > Frankiaceae > Frankia > Frankia sp. R43. The sequence goes on along the minus strand of NZ_LFCW01000006.1, from coordinate 676,893 downwards.
GGGGCTACCGCGACGGCTCGTTCGGCGGGCCCGGAGGCGGCTACGACTCGGATCCGCTGGGCGGGCCGGGCGGTGGCGCCACACCGGTTCCGGGTGGCCCGGGTGGCCCGGGTGGCCGGAACCGGGCCGCGGACCGCTACGCGCCCTGCCCGAACTGCCGTTCGCTCAATGACCCGGCCGCGCGCTTCTGCGAGACCTGCGGGCTCGACTTCAGCACCGGTCAGCTGCCTGGGCAGGCCGGCCCGTCAGCGCTCGACGACGCGGGTGCCACGTCCCGGCAGACCGGGTCGCGGCGCGGCGCGGAGGGCCGCCACGGCACCGACCCGCGGATGCCCGACCCACGGTTCGGCGAGCAGCACCGCGACGACAGGATGGGCGACCCACGCCTGGCGGACGACCGGCGTCCCGGCAGCCGCGGGCATGACTGGGACGACGCCCCGCCGAGCGGAGCGTGGGAAGCCGTCATCGAGGCGGAGCGCGAGTACTACGACAGCGGCGACGACCATCGCGTGCCGTTCCCCCAGTTCTACCCGCGGAGGGTCTTCCCACTGACCGAGCAGCAGATGCTGATCGGCCGGCGCAGCGAGTCGCGGGGGATCAACCCGGAGATCGACCTCTCGGGCGCGCCCGAGGACCCGGGCATCTCCCGCGCGCACGCGACCCTGGAGCGGATGCCCGACGGCACCTACGCGGTGCGGGACCCCGGCTCGACGAACGGGACGCGTCTCAACGACGAGCCTGACCCGATCGAGCCCGGTCGCGCGATTCCGCTGCGCGACGGCGACCGTGTCTACGTGGGCGCGTGGACGAGGATCACCGTTCGGGCACAGTGAGAGCGGTGGATGTTCGGGCACAGTGATCTGTGCCCGGTATGATCGAGCCGGCACCCGGATCCATCCGGGTGCCGGCTCGTCGTTTCAGTGCACTTCATCGCTTCAGTGCACTTCGTCGTTTTCAGTGAGCCGCGTTGTTTCCAGTGAGCTGCGTTGTCCCAGTGAGCTGCGTTGTTTCCAGTGAGGTCAGTGCCGGCCGCCTCAGGAGAGGTGCCAGCGCTGGCCTTCCGGGGTGTCCTCGATGACGACGCCGGACGCGGCGAGGCGGGAGCGGATGGAGTCCGCCTCCGTGTAGTCCCGCCGAGCCCTGGCCGACGAGCGCAGATCGAGCAGGATGCCCATGACGCTGTCGAGCGCCGGGCGCAGCTCGGCGCCGGCCGTGGGCCACTGCTCCACCGGGTCCAGGCCCAGCACGGTGAGCATCCGACGGGTCACGTCGACCCAGCCGGCCAGCTCCCGGCTGTGGGCCTTGGAGAGCACCTGGTTGCCTCGGCTGACCGCCCCGAACAGTGCGGCCAACGCCCGGCCGACGGCGAGATCGTCGTCCATCGCCGCGGCGAACTCCGACCAGACCAGCTCCGGCGTGAGGTCGCCCTCTGCCGCGGTACCGGCCACGGTGCCCGGGCCCGCCGACCCCGCCTGGCCCGCCTCGGTGCCTGCCAGCGCCGCGGCCTCCGCCGGCCCGCCCAGGATGTCCAGAGCGTTGCGTACGAAGGTCTCGACCCGGTCGTGCGCCGCGCCGGACTCGTCGAGCGTCTGCGGGCTGTACTCCAGCGACGAGCGGTAGTGCGCGGAGAGCAGGTGATAGCGCAGCACCTGCGGGCGAACCGTGGCGAGCGCGTCCGTCACGAAGAAGGAGTTACCCAACGACTTGGACATCTTCGTCCCGCCGGTGGTGAGCAGGCCGATGTGCATCCAGTAGTTGGCCATCTCGCCGCCGGCCGGCCCGCCGGCCGCGCACACCGTCTGGGCCCGCTCGTTCTCGTGATGCGGGAAGACCAGGTCCAGCCCGCCACCGTGGATGTCGAAGACCCCACCGAGGTACTTGCCCGCCATCGCCGAGCACTCCAGGTGCCAGCCAGGGCGCCCCGGGCCCCACGGCGAGGACCAGGACGGCTCCCCGGGCTTGACGGCCTTCCACAGCGCGAAGTCGCGCGGGTCGGCCTTGCCCGGTTCGGCCTCCGGGGATGGATGCATCGAGGCGGGGCGCTGGTGCGAGAGCGCGCCGTAGTCCGCGAACGCGCCGACCCGGAACCACACCGATCCGGCGCCGGGGTAGGCGAACCCGCGCTCCACCAGCACGGAGATCATCTCCAGCATCTCCGGGATGTGCCCGGTCGCGAGCGGAGAGATCGTCGGTGGCAGCACGCCCACCGCCCGGTACGCCTCGTCGAAGGCTCTGGTCTGACGGGTAGCGAGCTCCCAGACCGTCGTCCCCGCCCGATCGGCGTTGATGATGATCTTGTCGTCGATGTCGGTGACGTTCTGGACGAAGGTCACCGACAGCCCGCTCTGCGTCAGCCAGCGGCGCAGCAGGTCGAAGGCCAGCCCGGTGCGGATGTGGCCCACATGCGGCGGTGACTGGACAGTGGGCCCACACACGTACACACCCACATGACCGGGGCGCAGCGGCACGAACGGCCGCACGCGCCGGGTGCGCGTGTCATAGAGGCGAAGACCCATCTGTCAAGGGTAACGGCCTCGGCCATCGCCACGCCGAAGGGAGGCCCTCGAAACGGCTGCGGCCCCACCCATCCGGCGCCGCCATCCCGCGACCCGCCCGGGCTCAGCCGGTGGTGAGAACGCGCTCCGCGGCGACGCGGATCACCAGCCTGACCTCGTCCGGCCCGTCCCAGCCGTACGGAGAGCCGTTGTACTTGACCGACAGGAGATCGATGAGCTCCTTGCCGCCCTGCTCGGAGAGCGTCGCGACACCGCGGATCTCCACATAGCTGTACGGGTCCTGCTGGTCGAGGAACATCAGCCCGACCCGTGGGTCCCGGGCGATGTCGCGTTCCTTCGCCCGGCCGCGCACCGTCGAGAGCAGCAGGTCGTCGCCATCGCGAGCGATCCAGAGCACGGTCAGACGAGGCGACCCGTCCGGCCGGATGGTCGCCAACGTCACGTACGTCGGAGCATCCGCGAGAGCCCTGACCGCCTCGGGAAGACGCGCCGCCATCACACTCCTCCGGGACTCGCTCACCGGGCACACCCTCTCATCCCGCTGGCACCAACCTACGTCTGATGCGGGTCAGGCATGCCCGAGTATGCGACAAAACGGGTGCCCACGGTGAGGCGCCCCCGGGAAAGGGCCGGAACCGGACCCGCCGGCGGAATCAGCCACCCCGGGAGCGTCGGCCACCCGGGACCGTCAGAGCCGGGCCACCAGCGCCGTGGCGACCGCGGCCAGCCCTTCACCCCGACCGGTCAGGCCCAGGCCGTCTGTCGTCGTCGCAGAGAGGTTCACCGGTGCGCCCAGGGCCGCCGCCATCGCCTCCTGCGCCTCGAGACGCCGCGCAGCCATCCGGGGCCGGTTGCCGACCACCTGGACGGCAACGTTGCCGATCTGCCAGCCGCCCTCGGCGAGCAGGCGCGCCGTCTCGCCGAGCAGTGCCGCGCCGGACGCGCCGGACCACTCGGGACGTCCGGTCCCGAAGACCGCGCCGAGATCCCCGATGCCCGACGCGCTGAGCAGCGCGTCACACGCCGCGTGCGCGGCCACGTCGCCGTCGGAGTGCCCGGCGAGACCCGTCTCACCGGGCCAGAGCAGACAGGCGACCCAGCAGTCGCGGCCCTGCTCGAAGGGGTGGACGTCCACGCCCGTGCCCACCCGGGGCAGTGCCGGCGCGGTCACCGGTGCCCGTCACGGGGCAGGGAGTGCGCCAGCAGCGCCTCCGCCAGGACCAGATCAGCCGGCCGGGTCACCTTGAACGCCTCCTCGGCGCCGGGAATCGTCGTCACCGGCACACCCAGAGCTTCGACCAGGCCCGCGTCGTCCGTGACGGGGAGGTCCCGGTTCGCGTAGGCGGCCCGCAGGATGTCGCGCCGGAAGCCCTGTGGGGTCTGCACCGCACGCAGGCCGTCCCGGCGCGGGGTGCGCACGACTCGGCCGTCCGCGTCGATCTCCTTGATCGTGTCCGTCACCGGCAACACGGGGATCACAGCGGGATGACCATCGAGGACCGTCGTCGCGACCGCGTCCACCAGCTTGGCCGGGGTCAGCGGGCGCGCCGCGTCGTGCACGAGCACGACGCCGATGTCGTCGTCCAGCGCGTCCAGCGCGACCCGGACGGAGTCCACTCGCTCCGCGCCGCCTGGCACGACCCGCACCCCGGAACCGAGGAGCTGCCCCACCACGTCAACGAGGGTGGGCGGCGCCGCGACGACGACCTGGGAGACGAGCGTGGACGACAGCAGTGTCTCCACTGCCCGCAGCAGCATCGGGCGACCAGCAAGCGGCCGCAACGCCTTGGGCGTGCCGCCACCGAGGCGCTCGCCCCGGCCCGCTGCCGGCACGACCGCCCCTACCCGAGAGTTCACCAACTAAGGCCTCCGCGGCGTCCATGGATATATCGCCGCCCGGCGGTCCCGGGCGGGTGAGAGGCCCCCTTTCGGGGGCACTCCCACAGGTATGGATATCCGCCGCATCCAGGATTCGGTCGGAAACATCAAGCCTTGTGCTCACACCGAACGGTGCGCAATACCCACCCGGGTGTTACCGACCGCACATGCCGGAGGTGGCCGGTATCAACCGGCGAGAACCTCGTCGAGCATGGCTTCGGCCTTGTCCTCATTGGTGCCCTCGGCGAGCGCCAGTTCGCTGACAAGAATCTGCCGAGCCTTGCTCAACATGCGCTTCTCACCCGCGGAAAGACCACGCTCGCGATCACGCCGCCAGAGGTCACGGACAACCTCAGCGACCTTGTTGACGTCACCCGAGGCAAGCTTCTCCAGGTTCGCCTTGTAGCGCCGCGACCAGTTGGTCGGCTCCTCGGTGTGCGGGGCGCGCAGCACCTCGAACACACGCTCCAAGCCGTCCTGACCGACGACATCACGCACGCCGACCATGCCGACATTGTCGGCTGGAACACGGACAGTGAGGTCGCCCTGGGCAACCTTCAGGACGAGATAAAGTTTCTCTTCACCCTTGATGACGCGCGTTTCAATCGCATCAATCAGAGCAGCACCATGATGCGGGTAAACAACGGTCTCGCCGACTTGGAACGCCATGTGTCACGTGCCCCTTCCGCCTCTACCAGCGTAACACGCACGCATCGCCGCAGGTCAGACGCGCGCTGCAGGCGAGGGCGGGGAACAGCGCGATCGTCGTGTTCCGGCCACCCTCCGAGACGGACAGGTACTGCACGCGACCGGGCCGGCGCGCAGGCCGACCGGATCCGCGCAGGTCGGGGCCTATCAAGCGGGCGAGGTGTCCAGCCGAGCGAAACAGATGGTGATGCGGCGGAAGTTGTCCGGTTGTTGGTATCAAGGGCGTCGTGACACTACCGCCGGCTGCCGAACGGTCGCGCTCGACCCGCCGTCGGCCCCGCGCGAGCCGCCCACGCCGCCGGGCGTGTCGACCATGGATCGCCCGGCCCGCCCGCTCCGCGGGCTCCGTCCACCGCGTACCTCCGGGAAGCGTCATGGACCGCCCGGCCGGCGTCGCACCGGCCCAGCAGGGCACGAAGGTCCGGCCCCGCAGCCGCGGCCTCCCAGCACTCTCCGGCACCGGCCAGCGGGGTACACGACGGACCACAGAAGGCGCGACGACAGCGTTGATCGCGGACGCCGGCGGCCCTCGCCGTGGGGTGACCAAGGGCCTGCAATCCCTGGGCATTGCTGCCTTTTCCAACCGGACCGGCGGGGGCCGGCCGGCCTCCCCCTCGAGTGCCAGGCCCGCCTGAGCACCCCCGTCCGACGTCCCACCTTGGCCCGGCGAAGCGAGCCAGATCATGCGGCCGCCGGACCACGACATCCGCATCGGCTTGCACCGGACGGGCCGGAAACGAAATGCTCTCGATCGCCCACCCCCCACGGCCGGCAGCCCTTCCGCCAGTTCCACCCGCCGGCCAGGTCAGCCCGCGGGCTGGTCAGCTCCACCCGCGGGCCGGGCGGACAGCAGCTGGACAGCAGTCATCCGGGCCACAGCCGCGGGTTCCCGACGGCTCACACCGCTCGGCGTCGGCCGGTCCGGGCCTACGCCGGTCCGGCACGGGCCGTTCGGGCCCGCCGTAAGCCGTCCGATAGGTCCGTGAAGTCGCGCCCAACACGCTGGGGCCGCACATAGCGGGCCGAGGTGGCTAGTGTTAGCCCCGCACCCGCGGCCCGGCCTGGGTCTCGCGGGTGGCACGGGTGCGCTTCCGGTGTGCCATGGACTTTCCGCTGGTCGGATGTGTCCGCGGCCACACCGGCGCGCACCGGCCGCTGCGAATCCCCGCAACGGCCACCTGACCGGTCACGACCGTTCGGCACCGACGCGCAAGGCGCGCCGGTCCCTGCGCAGGAGGAGCCACCGAGCCGTGAGCCGCCGTCTGGGTGCTCGTTCCGCGATGTCCACCTTCGAGGGGACGTCGCCCGCCGAAGCCACCGACACCAGTGGTCCGCTGCACACCACGGCCGGGGCCGACGTAACCGTTGGTCTCCGCAGCCGTGCGCGTCGACGGGCCATCGTCACGTCATCTCTCGCCGCGGCAGCCATCGCCGCGTCCGCCCTCAGTGGGTGCGCCTCCGGGACGGACGCACTCACCAACGCCGCCCGCACCACGACCAACTCGGTGAGCGGGGCCGTCGGCTCCGTCACCCTGCGGAACGTGTACGTGGCAGGCCCCGCGGACAAGGGCGACAGCGCGCAGATCATCTCCGCGGTGTTCAACGGAGGCGCCGAGGACGACAGCCTCATCAATGTGTCCTCTCCGTCCGCGAGTGGCGGTACCGCACCGTCCCCGTCGATCATTCGACCCGGCGGCGGCAACATCTACATCGCCAACGGGTCCGCGCCGACGCTGACCGGCCTCACCGAGGATCTGGTGGTCGGCGACGAGATCCCGGTGACGTTCACGTTCGCCAAGTCGGGCAGCGTCACGCTCGATGTTCCGGTCGAGAAGCCGGCCCCCGGCGCCTCGGCCGCGGCGACCGCGCCTGCCACGCAGGCCACCGCCGGGCAGACCACCGCGGCGACGGCGTCCGCCGGGGCGACCTCGACCGAGCTGCCCGCCACCGGGGCCACGTCCGCCGCGGCCTCCGCACCGGCGAGCACCGAGGCGACTCCGACCCCCTGATCTACTGATCCGTCCAACCCGGCCCGGGGTCAGTTCGAACCGGGCTGTCGGAACGGTGCCCTGCGTTGCTTCCGCGCGAGAGTGGAGGATTTCGGTCGCTGGTACGACCAGAATCCTCCACTCTTCGGACCACGGCTTCGAGTTGGCGCCGTCGCCGGCGTTGCTGATGGGCAAGACCTGAGGATTGTGGTCGCCGGAACGACGGAGATCCTCCGATCTTCGCCCTTGGCCCTTCAGGTGCTGAGGTAGGGCGGTAGGGCGGCGGGGCGGCGGAGCGAAAGGGCAGCGCAGGGGCTGTCCGACGGCCGTCCGACTCGGGCTGTCGGACCTGGCGGCTACCGTGACCGTCATGTCCTCTGTTGGTCCCACGGGGCGCCCGGCTGGTGGTCTCGGGCGGGCATCGTCCCGGAACGGCACGAGCTCCCGCAATCCCGCCGGGGGCTTCCGCTGTTCCGCGTGCGAGGCCGAGGCGGTCCGATGGGCCGGCCGCTGCCCGCGTTGCCAGGCCTGGGGCACGCTGGAGGCACAGGCGCCCGCCCCGCGAAAGCCCGGTGCGCCGATGGGCGGGCTGGGCGGTTCGACCCGGCTGGGCGCGGCCGCGCCGGTGACAGCCCCGGCCACGCCCGTCACGGCCGTCGACGTGACGGCTGCCCGCAGGCGCCCCACCGGCATCGGCGAGCTCGACCGGGTGCTGGGTGGCGGGCTCGTCCCCGGCGCGGTGATCCTGCTCGCCGGCGAGCCTGGCGTGGGCAAGTCCACCCTGCTGCTGGAGGTCGCCGCGCGCAGTGCCGCGGCGGGGTCCCGTGCACTGGTCATCACCGGTGAGGAGTCCGCCGCCCAGGTCCGGCTGCGGGCCGGCCGCACCGGCGCGCTGCATTCGGATCTTTGGCTGGCCGCGGAGACCGATCTCGGTGCGGTGCTGACGCACGTCGAGGAGGTCCAGCCCGCCCTGCTCGTCGTCGACTCGGTCCAGACGATCTCGTCGGCGAGCTTCGACGGCTCCGCCGGCGGGGTGACCCAGGTGCGTGAGGTCACCGGGGCCCTGATCCGCACCGCGAAGGCCCTGGGGCTGGCGACCGTGCTCGTCGGCCATGTCACCAAGGAGGGCGCGGTCGCCGGTCCGCGGCTGCTGGAGCACCTGGTGGATGTCGTCCTGCACTTCGAGGGCGAGCGGCACTCCACCCTCCGTCTCGTGCGCGCGGGCAAGAACCGGTACGGCCCCGCGGACGAGGTCGGCTGCTTCGAGATGCATGACTCCGGCATCCGTGAGGTCGCCGATCCCAGCGGACTGTTCCTGTCCCGCTCGGGCGGTGCGGGGCCGACCTCCGTGCCCGGCACCTGCGTCACCGTGACCGTGGAGGGCCGCCGGCCGCTGGTCGCCGAGGTGCAGGCGCTGGTCGCCGAGGCGTCGGCACAGGTCCCGCGGCGCGCGGTCTCCGGGCTGGACGCGGCGCGGGTGGCGATGATCCTCGCCGTGGTGGAGCGGCGGGCGCGGGTCCGGTTCGGGCGTGCGGACGTCTACACCGCGACTGTCGGAGGTGTCCGGCTCGCGGAGCCCGCCGCGGACCTGGCGGTCGCGCTGGCCACCGTGAGCGCGGCGCGGGACCGTCCGTTGCCGGGCGATCTGGTCGCGATCGGCGAGGTGGGGCTGGCGGGCGAGGTCCGGGCGGTGGGCGCGGTCCGTCAGCGCCTGGCCGCGGCGGCCAGGCTGGGCTTCCGGCGCGCGCTCGTCCCGGCCGGTTGCGGTGATCCGCCGGACGGGTTGTCCGTGCAGGAAGTGCCGGACCTTATCGCGGCCATTGCTCACATGTACGACGAATGAACATGATTTGCAATTGCCGGATATGGTGAGATGGCGCCGTGGCTGCGCTCATCCACACGAGGCCTACCGATACCATCGCTGGTGACGAGCACGACACGACGGGGGCGTTCGACGGTCAGGACGTCGAAGAACAACGAGGGAGCCTGATGGCAGGAGCACCCGGGGATGACATCTTCCGGGCGACACTCGCTGCGGTCGCGCCCGGAACTCCGTTCCGTGATGGTCTTGAGCGCATCCTGCGTGGTCATACCGGAGCACTGATCGTGCTCGGCCACGACAAGGTCGTGGAGGGCCTGTGCACCGGCGGGTTCGAGTTGGACGTGGTGTTCTCCGCCACCCGCCTGCGCGAGCTGGCGAAGATGGACGGCGCGATCGTGCTCTCGTCCGATCTCACCCGCATCGTGCGGGCCGCGGTGCACCTGGTTCCCGATCCGACGGTCCCCACCGAGGAGTCCGGCACCCGGCACCGCACCGCGGAGCGGGTCGCCAAGCAGACCGGCCTCCCGGTGATCTCCGTCAGCCAGTCGATGCACATCATCGCCCTCTATGTGGTGGGCCGCCGCTATGTGCTCGACGGGGCGGCGGCGATCCTCTCCCGCGCCAACCAGGCGCTGGCCACACTTGAGCGTTACAAACTGCGACTCGATGAGGTGGCAGGCACCCTCTCGGCACTGGAGATCGAGGATCTCGTCACCGTCCGCGACGCCATCTCGGTGAGCCAGCGGCTGGAGATGGTGCGCCGGATCGCCGACGAGATCGAAAGCTACGTCGTCGAGCTCGGTACCGACGGCCGGCTGCTGTCGTTGCAGCTCGAGGAGCTGATGGCCGGCGTCGAGACGGAACGTGAGCTGACCGTCCGCGACTACCTGCCGGTCGGCTCACGTGCGGGCACGGCGGCGCAGGTCCTGGCGGAGCTGTCGGCCATGTCCCCGACCGACCTGCTGGACCTCACCGTCATCGCCCGGGTGATCGGCTTCTCCGGCGGAGCGGACATCCTCGACCGCCAGATCAGCCCCCGTGGCTACCGGATGCTGGCCAAGGTGCCGCGGCTGCCCCGGATGGTGGTCGACCGGCTCGTCGACCACTTCGGAACCCTGCAGAAGCTGCTGGCCGCCGGGGTGGACGACCTGCAGGCGGTGGAGGGCGTCGGCGAGGCGAGGGCCCGGGCCGTCCGCGAGGGCCTGTCCAGGCTTGCCGAGTCGAGCATCCTCGAACGCTACGTGTAGCCCGGCCGGCCGGCTTCTTCTCCGGCCGGCCGGGCCACACAGCAGCCCGCAGGCCGGATAATTGTCGTCGCAATGTTTCCGGAATCATTCTTCTCCGGAAACATTGTTCTCGCGACGCGGGAATCCATTGCCCTGAATTTCGATGTGATCCGCTGTGTGGTCGGCAGCGCGATCGTCACGGCAAAGCCAGCGATGATGAACCGGCCTTGATCGGGCGGTATCGACATCCTCTCCGCTCTGAAGGGCACGGCACCCGCGCGCACCCGAGCACCTTCGCCAACGCGGCCCACTGACCGGCACTCGGGTACAGACGGAAGCTGTACCCGAGCCGCACGAGCACGACCCACCCGTGATCCCCAGCCTCTGATCCTGATATTCGCACTGGCACACCGCGTCTAGCGCCACACCCACCTGGCCTTCGTCACCAGGTACCGGCAACGGGTGCTCGACGACCAGCGCCTGACCTGCCTGAAAGAAATCATGCGGGCGCTCCGTGTCGACTTCGATGTGGAGCTGGTTGGGTTCAACGGCGAACGTGACCACGTCCGCCTGCCGGTGGTGCCCCGCCCGCCGAAGGTCGCCTGTCGAAGGTCGCCTGTCGAAGCTGGTCAACAGCATCAAGGGCGTCTCGTGCCGGCGGATACATCAGGAGGTCAGGCCGGCCCGGTCCCGTCGTCGGCCCGCAGCGCAGCGACCAGCAGCTCGGCCAGGTGCACACCATGACGCCCGGTCAGCGAATCCAGCTGGGTCCGGCAGGAGAAGCCGTCCGCCAGGACCGTGGCCTCGGGTTTCGCGCGGACAGCCGGCAGCAGCTGCTGCTCGGCCACCTGCACCGAGATGTCGTGGTGCCCACGCTCGACCCCGAAGTTGCCCGCCAGGCCGCAGCAGCCGCCCAGCTGCTGGACGTCGGCCCCGGCGTCGGCCAGCAGCCGTGCGTCGGGCGACCAGCCCAGGACCGCGTGGTGGTGGCAGTGTGGCTGCGCGATCAGCGGTCCCATCGACGCGAGCGACGGTGGCCGGTAGTCCGGCGTCGACTCCAGCAGCTCGGCCAGGGTGCGGACGGCGTCCGCCACCTCCCGTGCCTCGGGCGTGGCCAGCAGCTCGACGGCGTCCGTCCGCAGCGCCGCCGTGCAGCTCGGCTCGACGCCGACGACCAGCCGGCCGGCGCGGACATGCGGCAGCAGCTCGGCGACGGTGCGCGCCATCTGCCGGCGCGCACCGGGCAGCTGCCCGGTCGAGAACCAGGTGAGACCGCAGCAGACCTGCCGCTCCGGCAGCCGCACCGCCCAGCCGGCGCGTTCCAGCACCTCGACGGCGGCGTGCGCGGCTGGTGGGCTGAAGTGGTTGGAGAACGTGTCCGCGAAGAGCACGACCTCGCCCAGCCGGCCGGCTTCGCCGGCATCCGTTCGGGCTGGCGGAGCCGGCGGGGTTCGCCGGACGGACGACCGGACGGACGACCGGAAGGTGCGTGTCGCCAGCCGCGGCAGCTCGCGGCGCCGGTCGACGCCGACCAGCCAGGCAACCAGCGGGCGTGCCCAGCCCCAGCCCGCCACCGTGTTCAGCACGCCTGCCGCGCCCGGCACCGCAGCCGCCAGCCGCAGCCAGCGCGGCAGCCAGCCGAGCAGGTAGTGCGCGCGGGGCCGCAGCCGGTGGCGGTACTTCTGGTACAGCGCCTCCGCCTTGTAGGAGGCCATGTCGACGCCGGTCGGGCAGTCGGAGGCGCAGCCCTTGCAGGACAGGCAGAGGTCGAGTGCCTCGTGCACCTCCGGCGCGGCCAGCCCCGCCGGCCCGAGGTTCCCGGCCACCGCGTCCTGCAGCACACGGGCGCGCCCCCGGGTGGAGTCCTTCTCCTCCCGGGTGGCGAGGTAGGACGGGCACATGACGTTGCCGGCTCCGGCGGGCCCGGCGATGCAGCGGCCCACCCCGGTGCAGCGGTGCACGGCCATGGACAGGTCGCCGCGGTCGTCGTGGTAGGTGAGCGCGAGCCCGTGACGGCGCGGTTTGGCGGCGGCGACGCGGATGTCGGCGTCGACCGGTGCCGGATCGACGATGACCCCGGGGTTGAGCAGGTTGTCCGGGTCGAACAGCGCCTTGACCCGGCCGAACAGCTCGATCGCCGCCGGCGAGTACATGAGCGGCAGCAGCTCGCCGCGGGCCCGGCCGTCGCCGTGCTCGCCGGACATCGAGCCGCCGTGCGCCGCGGCCAGCCGGGCCGCGGCGAAGAGGAACTCGCGGAACCGGGCCCGGCCGTCGGACCGGTCGAACGGGAAGTCGATGCGGATGTGCACGCAGCCGTCACCGAAGTGGCCGTAGGGCACCCCGGTCAGCCCGTGGTCGGTGAGCAGCGCGCGGAACTCGCGCAGGTAGCCGCCGAGGCGCTCCGGCGGGACCGCGGCGTCCTCCCACCCGGCGTGCGCGGGCGTTCCGTCGGCGGTCCGGGCCACCAGGCCGGACCCGTCCTCCCGGATACGCCAGAGCCGGGCCATCTGCGCGGCGTCGGTGATCATCCGATGTTCCAGCGCGCCGGCCTCGGCGGCCAGCGCACGAGCCGTCTCCCCCAGCGCGCCGGGATCGTCGCCCGCCAGCTCGACGAACAGCCAGCCGTCACCGCGCGGCAGCGGCGGGACGCTCGACGCCCCGCGGCCGCGGCGGACCACGTCGACGATGCTGACGTCCAGCCCCTCGCAGGCCACCGGCCCGAACGGGAGGATGGCCGGCACGGCGTCGGCGGCGGTCGGCATGTCCGGGTAGCCCAGCGCCACCAGGATGCGGTGCGCCGGGTCGCGGACCAGCCGCAGCTGCGCCGCGAGCACGATCCCGAGCGTGCCCTCGCTGCCCACCAGGGCACGGGCGAGGTCGAAGTGCCGTTCCGGCAGCAGGTGCTCCAGCGAGTAGCCGGACACCTGCCGGCCGAACCGGCCCAGCTCGGTGCGCACCACGGCGAGCGACTCGCCGATGAGCTCGCGCAGTTCGCCGACGAGCCGCGGCTCGCCCGACACACCGGATGAACCAGGCGCACCCGGCAAGGCCGACGCACCCGGCGCACCCGGCGCACCCAAGGTCGCGGTCATGCCCGGGGTCGCGAGGCCGCCGCAGGTGAAGCGCTCCCCAGCACCGGTGAGGAAGTCGAGGCCCAGCACGTTGTCCGCGGTCCGGCCGTAGCCCAGCGCCCGGGAGCCGCAGGCGTTGTTGCCGATCATCCCGCCGATCGTGCACCGGTTGTGCGTCGACGGGTCCGGGCCGAACCGCCAACCGGCCGGGATCACCGCCCGCTGCAGCGCCGCCTGCACGATGCCCGGCTCGACGGTCGCGATGCCAGCCTCCGGGTCGACGTCGAGCAGCTGGTTCATATGCCGGTAGAAGTCGAGGATGATGCCGCTGCCCACGGCGTTGCCGGCCAGCGACGTGCCCGCCCCGCGGGAGGTCACCGGGACGGACAGGCCGCGGGCGACGTCGAGAACGGCCAGTACCTCGCCGGCGTCGCGCGGGTGGACGACGACCCGCGGCTCGACCCGGTAGAGGGACGCGTCGGACGAGTACAGCGACCTGGTCAGCGAGCTGTCGTCGAGATCGCCGACGCCGGCGCGGCGCAGCGCGGCCCGCAGCTCCGGCCCACCGGCCCCGGTCGTTCCGGCCAGCCGATTCGGCCCGTCGGGCCGGCCACCGGTCGCCGCCTCAACGGTCACCGTGCGCATCAACGCATCCTCCTCCCACTCTCATGACCTCGGGTACAGGCCGATCAGGCAGGCATGCGGCCAGGCCGAGCAGCGTGTCGATGATTTCAGGACGCCAGTGCCCGGGCGACGCCGAAGCTGGCGGCGCGCAGCGCGGGCGCCAGCCGGGACGGGCGGAACCTCGCGACGGGAACCGAGACCGAGAGTGCCGCGACCGCCGCACCGTCGACCAGCACCGGGACGGCGACGCAGCTCAGGCCCGGCATGGACTCCTGCTGCTCGTAGGCGATCCCGGCGATCTGCACCTGCTCGATCTCGATCCGCAGCCGGTCCGGGTCGCGCAGGGAGCTGGGGGTCAGCACCCGCAGCGGCCGGGAGAGCACCTCGGCCAGCAGCTCCTCGCCGCCGAACGCCAGCAGGGCCTTGCCGACTCCGGTGCAGGTCAGCGGCAGCGCACCGCCGACCTGTGAGGGCATCTCACGGCGATCCCGGCCGTGGATCTTCTCCACGTAGACCGCGTCGAGGCCGTCCCGCGCCGCGAGGTGCACGGTCTCCCGGGTGGCTTCGAAGAGATCCTGCATGAAGGGGCGGGCGGCGTCCCGCAGATCCCGGCGCGGCGGGACGATCGCGCCGAGCTCGAAGAGCTTGGGGCCGAGCCGATAGCCCGCGGCGACCCGTTCGAGCAGACCGATCTCGACCAGCTCCGCACTGAGCCGGTGCACCGTTGTCTTCGTCAGCCCCGAGCGCTCAACGAGTTCCGCCAGACGGAACGGTCCTCCGCTCGGGCGGAAGGCCTCCAGGATCCACATGGCCTTCTGCAGCATGCCACCGTCAGCGCTGTTCCGTGTCACGGAATCCAGTGTTGCTGACGATCACAACGGACGTCTATACCGGAGGCACCGCACCGACGCGTGAGGAGAACCAATGACCGGCTCGAACGGCACCATCGCCGCCGCGGCTGCCACCGCCGCCACCTGGGGCGACACCGCCCCGAAGCGCGCCGACACCGCCGACACCGCGGACGCGGCCGACAGCGCGGTGACACGGGTCGCCGCGCTCCTCGCCGAGGCCGAGCGCAGCAGGCAGCCGTGTCCTCCGGTGCGCTCACTGCTGCCCGCCGGCGACATCGCCACCGCCTACGCCGTCGCGCAGCACAACGTCGACGCCGCGCTGGCCGCCGGCCGTCGCCTGGTCGGCCGCAAGATCGGCCTCACGTCGCCCGCGGTGCAGCGCCAGCTCGGCGTGAACCAGCCCGACTTCGGTGCGCTGCTGGCGGACATGGCGGTGCCCGACGGTGGCGAGGTGCCGGCCGGGCGGCTGCTGCAGCCGAAGGTCGAGGCCGAGGTCGCCCTCGTCCTGGGCCGGGATCTGCCCGCCGGGCCGCACACCGTCGCCGACCTCATCGGTGCCTGCGACTACGCGCTGCCCGCGCTGGAGATCGTCGACAGCAGGATCACCGGCTGGGACATCACCATCGTCGACACCGTCGCGGACAACGCGTCCAGCGCGCTGTACGTCCTGGGCGGCCGGCCGGTCCGGCTCGCCGACGTCGACCTGCGTGAGGTCACGATGACGCTGCGCGCAGGGGGCGAGGAGGTGTCCCGGGGCTGCGGGGCCGACTGCCTCGGCGGTCCGCTGAACGCCGCGGTCTGGCTCGCGGACGCCCTGCACACGATGGGCATCCCGCTGCGGGCCGGCGACATCGTGCTCACCGGCGCCCTCGGCCCGATGGTTCCCGTCACCCCCGGGTCCGCCTTCGAGACCACGATCAGCGGCCTCGGCTCGGTCCGGGTCGCCTTCGCGGCCTGACCGCGGCATCCGGAGCCTGATGCCCGCTGCCGGAGCCTGATGCCCGGTGCCCGGTGCCCGGTGCCCGCGCCATCTCACCGATCAACCCGGGTGTGGGCCGCGTCCGCGCTCCCGCGCCTCTTCCCACCGGAAGGACTGCCTTGGCCACCGCCACCAGCGGAACCGGAAAGACGAAGGTCGCCGTCATCGGCTCGGGGAACATCGGCACCGACCTGATGATCAAGATCCTCCGCACCTCCGAGGTTCTGGAGATCGCCGCGATGGTCGGCATCGACGCCGAATCCGACGGGCTGGCCCGCGCCCGCCGGCTCAGGGTCGCGACCACCCACGAGGGCATCGACGGGCTGCTGCGGATGCCGGAGTTCGACGACATCGAGATCGTCTTCGACGCCACGTCCGCCGGCGCGCACGCCCGCAACGACGAGCTGCTGCGTGCCCGCGGCCGCCGGGTCATCGACCTGACCCCGGCCGCGATCGGGCCGTACGTGGTGCCCCCGGTCAACCTGGACGCCCACCTGGACGCCCCCAACATCAACATGGTGACCTGCGGCGGGCAGGCGACGATCCCGATCGTCGCGGCCGTGGGCGCCGTCACCCCGGTGGCCTACGCCGAGATCGTCGCGTCCATCGCGTCGAAGTCGGCCGGGCCGGGCACCCGGGCGAACATCGACGAGTTCACCGAGACCACGGCCAGCGCCATCGAGAAGGTCGGCGGTGCCGCCCGCGGCAAGGCCATCATCGTGCTGAACCCGGCCGAGCCGCCGCTGGTCATGCGCGACACCGTGTACTGCCTGATCGGCACCGGTGACCAGGCCACCCAGGACGCCGTCGTCGCCTCGGTGACCCGGATGGTCGACCGGGTGCGGGAGTACGTCCCGGGCTACCGGCTCAAGCAGCAGGTGCAGATCGAGCAGGTGTCGGCGGACGACCCGCTGCGCCAGCTCGCGCCGGACGGGTCCGAACCCGCCAAGGTCACGGTGTTCCTGGAGGTCACCGGGGCCGCGCACTACCTGCCCGCCTATGCCGGCAACCTCGACATCATGACCTCGGCCGCGCTGCGCGCCGGGGAGCGCCTGGCGCGGACCCTCGCCCGGCGGGAAGGAGCGACCGCCCGATGACCACCCTTTCCGCGGGGACGTCCGCGGGGACGTCCACCGTCCCGGACACGTCGCCGGAACACCCCGCCGCGCCGTTCGTCCCCGAACTGTACATTCAGGACGTCACCCTACGTGATGGCATGCACGCCGTTCGCCATCGCTACAGCGTTCAGACCGCGCGGACGATCGCCGCCGCGCTGGACGCCTCCGGTGTCCGCGCGATCGAGGTGGCGCACGGCGACGGGCTCGCCGGATCGAGCATCAACTACGGCATCGGCGCGCACACCGACTGGGAGTGGATCGAGGCGGTCGCGGCCAGCGTCACCGACGCGATCCCGACCACCCTGCTGCTGCCCGGGATCGGCACCGTGCGCGACCTGCGCCAGGCGCACGCACTGGGCATCCGGTCGGTGCGGGTGGCCACCCACTGCACCGAGGCCGACATCTCCGCCCAGCACATCAGCGCCGCCCGTGACCTGGGCATGGACGTCGCCGGCTTCCTGATGATGAGCCATCTGGCCGCCCCCGCCGAACTGGCGCGGCAGGCGAAGCTGATGGAGTCCTACGGGGCGCACTGCGTCTACGTCACCGACTCCGGCGGCCGGCTCACCATGGACGACGTGCGGGACCGCTTCCGCGCCTACGCCGACGTGCTCGACCCGGCGACCGAGACCGGCATCCACGCCCACCACAACCTGGGGCTGGGCGTGGCGAACACCGTCGTCGCCGTCGAGAACGGCGCCACCCGGGTGGACGCCTCGCTCGCCGGCCAGGGCGCCGGTGCCGGCAACTGCCCGCTGGAGGCGTTCATCGCGGTCGCCGACCTGATGGGCTGGAAGCACGGCTGCGAGCTGTTCGGTCTGATGGACGCCGCGGACGACGTGGTCCGCCCGTTGCAGGACCGCCCGGTGCGGGTCGACCGGGAGACCCTCACCCTCGGCTACGCCGGGGTGTACTCCTCGTTCCTGCGCCACGCCGAGGCCGCAGCCACCCGCTACGGCCTGGACACCCGCACGATCCTCGCCGAGGTCGGCCGGCGCGGGATGGTCGGCGGCCAGGAGGACATGATCGTCGACGTGGCCCTCGACCTGGTGGCCCGCGCCGGCGCCTGATCAGGCCCCCGGCCGCGGCCAGGCCCCGGCGGCGGGAATGGCACGATGGCGTCGATGACGACAACGACGCCAATGACCGCGGGTGCGGCCCCACCGGGCACCGGCCAGTCGCCCGCGAACCCCGCGCTCGCGGACCTCGTCGTGGACTGGTTCGGCGCCCACGCCCGGGACCTGCCGTGGCGCCACCCGGAGGCGGGTCCGTGGGGGGTGCTCGTCAGCGAGATCATGCTGCAGCAGACCCCTGTGCACCGGGTCCTGCCGGTCTGGGAGACCTGGCTGCGGCGGTGGCCCACCCCCGCCGGGCTCGCCGCCGAACCATCCGGCGAGGCCGTGCGGGAATGGGGGCGCCTCGGCTACCCGCGCCGCGCGCTGCGGCTGCATCAGGCGGCGGGTGCCATCGTCGAGCGGCACGGCGGTGCGGTTCCCGACCAGCTGGATGACCTGCTGGCCCTGCCCGGCGTCGGCACCTACACCGCGCGGGCCGTCGCCGCGTTCGCCTTCCGGCAGCGCCACGCGGTGATCGACGTCAACGTCCGGCGGTTCGTCGCCCGGGCGGTGGAGGGCACCGCCGCCGGCCCGACGGCGGTGTCCCGGCGGGACCTGGAGCTGGTCGCCGACCTGCTGCCGGCGGATCCGGAGACCGCGGCCCGGGCCAGCGCGGCGTTCATGGAGCTGGGTGCGCTGGTCTGCGTCGCGCGGGCGCCCCGCTGCCCGGCGTGCCCCGTGCAGGAGCGCTGCGGGTGGCTGGCCGCCGGCAGCCCGCCCTCCGACGCCCCGGCACGGCGTCCGCAGGGGTACGCCGGCACAGATCGGCAGGTCCGCGGACGGCTGCTGGCAGTGCTCCGCGACGCCACCGGACCCGTCGAGCAGGAGCTGCTCGACCAGGTGTGGGACGAGCCCGTCCAGCGTGGCCGGGCCCTCGCCGGCCTGCTCGCCGACGGTCTCGTCGTGCGGTGCGGGCCAGGCGTCTACGCACTTCCGACCTGAGCCGGCGCTGCGCGCCCCGAAATTCTCCGGCTCCGAAAATCCACCGCTCCGGAATTCTCCGGCTCCGGAGCTCTCAGCTGGGGTGGGCGCGGAAGCGGTAGCCGATGCCGCGGATGCTCTCGATCAACGGCGGCCGGGTCTCGCCGAGCACTCGTCCGGTCGACCGGCCGGCGGACGGCCCTGCCGGCGGCTCGGGGGCGCTCTGATCTCCCAGCCTGCGGCGCAGTCTGCGGACATGCACGGCCAGCGTGTTGGGGTCGGTGTCGGGCGATCCCCAGACCTCGGTGAGCAGCATCTCCCGGGTGACCACCCGGCCGGCGTGCCCGAGCAGCAGCCGCAGCAGCCGGAACTCCCGCGGCGGCATGTGCACGGTGCGGCCGTCGACGGTCACCTCGTGTGCGTCGACGTCCAGCACGACCGGGCCGGAGCGCAGCACCTCGGAACGCTCGACGGCGGACGGGACGGGTCCGGTTACGGGCCCGGTCTGGGCCGGTACGGCCGCCCCCGCCCCAGTCCCAGCCCCGCCGCCGGTGCCGGCGGCCATGGTCGTTGCCGCGCCCAGGCCGGCCGGCCCGCCCACGGCGCCGACCATGGCGAGAACCTCGTGGATCCGGAAGGGCTTGCCCAGGCAGACCGTCGCCCCGGCCTCGAGGGCGGCCGCCGCCTGCTCACGCTCATCCGGGCCGACCGCGAACAGGATCGGCGTGGTGGTGCGGGCCTGCGCGGAGCGGACCGTCCGGACCACGGTCACCCCATCGACAACCGGAAGGTTCGCGGTGAGAAGCACCGCGGACGGTGCGAGGCGCCCGATCTCCACCAGCGCCAGCGCCCCGTCCGCGACGACGGCGACCTCGATCCCCTGGTCCCGCAGCGCGGGCAGCAGTTCGTCGTCCGCCTCGTTGTCCGCGATGAGCAGCAGCGGACGGCGGCCGGGATCGGGCTCCGCCAGGATCGGCGCGCCGGCCCCCAGGGAGCCGGCCGCCGCCTGTGCTTCCGCAGATCCGGGAACCCCGGAGGGCCTCAGCCGAACCGCCCGGAGATGTAGTCCTCGGTCCGCTTCTCCTTCGGGTTGCTGAAGATCTGCGACGTGGTCGAGTACTCCACGAGCCGACCCGGGTCCCCCGTCTTCTCCAGGGAGAAGAACGCGGTCGTCTCGCTCACCCGGGATGCCTGCTGCATGTTGTGGGTGACGATGACGATGGTGTAGCTGGACCGGAGCTTCTGGATGAGGTCCTCGATCGCCAGCGTGGAGATCGGGTCAAGCGCCGAGCAGGGCTCGTCCATCAGCAGCACCTGCGGTTCGACCGCGATGGCACGGGCGATGCACAGCCGCTGCTGCTGGCCGCCGGAGAGGCCCGCGCCGGGCCGGTTGAGGCGGTCCTTGACCTCGTCCCACAGGTTCGCGCCCTTCAGCGACTCCTCGACCCGCTCGTCGAGCAGCGACTTCTTGCGCACGCCGTTGAGCTTCAGGCCCGCGATGACGTTCTCGTAGATCGACATCGTCGGGAACGGGTTGGGACGCTGGAAGACCATTCCGACGTTGCGGCGCACGTTGACCGGGTCGACGCCGGGACCGTAGAGGTCCTCGCCGTCCAGGAGCACCTGGCCCTCCACCCGGGCACCGGGAAGGACCTCGTGCATACGGTTCAGCGTCCGCAGAACGGTCGACTTCCCGCACCCGGACGGCCCGATGAAGGCCGTGACGCTCTTCGGTTCGATCGTCAGGTTCACATCCGCTACGGCCTTGAACTTCCCGTAGTAGGCGGTCAGGCCCGAGATCTCGATACGGGTGGCCATTGCTACCTCGACTCAGCTGGTTGTGCGGTCGGTCGGTTCGTTGCTCTCGACGGGTTCTTCGGCAGTGCGGCGGGCACCGGGTTCCCCGGGCGGGTGACGACGGCCATCAGGGGCTACTTGACCTTCGCGCGGCTCGCCACGAACCGAGCGATCAGATTGAGCAGCATGATGATGATGATCAGAGTGAGTGCCGCGGCCCAGGCCCGGTCGATGGCGACCTGCTGGGGCTGCCCTGCCTGCGAGTAGATGTACAGCGGCAGAGCCGACTGCTCACCGTCGAACGGGTTCATGTTGATCGAGTTGTCACCGAACACCGTGAGGAGCAGCGGAGCCGTCTCACCGGCGACACGAGCGACCGCCAGCATCACACCGGTCACGATTCCGGGCAGCGCGGTCGGAACCACGATCTTGAGAATCGTCCGCCAGCGGGCCACACCGAGCGCGTAGCTGGCCTCCCGCAGTTCGTCCGGCACGAGTTTCAGCATTTCCTCGGCCGAGCGCACGACCACCGGAACCATCAGGATCGTGAGGGCGAGCGAGCCGGCGAAACCGGTGAACGGCTGGCCGAGCGCCAGAATCCAGAAACCGAGAACGAACAGACCGGCGATGATCGACGGGAGACCCGTCAGCACGTCGACGAAGAAGCTGATCGCCCGGCTGACCCGACCCGTTCCGTACTCGACGAGGTAGACGGCGACGAGCAGGCCGAAGGGCACCGCCATGAGGCTGGCCAGCGCGACCTGCTCCAGCGTCCCGATGATTGCGTGGTAGATACCGCCACCGGCGTCCCGCGCACCGATGCCGCGCATCGAGTGCGTCAGGAAATCCAGGTCGAGGCGCTTGGCACCGCGCTCGATGACCGACACCAGCACCGCGACCAGCGGGATGAGAGCGAGCAGGAAGGACCCGTAGACCAGCGTCGTGACCAGGCGGTCCCGGGCGTGTCGGCTGCCCTCCACCAGCACGGAGGCGACGGTCTGGCCGATCGAGAAAAGCAGCAGCACGATCAGGACGAACTGGATCCGGCTGTGGATGGATGTCACCAGATACAGCAGCGCCGTGAGGGCCACCGCGCCGACCGCGATGGCGCCCAGGACGGGCGTCCGCAGCGTCTGCCCACGCAGGTTCAGCGAGTGGTGCTCGGCCGGGGCGGCCGGCATGGTCGTGGCCGTCATGCCGCTCGGCCCGAGAACTCGCGACGCCGCGCGATGACGGCCCTAGCAATCATGTTGACCACCATTGTGACGACAAACAGCACGAGACCGGACGCGATGAGCGCGCCGCGGCCGATGTCGTTGGCCTCGCCGAAGCCGTTCGCGACGTTCGCCGCGATCGTGTTGCCCGCCGGCTTCAGGATGTTCCAGGAGATGTTGAAGGTGGAGGGAAGGACCAGGGCGACTGCGATCGTCTCACCCATCGCGCGGCCCAGGCCGAGCATGGAGGCGCTGATGACACCGGGCTTGCCGTAGGGGATGACCGCAGTCCGGATCATCTCCCAGCGGGTCGCGCCGAGTGCGAGCGCGGCCTCCCGGTGGGTGAGGGGAACCTGCAGGAAGACCTCACGGGAAAGCGCCGCGATGATGGGAAGAACCATGATCGCGAGAACCACGCTCGCCAGGAAGACCGACCGGCCGACCGAGCCCTCGCCGACATCGAACAGCGGGATCCAGCCGAAGTAGTCGTTCAGCCACATCTGCGTCCCGTTGAAGTGCGGGGCGAGCACGAGCAGGCCCCAGAGGCCGTAGATGACGCTGGGCACCGCCGCGAGCAGATCCACGACGTAGCCGAGTGCGGAGGCCATCCTGCGGGGCGCGTAGATGGTGATGAACAGAGCGATGCCGACCGCCACCGGAATCGCGATGGCGAGCGCGATGACCGCGGAGAGCAACGTGCCGAACAGAAGCGCCGCCACACCGAACACGGGCGGCGTGTCGTTCGCCGACCATTCCTCGGTGGTGAAGAAGTTGCCCTCGTTGGCGCTCAGCGCGTCCCAGGCCTTCAGCACCAGGAACAGCGCGATCAGCCCGATGAGGACCAGCAGGCCGATGCCCGCCGTCCTGGTCAGGTTCTTGAAAAGGGTGTCGGCAAGGCCGATCTTCGGCTTGGCGCCCGACTCCGGCGAGATCTCGCGGGGGGTGAGGTCCCCCTTTGTCTCGCCGACCGGCGCGCTCTCGCTGACCGGCGCGCTCGCGCTGATCGCCGCGCTCACGCTGGCTGCCGTACTGTCGCTGGCCGCGGCGGTCTCGCTGACCGCCTCGCTCTCACTGACCGCCTCGCTGGGCGTCTCGCTGACCGCCTCGCCGGGTGTCACGTCGGTGGACACCTCGTCGGGCTTCTCAGCGGTCGGCTGCGCGGGAACACTCGGCTCCGTCGCGGCCGGGGTGGTCTGAGAACCGGTCCCCCGCGTCCCGGCGTCTGCCGGGCTGTCCGGCTCCGTCGTCATCCCTACCTACCTCGACTCTTCCTCCCTCAGGGGTCGACGCACGAATCACGGCCTGGAAACGGTGATCGACAACCGATGACCAGCGACCGTGGACCCACGACGGCCCGGAGAACCACGGCTTCCGCGGCCGGGGCGTCAGGGCCCCGGCCGCGGAAGTGATGTGCTGTTAGAGCGTCACGCCGGGATGTTGATCAGGCGATCTTCTCGATGACGGCGCGCACCTTCGTGGCGATGCTGTCCGGCAGCGGCGCGTAGCCGAGGTCGGCGATGGCGGCCTGACCGTCCTCGGAGGCGGTGTAGGTCAGGAAGCTCTTCAGCAGCGGCGCGGCGGCGGCGTCGTTGCCAGTGGTGCACACGATCTCGTAGCTGGCGAGGTAGATCGGGTAGGCACCCTTGGTGGCGGTGGCGTAGTCGAAGGTGAGCTTGAGGTCGTCACCGTCGGCAACCTTGGCGGTGCTGATGCCCAGCGAGGCACCGTCGGTGCTCACCGCGACGAACTCGTCGGCGGCGTTACCGATCTTGGCGGTGGACAGACCCGCGTTCTCCGCGTAGGAGAGCTCCACGTAGCCGATCGCGTTGGCGGTGGACTTGACCGTGGAGGTCACGCCGTCGCTGCCCTTGGCACCCTGGCCGCCGGGGGCCTTCCAGTCGGAGCCACCCTCGAAGGTCCAGTCGGCGGACGCAGCGCCCTTCAGGAACTTCGTGAAGTTGTCCGTGGTGCCCGAGCTGTCGGAACGGTGCACCGACTGGATCGGGGCGTCCGGCAGGCTCGCGCCGCTGTTGTCGGCGGCGATCGCCGGGTCGTTCCACTTGGTGATCGCGCCCGAGAAGATCTTGGCGACCGTGGCCGGCTTCAGCTGCAGGTCCTTGACACCGTCAAGGTTGTAGATGACGGCGATGGGGCCGACGACCATCGGGATGTCAACCGCGGCACCGCCGGTGCAGCGCGCGTCCGCCTTGGTCTTCTGGTCGTCCTTCAGCGCGGAGTCCGAGCCGGCGAAGGCAACCTGCTTGTCGATGAACTGCTGACGCCCCGTCCCCGAGCTGGAGGACTGGTAGTTGATGGTGGCGCCGCTGCACTCGTCCTGGTACGCCTTGACCCACTCGTCCATCGCGTTCTTCTGCGCGGACGAGCCGCCGCCCGTGATCGACCCGGTGGCGCAGTCGATCGGGCTGGTGGTGGCCGCCGAGGACGGAGCAGCGCCCGTCGTATCCGGCTCGCTGTTGTCGTCCGAGCCACACGCGGCGAGTGAGAGCAGTGCCGCGGCGGCAAGGCCCGCGACTACCTGACGCTTGCCTAGGTTCACGAGCAATCCTTCGTCTTCGCGCCTCGCGGCGCCGATCTGGTCCCGCCCCCCGTTCGGGGTGCCGGCGAGAATCGAAGCGAGGCCGGATGAACGAACGGTGAACGTCGGCGAACATGAACCGCACTCCAACCGGAACACATTCGGTGTACCGAACTGCCCGTCCCGCCAGGTGTGCCGCCACCCACACCGCGGACACCAAAGGTAGTTGGGTGATGACTCGGTGCCACGATCGTCGGCCCCTCAGTGTTTTGGCGACCCGTCCGGCCGGACTTCCCGACACTCACATCGCGCACCAGCAACACCGTGCAACAGCGCCAACCCGACACCGGAACTCGCCGCCAGCACACACCGGACACCCCATCCTGTGATGTAAATCACTTTCGATGCGACCCCGTGGACGAGGGCAGGTCATCCAGGCGGACACCGAATTCACTACGGGGGACGCCGAGCTCGTGGGCCGCGGCCACCTCCCGTTCACGAGACCACGGCCAGACACGATCTGCTGCACACCGCCCACAACCCGTAGTGAACGGATCAATCGGACGTCTGATCACACAGCCGAACGGGACTTTCGTCCTGCGTCACCGGACGTCCAGCTCTGACCACAGATAGACCCTTGCCTTCCTCGTCGAGCGATCGTTTGCTACAAAGCAAGAGATCGGTAGCTGACAGCATTGGGTCGCGCCCGAAGAGTCATCGGGTCGCGTCCACTGAGTCGGGGAGGTGTTTTCAGGTACGCCCGGAAACACGCCAAGTGGTCAACGACCCAGCGCGACCCGACGCTGCACGGCGCAGCACAGCAGCGCAGCACGGCCGCGACACAGGGCATCCCCCGCGGAACCCCCAGCCCCGCTGGTGAGCCCCACGCGTGCCGCCCCGCCGAAATCGGTGACCGCCAGCCACAGGAAGGCAGCCCGCACGATGAACACCGTCGACACCGGCGAGCTCATGCCGGAACCCAGACCCGTATCCGGTGGCCCGCCGCCGTCGCTGGCGGAGGTCGTCACGGTGCGGTCCGGATTAAACGTCGAGCACGAACTGATCCTCGCCCCCGGCGCGACGGCGGCCGACCTGACCAGCGCGATGATCCTGGTCCCGCCGACCGCGTCACTCGTCAGCCACCACGGCGACGTGGATCTCTCGCTCGTCTTCCGGGAGCCGCGGCACCCGGGCCACGGGGAGACCGCCGCCGCACGCTGACCGTCGATCCACTGATCCCTCGGCCTGCCGAGCCCCTGATCCACTGATCTGCTGATCCGCTGATCCGCCCGGACCGGCCCGTCCACGGGGGGCGGGCCGCGTCCGTCGTTCCGCCGGGACGACGCAATATCGTGGACGACGTGGCTGTTATCACCCCCCGTTCCACCGACTTCCCACGCTGGTACCAGGACGTGCTCGACAAGGCCGAGCTCGCCGACAACGGTCCGGTCCGCGGCACCATGGTCATCCGGCCGTACGGCTACGCGCTGTGGGAACGGATGCAGGCCGACATCGACGCCCGGATCAAGGCCGCCGGCGCGGTGAACGCCTACTTCCCCCTGTTCATCCCGGAGAGCTACCTGCGCCGGGAGGCCGAGCACGTCGAGGGGTTCAGCCCGGAGCTTGCCGTCGTCACCCACGGCGGAGGCAAGGAACTGGCAGAGCCGGTCGTCGTCCGCCCGACGAGCGAGACGGTCATCGGCGAGTACATGGCCAAGTGGACGCAGAGCTACCGCGATCTCCCGCTGCTGCTGAACCAGTGGGCGAACGTCGTCCGGTGGGAGCTGCGCCCGCGGCTGTTCCTGCGCACCAGCGAGTTCCTCTGGCAGGAGGGCCACACCGCGCACGTGGACGAGGCCGACGCGGCCGCCTACGCCCGCCGGATCGCCCTCGAGGTGTACCGCGACTTCATGGTCTCGAAGCTCGCGCTGCCGGTGTTCGTCGGCGCCAAGACCCGCAAGGAGCGCTTCGCGGGCGCCACGAACACGATGACCTGCGAAGGGATGATGGGCGACGGCAAGGCGCTGCAGATGGCCACAAGCCACGAGCTCGGCCAGAACTTCGCCCGCGCCTTCGACATCGACTTCCTCGGCGCCGACGGCGGCCGCCACCTGGCCTGGACGACGTCCTGGGGCAGCTCGACCCGGATGATCGGTGGGCTGATCATGGCTCACGGCGACGACAACGGGCTGCGGATCCCGCCCGCACTGGCGCCGACCCAGGTCATCGTGCTGCCGGTTCGTGACGACGAGGCCGTGGTCGCGAAGGCCCGTGAGATCACCGAAGCGCTCACCGCGGCCGGCGTGCGGGTCAGCCTGGATGCCCGGCCGGGGCTGTCGTTCGGCCGCCGGGTCACCGACGCCGAGCTCAAGGGCATCCCCGTCCGGGTCGAGATCGGCCCGCGCGACCTCGCCGCCGGCAACGTGACGCTGGCCCGCCGCGACACCGGGGAGAAGCACCCCGTGCCGCTCACCGAGGTCGCCAGCCGGGTGCCGGCACTGCTCGACGACGTGCAGGCAACCATCTACGCGCAGGCGCTGGAGCTTCGGGAGGCCCGCACCGCGGACGTCACCTCGCTCGCCGAGGCGGTCGAGGCGGCCGGGACCGGCTTCGCGCGGCTGCCCTGGCGGCTGGTCGGTGAGGACGGTGAGGCACGGCTTGCCGAGGAGTCCGTGACCGTCCGGTGTCTGCAGACCCCCGATGGCGAGCTGCCGTCCGCGGACACGGACGACGCCGATCTCGTCTGCATCGTCGCCCGCGCCTACTGACCGGCGCCGGCGACCGCGCCGGCCGGGACCGCTCACGTGGCGGTCCCGGCCGGACCCCGTCCGCCGCCGCTCGAAGCCGCCGCTCGAAGCCGCCGCTCGAAGCCGCCGCTCGAAGTGTTGAGGAGTTTGGTCGTTCCGGCGACCAAAATCCGCAAGCCTTGCCAGAAGCAACTCCGGCCGCGGCAGCCGCGGCGATGTGCGCCGGTCATGACAATCGGCGCGATATCTTCCGCGCGGCCTGATCGCTTGCGGCACGCCCCCACATGCGATACGGGAATATTTTCGCGAAAAGTTGACGCACGGCTCAGCCGCCCGGGTGCCGCCGGCGTATTCCACCGGATCCGCCTAACACCGGGACCCGCCAGCGAGATTCCCGCGGACATCAGGGTGATTTCCCAGCGGCGGTCCCCCGGCGCCGCCGCGCTCACCGCCGGGCCAGCGGGCCTGGCGGTGACCGCCGGGCCACCGGACCTGGCGGAACGCTCATGGAGCGCAGGCTGTGGAGCGCAGCTCACCGCTCTCCAGGCGCTCTCCAGGCGGGACCTGACGACGCCCCGCAGAAGATCCGCCGACTGATCAATTCCGGCCCGGCAGCCCGTCCCGGCCCCGCCGGGCCAATCAGTTGACTCCGAATTCGGCGCAAGTAGGATTAAGACACGAATGCGACGAGAGCGGTCAGGACGCAAACGGGTCGAGTGCGGTTTTCCCGTGCCCGTGATCCCGATCAGTCGACCCTGGGCCCGCGTTCGCGAAAAGAGGTCGGGGTGCGGATCTTCAGGCGCGATGCGGCGAACACCGCGGGTGTTCGCCGAGGTCGCCACGCGCACCTCGCGGAACATCACGAACCTCACCCTGGCTCCGGGCGAGCCAGTAGTGATCACTGACATCAACGAGGAGCGCGGCTGTGAAGCGGTTACTGATCGACGGGCAGCTGGTCGAGACCGAGCGGACGGTCGACTCGATCAACCCGGCCACCGGTGCGGTCGTCGGCACGGCCGCGGACGCGACACCTGAGCAGGTCACGGCGGCGGTCAAGGCCGCCCGGCGCGCGTTCGACGAGACGGACTGGTCGACCAACGTGGAGTTCCGCGTCCGTTGTCTGAACCAGCTCCACGAGGCCCTCGTCAAGCACATGGAAGAGTTCCGTGAGCTGACGATCGCCGAGGTGGGCCACCCGCGGCAGATCACCGACGGCCCGGCGCTGGGCTCGCCGATCGGCCTGGTCAAGTACTACGCGGATCTCCTCGGGGAATACTCCTTCACCCAGGACCTGGGCGTCGCCGAGGCGTTCGGCCGGCCGAACAAGCGCTGGATCGAGCGGGAGCCGGCCGGCGTCGTCTCCGCGATCGTCGCCTACAACTACCCCACCCAGCTCGCCCTCGCGAAGCTGGCCCCGGCGCTGGCCGCGGGCTGCACCGTGATCCTCAAGGGCGCGCCGGACACTCCCCTGCTCGCGCTCGCGCTCGGTGAGCTGATCCTCAACGAGACCGACATCCCGGCCGGCGTCGTGAACGTCATCACCGCCGTGGACGTCGAGGCCTCCGAGGTGCTGACCACGCACCCGGACGTCGACATGATCACCTTCACCGGCTCGACCGCGGTCGGCCGGCGGATCATGGAAGTCGCGAGCCGCACGCTGAAGAAGACCTTCCTGGAGCTGGGCGGCAAGTCCGCGCTGGTCGTCCTGGACGACGCGGACCTCGACCTGGCCGCGATGATGGCCGCCTTCACGATCTGCTCCCACGCCGGTCAGGGCTGCGCGATCACCTCTCGCCTCGTCGTCCCGCGCGAGCTGCACGACGCCGTCGTCGAGAAGGTCACCGGCATGCTGGCCGCCGTGAAGGTCGGCGACCCGTCCGACCCGGAGACCTACATGGGTCCGCTGATCAGCGAGAAGCAGCGCGACAAGGTGGACGCGATCGTCCAGCGCGCGATCGCGGACGGCGCCACGCTGGTCGCCGGCGGCAAGAAGGTCGACCCGGGCTTCTACTACGAGCCCACCCTGCTCGCGAACGTCGACCAGGACAGCGAGATCGCGCAGGAGGAGATCTTCGGCCCGGTGCTCGTCGTGATCCCCCACGACGGCGACGACGACGCGGTGAAGATCGCCAACAACTCGATCTTCGGCCTCTCGGGTGCGGTCATCAGCGCGAGCGACGACCGGGCGCTGGCCGTCGCGCGCAGGATCCGCACCGGCACGCTGAGCGTGAACGGCGGCATGTACTTCGCTCCGGACGCGCCGTTCGGCGGCTACAAGCAGTCCGGCATCGGCCGTGAGAGCGGCATCGCCGGGCTCGAGGAGTTCCTGGAGATCAAGACGATCGCCCTTCCCGCCTGAGTCGGGCCTGGTGGCGGCTGGCGGTGCTCCGCGGAGCACCGCCAGCCGCCACAGCCTTTCGGCCGCCACGGCACTTCCCGCGATGGCCGGGAGGCGCTGTCAGGCCGGTGATGTTCCGGGCTGGGTCTGGCTGCGGCCGCGTTCGGTGACAGCCGCGCGGCGGGCGGCGACGTCGCTGGTGTCCGGGCGCCAGGTCTCCGCCAGCAGCCCCTCCGCGCGGTGCGCGTCGTCGAGCGTCGCCGCGTTCGCCACCTGCCGGTAGTGCGCCACCAGGCGGCGCACACCCCGCGCGTCGTTGCTGACGATGTCGCCGGCGAGCCGCTGCGCGAACGGCAGCAGCTCCTCGTGCGGCACGACGTGGTTCACCAGGCCGAGGCGCAGCGCCTCCGGTGCCGCCACGTAGTTGCCGGTCAGCGACATCTCGATGGCTCGCCGAAGCCCGATCGACTGCGCGAGCAGAACGGTGATGCCGCCCCCGGGCATGATGCCGACGCGGGCGTGGGTGTCGGCGAACCGGGCCCGCTCGGAGGCGACCAGGAAGGTGCACTGCAGGGCCAGCTCCAGGCCGCCGGTCGCGGCGACCCCGTTGATCGCCCCGATGATCGGCTTGTCGATGACGGGCAGGAACCGGTAGAGCCCGTTGTCGTAGCGCCCCTGCCCCTGGCCGGGTTCCCTGGGCGGCGTGGTGGACGGAGCCTCGCCCGACAGCTCCTTGAGGTCGACCCCCGCCGAGAAGGCCGGGTCCGCTCCGGTGAGGACCACCGCGTCCACCTCGGGATCCGCCCCGGCCGCGAGGACGGCGTCCCACAGCAGGTGTAACAGCTCCCGGCTCAGCGCGTTGCGCGCCGCCGGCCGGTTGAGCGTCACCGTCGTGACCCGGTTCCGGGTCTCGACCCGCACGACGGGCTCGTTTGCAGCTGGCATCTGAACTCTCCCCGATCAGATCAGGTTGGTGACCCGGCCTGTGCCACGGCCGGCCCGCGAACCGCCGCGACGACGCCGCCGTCGACCAGTACGTCGATACCACTGACGAACCGGGCCTGCGAGGAGAGAAGGAAGGCGACCACGTCGGCGACGTCCTCGGACTGCCCGCGCCGGCCCAGCGGCGTCCGGTCGACCAGCAGCTGCATGCTGCCGTGCTGCTCGGCTTCCTGGCGGCCCTGCGGGGTGTCGATGACGCCCGGGGAGACCGAGCAGACTCGGCCGCCGAGCGGGCCGACCCGCACCGCCTCCTGCTGGGCGAAACGATGCACGCCCCGCTTCGCCCAGGAGTAGGCCCAGCCCGGGTCCTCGACCTGCTCGCCGAGCACGGCGTGGATCCGGTCGAGGAAGTCCTCGGCCAGCGGGTCGTCCAGGACGTCGTCGGCAGCATGGTGCCCGGCTGCGATCCCCAGCAGCGGCGCCATCGAGGCGAAGTAGACCGAGGCCGTGCCGGCGGTGGTGAGCGGGCGCAGAGCACGCGCCAGCGCCGCGGTGGCAACCAGGTCCACGGTGAAGATCCGGCGCCAGTCGGCCATCGTCGGGGAGATCCCGGCGGCGTGCGCGACCGCGCGCAACGTGCCCAGCTCACCGACCCGCGCGGCCAGCCGGGCCAGTCCCGCGGTGTCGGTGACGTCCAGGACGAATCCCTCCACGGCGGCGGGGCTCGTCGCGGCCAGTTCCGCCGCCACCGCGGCGATCGACGGGTCCCGATCCACGAGCAGCAGGATGTCGACCGCCGAGGCGAGCCGCCGGGCGCAGGCGAGGCCCATGCCACGCCCCGCCCCCGTCGCGATGCCGACCGTCGTCACGGCTGCACCACCACCCGCAGTGCCCCGGCCTCGCGGTCGGCCGCGACGCGGAACGCCTCCGCGGCGTCTTCGAGCGGGAAGCGATGGGTGATGAGGGTCCGGGCGATCTCGGGGTCGGCGGCGAGCATCGCGGCGGCGTCGGCCATCTCCCGGCCGGTCTCATGCGCGCAGTAGCCCATCGAGGGCAGGAGCCTCGCCTCCCGGTGGAACAGAGTTCCCCAGTCGACCTCGACCTTGCCCAGCTGGACGCCGATGCACACCACGATGCCACCCGGCGCCACCAGCTCGATCGCGCGTGCCAGGCCGCTCGGTGTCCCGGCCGCCTCCACGACCACCTCGTACAGCCCGACGGGGCCGAGGGTCGCGCCGAGACGCTCGGCGGCCTCCGCCTGGTGCGGGTGCCGGGCCTCCACTGCCACCTCCGGCGCACCCTGCGCCCGTGCTCCCGCGACAGCCATCAGGCCCAGCGCGCCCGCGCCGACGACGGCGACCCTGGTGGCCGGCCCGGTTCCGGCGAGCCGCACCGCGTGCCAGGCGACCGAGGCCGGCTCGACCAGGGAGGCGTCGCGCAGGTCGAGCCCGGCCGGGATCGGTACGAGCCGCTCGGCCGGTGCCCGGAACTGCTCGGCCATCCCGCCGTCGGCGGTGGCTCCGAGTGCCCGCTGGCGGTGCGTGTCACAGAGGTTGTACCGCCCGGTCCGGCACAGCTCGCACTC
This sequence comes from Frankia sp. R43, assembly GCF_001306465.1. Classification (NCBI taxonomy): domain Bacteria; kingdom Bacillati; phylum Actinomycetota; class Actinomycetes; order Frankiales; family Frankiaceae; genus Frankia; species Frankia sp. R43. Next base: position 644,917 of record NZ_LFCW01000006.1, on the reverse strand, counting down.
CATGCAGCTCATGATCGCCTCTACGATCACGCCGGTGCCATCCTCGCGCACACCGGCCAGCTCATGACCGATCACCTGCTGTAATCCAAAGCGGATGTACATGAGATCCGAACTGCAGATGCTCGCGGATGCGATGGTCAACAACTCACCCGACCCCGGCGGCTCATCCAGGTCGACGACCGCCACGGCACCGTCCCGGGCCCGGACAGCTTTCATGAGGACTCCCTCGCGATTGACGCGCTATCTCACGCACGAGGGCGCGAACCCTCGCCCCGCACCTTCGGGAACCTGATTCTGCCACCCCAGAAGCATCTTCTCCAGACAGGGACCGCGCGCTCTGCCGCTCCGCGGGGCGGGCCGTCATCGATGTCAACGCGGTCCCCGGCCGACCACCACCACACCTGCCGAGGGCCCTCGCGCTCGGGCCACGGCCGAGAATGGGAATCATGAAACACGAGTACGAAGCCAAGTTCCTGGACGTCGACGTCGCGGACCTCCAGGCGAAGCTGGCAGGCCTGGGCGCCGTCCAGGCGTTCGGGCGCACCCTCCTGACCCGGAAGATCTTCGAGGGCGGCACCCTCGACGACAGCGCGTGGATCCGCCTGCGCGACGAGGGCAGCCGCATCACCCTGACCCTCAAGCAGGTCACCGACGCCACGACGATCGACGGCACCACCGAGATCGAGACCGAGGTGACCGACCTGGCGGCCACCGCCGAGATCCTCCGCCGCCTCGGCGTGCGAGAGGTCGGCTACCAGGAGAACTACCGCGAGGAGTGGCGCCTCGGCGAGGTCGTCTTCGACTTCGACACCTGGCCCGGCCTCCCGACCTTCCTCGAGATCGAGGGCCCCGACGAGGCGTCGGTCCGCCAGGCCGCCAAGCTCCTCACCCTCGACTACGCCGAAGCCCGGTTCGGCAGCGTCAACGGGATCTACCAGAGCGAGACCGGCCGCGACATCCGCACCGAGCCGACGCTCCTCTTCTCCGACGCCGAGAAGCAGCGCTAGACCAGACGACCACGAAGATCATCAGCGTTCGAGTCGCGGCTCCGGGTGCGGGTGCGGGTGCTCGAAGGTCACCTTGAGCCTCCCCGCCGCTGTTCAGCCCGAAGGCCAGAATTTGGGCTTGTCCACCCGGGGATCGACGGTGCGGACACGGGTGGCGCGGGTCGGGTCGACAGATACGAGTGAGATCAGTCGCTGACCGTCTGCAACCAACAACTCGGCCAGAGCGTGAGGGAGGCCCGCGCAGACTGTGGCGATCGCTGCCCCCAGACCGATCAGGCCACCGTGCTTGTTGTTCTGGCGGTACTCGATCCGATGAAGGCCCGAGGCCGCGATTGCGGCCACCTCCAGGCCCCGGCTCATCTGTTTGGTGTCGTTGGTGAGTACTGCCTCAAAGCCTTCGACACGCGCTTTCTCGTACAGCTCGATGTCTTTGGTGCCAGCCCATCCGGGCAGGTCGTGGACATGTATGACCTGGTGAGTCCGGAGCAGGATGCGGACGATGTCAGCCATGGGGCGCGGCACGTTCTCGTCGAGCAGCAGCTTCAAGCGGCGCCTCGGCCCGCACCGGCTGGCGTTCCGATGTAGCTGTCGACGTAGTCGGTGAAATCGGTTGCCTCGAGGGCAGCTTCGGCGCTCACCCCTGGGAAGAAGTCGGCGATCTGCGCTGGTGCGACTCCATCACGGATCAGGGCTGCGACCTCGGAGGCGGGGACGCGGGTGCCACGGATCACCGGCTCACCGCCACGTACGGCTGGATCCACCGCGACGTCGGGGCGGGGGGAGAGCAGATCGGGAATGTGCCGGCCGTCCCGATAGAACGGGGCCAGGACATCGACGAGTTGATGGATGACGAGGTTGCCCTTGCCACCCCTGCGGCCGATCAGATCGACGGCATGGTCTGGATCGGCCAGATATACGGTGCCACCGTCGGTGACGAGCTGGTAGGTCGAGAGGTGCTCTCGCTCACCGAGATCGTCCCTGAGGGAGTCCACTGCGCGGCGGATCCGTTGCAGTGAGGTCTCCTGACGCAGGCGCACGCAGGTGCGGAGCGCGACGACATCCCTGAATGAATACAGGATGGGGCGGGTGGCGGAGATTTCCGGCACGAGGACGGCGCCTCCCGCGCCGGAGGCGTGACGCCAGCGAGAGAGCTGGGCCATCGTCGCGCCGGACAGCGCTGCTGCGAGCTTCGGCTCGTACGACATGAACCCTCCTCACCTCTACTTGCCCGTGTGGGCGCGAACGTACTGCATTCTCCGTCGGGGCTCGGCCCATACGACCACTTCGAGGCACGGGTATCTGAGGTCTGGCTGCACCTGGGCTGGGAACCATCTCGCCGATTTGGCTCCCAAACGCACATCAGGCCCGGTACTGATCTCTCAGTACCGGGCCTGACCTGGTCGGGGTGGCGGGATTCGAACCCACGACCTCTTCGTCCCGAACGAAGCGCGCTACCAAGCTGCGCCACACCCCGTGACCGTGGCTCAGTGTACTAGACCTGGCGAAGTAGGTGTGGCGGCGGGGGGGCGCAATCTTCTGTCGTCCAGCAGGTGCGGAGAGTCAGCGCCGGCCGGTGAGGGTCAGCAGCGTCGCCTCCGGCCGGCAGTTGAACCGCAACGGGGCGAACGGGGACGTCCCGAGCCCGGCGGAGACGTGCAGCCAGGAGCTCCGTCCCCCCGTCTCGTGCCGGGACAGGCCCCAGGCGCGGGCCCGGTCGATGCCGCAGTTCGTGACGATCGCGCCGTAGTACGGCAGCCGGATCTGCCCGCCGTGCGTGTGCCCGGAGAGGATCAGGCCCACCCCGTCGGCGGTGAAGGCGTCCAGCACATGTGGCTCCGGGGTGTGGGTGAGCCCGAGGGCCACCTCGGCACCGGGTTCCGGCGGGCCCGCGACCAGGGCGGTCCGGTCGCGGCGCAGCCTGGCGTCGTCGACCCCGCGCAGGTCCAGCACCCGGCCCGCGATCTTCATCGAGGCCCGGCGGTTCGTCAGCTCCTGCCAGCCGCTGGCCGTGGTGAGAGCAAGCGCGAAACCGTCCCAGTCGAGCGACACGCCCCGGCGCGTCGGCGCGCTGTCGCGCCTGAGGTAATGGTGCGGGCTCCTGAGCGTCGGCGTGTAGTAGTCGTTGTTCCCCGGGACGAACAGCCCGGGGAAGGCGAACAGCGGTTCGAGCGCGGCGATCAGCGGCGCCTGCGCCTGCGGGTACGAGAGCACGTCACCGGTCAGCACCACCAGATCCGGTACCAGCCGGGCCAGATCCGACAACCAGGCGAACTTGCCCCGCTGGTTCGGGGTCACATGCAGATCCGACAGGTGCAGCACACGCAGGTCCGGGCGCCCCGGTGCCAGCACGGGCACCTCCCGTCGGCGCAGCGTGTACGCGGTGCGCTCGTATACCCCGGCGTACAGCGCGGCTCCGGCGCCGACGGCCACAGCCCGCCGCAGTGCCCGGCCCGGCCCGCGTGCCGCGCGGGCTCGCCCTGGCACCTGACGCCCCGCGGACGCCTGGCGCACCGCGCTCCCCTCACGTCTCGCTCGCATCGCTCCAGTCTCGCCCAGTGACGGGACGTCCCGGCGCACTGCCTCGCGACGTCCACGACCCGCGCCGGAAAACCGCGTGGCTGCCGACCCGGGCGGGCCATAGGCTTCATGACCATGAGCACACTCAAGGAGCGGCTGCGCGACGATCTCACCGGCGCGATGCGCGCTCGGGACGAGCTGCGGCTTTCGACGCTGCGCCTTGCCCTTGCCGCGGTGAAGGACGCGGAGGTGGCCGGGGACGCCGCCCGCGAGCTCGGGGACGCCGAGGTCGAGAAGATCCTGGCCCGGGAGGTTCGCAAGCGCCGGGAGGCCGCCGAGGCGTTCGCCGCGGCGGGGCGGGCCGAGCAGTCCAGCCGCGAGCAGGCCGAGGGTGAGGTGCTCGCCGCCTACCTGCCAAGCCAGCTGGGTGACGAGGAGCTGCGCGACATCGTCGACAGTGTGCTGGCGGAACTCGGGGTCACCGACCTGAAGGCCATGGGCCAGGTGATGAAGGCCACACAGGCCCGAGTGGCTGGTCGAGCCGACGGAAAGCGGGTTTCCGAGCTCGTCCGAGCCCGACTGAGCGCTTCCTGACCCACCCGGGCCAGGCGCCGACTAGTCAGTAGACGCAGAATCCAGGCAACTGAATCACCGGCCGCGCGATCGGTCCGTGACCGGCCGCGTGGCCGGTCGGGTGGCCGGCCGGGCTTGCGGCCGGTCACCCGACCACCGGGGGACGGTCAGCCGGTCAGCCGGTCGCGCATGTCCGGAAGGGTCACCGTCGGCGGCCTGACCTCGCCGGGGCGTGGGTTTATCCCGTTCGGCAGCTGCGTCGCCCCGGTGAGACCACCTGACACCTCAAGCACGATCTCGGTGTCAATCGAGACCTCTCCGCCGGGCGCCGGCGACATACCGACGACGATTCCGGGAGCGGCCAGGTTCGGCACGGTCTGGGACCGGACCCGGAATCCCTGCGCGCGCAACGCGGCCTCGGCGACCTGCTGGGCCTGCCCGCGCACGTCCGGCAGGGGCTTCTTCGGTACCGCCGGCTGGGTGTTGTCCGGCGGCGGAAGCGCGACGACGGGCAGGCCCAGACCGTCGATCGTCCGGTTCATCGTGCGTGCCCAGATCTGGGCGGGAAAGCCGCCGCCGAAAACGTGCCGGCTGCCCAGCACGTCTACCAGCGGATTGTTTGTGGGGCTTCGCGGGTCGGCCAGGTTGACAGCGACGGCGAGCTGCGGGATGAAGCCCGCGAACGACGCGGTGCTGAAGCCTTCCGCGGTACCGGTCTTGCCGGCAGCCGGGCGACCGAGCCTCGCATTGCCCGAAGCCGTTCCATGATTGATGACGCCTTGCAGAACCGAGGCCACGGTGTCCGCGACACCGGGGTCGAGCACCTGCTCGCACGGCCTTCCGGTGTCGAACGCCAACGGCCGGTCCGCGCTGCCGACCCGCTGCGAGACCGACAGCACCACATGGGGATCGCAGCGGTTTCCGCGAGCGGCCAGCGTCGCATAGGCGGTGGCCAGGTCAAGTGTGCTGATCTCGTTGGAGCCGAGAATCGACGACCCGTCCGCGGAGCTGATGCCGTTCACGTTCTTGCATTCGGGGGCGTTCTCGGTCACCGGCCGGATGCGGCACGAGGAGACCCCCAGCCGGCGTGCCATCTCGGCCGTTTTCAGCACGCCGAGCTGCTCCGCCAGCTGGATGTAGTAGGTGTTGACCGAGTTCCAGGTCGCCGTGCTGAGCGAGTAGTAACCGTCCTCACTCGGGTCGGCGTTGCTGTAGCAGTTCTTCCCCTCCGGGTCCGGGTTCGGCAGCTTGTCCGACCGGTAGCACACGGGTGAGTGGAAGGTCGTCGACAGCGGGAAGTGGTTCTCCAGCGCGGCGGCCAGCGTGAACACCTTGAAGGTCGAGCCGGGCGAGAAGAGGTCCTCGTCGACCGGGTAGATCTCCTTGGTGTGCACGAAGTCGCTGGTGCGCGCCGGCGGGAGGTTGTCGGCCGGCTCCCCGTACTGCCGGTTCACGGCGAACGCGAGCACGTTCCCGGTGCCGGGCTGCATCATGACGACGCTGGCGGCGACCCTGTTCCCGGCCGGGATCACCTCTGCCGCAGACGTCTGCGCGGCGCCCTGCGCGACCGGGTCGAGGGTGGTCCGGATGGTGAGCCCACCCTCGAACAGCAGGCGCCTGGCGTCCTCGGGGGTCGCGGCGAACTTCCGGTCGGCAAGCAGTACCTCGCGCACGTAGGCGCAGAAGAACGGCGCGGACGAGTCCTGGCAGGCGTCGACCGAGCGGGCGGGCCGGTTCAGCACGACATCCTCCCCACGGGCCGACTGCCAGACCGCGGTGTCGATGTGGCCGAGCTCGTGCATTCGGGCGAGGACCGTGTTCCGGCGCTCCTTCGCCGCCTGCGGATGCAGCACCGGATTGTAGGCCGTGGGGTTCTTGACCAGCCCCGCGAGCATCGCCGACTGGGTGAGCGTGAGCTTGCTGACGTCGACGTTGAAGTAATGGTGTGCGGCCGCCTGGACTCCGTACGCGCCATCACCGAAGTAGGCGATGTTGAGATACCGCTCGAGGATCTCGTCCTTGGTCAGGTGGTCTTCCAGGTAGAGCGCGTAGCGGGCCTCGCGGAGCTTCCGGTCCACCGTCTGCTCGGTGGCCTGCTCCTTTTCCTCCGCGGTGGTGGCGGACGCCAGCAGGACGTTCTTGACGTACTGCTGGGTCAAGGTCGAGCCGCCCTGGGTGACCTCACCCGACTCCTGGTTCTTCAGATAGGCGCGGATCATTCCTCGGTAGTCGACGCCCGAGTGCTCGTAGAAGCGCGCGTCCTCGATGTCGATGATCGACTGGCGCATGAACTGCGGCACCTGGTCGAGATTGACCAGCTCACGGTCCTGTTCTCCTCGGAGCACCGCGATCTCGTTTCCGGCGGCGTCCAGGATCCGCGACGGCTGGGCCAGCGGGGGCACCGTGAGATTCGCCGGCAGCGAGAGGAAATGGTCGGCTCCGCTCTTGGCGGTCACCCCGGCCAGGCCGACGACAGGCAATGCCAACAGGCCGACCACAACACCGGCGCAGGCACTGGCGGCGACCAGCCCGAGAAGCCGGGTCGGCGTCACCCGGCGCCGACTCGCCGAAGGTGGCCCGATACGCCCGGGCATAGGGGCGATTCCCTGGCTCCGGCCGCCCGCGACGCGCCTTCGCAGCGTGCTCGCCGCACCCGGGCGCTTCACGGGCAGGCCCCGTGAACGGCGCGGGTCGCCCGATCGACCCGAGTGGGACGTGACGGCGCAGCCCACTCCGACATCAGCGCGGGCTCGACTGTTGCCAAAACACCCGGCAACTGCCCCTCACGGGCTGTTCGGCCTGGTATGAACACTGAGCCGGAATCCTCCGCTCGAGTCCCGCCGCTGCCGTTGACGATGCCTGCTTTCGGCAGGTTTTCGCGCCGGCCGCGACCGAGGCGCTGATCCAGTACTGCGCTGCGCCAGCACTGCGTTGATCCAATACCTGAGCCGGCTCAAGCGCCACCTCATCGAACTAAGACTACGACGCCACAGCAGAGTCACGGCGGCGTCACAGAAGTGACACACAGCTGTCACAGACCGCACTACCGCGGCGATCGGGATCAATGGCCCGGACTAGTCATTTGGACAACCACCCGTGTGGGGTCTGTGCCGTGGCCACGCCACTCCGTACGGTTTCGGTTCAACGCCACGTCACCACCCGCACGGGCCCCTGACCCGGACTCGAGAAGAAAGGCAGGTGGCATGACCAGAAGCCTGACCCCGACCGTCAGCCTGTCACGCCTTACCAGTACGACCCGGCTCGTCGGCTCCACCGCCGACGGCGACTGGACGGCTCACGCCGCCTGTCGCGACCTCGATCCGGACGAGCTGTTCGTCCAGGGGGCAGCCCAGAACCGGGTGAAGACCAGGTGCTTCGGGTGCGTGGTTCGCACCGAGTGCCTCGCGGACGCTCTCGACAACCAGGTCGAGTTCGGCGTCTGGGGCGGGATGACCGAACGGGAGCGCCGCGCTCTGCTGCGCCGCCGCCCGGACGTCACCTCCTGGCGGAAGCTCCTCGCGGATGCCCAGGCGGACCACCGGTCCGCGTCCGCGGGCTAGTTCAGGGCCCCACCCGGGGGTGTCCGACGACAGCGGGGTCGAACGGACACCACCACACTGAGCAACGACGGTAACTCACAGTTGTTTCCATCCGAGTCGTGTATAGCCCGGATGGGCGGTGAAATCTCCACCAGTGGCGCTGGTCCCCTCCAGGATCTCGGACCTCACGCTTCCGTGAGTAGCCCGAATGGGCGGAGGGCCCTTTTGGACCCGGGTTCACATCGCACCGGCGCGATTCCCGGGGCCGTAATCAGATCCAATGATCTTTTCCTATCTCACGGTCCGCACTCAGGGATGCCGTGAGTCCGCTCAGGTGCCCGCGGCGTCGCGACCATCACCTGCCAGCGCACGACCTATCTCCCGCAGCCCGGCAAGATCGTGGATGTCCTCGGAGAGTGCCTCGACCTCGACGAGCGCGGTGTCGGGATGCACGTTGGTGAAGCGTTCGCGCAACCGGATCTCCCGCTCCGAGAGCCGGGCCCGATCGGCATGGATGCGCAGCACCGCCGCCGCCAACGGATGCTCGCCGTGGTCCGTCAACGTCTCGGCGCCGGCCAGCCCCCGCTCCACCGTCAGACCGGCCGTGTCACAGAAGTGCATCCGGTTGACGATGCAGCCGGCGAGTGGCATCCCGTCCGCGTCGAGCCGATCCACGAAGTAGGACGCCTCCCGCAGCGCCGCCGCCTCCGGTGCGGCCACCACCACGAACGAGGTCCCGGGCGCGGCCAGCAGGCGGAACGTCTCGTCCGCACGGGCGCGGAAGCCCCCGAACATCGTTTCCAGCGCGGCCACGAACTGGCTCACGTCCGCGAGGAGCTGGGCACCGATCACCTTGGTGATGACCTTGGTGAACATGCCCAGGCCAGCACCGATGACCTTCGCGTACGCCCGGCCACCCGCCTTCGCGGGCGCCAGCAGCACCCGCAGCAGCCGGCCGTCGAGGAAATCGCCCAGGTGCCCCGGTGCGTCGAGGAAATCCAGCGCGGAACGCGTCGGCGGGGTGTCGACGACGATCAGATCCCAGGTTCCGCTGGCGTCGAGCTGGCCCAGCTTCTCCATCGCCATGTATTCCTGGGTGCCGGCGAAGGAGGACGACAGCGACTGGTAGAAGGGGTTCGCCAACAGCGCCTCGGCGCGCTCGGGTGTGCTGTGGGCGAGGACGATCTCGTCGAACGTCCTCTTCATGTCGAGCATCATCGCGTCCAGCCGGCCGCCCGCCGTACCGTCCACTCCGGCGACCTCGCGCGGGGTGTTGTCCAGCGCCGTGAGGCCGAGCGACTGGGCCAGGCGCCGCGCCGGATCGATGGTCAGCACCACCACCTGCCGGCCACGCTCGGCGGCGCGCAGCGCGAGTGCCGCGGCTGTCGTCGTCTTGCCCACGCCACCTGACCCGCAGCACACGATGATCCGCTCGGAGTCGAGCATCGCGTCGACATCCAGGCGTGGCACACCCACGGGATGCGGCCGCGGGCGTGGCCGGCCCGCAGCCGCCCGGCGCGACCGCCGCGCGGCCGCCGACTTCGCGGTACCAGCCGACCTCGCCGCACCAGCGGGCTTCGCAGTGCCAGCCGACCTCGCCGCACCAGCGGGCTTCGCAGTGCCAGCCGACCTCGCCGCACCAGCAGGCTTCGCAGTGCCAGCAGCGGGCTTCGCCCTACCCGCCGGCTTCGCTGCACCGGCAGGCTCCGCTGCACCAGCCGATTTCGCGGTACCTGCTGGTTTCGCGGCACCTGACGGCTTCGCCGCTCCAGTGGGCTTCGCACCACCGGCTGGCTTGGCCGCGCCTGCGGGTTCGTCGTGGGTGGGGCTCACGGGCTCATCCGGTGCGCCCGCAGGATCTCGGCGATGCGGTGGACCGTGCCGACATCCACACCGTCCGCGACCAGCGGCACCTCGCACACCGGCCGACGCAGCTGCGCGATCTGGGCCCGCTGGGCCGACTCCAGAGCGACCCGCTCGGCATGCTGGGCGGCCTCCCAGGCCAGGTTCGCGAGCAGTTCCTCGGTCGGATCGATGCCGGCCTCCTTGACCCCGGTCGCGAGCGCCTCGTAGTCGAGCTGGCCACGCCTGGCCAGCTCCAGCTCGGCGGGCGCGAGCAGCGGGGTACGCACCATGTTCACCACGACGGCCCCGACCGGGAGACCCACCTCACCCAGCTCGTGGATCCCGTCGACCGTCTCCTGGACGGGCATCTCCTCCAGCAGCGTGACCAGGTGGACCGCCGCCCGCTCCGGTGCCAGCACCTTCATCACGGCCTCCGCCTGGGCCCGGATCGGACCCATCTTGGCAAGCCCGACGACCTCGGCGGACACGTTGAGGAACCGCGCGATCCGGCCGGTCGGGGGTGCGTCGAGCACGACCGCGTCGTAGGCGAGCCCGCTGGGGCGGGTTCCGTCCGGCCGGTTCACGGCCTCCTTCACCTTGCCCGTGAGCAGCACGTCGCGGACCCCGGGGGCGATCGTCGTGGCGAAGTCCACCGCGCCGACCCGGCCGAGCGCCCGGCCGGCCCTGCGCAGGTTGTAGAACATCTCCAGATATTCGAGGAGTGCCTCGTCCGCGTCGATGGCGAGGGCGAACACCTCGCCGCCGCCGGGCGCGCTCGCCACCTTCCGCTCCCGGTACGGCAGCGGCGGGGTATCGAACAGCTGCGCGATCTGCTGGCGGCCTTCGACCTCGGTGAGCAGCACCCGCCGGCCGCCGGTGGCCAGTGCCACCGCGAGCGCGCCCGCGATCGTGGTCTTGCCGGTGCCACCCTTGCCGGTGACTATGTGCAGCCGGCGGTCCCAGAGAGCAACGGCCGTCTCCCGCGGCTTGTCGTCACCGGTCACGTGCTCGACCGTACCCGGGGCCGACAGATCCTGACCGCCGCACCGGCCGCGCATGCTCCCGGACGGCATGCCCAGCTGATCCGGTGCACCCACCCGGGTGCCGGCCCGGTGATGCTCTAGGGTCCATGGTCATGCAGACCAAGTGGGAGTACATGACCGCCCCGCTCCTGATCCACGCCACCAAGCAGATCCTCGACAACTTCGGCACGGACGGCTGGGAGCTCGTCCAGGTCGTGCCCGGGCCCAACCCCGAGAGCCTGGTCGCGTACTTCAAGCGGCCCAAGGCCCAGTAGGGCACCCGGCAGTGAGTTCCTCGGCTCTCCCCCCAGACCCGGCAGATGCCACTGACGCCGCTGGCGCCGTGAAGCCGTCCGAGCGGCTCGCGGAGCTCGGGCTGCTCCTGCCGGCCGTGCCCAGCCCGGCCGGGGCGTACGTCCCGGCCGTCCGCGACGGTGACCTGGTCTGGACCGCCGGCCAGCTCCCCCTGGTGGGCGGCAAGCTTGCGGCGACCGGCCTGGTGGGTGACGAGATCAGCACCGAGCGGGCCGCCGAGCTGGCCCGGGTGTGCGCGCTGAACGCGCTGGCCGCCGCGGCGGCCGTGGCGGGCGGCCTGGACTCACTGGTCCGGATCGTGAAGGTGGTCGGGTTCGTGGCGAGCGCGCCGGGTTTCGCCGACCAGCCGACCGTTGTGAACGGCGCCAGCGAGCTGCTGGGGGCGGTCTTCGGCGACGCCGGGCGGCACGCCCGGTCCGCCGTCGGTGTCGCGGCACTCCCGCTGTGGGCCCCGGTCGAGATCGAGCTGGTCGCCCGCGTCAGCGGCTGAGCCCGACATCAACACGCCCGGCGTGTCTACCATCAGGGAATGGTTGATCACCGGTCGGCCCTGATCGCCCGGTTCGGCGTCCCTCGCCGGGTGAGCTCCGAGGAGGCCGCCTCGTTGGCGCGGCTCGCCGCCGCACCCACGGTCCCGCGGGACGCCGCGACGGTCATCCTGCTGCGTGACGCGCCGGCCGGCGGCGGAGTCGAGGCCTACATGATCCGCCGTACCGTCGCGATGTCGTTCGCCGGCGGGATGTACGCGTTCCCCGGCGGTCGCGTCGACCCCGCCGACAGCGACGAGATGCTCGCCTGGGCCGGGCCACCGGTCGATGTGGTCATGCCGGGCCTCGACCGGGATCCCGCCCGTGCCCGGGCGGTGGTGTGCGCCGCGGTCCGAGAGACCTTCGAGGAGTGCGGGGTGCTGCTCGCCGCCCCACCGCAGGCGGCGTCCGACGGGCCGGCGCCCGACGAGGCGGCCCCCGCCTCACCGGCCGGGGTCGGGACCGAGATCGAGACCGGGACGACGTTCGCCGCCGATCGGCAGGCGATGGAGGACCGCCGGCTCACCCTCGCCGACCTGCTCACCCGCCGATCGCTGGCACTGCGCGCGGATCTGCTGGGCGCCTGGACCCGCTGGGTCGCCCCGGAGCTCGAGCCGCGCCGCTACGACACCCGTTTCTTCGTCGCGGCGCTGCCGCCCGGGCAGCAGCCCGGCGTCGCCTCCTCCGAGGCGGACGGAGCGCTCTGGATCCGCCCCGCGCAGGCACTCGACCAGTTCTACGAAGGTGCCCTGGCGATGCTGCCGCCGACCGTCTTCACCCTGGCCGAGCTCGCCGAGTTCGACGACGTCGCGGGCGTTCTCGCGGCCGCGGCGGCCCGGGACCTCGCCCCGGTCATGCCGCGGATCTCCGTCGCCGACGGGCTCTGGCGCCTGCTGTTCCCTCACCTCGACCGCGAAGCCGTCGAGCGATGAGCGCTCCCCGCGAGGTCACCCGGCTGGCATCCGTCCAGCTCGCGCCGAACCCGGGGCCGATGACGCTGGAGGGCACGAACACCTGGATCCTGCGCGCTCCCGGCGAACCGGGCTGCGTCGTGGTCGACCCGGGCCCCGACCACGACGAGCACCTCGCGCGGGTCGCCGCCGCCGGCCCGGTGCACGCCATCCTGCTGACGCACGGCCACCACGACCACAGTGCGGGAGCGGCGGCGCTGCACGCCCTGACCGGCGCGTGGGTCCGGGCCCTCGACCCGGCGCACCGCCTCGGCTCGGAAGGTCTGGGTGCCGGGGACGTCGTCGCCGCTGCCGGGGTGGAGCTGCGGGTGCTGGCAACACCCGGGCACACGGCCGACTCGCTGTCGTTCGTCCTCACCGGGGACGACCAGCACCCCGCGGTGCTCACCGGGGACACCATCCTCGGGCGTGGCAGCACGGTGGTGGCACATCCCGACGGCCGCCTCGGCGACTACCTCGAAAGCCTGCGGTCGCTGCGCGAGCTCGGTGACATGACGGTGCTGCCTGGCCATGGTCCGGAGCTGCCGGCCGCCGGCCGGGCCGCGCAGGCCTACCTCGATCACCGGGCCGCCCGCCTCGACCAGGTCAGCGCGGCGCTGTCCGAGCTGGGCCGGCCGGCCGGCGAGGTCACGCCGTCGGACGTCGTGCGTCTCGTCTACGCCGACGTCGACCGGGCGCTCTGGCCCGCGGCCGAGCTGTCCGTCCGCGCGCAGCTCGAGTACCTGCGCTCGCGGTAGGCGCACCACCAGGTCACCCGTTCATCCGGCCGCCCGTTCATCCGGCCGCCCGGCCGGGCGTGACGTCCACCACGGCCGCAACGGTCCGCGTGCCTCGCCGCGGCAGCCTGGCCGGGTGCTCGGTGCCGTCGGCGACCCGTGAACGGATTCCGGGAACCCCCGGATCGGGGGCAACGGAGTGACCTGCGCCACAATGGGGGTCGGCGGCGGCACTGTCCCGACTCTGGCAAAACCGCCCAGGTCAGCCATCCGACACAGCTTGATCCAGAAAGGGAGACGAAGGCCACTAAACTTTCCGGCGGAGGAGACCGCTCGTGCGCTTTGTAACCATCTGGCCCACTGGTAACGCCGACGGATCCGCGTACTCGCGACCCGTCACTCTTCGCACACGTTCCGGCTACCGTCGCTGCCCTGCTTCCCGCTCCAGCGGCCCGTGCGGCTCCAGCGGCTCCAGCGGCCCGGCCTTCACCCGGCGGAGAGGAACCGGCCCAGAATGGTGATCAGCTCCCCCATGCCCGGCCCCCTGGTCTGCCCCAGATGCGGCACACCGACAGTTCCCGGCGGGCGGTTCTGCTTCAACTGCGGCCTGCAGTTCACTCCGGCGGACACGCCGCGCGCCGAGTCGGCGGAGCGGCGGGTGGTCACGGTGCTGTTCGGTGACCTCTCCGACTTCACCGCCTGGGCCGAGGACCGCGATCCCGAACGGGTCGGCGAGGTGACCGACCGTGTGCTTGCCGCACTCGCCCGAGACGTGGACGAGGTCGGCGGGCGGGTCGACAACCTCAGCGGAGACGGGATCATGGCCGTCTTCGGGGCCCCGACCGCGCACGAGGACGATCCCGAGCGCGCGGTGCGGGCAGCCGCCGCGATGCAGGAGACCGTCCGTCGCCTGATCATGGACGAGAGCGGCGACAGCGGCTCGCTCGCGCTGCGGGTCGGCATCAACACCGGCGAGGTGCTCGCCGGTGTCCAGGCCGCCCTGTCGTACACGGTCATCGGGGACACGGTGAACACCGCCGCGCGGCTTTCCGGCGCCGCGGCCGTGGGTACCGTCTACGCGGGTCGGGACACGGTCGCCGCCACCCGGCTGGTGGCGACCTGGCGCGACCTGCCGCCGCTGGTCCTCAAGGGCAAGCGCGAGCCGGTGCCCGCCTACGAGCTCGTCAGCCTGCGTCCGTCCAACATCGCCCGGCCGGGGCTCGCCGACGACGCGACCTTCATCGGGCGCGAGCGGGAGCTCGCGGAGCTGCGCGGGTACTTCACCGGAGTGGTCGACAGCGGCCGCCCGGATATCGTCGTGATCACGGGTGAGGCCGGGATCGGCAAGACCCGGCTCGCTCGCGAGCTCGCCGACGGCGCCGCCACGAGCCACGGCGCGGCGGTGCTGTGGGGCCGCACCGTCCGTCACGGCGATGTCCGTGACCTCGCTCCGCTGATCGATCTCATCCGCGGCCTCTGCGGCATCACCGACGGCGACAGCCTGGACCGGGTGGCCGACCGGGTCCGCCGCAAGGTCGCCAGCCTCACCCATCCGATCTTCGGGACGAAGCTTCCGTCCGGCATCGGTGACCGGCTGCTCGGCATGCTCGGTGTGCCACCGGACCGCCGGCCCGGCACCGGCGGGGTGACGCCGCCAGGCGATCCGGCCGGGCGGGCGTCGCAGGGCGAGGTGCTGCAGCGGTCCGTCGACGACGCGGTGGAGACGGTTGGCCTGCTCCTGAGCGCGGTGGCGGTCCAGGGGCCGGTCGTGGTGATCATCGATGACCTGGAATGGGCGACCAGCCGGCTGACGACCGCGCTGCGCCGGCTCACCAGCGCGCTCACCGGCCCAGTCATGCTCCTGCTGCTCGACCGGGAGAATCCCCGGTTCGCCGACCTGGCGACCGCCCACCGGCTCGCGCTGAGCCCACTGCCGGAGGACGCCGCCCGCACGCTGCTCAAGGAATACCTGGGCGAGCCGGGCCTGTCCCGGGCGAACCAGGCCGGTCTGCTGGCCCGGGTGCACGGCAACCCGTTCTTCCTCACCGAGCTGCTCAACCTGCTGGTCGACCGCGGTCTGCTGCACCAGGTGCCCGACCCGGACGGGGACGGTCTGCGGTGGGTGCTCGAGGGCTCGCTGGTCGAAACCGTGCTGCCGGCCGGAGTCCAGTCGGTGCTCGCCGCGCGGATCGACGACCTCGACCCCTCCGCCAAGGCCGCGCTGCGGGCGGCGGCCGTGCTCGGCCCCCGTTTCCCCGCCGAGGCACTGCCGGCGGTCGGTGAACGGCCCGCGGCCGAGATGGAACGGGCGCTGTCGGTCCTCACCGAACGCCAGCTCGTCCGGCCGCCGCGCCAGGGCGAGACGCTGTGGCGATTCGTCCATCCGATGGCCAGGGACGCGGCGTACTCGGGGCTGCCGAAGGTCGAACGTGCCCGCCGCCATGCCACCGCCGCCCGGTGGGGTGTCACATCGATGATCGGCCCCTCCCGCGAGGTGTCGACCTTCGTCGCCGCGCACGCGCTGCGGGCCTACGACCTCGCCGCGTCGATGGCGCTGCCGGCGGACGACCCGGCGTGGTCGGCACGCGAGGCCGGCTTCCACGCCCATGTCCGGCTCGCGCGTTCGGCGCTCGCCCGCGACGACCACCGTGCCGCCGCCGATCTGCTCGCCAACGCGCGCCGCCTCGGGCGCGGCGTCATCGACGGCGATGAAGACATCAAGGTGCGGATCCTGCACGCCGAGGCGCTCGTCTGGCTGCGTCGCCTTGACGAGGCGGAGCGCGCGCTGCGTCCGGCACTGCGTCTCAACACCCCCAGCCTGCGGGCGTCGGCCTACGCCGTGCTCGGTGAGCTGCGGCAGAAGCAGGGGCGCGGCGAGGAGGCACGGCAGTCCCTCATCACGGCGCTGGACGCGGCGCACCGGGCCGGCGACGACCGGGCCGTGGCCGCGTCGCTGCGCCGGCTGGGGCTGCTGGAGTACTCCGCCGGCCGCATCCTGGCCGCCGAGGACCGCTATCGCGAGGCGCTGACCCTCGCCCGCCGGGTCGACGATCCGCGCGGAGTCGGCTGGGCCCTGCAGCACCTCGCCTGGAGCGCCACCACCCGAGGGGACTACAGCCGGGCCGAACGCACCCTTCGCGAGGCCTCCGCGCTCTTCGAGCGGCTGGAGGACGCCGGGGGCCTCGGCTGGTGCTCGGGCACCGAAGCGCTCGTCCTGCTGCTGTCCGGCCAGCTCACGCGCACCCGCAAGGTCTCCCGGGTCCTCATCAACCTCGCGGAGTCGATGCGGGAGCGCTGGGGCCAGGCCATCTGCCTGACGATCGACGCGGTCGCCGCGGCCGAGCTCGGCGACATCGAGACGGCGGAGAGCGAGGCGGCCCGCGCCGCGGAGCTGTTCGCCGAGACGGGCGACACGTGGGGGCACACGCTCACCCTCATCGCCCGCGGCCTGGCCGCCCGCGGTGCCGGCGAGCCGCAGCGCGGGGCGGAGCTGCTGACCGAGGTCTGCGCGGACGCAGCCGCCACCGGCCATGTGCTCATCGGCGCGTTCGCCCAGGTCCTGCTGGGTCTGACGAGGCTGGACGCCGGCGAGGTGGACGCGGCGGAGGAGGCCGCCAAGAGCGCGCTGGCCGACCTGGACCGGCTGGAGCTGCGCCCGCACGCCCACCTCGGAGCGAAGGTGCTGGTGGCCCAGATCGCCCGCGCACGCGGGCGGCTGGACGAGGCGATCACCGGGCTGCGTGACGCGCTCGCCGTCAGCGAGCCGGCGACCCTGATGTTCCCGCGCCGGCAGGCCTACGCCCACCTCGCGGGCACACTGCTGGACGCGGGCGAGCCGGACGAGGCCCTGCGGGTGGCCCGGCGCGCGGTCAGCGTGGACGCGGAGGACGTCCGCGCGCAGGTGCTGGCCTATCGGGCGCTCGGCACCGTGCTCGCCGCGCATGGCGACGTCGAGGGCAGCCGTGAGGCCTACCAGCAGGCGCTCGCCGCGGCGACCGCCACCGGCGCGGTCAGTGAGGCCCCGCAGACCCGGCGGCTGCTCGCCACGCTGCCACCACCGGCATCCGGCGACGTCGAATCGGGCGGCGTCGGACCCGGCGAAACCGGGCACAGCGATGACGGACCTGATCGCGGACCTGGCGATGGCGGACCTGGCGACGACAAGCCCGGCGACGACGAGTCCGACGTCGTCGCCGTCACGGCTGGGAGTGCGCCGCTCCCGGATCCGACGACCTCGGCGGATCCGGGAGACGGGCGAGCGACGAACATGCCGGCTCCACTACCGGCGGTGAGTTCAGCGGGCTCGGCGGGCGAGCCGCTCACGGTCGAGCAGCACGACGGCGCGTGAGTCCAGCCGAAGCCACCCACGAGTGGCGAAATCGGCCAGAGCTTTGTTCACCGTCTCCCGCGAGGCACCGACCAGCTGTGCCAGTTCCTCCTGCGTGAGGCCGTGTTCGACGCGGACCCCAGCGGCCTCGTTGCCAGGCTGGGCCGGCTCACCGAAACGATCGGCCAGATCGAGCAGCGCCTTCGCGACGCGACCTGGCACATCGGTGAAGACCATGTCCGCCATCGTGTCGTTGGTCCGCCGCAGGCGACGGGCCAGCACACGCAGCAGCAGCGCCCCGGCTTCGGGCCGGGAGCGCAGCCACGGCCGCAGCGCGGTGTGATCCAGCGCGACGAGCGACGCGTCGGTCACGGCGGTCGCTGTAGCGGTGCGCGGTCCGGGATCGAACAGGGAGAGCTCACCGAAGAGGTCTCCCGGCCCCATCACGTACAGCAGGTTCTCCCGCCCGTCGGCGGACTGGCGTCCTATCTTGACCTTGCCGGAAAGAACCACGAAAACGCGGTCACCGACATCCCCTTCGCGAAACAGCACATCGCCACGGGTCACGTCCTGCCGGTCCAGGTGATCGGAAAGCGCCTGGCGGTCGGGCTCGGACAACCCGGCGAACAGCGGAACGCGGGCTAGCAGATCGTCCACGAGCTGAGCATGCCAGGGTGCGGGGCGTTGGGCACGGCCAGGGACCCCCATCGGCCTGGTCAGGTCACGCAGATGTACCCGAATACTCCGTTTCTGATACGCAAAGTGACCGTGGACGCACCACCAAAGTGGCGAGAGTCACAATCCGCCTAGCACGGTCGATTTCGGGACCCCGCACCCGCGCCAGGCGGCGCGATCAGGCCAGACGCGGCACAGGTCACATCGGCATAGTCCGGAACAACTGCTGGACATCCATGATCGACAGGTCCGAGAGCGGCCTGAACCCCCTTGACTCCGCCGGCAACCGACACCAGCCCCACCAACGGTGGGTTCGGGCGGACCGAGGGTTCGGGCGGACCGAGGGGCCGGGCAGGCCGAGGGCTCGGCAGAGTGGCGGGTTCGCCGGGGTGGCGGGTTCAGGCGGCCCGGTGCTTGCCAGGCGGCGTGCGGCGCAGCCGGCGCCGGTAACGCTCCAGAGCCGCGGGCATGCCCTGCTGGACGAAGGTCTCGACCTCGTCCGGGCGGGCGCTGTCGAAGAAGCCCTCGATGCCCTTGCCGACGTCGGCGGCGTTGAGGGGACGCTCGACCCGCTCCATCGCGAGCAGCAGCCCGAGCAGCAACAGGGGGACCGTAACCGCGGCAAATGCAATCATGGCCATCCCATGGTCCCCGATGACGCCGCCCGCCACGCGTGCGGGGGGTCGACGCGCCCGCATGGGCCACGATCAGACACCGACCGGCGCGGGCGGCCCGGCAGATACTCTGCGAGGCATGGGTATCACCGTCGACGCGACTGCAGAGACGGCCCTGGCCCGCACCCGACGAGCGCGACGCATCGTGCGCGCCCTCGGTGAGCTCCACCCGGACGCGCGCATCGCGCTGCACTTCGGCAGTCCGCTGGAGCTGCTGGTGGCGACGGTTCTGTCGGCCCAGTGCACGGACAAGAAGGTCAACGAGGTCACTCCCACCGTCTTCGCCCGTTACCGCGGCGCCGCCGCCTACGCCGCGGCGGACCGCGACGAGCTTGAGGGCCTGCTGCGCCCCACCGGCTTCTTCCGGGCGAAGGCCAACTCGCTGATCGGCATCGGCGCCGCTCTCACCGAGCGGTTCGCCGGCGAGGTGCCGGGCCGGCTGGAGGATCTGGTGACGCTGCCAGGCGTGGGCCGCAAGACCGCGAACGTCGTCCTCGGGCACGCTTTCGGCGTCCCCGGGATCACGGTCGACACCCACGTCGGCCGGCTGTCCCGGCGTTTCGCGCTCACCTCCGAGACGGACCCGGTCCGGGTCGAGTCCGACCTCGCGGCACTGATCGAGCGGCGGGACTGGA
Organism: Frankia sp. R43; assembly: GCF_001306465.1. Classification (NCBI taxonomy): domain Bacteria; kingdom Bacillati; phylum Actinomycetota; class Actinomycetes; order Frankiales; family Frankiaceae; genus Frankia; species Frankia sp. R43. The sequence goes on along the minus strand of NZ_LFCW01000006.1, from coordinate 625,574 downwards.
CGATCGCCTCGGATCGGATGATCTTTCACGGCCGGCGGATCTGCCATGCCCGGCGGCCCGCGTGCGGGGCCTGCGCGATCGCCCGGATGTGCCCGTCCTTCGGCACCGGCCCGACCGAGCCCCTGCAGGCCGCGCGGCTGGTGCGCGGCGACGCGGAGGCCGCCCGGTGAGCACCCCGGATCAGACCGGCCTCACGCCGGGCCCCGCGCCGCGCCGCGCGCCGGCGGACGTGTCCGCCGGCGGTGGCACGCCGGTCCCCGGGTGGCTGGCGGGGCTGGTCGGCGCGGTCGGCGAGGGCATCCCGGTGCAGGTGCGCCAGCCTGGTGCGAACCGGCCGGGCGGGCGGCAGGCCGCCGTCCTGATCCTGTTCGGAGAGGGCCCGGACGGGCCGGACGTCCTGCTGCTGAAGCGGGCCGCCGACCTGCGCAACCATGCCGGGCAGCCCGCCTTCCCCGGCGGCAGCGCCGACGAGACGGATGCGTCGCGGGCCGCGACGGCGCTGCGCGAGGCGGAGGAGGAGGTCGGGCTCGACCCGTCCGGTGTCGAGATCCTCGCCACGGTCAGCCCGCTCTACCTGGCCGCGAGCCACTTCCATGTGACGCCCGTGCTGGCCTGGTGGCACACCCCGAGCGCGGTGGTCGCCGTGGACCCGGGGGAGACCTCTTCCGTCGCCCGCGTCCCCGTGGCCGAGCTCGCCGACCCGGGCAACCGGATCCTGCTGCGCCATCCGGCCGGTTTCGGCAGTCCGGCGTTCCGGGTCCGCGGCATGACGGTCTGGGGATTCACCGCCGGCATTCTCGACGCACTGCTGCGGGCCGGCGGGTGGGAACGCCCCTGGGACACCGCGACCCCCATCGACGTACCGGAGATCACCGCGGCGATCTCGAAGGCGATGGCACTCCCCCGAGCGGTGGTAGAGCCCCGCATCTCCCCTGACGAAGCGGGCGGTACGGTCGGAGGATGACCTCAAGATCCGCCCGGAACGGGCTGGTCGCACTGGTTGCGGCCGTGACGCTGTTCACTGCCCTGACCGGCTGCGGCGGCGGTGGAGGCGACGACATGGCGCACGGCGGGCCGTCCGCCACCGCGACCCTGACGGCCACGGTCAGCGACGGCGTTCAGGTCTTCGATGTCGTCGGCCAGGTGAACCAGACCTTCTCCGCCGGTGAGCTCATCGCCCATCCGGGAACGATCCGGGTCAACTTCTCGGTGCCGAAGGGTTCGGCTCCGCACAACTTCGTCATCGACACGCTCCCCGGCGCGACCACCAGGATCGTCGCGGCCGGCCAATCCCAGTCGATCACCTTCACCGCGTCCAAGTCCGGTCGATATCCGGTGGTCTGTACCCTGCATAAGGGAATGACGGCCACTCTTGTGATCCTCTGAACTGCGATCCTCCGAACGCGATGGTGATCTTCTGAACCTCGACGCGGGCCCCTGGTGAACCTTCTCGACCTCGTTCTGATCGCGCTGACCGTGATGTTCGCGATCTCCGGATATCGCCAGGGATTCGCGGTCGGCGCGCTGTCGTTCATCGGCTTCCTCGGCGGCGGTTTTCTCGGCGCCAAGATCGCCAGCCCGTTCGCCGAGCTCATCGGCCGTGCGGACGACGGCGCGCTGGTCGGTCTCATCGTGGTGGTGGGGCTGGCCCTCACCGGGCAGATCATCGGGACGGCGCTCGGGACGGTCGTGCGCGGCCGGCTGACCTGGCGGGCCGGTCAGCGGGTCGACGCCGTCGCCGGTGCCGCCCTGTCCGGCGTGTCCGTCCTGCTCGTCGGCTGGCTGCTCGCGACCACGGTGGACCGCTCGCCGTTCCAGACCCTCGCCCGGGCTGCGCGCGGCTCGGAGATCCTCGGCGCCGTCGACGACCAGATGCCCGACGACGTCCGCCACACCTTCTCCGACCTGCGCCAGCTCATGGACGACCAGGGCTTCCCCGAGGTCTTCGCCGGTCTGAACGGAGAACGCATCGTCGCGACCGACCCGCCGGACGCGGCGGTCGTGAACGCCACCGAGGTCCAGAACGCGGCGTCGAGCATCCTGAAGGTCCGCGGCCAGGCGCCGTCCTGCGGGAAGCAGGTCGAAGGCACCGGATTCGTCTTCACGCCCCAGCACGTCATGACGAACGCACACGTCGTGGCGGGTGTGAGCGAGGTCGTCGTCGAGGTCGGCGCCCAGGCGCTGCCGGCCGAGGTGGTGGAGTTCGACCCCGATCGGGACGTCGCCGTGCTGTACGTGCCGAACCTGCGTCGTGCGCCCCTGCGGTTCCAGACCTCGCCACCAGGTGAGGCCGGCGACCCGGTGGTCGTCGCCGGTTATCCCCAGGACGGTCCGTACACCACCGAGCCCGCGCGCATCCGCAACGAGCAGACGGCCAGCGCGCCGGACATCTACTCACGTGGCACGGTCCGACGCGAGATCTTCGCGATCCGCGGCCAGGTGCTGCCGGGCAACTCCGGCGGGCCGCTGCTCTCCGACAACGGCGCTGTCCTCGGCGTGGTCTTCGCCGCCGCGACGGACGACGACGACACCGGTTACGTGCTCACCGCGCAGGAGGTGAGCGTCCCGGCCCAGCGCGGCGCCCAGGCCACCGCCCCGGTCAGCACTCAGGGCTGCGACTGATCCCACCGGTCCCGCCGTTTCCGCTGTGGGTCTCCGCGAGCCAGGCGACCAGGTCACGGGTGATGGTGTCCGGGTCCTCCTCGTGCGGGAAGTGCCCGAGGCCGTCATACAGGCGCCACGTGTACGGCGCGGCCACGTGCCGTTCCGACCCGGCCGCGGTCGACGGCAGGAAGCACCGGTCGAGGCTGCCGTGCAGCTGCAGGGTGGGCACTCGCACCGGCGTCCGCAGCAGCTCGACGAAGCGCGCTCCGTCCGGTCGCAGCTGGGACCGCACCACCCACCGGTGGTACTCCAGCGAACTGTGGGCCACGCCGGGGATCCGCATGGCGCCGCGATAGCGTGCCTCGGCCTCCGGCGTCGGGTAGCCCGGACCTCCCCAGCCACGTAGGAGCTCGGCGACGTAGGCCGCTCCCTCCGCGACCAGGCGGCGTTCCGGCACCCACGGCAGCTGGAAGGCGGCCAGGTACCGGCTGGCCAGCCCCTGGCCCCGCACGTCGGCGACGATCCGGCGCCGGACCCGCAGCGGATGCGGCATGCCGATCACCGCCAGCCCCCGTACCACCCGTGGCCGACGAACCGCCGTCACCCAGCCGAGCAGGCCGCCCCAGTCGTGGCCGACGATCACCGCATTTCGCTCACCGAGTGCCCGCACCAGCCCGGCGACATCATCGGCCAGCGTGAACGCGTCATAGCCCCGCGGCGGTTTGTCACTCGCTCCGTACCCGCGAAGATCGGCGGCGACCACCCGGTAGCCGGCGCCGGGCAGATCCCGCAGCTGACTACGCCACGTCCACCAGAACTGCGGGAAACCGTGGAGAAGGAGGACCAGTGGACCCTCGCCCGCCTCGGCCACATGCAGCCGGGTTCCGTTGGTCGAGACGTCCCGGTGGCGCCACGGCCCGTCAACGAGCACGGCCGCCGGCTCAGAGATGGCATCCTCCATCATCTCCAAGGATGGCAGACCCGCTGCTTCTGCCGACGGGTGGTCGGTGCGCCGCGCCCGCCCGGCTTCCGCCGCCGCCGCGCCCAGCCTGTTCGGCTGACGCCAGGCCCGACAATCGCCGCGCCCGGCTACTCCGCTGCCGCCGGTCCCGCCACAGCCGGTCCCGTCACGGCCGGTCCCGCCACCGCGCTGCCTGGCCCCGCCGGGGCGCTTCCCACCTCGGCCGTGCCATGGCCCGTTCGGGCGGCCCCCGACCCGCCGGTTGGCCGGCGCAGCCAGGCGATGTCATCGCGCACCGTCTGGATGGTCCGTTCGGGGGGTGAAAGCTTCTTGAAGCGGGTGAGCGCGAAGACCACCAGCAGCCCGGCCAGGGCCAGATAAAGCACGGCCGTCAGCAGGTAGGCCCAGAACCGCTCCATCCCCGCCCAGGTGAACAGCTCACCGAGGAAGATCGTCCCGGCGATCAGTGCGCCGAACCCCAGGCCGGCCGCCACCACCAGGAACCCGGCACCCAGACCCGCGGACACCGCCTGCCTGGCGAGCTCGGCCTTCGCGAGCTCGATCTCCTGGCGGATCAGCAGCGACATGTCCCGGGTCGCGAGTGCGACCAGCTCCCCCAGCGTCGGCTCCCGCCCCGCTCGTGAGCTGTCGGTCCTTGTCGGCACGCCGGCTCCTCCCTCTCAAAGCCGGCCCGTGACACCGCCGATCGGGTCCGGTGCCGGCGCGCTTGCGGGGGCACGCGGCGGCGCTGCGTGGCCGCCCCGTCCGGATCCCCTGTGAGCAGTGTGGCCCGCGGCGGCGGAACACGTGGGGCGACGGGCCCGATCGGACGGTGTGATCCGAGGGACGATTCGCCCTTTCAGCGGTCATGACGAAGTCGGGAGCCGTCCTCGGCGCACCCGGGCGAGGTAGCGTCTGCCGGGTGACAGCACCTTCGTCGGCATCAGTCGTCGGTAGCGACCCGCTCGCCAGTGTTGCGGCGATCCCCGGTGTCGACGAGGCCGCCACGGCCGCGCGCGCGGGCGTGGACGCCCTGCTGCGGCACCGCATCCTGCGCCGCCGCAGCGCCGAGGTGACCGCCGAGGCCTCGCTGCGCGCCGCCCGGGCGTCCGCCGCGCTGGAAGGGCACGACGTCCCACTCGACGTGCTCAGAGCCCACCTCGGCGACCATGAGCTCGCCCTCGATGCCGGTACCGATGCCGGTGCCGCCGCTCCGGTCGGGCTCGCCGACGGGCGCGTCAGCGGACCGGCCGACGGCACCGACAGCCGGTCGCTGGCCGTGACGCTGGGGGCCGTCCGGCTCTACGCGGAGCTGGGCACGCTGTCATCCGCGTGGGAGCGCGCACCGCGCCAGGCCCTGGCACGCATGCACGTTCTCGCCGGTCGAGGCCTGCTCCCGGACGAGGTGCTGGGCCGGCCACGGGTCGACGTTCGGGGGCCGGGAGCCGCTGTCGGCGCCGCGGAGCTGGCTGGCCCCTGGGGTGAGCCAACGGTGTCCGCCATGGAGATGTCGGTGCGGCTCGACGGGCTCACCGCCGTGCTGACCGCCCCGACCCGCGCTCCCGCGATCGTGGTCGCCGCGATCATCCATGGGGAGCTGCTGGCGATCCGGCCGTTCGGCGTGCTCGACGGCATCATCGCCCGCGCCGCCGCCCGGCTCGTCCTGATCAGCCGAGGCCTCGACCCGAAGGCCCTGGTCGCGACGGACGTCGGCCACCTCGAGCTGGCCCACGGCAGCGCGGCCGCGGCCCTGGGCGGAGCCGGAGCCCCGTCCGCGCCGTCCGCTGCCAGCGCGGGCACCGACACCGGTGTCGGCACCAGCACCGACACCGGTGTCAGCACCAGCACCGACACCGGTGTCAGCACCAGCACCGACACCGGTGTCAGCACCAGCACCGGCACCGGTGTCAGCACCGTTGATCCCGAGGAGACCTACAGCGCCGCGCTTGCCGCGTACGTCGCGGGCGGGGCGGACGGGGTGGGTTCCTGGGTGCGGCACTGTGCCCGCGCGGTCGGGCTCGCGGCCCGGGAATCGCTCGCGGTGTGCGAGGCGCTCTCCCGCGCCTGAGAACCTCAGTCCCTCGAACAGCCGCCGCAGGGCAGGACCTGAGGACTGTGGTCGCCAGGACGAGGTCGCCACGGCAACGAAGATCCTCGGATCGTCTGGGCCGAGGTTTCGAGCTTCCGCAGTCGCGGATTAACGCCGATCAAGATCGCTGGTCGGCGGGCGGGGAGGGCCACACCCCGTGAACACGGCCGGACCTCCGAGCAACCGGTAGCCCTGTTTGGCGAGCCGCAAGAGTGAACGATTTTGGTCGTCCCGACGACCAAAATCCTTCTTTCTTGCGGGTCGGCAGTCGACTCCACGCCCTTTTTATCCCTTTTGCGGTGAATTACTAGTACTGGATGGCGGTACGAGACCCTCGGCGGGTGGCCCGGAGCCGCGGCTCGAACGCCGATGATCTCCGTCGCCGCCTGGTCCCACCTCGGTACAGACGCGGGCCGGCCCTTATAGCACGGCACGGCCCCCACCGAAGATCCACATTGCCCGGCCTGGCCGGCGCATGGTGGCGGCACACAGCCACCCGCGCCGAAGGGACGGCCCGCCATGACCCCCGCGAAGCCGATCACGCCAGCCGACGACACTCCCCGCGGACGTCCGCTGGTCGTCACCGATTCGCACGAGCTTCTCGACGACCTGCTGCGGCTGGCGGCCGCGGCGGGCACGACCGTGACGGTCGCGCCGACGGCCAGGGCCGCCAGCCGGTACTGGGCGAACGCACCGCTGGTCGTGGTCGGCGCCGACCGCGCCGCGGCCTGTGTCGCCGCGAATCTGCCGCCACGCTCGGACATCGTGCTCGTTGGAACCGACGTCGACGACCGCCGGACCTGGAGTCTGGCGCTTCTGATCAATGCCGAGCACGTGATCTTCCTTCCCGCGGCCGAGACCTGGCTCGTGAACGTCCTCTCCCGTGCGGCGGACACCGCCAGCCGCCGGTCACTGACCCTCGGTGTGCTCGGCGGGCACGGCGGGGCCGGCTCCACCACCCTGGCCGTGACGCTGGCCCGCGCCGGACTACGGCGCCAGGTCCGCTCGGCGCTGCTGGAGATCGACCCGTTCGGCGGACTCACGGTGGGCCCGGACACATCCTGGGGCTCCGGTCTCGGATCGGAGGCCAGCCAGGGCGACGGGCCCTCGGCCGGCATCCCTCGGTTCCATCCGGCGGGCGCCGGCTCAGCGGTGCGCGACGCTGCCGGCGGCGATCTGTCCGCGGCGCAGGCACGCCCGCCGCAGGCCCGGGGCCCCCACCCCTGGGCACGCCCAGGGGCCCGGCGCCGTCCCCTCACGCCGGCAGGCACCGTCATCGGGGAGGCCGCGCGTGCGGAGCCACCGCGCCCGCGGCCAGCCGACGACGAGGACGACGAGGACTTCCTCGAACACTTCCTTGCCGGGCCGCCCATGTGGGGCGGCGATCTGCCAGTGCTCTCCTGGGACCGCGACGAGATCCCCGTACTGTCGCCGCCGGCCATCAGCGCCATGTTCGCCACCGCTCGCGGTGGAGCTGACCTGATCGTCGCCGACCTGCCTCGCTCCGCCGATGCCGGGGCGGACGTCGGGCTCTTCCTCTGCGAGATGGTGCTGCTCGTCGTGACAGCCGAGCCCGCGACAGCCGCGGCGGCGGCTCGGGTCGCCAGGTACGTGGCGCGTACCTGCTCGGATGTACGGCTGGTCGTCCGCCTCCCACCGCCGGGCATGCTGCCACCGCCAGGCGCGCAGCCGCCCGGCCCGGGTCGCGGCAGTTCGCCCGGCAGCGGCTCACCCGCCGAGCGGAACGAGCCGGACGAGTCCCTGCACCCGGCGGTGGCCCGCATCGTCGCCACCGTGGGACTTCCGCTGGCCGGCGTGATCCACCACGAACCGGCCGCGAACCCCGTGGTCATGGCCGGCCATGACCACGGGGGGACGCCCGGCCCCGAGGGAAACCGTCCGGCTACGGCCAGAACCTCGGGCGCGCCGCGCTCGGAATCCACAGTGAGGATCACAAAGCGACCGCCCGTCGAAGCCGAAGCGGCGGCGGAAGGCTCGATTGCCGGAGCGTCGCTCATCCGGTTCAGCGATCGGTTTCTCGCGGAAGTCGGCCTCACCGGCGGAGCGCACCTGTGAGAGCCGGCCGGTCCCGCGCCTGGTCGGCCTCAGCCGAGGCCGTCACCGCGGCGCCGTCCGCCGCACCGGTGCCCGGGCCCCCGCTTTCCGGGGCAGCCCCACCCGGGGCGGTGCTGCCGCCGGCTCCGTTCGAGACGAGCCCTTCCGAGCCAGGTCCGTCCGACGCAGGTCCGTCCGACGCAGGCCCGTCCGACGCAGGCCCGTCCAAGGCCGGCCTGGACGAGGCGGCCGCCTTCGCTTCGAGCGGGGCGAGCTCGACGCCATCCCAGGGGCATGCCCAGCGACTGGGGCCGCTCGCGGTCCTGCTGCGCGACCCGGAGATCACCGACATCCTGGTCAACGGCCCGGACAAGGTCTGGATCGAACGAGCCGGCCGGCTTCGTCTCACCGGCGTGCGCTTCGCCGACGACGGAGCCGTCCGGGCGCTCGCCGTCCGGCTCGCCGCCAGCGGCGGCCGACGGCTCGACACCGCGATGCCGTTCGCCGACATCCGGCTGCCAGACGGAATCCGCCTGCACGCCATGCTCTCCCCACCCGCCCTGGGCGGAACCTGCCTGTCACTGCGCAGGCCGCGCCCCGTGCCGTTCACCCTGGACGACCTCGCCGCCGCCGGCACCCTGGGGCCCGACACCGCGGCCGCCCTGCGTGCCGTCCTCGCCGCCCGGCTCACCGCGCTCATCAGCGGCGGAACCGGGACGGGGAAGAGCACCCTGCTCGCCGCCCTGCTGGACGCCGCACCCGCGGCAGAACGGATCGTGCTGGTCGAGGACACCGCGGAGCTCGTCCTCTCCCGAATCAACCTGGTCCGGCTGGAGGCTCGCGCGGCGAACGTCGAGGGCGCCGGCGAGATCACCCAGCGAGAACTGGTCCGCCAGGCACTGCGCATGCGGCCGGACCGCCTCGTCGTGGGCGAGGTCCGCGGAGCGGAAGTCCTCGATCTCCTGATGGCGATGAACACGGGCCACGAGGGCGGCCTTGGAACAGTGCACGCCAACGCTGCCGAGAGCCTGCCCGCCCGGATGGAGGCCCTGGGCGCTCTCGCGGGACTGCCGCGCGACGCCCTGCACAGCCACCTGGCGGCGGCCGTGCAGGTGACCATCCATCTCCGGCGGAATGCGGCTGGTGCCCGTCGGGTCGCCGGCATCGGGGTACTGCGCCGGGGCGATGACGGCCTGGTCCAGGTCGTCCCGGCGCTTGTTGGCGACGACGCCCGGGAGCTGCCCCGGCGCGCGGGCGAACGACCCGCGCGAGGCGTCGCCCGACCGGATCCGGAGGGACTCGCCCTACTGGCCGCGCTCCTGCGGGAACGTGGGGTGCGCCTCTGGCCGGCCACGGCGCCCAGAACCGCGATGCCCAGAACCTCAGCACCCAGAACCGCCGTGCCCAGAACCGCGGTGCCCGGGGCGAAGCCGGCAGCGCCCGCCGGAGAACCAGCACCACCAGAACGATCGGCACCACCAGCACAACCAGTGCTTCGGATGCGACCGCCGCATCCCCGGCAACCAGGGCCGTCGGCGCCCCGGCCGGGTGCGCGATGACGGCCCGGCTGGCGCGCGGTGCGGCCTGGGCGGGCGGGAGCGTCGCCGCGACGGTGCTGGGTGGCCCGGCCGCCGGGATCGCGGTCGTCGTGCTCTGCTGCGGGCACGGGGCACTGCGTCGCTGGGTCGTCCACCGCTACGAGGCCGAGCTGCGTGGGGCGGCTGAGGACGTGCTGGCCGCGGTGGCGACCGAACTGGACGCCGGCGCGTCTCCCGACGGCGCGCTGCGAACCGCGCTGGCCTCGGTCACCAGCCTGCCGGCCCACCCGCACAGCGGCGAAGCCCACAGTGGCGCCGACCGTCTGGGTGGCGGCCGTCAGAGCCGTCGGAGTGACAGCCGTCGGGGTGGCGGCCGCTCGGGGCGGGCGGCGGGTTCTCTCGACCTGCCACGTCTGCGCGAGCTGCTCGCCGACGCCGACGCCGACGACGCACCGAGGCTGCTGTCCCGATGCGATGCCGGCGCGCTGCGCCAGCTCGCCACCGCGTTCCGGGTGTGTCGGTTGACCGGGGTCCGGCTGGCACCGGTCGCGGTCATGCTCGCCGATGCGGCCCGATCGGATGCGGCACGTGCCGACGAGCTGGCCGCCGCCCTCGCCGGGCCGCGGTCGTCAGGTCGCCTCGTGGCCGGCCTGCCGCTGCTCGGCGTCGCAATGGGAATCCTGCTCGGCGCGTCCCCGGTGGACGTCCTGACGACATCCCCGGTCGGGACGATCTGTCTGGCCGCGGGGGTGTTGCTCGACCTGGCCGGGCTGCGCTGGCTGCGGCGGATCTCGGACGGGGTCCAGGCCCGGGTGCCACCCGTCTGCGCGGGGCCGATCCCACCCGGACGGCCAGGCGACGCCGCGGCCTCCGGGGAGTACCGCCGCCGAATGCTTGCCGATCTTCCCCTCGCGCTCGACCTCGTATCGGCCTGCCTGAGAGCGGGTGCCACCACGCAGCACGCGCTGGAGGTCGTCGGGTCCGCGACCGGAGGCCCGGCCGGTGTCGAGCTGCGGGCCACCGGGCGTTCGATGCGCCACGGAGCACCCGCCGACGAGGCGTGCCGCCGGCTTCTGGGCGCGGTCGGTGTGCTCAGCGCGGACTCCGCACCCCGCCGTGGGTGGCGCGCCGGCAGCCGGCGGTCCCGACGGCGCGGTGGTACGGCACGGCTCTCGCGCGCGCTGGGGATCGGCGCGCTGCCCGGGCGAGCCGGGTCAGCCCGGCAGCGGGAGGCACAGACGGTGCTCGCCGCAGTGGCCGCCATCGGCAGGACCGAATCCTCCGGGGCGAGACTCGCCACGACGCTCACCCGAATCAGCACCCGTGCACGGCAGGAGACCCACGCCGCGGCCATCGGCGCCGCCCGGCGAGCCGGCGTCCTGGCCGTCGCCCCACTCGGACTGTGCTTCCTGCCGGCCTTCCTGCTGCTCGGCGTGGTGCCCATCATCATCGGCACCGCCCCGGATCTCGGCTCGGGCCTCCTGCCACAGCCCTGAACGGCGGCCCGCGACCGCGCCCGACGCGGGCAGATCGGGTGCCGGGTTGTGGATGAGATCTCGTCATCCACAGGGAGTGCGGGCCCGTCCCTCACCGGCCGACACCGCCCGATCATCGAGACAGCCGGCACCACGAGGTACCGACCCCGACCAGATCCGGCCTGCCGAGCCCCGTCCTGACCAGCTCTGACCAGACCGTGCCCCATCTGACCCGGAGGCAATGATGTGGCTTCTCGTCCTGTTCATCCATCTGGCGTCGACGCTGGTGAGATCGCTGCCCCGGCGCCGCCGCGCGGCGCCAGCCACTGCGGTGGACGCAGGGATGTCCACCGCCGAGTACGCCGTCGGCACCCTGGCCGCCGTCGCGTTCGCCAGCGTGCTCTACGCAGTGGTGTCCAGCTCAGCCACCCGCTCGCTGATCTCCTCGGTGGTCGAGCGCGCACTGAAGATCGACTTCTGAGCGCGCCTTGAGAACTGCGACCAGGCCGAGACGCGCGCGCGGCGGCAGGGATCGTGGCCAGGTCACCGCCGAGCTCGCGATGGGTCTGCCCAGTCTTCTGGCGGTGATGTTCATGATTCTCTGGATGCTCAGCGCGGTCTCCGCACAGACGCGATGTGCCGAAGCCGCCCGCCTCGGGGCTCGCGCCGCTGCTCGTGGTGAGTCGGCGGCGGCTGCCCGGGCCTGGGCACTGCGGGCAGCGCCGCCGGGCGCCGAAATCGAGATCGGCGGTAGCGCGGGGACGGTACGTGTCCGTGTCGCCGCGGTTGTCGGCGCGGGAGGTGCTGGTCGCCTCGTGCCCACAGTCACCGTCTCGGCCGTCGCGGTCGCCGCCGTCGAGGACACGGCTGCGGGTGCCGGGCCAGCGGGTACCGGGCCATGAGAACAACCCGGCCGCATGGTTCGTCGAATACCGGCGAACGCGGCTCCGCCACCGTCTGGCTGCTCGGCGCCATGATGGTCATCGTTGCCACCGGATCGACGGCGCTGAGCCTCACGCAGGTCGACGCGAGTCGGCAGCGGGCTGCCACGGCCGCCGACCTCGCGGCGCTCGCCGCCGCCGCGGAGCACTCCGCCCAGCCTGCTCTCGCCTGCCAGCGCGCCGCGGAGTCGGCCAGGGCCAACTCCGCGCGGCTGGCGATCTGTCAGGTGGAGGGCGATGGCGTGAGCGTCACGGTCGAGGCCGACCTACCGACTCCGCTACGGCTGTTCGGCCCGGCTCGGGCGCGCGCACGCGCCGGGCCCTGGGAAGGCGCACCCGGCGCGTATCAGGCTGTCGCCGCGGCGATGGCCGGTACCGGTGGGCCTGTGGGAATTCAGCTCGGGCGGGCACCCGTGGGCGCGCTGGGGTCCCCAGGGTGCTGGGATTTCCCGACAGGGGCGTCCTGGGCGTGGGGAGTGCCGTTCCCGGTCGGGTCCTGGGCTCCATCGCTGTTCCGGCGCCGTAGGTCAGCCACTCTCGCAACCACCCGATCAGTTCGGGGCACAACCGAGGGCCTGCCATGGCGTACCGAGGGCGTCGACGGCCGTTCGGCGGGAGCGACCGTGCGGCCGGCCGGCACAGGCGCGTCGGCCGCGGCGGCCGGCGGGGCGGACCGCGGACCCGCGCCTGTGGTCCTCGCGTCACCGGTCCGCGCCGTCGAGCCACGCCCACCCGCGCCATGGCCACGCACGACCAGCGGTGTTGTGGGAGCGGTCGCGGTCCCAGCCGGCCGGCCGATCGGCACCTGGCCTGACGGGCGCTGGTTCGAAGAGCGCTGGCTCGACGGGTGCTGGCTCGACGGTGCCAGGGCCTGGCTCGACGGTGCCGCGGCAGGCGCCGGCGCGGCGGGTGCTGGCGCCGGCGCCGAACCACCGGCCGTCGTCACCACGCCACCAGGAACCGGCCCGCCAGGAACCGACCTACGAGGCGCGAAAGCGGTGGCTGTGGCCGTCGCGGCGGCACGGGGCTGCGACGGCGACGGGTGCGGCCCAGGAACGGGGCGGGTCATGGCGGCGAGATCCCTGGCCTGCTCGCGCTGCGCCCTCAGTCGCTGCCTGTCGCGGGCAAAACCCTGCAGCCCGAGCTGGATACCGGCCACCGCCAGTACCCCGGTAGCGACCCCCAGGACGAACAGCCCCCAGACGTCAAAGGACAGCGCCTGCCCCATGATCATCAGTTCCGTCTGGCCAGAGCTCTCCAGGACGATGTCCGCAGTGAGAACGCCCGCCAGAAGTACCAGGACTACGCCGACGGTGACCACCGGAACCTCCACATTCCTGCCGTTTACGGGAAGTAGGACCGCTCTGAGAATCCGACAGAGCGCGGTCTACCCCCGATACGGTCGGCTACCCCCCCGACCCACGAAGGTGTCTATTTCCGTGGTGGGTCCAGTACCTGACCGCGGTCTCCGTCCATCGCGGCCAACACGGAGTCCAGCAGCCGCACGGCCGCCGCCTTGGCGAGAGGTTCGTTGCCGTTTCCGCACTTCGGCGACTGCACGCAGGAAGGGCAGCCAGCCGGGCATTCACAGGCGGCGACCGCATCCCGGGTGGCGCTCAGCCATTCGGCCACCCGCAGGAACCCGCGCTCGGCGAACCCGGCTCCCCCGGCATGGCCGTCGTAGACGAAAACGCTGGTGCGGCCCGTGTCCGGGTGCAGGTCGGTGGACACACCACCGATATCCCACCGGTCACACGTCGCGAACAGCGGAAGCAGGCCGATCGCCGCGTGCTCGGCGGCATGCACCGCGCCCGGCACCTCCGCGGGTTCCACGTTGGCAGCGGCCAGCAGTTCGTCGGTGACGGTGTACCAGACGGCCCTGGTGCGGAGCTGGCGCGGCGGCAGGTCGAGCGGTTCCTGCCCGAGGATCTCACCGGTGGCCAGGCGTCGGCGCTGGAATCCGACGACCTGATTCGTGACCTCCACCGTGCCGAGGTGGATCTCGAGGTCGGCGAACCGCGCCGACCGCGTCGACTCGACCACCCGGATATCGGTGTGCTCACGCGCCACCGTCGTCCAGTCCGGTTGAGCTGCCTCGACGAAAGCGACCGCGTCGTCGAGGTCGAGCTCGGTGACGAGGAAGGTGACGCCCTGATGCAGGTACACGGCTCCCTGGTGCACCGTCGAATGCGACGTCCCCGCGTCGACGGTGCCGAGCAGGCGACCTGTCCCGACCTCGACGATGCGCACGGGAGGACCACCGGTTCCTCTGATGTCGACATCCGGCCGGTGCCGCTGCGTCCAGAACCAGCCCGTGGGCCGGCGGCGCAGCCGTCCCCGGCGAACGAGGTCGTCGACGGCGCCGCGGGCTCCGGGCCCGAACAGCTCCAGGTCCTCCTCGGTCAGCGGCAGTTCGCTGGCCGCGCACTCCAGATGAGGCATCAGGACGTACGGGTTGTCGGGGTCGAACACACTGGCCTCGACCGGCCGGCCGAAGACCGCCTCGGGATGGTGAACGAGGTAGGTGTCGAGTGGGTCGTCTCGGGCGACGAGCACCGCGAGCGCGCCCTGCCCGGCCCGGCCCGCACGACCGGCCTGCTGCCACAGGGAGGCGAGCGTGCCGGGAAATCCGGCGATCACGGTCGCGTCGAGCCCGCTGATGTCGACGCCGAGCTCCAGCGCCGACGTCGCGGCAACGCCGAGCAGCTCACCTGTCCTCAGCCGGTTCTCCAGGTCCCGACGCTCCTCGGCGAGGTAGCCGGCGCGGTACGCCGCGACCCGCCCGGACAGTTCCGGCGCGGCCTCCTCCAGCGCACGTCGCGCTGCGGCCGCGACGACCTCGGCAGCTCGGCGGGAACGGACGAACACCAGTGTCCGCACGCCCTCCGTGACCAGATCCGCGAGCAGATCAGCCGACTCGGCGGTCGCGGCCCGCCGGACCGGGGCACCGTTCTCGCCGCCGGCCAGCTCAGCACCACCAGCCAGCCCAGCACCACCGGCGAGGCCAGCACCACCGGCGAGGCCAACCGATCCCGCCCCGCCAGCCTGCACGGCCCCCCTGATCAGTGGCGGCTCGTAGAGGGCGAAGTCCACAGGGCCGCGCGGGGACGAGTCCGTGTCAACCACCTCGACGTCCACTCCGGTCAGCCGCGATGCGGACATTCCCGGATCGGCCACCGTCGCGGAGGCGAGGACGAAGACCGGTCGCGCGCCGTACCGGGCGCAGACCCGCCGTAGCCGGCGCAACACCAGCGCGACATGAGCGCCGAACACGCCACGGTAGCCGTGGCACTCGTCGATGATCACGAAACGCAGCCCGCGCAGGAAGGAGGACCAGCGGCGGTGCGCCGGCAGGATCCCACGATGCAGCATGTCCGGATTGGTCAGGACGAAGTTCGCGTGTGCGCGCACCCACTCCCGTTCGGAGCCTGGCGTGTCGCCGTCGTAGGTCGAGGCCCGGACACCGGTCAGCCGCAGCGAGCGCACGGAGCGCAGCTGGTCGTGGGCGAGCGCCTTGGTCGGCGCGAGATACACCGCCCGCGCGCCCGGTTCGGCCAGCAGCCGTGAGAGCACCGGCAGCAGGTAGCCCACCGATTTCCCGGACGCGGTGCCCGTGGCGAGCACGACGTCTCGCCCCTCGTGCGCCGCCTGGGCGGTCTGGGCCTGATGCGTCCACGGCTCGTCGATCCCGGCCGTGCGCAGTCGGCCGACCAGGACCTCGTCGGCCCAGTCCGGCCAGGGCCCCGTGCGGCCCGGACGTGACGGCACATGCTCGACATGCGTGATGTTGCCGGCCCGCCGGCTGTCACGGGCAAGCCGGGCCAGGATGCTGTCCGCCCGCGCGAGGTCACGCTCGATGGCCGCCGACGAACCCACGCCCGTCACGATAGGCGGTCAGCGGGAGCCGACGCCCACCGCGGACATGCCGACCAGGCCCGAAGCTGCTGGTGGTGAACATCCGGTGCCGGGCCAACCCAGGCTCACTCGACGCTAGATCAGCGATAGCATCCCTTGGGTGCGCCACCCTGGACGAGAGGGACGCGGTTGAGAGCGATTCGTCCGTAGGCCACGCAGGCGTCGGCTCGTCAAAGTGTTGCGAGCCACCGGATTGATCCTCCTCATGGGAGGGTAGTGCCGCCGTGATGTCGGTTGCCCGAGGCGCGGGCGCCGGGAAGAACCACTAGGAGGATCCGTGGATCTGTCCCTCACGACTCGTCAGGAAGGGACCCACACGGTCGTCGTGGTGGGCGGCGAGATCGATGTCTACACCGCCCCCAAGCTCCGCGAGCAGCTCATCGATCTTGTCTCGGCCGGGTCGTACCACCTGGTGGTCGACATGGAGGGTGTGGAGTTCCTCGACTCCACAGGCCTCGGCGTCCTGGTCGGCGGGCTCAAGCGGGTTCGTGCGCACGAGGGTTCGCTGCGCCTGGTCTGCACCCAGGAGCGCATCCTGAAAATCTTCCGGATCACCGGGCTGACCAAGGTCTTCCCCATCCATACCTCCGTCGAGGATGCCCTCGCCGCCAGCGACTGAGTCAGGTCCCATCGCGAAAGGCAGGTCCTCGGACGCATGCCCACCGTCGAGTTGCGCTTCGCCGCCCTGCCCGGACATGTCCGCACCGCAAGAATGATCGCCACCGCGGTCAGCAGGCGTGCGGGCGTGCCGGTCGGGGCCATCGACGAGATCAAGTTGGCGGTCGGGGAGGCGTGTGCCCGTGCCGTCCGAGTCAACCGCCGCAGTAATCCCCAGGCGTTCGTGCACGTCGAGCTGACCGATACCCCCGAGTCGTTCAGGGTTGTCGTCTCCGACAGCGGCGCGGCCGGAGACGAGATCGCCCCAGGTCCCGACGGCGGCCTGCTCAGTGTCGACGCCCTGCTCGACCTCGGCGAGGGGGCGGAGCCCGACCTAGCGGCCATCGGAGTGCCCGGCACCGAGGTCGACCAGCCGCTGCCATCGGGTCTGGGGCTGGCCCTGATCGAAGGGCTGGTGGACGAGGTGGCCGTCCGGCGTGGTCAGGACGGCACCGGCACCGTCGTCGAGATGACCTGGCACACGGCCGAGCCCGAGGAGGATGCCGACCTCGATTCCGCCGGGTACGCGGCGCTGGCCGCTCAGATCGCCGGATCGGCCCGCCGGGAAGGCTGAGTCCCCCGGACCAGCCGCGGCGAGCGAGGCGCCGCAGACACCGGGACCGCAGACACCGGGTCCTCAGACGCCGGGGGCCTGTCCGGAGACCGGAGGGGCCCCCGGCTATGCGGTTGCCTTCGGCCGTGCGGTTGCCTTCGGCCGTGCGGTTGCCTTCGGCGATGACGCCTGCCCGGGACCAGCGATCCCACGGTTCCCCCGGGCCACCGACCGCCCCACTGGCGACGGGATCGTCTACAACAAAAACAGCATCCCCGGCCAGTCACAACCGAAAAACCTGCGCACGTCACACACCTACGGATAGACTGCGCCGCATCTCGCCGACGGTTGATCGAGACCGTCGGTGTTTCCCTTGGTGTTCCCCGTGGGTCCGGCCCCGGGCCACAGGCAAGGGCCGCGTGAAGGTGTTTGCCGTGCACGAGGGAACCAGCGCCGGGTCTGGACCGGCGTCGCTTCCCTCGTTCTCAGTCGCCTCCGGCGACCGTTCGGCTTTCGCCGGACCGTGGCTCACGCCCTGACCTGTGTCTGTCACCCACCCAGAACGTCGTCGGATGCGACGTACCTGGCTGTGATCGATGACCGATGGCCGCGGACGGTCGGCGTCCGCTTCCACCAGCACGATCACGGAGGGTGCACAGAACAAACCGGGACAGCAGTCCCGGGACAATGCAGACCGGGAGGAGCCATGTCCCCGATCCACACCCTACAGGCCGATAATCCCTCAATCGACCTTAGCGGTGGAGCTGTCGGGCTGGTCGCCGGTGTGGCGATCGTCGCAGCGCTCGCCCTGCTCGTCGCCGGCTACCTCGTCCGCGAGGTGCTGGCCGCGAGTGCGGGCACTCCGAAAATGATCGAGGTGGGCCGAGCGGTTCAGGAGGGAGCCGCAGCCTACCTCCGTCGGCAGTTCCGAACCCTTGCCGGGTTCGTCATCGTAATCCCCTTCGTACTCCTGCTTCTCCCGGCGGACGACACCGGTGCACGGGTGGGCCGATCCGTGTTCTTCGTGGTCGGCGCGGTGTTCTCGGCGCTGGTCGGCTTCGTCGGGATGTCGCTGGCCACCCGCGCCAACACCCGCACGGCCGCGGCGGCCATCGAAAGCGGCGAACCGGCCGCGATGCGGATCGCCTTTCGCACCGGCGGGGTGGTCGGAATGTTCACCGTCGGCCTGGGCCTGCTCGGAGCGGCGGTGGTCGTCCTGGCCTTCCAGGACACCGCACCGCAGGTTCTCGAGGGATTCGGCTTCGGCGCGGCACTGCTGGCGATGTTCATGCGGGTCGGCGGCGGCATCTTCACCAAGGCCGCGGACGTCGGTGCGGACCTGGTCGGCAAGGTCGAGCAGGGCATACCGGAGGACGACCCGCGCAACGCGGCGACCATCGCGGACAACGTGGGTGACAACGTCGGGGACTGCGCGGGAATGGCTGCCGACCTGTTCGAGTCGTACGCGGTGACCCTGGTCGCGGCACTGATTCTCGGCGTCAAGGCCTTCGGTGAGGACGGGCTGGTCTTTCCGCTGCTCATCCCCGCCGTCGGCGTCATCACCGCTGTCATCGGGATTTTCGCGGTCTCTCCCCGGGACGGTGACCGCACCGGCATGAGCGCGATCAACCGTGGATTCTTCATCTCGGCGGTGATCTCCGCGATCGGCGTGGTGATCGTCTCCCTGCTCTACCTTCCGGGCAGCTTCGCGGAGTTCCCGGGGCTGGCCGGAAGCACCCAGGACGGGGACCCCCGGGTCATCGCCATCAGCGCAGTGATCATCGGGATCGCGCTGGCGGCGGCCATCCAGCTGCTCACGGGGTACTTCACGGAGACGAACCGGCGTCCGGTGCTCGGTGTCGCGGAGGCGTCGACGACCGGGCCGGCCACGAACATCCTGGCCGGTATCGGCGTGGGCATGGAGTCGGCCGTCTACTCGGCACTGCTCATCGGAGCCGCCGTGTTCGGTTCGTATCTCCTCGGAGCCGGCAGCGTCACGATCGCGCTCTTCGCGGTCGCTCTTGCCGGAACGGGGCTGCTCACCACGGTCGGCGTGATCGTCTCGATGGACACGTTCGGCCCGGTCAGCGACAACGCGCAGGGCATCGCGGAGATGTCCGCGGGGCCGGAGGGCATCGACGAGCGGGGCGCGGCGATTCTCACCTCGCTGGACGCCGTGGGCAACACCACCAAGGCGATCACGAAAGGTATCGCGATTGCCACCGCGGTGCTCGCCGCGACTGCCCTGTTCGGGTCGTTCACCGACACCGTCACCACCGCGCTGGCCGACGCCGGTGCCGCGCCCGAGCTCGGCCGCGGCACCGTTGGTGGTCTCAATGTTGCCTATCCCGACGCATTGGTCGGCCTGATCATCGGCGCTGCCGTGGTCTTCCTGTTCTCCGGGCTGGCCATCAACGCCGTGGGCCGGGCGGCCGGCCGCGTCGTGTCAGAGGTCCGCAAGCAGTTCCGCGAAAAGCCCGGGATCATGCAGGGCACCGAAAAGCCGGACTACGGCGCCGTCGTGGACATCTGCACGAGGGATTCGCTGCGTGAGCTCGTCACACCGGGGACTCTCGCGGTGATGGCACCGATCGCGGTCGGCTTCGGCCTGGGCTACCCGCCGCTGGGCGCCTTCCTCGGCGGGGCGATCGCCGGCGGAGTTCTCATGGCGGTCTTCCTCGCCAACTCGGGTGGTGCCTGGGACAACGCGAAGAAGCTGGTGGAGGACGGGCAATACGGGGGCAAGGGCTCCGAGGTGCACGCCGCGACGGTGATCGGCGACACCGTCGGCGATCCGTTCAAGGACACCGCGGGCCCGTCGATCAATCCTCTGCTCAAGGTGATGAACCTGGTCAGCCTGCTGATCGCTCCCCTGGTCGTGAAGTTCTCCGTCGGCGCCGACGAGAACACCCCGGCCCGGATCGGCATCGCGGTGGCGGCGGTCGCCGTGATCATCGCGGTTGTCGCCGCCTCCAAGCGGCGTGGCTCCAGCATCGGCGACGAGCCGCCGAAGCCCGCGTCGCCGCCCGCGTTCTCTCCACAACCGGACTCCCAGGTACAGGTCTAGCGGCCGGGGCCGACACCGTCCAGGCCCGTTGACGAAGCCGCCGGCAGGGCCTGAACAGCCCGCCGGCAGGGCCTGGACGGGTCGGCGCCGCCCCATCACCACGCCCAGAGGTCCGACCGGCACGATCCGGTCGGACCTCTTACATTCCGTAACCTGGCCACTGGTATGGGCCGTATCGGCCGCACCCGCGGCGGCCACGACCGGCACGGCACCGCTACCCGGCCCGGCTCTGGTAATGCCAGTTCAGTCGACCGGGGTACGACGGGTTTGGTGGGCGGAGAGATCCTTTTGACGCTGGACCAGTCGGCGTATGGCGCGGCACGATGGTGCGGTCGGTGGCCCGTGCGACCACGGAGAGAGAACTCGCTCGGCCCCCGACGGCGGACGGGGGGTCCCTCCAGCGACACACCGGCGTACGGTGCTCCCTGCGGCCGATTCCGGCAGCGGGAGGTGTCCGGTCGCGCCGGACCCGCGCCCACGCCCAGGGAGCGGGGAAGGCCGGCGTGCCGTCGGTGTGCGTACCGACGGCGGCCCGGGCAGACGTTGGAGCAAGTGACAGAGGTCGATCGAACGAGGATTCCCCGGGGCGGATCGCGGCCCGAGGAGTCCACCGGATGCAGCACGCCGTGACGAGGAGAGAAGTGCCACCGCGCACGAAGTCGACGAGCCGGACGACCGCGGGGTCGCCCACGCCGGTCGCCGAGCCGGCCGACAGCCACGAGGCCTTCGGCGCCACCACGGCCCGGGACGGAACCCGCCTGGTGATCGTCGAGTCGCCGGCCAAGGCGAAGACGATCGCGGGCTACCTCGGCCCCGGCTGGCAGGTCGAGTCGAGCATCGGCCACATCCGGGACCTTCCGCGCAGCGCCGCCGATGTGCCCACCGCGCACAAGGGCAAGCCCTGGGCCCGGCTCGGGGTCGACGTCGACAACGGCTTCGAGCCCCTCTATGTCGTTAGCCCGGACAAGAAGGTTCAGGTCAGCAAGCTGAAGTCGCTCGTCAAGGACGCCAGCGAGCTCTATCTCGCGACAGACGAGGACCGGGAGGGCGAGGCGATCGCCTGGCATCTCCTGCAGACGCTGAAGCCGACCGTCCCGGTCAAGCGCATGGTCTTCCACGAGATCACCCCGCAGGCGATCCAGCGCGCCGTCGACAGCCCGCGGGAGATCAACGAGAACCTGGTCAACGCCCAGGAGACCCGGCGGATCCTGGACCGGCTCTACGGCTACGAGGTCTCCCCCGTGCTGTGGAAGAAGGTCATGCCGAAGCTGTCGGCGGGCCGGGTCCAGAGCGTGGCGACCCGCGTCCTCGTCGAGCGCGAGCGGGCACGGATGCGGTTCCGCAGCGCCGAGTACTGGAACATCGAGGGCGTCTTCGCCCAGACCGTCGCCCACGACGGTGCCGCGTTGGACCCGACCCCGCTGCCGGCGGTCCTGGTCGCGCTGGACGGTCGACGTCTCGCCAGCGGCCGTGACTTCGCCCCGACCGGCGAGCTGACGTCCGACGCGGTCGCCCTGCTGGACGAGGCCGGTGCCCGGGAGCTGGCGGCGCGCCTCGCCGGCGCCGCGTTCGCGGTGCGCTCGGTCGAGACGAAGCCCTACCGCCGCTCGCCCTACCCGCCGTTCATGACCTCGACGCTCCAGCAGGAGGCCGGGCGCAAGCTGCGCTTCTCCAGCCAGCGGACCATGCAGGTCGCCCAGCGCCTGTACGAGAACGGCTACATCACCTACATGCGGACGGACTCGACCAACCTGTCCGAGACCGCGCTGGCCGCCGCGCGCGACCAGGCCCGCACCCTGTACGGCGCCGAGTACGTGCCCGACCGGCCCCGGATCTATGCCAAGAAGGTCAAGAACGCGCAGGAGGCCCACGAGGCGATCCGCCCGGCCGGCGACCAGTTCCGGACTCCGGGCGAGGTTCGCGCCGAGCTCGACGGCGACTCGTTCCGCCTGTACGAGCTGATCTGGCAGCGCACCGTGGCGAGCCAGATGGCCGACGCCCGCGGCACCAGCGCCACGATCCGGCTCGGCGCGCGCTCGTCCGCCGGCGAGGACGCCGAGTTCTCCGCCTCCGGCAAGGTCATCACCTTCCCGGGCTTCCTGCGCGCCTACGTCGAGGGTGCGGACGACCCGGACGCCGAGCTCGAGGACCGCGAGCGGCGGCTGCCGGACGTCCGCCAGGGCGACGCGCTGGCCACCCGCACCCTCACCCCACGGGGCCACACCACCAGCCCGCCGCCGCGTTTCACCGAGGCGAGCCTGGTCAAGACCCTCGAGGAACTGGGGATCGGCCGCCCGTCGACCTATGCCTCGATCATCGGGACGATCCAGGACCGCGGCTACGTCTGGAAGAAGGGATCGGCGTTGGTCCCGAGCTTTGTGGCCTTCGCCGTGGTCGGCCTGCTCGAAGACCATTTCGGGCGGCTCGTCGACTACCAGTTCACCGCCTCGATGGAGGATGACCTCGACGCGATCGCCGCTGGCACGGCCGCCTCCACCGACTGGCTGACGGGCTTCTACTTCGGCTCACCCGACCCGGACGGCACGGGCGCACCCGAGGGCCTCAAGCACCTCGTCGGCGAGCGGCTCGGCGAGATCGACGCCCGTGAGGTCAACTCGATTCCGCTCGGCAAGGCCGAGGACGGCGCGCCCGTCGTCGTGCGGGTGGGCCGTTACGGCCCGTATGTCCAGCACGGGGAGGCCCGCGCCAGCGTCCCGGACGAGGTGGCGCCGGACGAGCTCACCGTCGAGCGCGCGCTGGAGCTGCTGGCCGCGCCGAGCGGGGACCGGCTGCTCGGCACCGACCCGGAGACCGGTGCGTCGATCACCGCCAAGGCCGGCCGCTACGGCCCGTACGTGACCACCGACAGCGAGCCGCCGCGAACCGCCAGCCTGCTGCGCACGATGTCCCTGGAGACCGTGAGCCTCGAGGACGCACTCCGGTTGCTGACGCTGCCCCGTGTTCTCGGGGTGGGCGAGGACGGCGCGGAGGTCACCGCCCAGAACGGCCGATATGGGCCCTATGTGAAGAAGGGGACCGACAGTCGGTCGCTGGAGACCGAGGAGCAGCTGTTCACGGTCACCCTGGAGGAGGCGCTCGCGCTGCTGGCCCAGCCCAAGGCACGGGGGCGGCGCCAGGCCGCGCAGACCCCGCCGCTGCGCGAGCTGGGGCAGGATCCGGCCAGCGAAAAGCCGATCGTCGTCCGGGAGGGGCGTTTCGGCCCCTATGTGACCGACGGCGAGACGAACGCCAGCCTGCGCAAGGGTGACGCGGTCGAATCCATCACCACCGAACGCGCCGCCGAGCTGCTCGCCGACCGTCGCGCCCGGACTGCCACGGCCCCCCGCCGAACCGTCAAGGCGCCCGCGAAGACGGCCGCCAGGTCAACGGCGAAGGCGACCGCCAGGACCCGCTCGACAGCAAAGAGCTCCGAGCCGGGCGAAAAGACCGAAACGGCGGGCACGAAGGCGACCGCGAAGACCACAGCCGCCAAGAGCCCCGCGAAGACCCGGGCGACGACGGCCAGGAAGAGTGCCGGCGGGACGTCGACGGCAGCCGCCGGATCCGGTTCGCGCAGGTCGCGGACCGCCGAAGCCGCACCGGCCGACGGACCTGGGGCCACGCCGGTCCAGGACCTCGACGGCGGCGGTAACGGCACCGCGGGGGCCACCGGAGCCGCTTCCAACGGCTCACGCCGGTCAGGCTGATGGACCTGCCCCTCGACGAGAGCCACGGCGAACTGGGCGGCACTCCTGTACAGGCTCCGGGCGGCGAGCCAGCTGTACGTGTGTCCCCGCTGGCCGACGCGACCGTCCCCCTGCCCGGCTTTCAGAGCACTCCGCTCGATCGCCCGCCCTCCCGTGGAGGTACCCCTCCGAACGAGGGCCCACGGCCGGAGGCGCCGAACGCGGCTGGTGCGCCAAACCAGCTGGACGAGACGGGCCAGACGGGCGAAGCCGCGGCATCCGGCGAGCCGCCCGCGGCCGCGGCACCAGCGGACGGCGTAGCACCAGCCGACGGCGCGGCACCGACCGACGCCGCGGCCGCGTCGAACGCACCGAACGCGCTGACGAGCGGTCCACGCGATCGGCGTCAACCACGGATGCGGGTGCGGCGCACACTCAGCCGGCATCCGGTCACGACCGTGCCATCGCCGCCAGCCCGGTCGCAGGGCCCCGACGGCTCCGACGGCGACCTACGCGCGGTCCTGCGGATCCCCGAGTTCCGCCGGATGTGGATCCAGCTCAGTCTGTCGAGCCTGGGCGACTGGCTGGGCCTGCTGGCGACCACGGCGCTCATCACCGAGCTCGCCAGCAGCTTCTCCGGCAAGGCCTACGCGATCGGCTCACTGCTGATCGTCCGCCTGCTGCCGGCTCTCATCCTGGGGCCGCTGGCCGGCGCGATCGCCGACCGCCTCGACCGGCGGATGACCATGGTCGTCACCGACGTCATGCGATTCGGGCTCTTCGTGTCCATCCCGATCGTGCACACCCTCGAGTGGCTGCTGATCGCGTCCTTCCTCGTCGAGTGCGTGAGCCTGGTGTGGGCGCCGGCCAAGGAGGCCTCGATTCCGCGGCTGGTTCCTCGTAACCGGCTGGCGGCGGCGAACACGCTGAGCCTGATCACGACCTACGGCACCGCCCCGCTGGCGGCCGCGATCTTCACCCTGCTGGCCACGGTGTCACGTGGGCTGGGCCCGAGCATCCACTACTTCGAGGACCGCTCGCTCGATCTCGCGCTGTACTTCAACGCGGCGACCTTCCTCGGCTCCGCGATCGTCATCTGGGGCCTGCGCTCGATCGGCAAGGCGGAACGGCCTGAGCAGGGCCCGGAGCCGGGCTTCTTCGCGTCGATCACCGAGGGCTGGAAGTTCGTCGGCCAGGACCGCCTCGTCCGTGGTCTCGTTGTGGGCATCCTGGGCGGCTTCGCGGGCGCCGGGAGCGTGATCGCGCTCGGCAAGCTCTACGTCGAGATCCTCGGCGGTGGCGACTCGGCCTACGGTGTGCTTTTCGGTGCCGTCTTCATCGGGCTGGCCGGCGGTATGGCCGCCGGTCCACGGCTGCTCGGGGACTACAGCCGGACCCGTCTGTTCGGTGTCTGTGTCACCGGCGCCGGCATCACCCTGGTCATCGTCGCGATCATTCCGAACCTGGTCATCGCCTGCATCCTGGTGGTGCTCGTCGGCGCGTTCGCCGGTGTCGCCTGGGTGACCGGGTACACGCTGCTGCAGGCCGAGGTCGCCGACGAGCTGCGTGGCCGCACGTTCGCGCTGGTGCAGTCCCTGGTGCGGGTCGACCTGCTGCTCGTACTCGCCGCCGCCCCCGCGCTCGTCGGGCTGATCGGCTTCCACGAGGTCCACCTGTGGGGGGACATCAACGTCCGCGCGGACGGTGTCACCGCCGTGCTGCTGGGCGGCGGCCTGCTCGCCGTGGCTGTCGGGCTCTTCTCCTACCGGCAGATGGACGACCACGCCGGCGAGGCGGTGCTTCCGGAGCTGTGGAACGCGGTCCGGGGCCGCCGGCCGCGCAGCCGCCGCCGGCTGCGACACGCCGGGCTGTTCATCACCATCGAGGGGGACACCGCGGCCGGCGCCGAGGGCCAGCTGGACCTGCTCCAGGAGTGGCTCGCCGCGAGCGGCCGCGAGGTCGTGGTCGTTCGTGAGAAGACCGGCACGCCGATCAGCGCCAGCGTGCGCGAGCTGCTCGACGCCCCGTCCACACGACCACATTTCCGGACGGTGGCCCTGCTGGACGCGGCTGATCGGGCCGAGCAGGTCGCGCGGATCATCGAGCCCGCGCTGGCGCGAGGGGCCATCGTGCTGGCCGACCGGTACGCGGCGTCGTCGAAGGCCTTCCAGGGCGCCGACCCGCGCCTGGACCAGGACGAGCTGGCCGCGCTGGCCCAGTGGGCGACCCACTCGCTGCTCCCCGATGTGACGATCCTGCTGGATCTGCCGACAGAGCGGAAAGCGCCCCGCCCGTCCACCCGGCCCCGGCGTGCCAGCCGGAGCGACACCGCCGCCACCGCGGCCACCGACGGCACCTCCGACATCGGCGACATCGGCGACACCACCGCGCCCGCGGAGAGCGGCACCGCCGACGAAGCCACCGCCGCCGCCACCGCTGCGGACAGCGGCGCCGCCGGCGACAGCGCGGCCTACCATCAGCGGGTCCGCGAGCAGTTCCGCCGGATCGCCGCCGAGGACCCCGCCAGACACGTGACCGTCGACGCGACGCTTCCCGTGCCCGAACTGCACAGAAGGATCCGTTCGGTGATCACCGAACGGATCCGCCGGACCGCCGACGCGGGTTAGGCCGAGCGTGGCCGACAATGGCAGCGTGACGGTCTGGGATGCGCTCGTCGGGCAGGATGCCGTGGTCTCGACGCTGACCGCGGCGGCGGAGGCGGCGGCGCTGGTGGCCACCGCCGGCCCGCTGGCGGCCGCCCGCGCGGGCATGACCCATTCCTGGCTGTTCACCGGGCCCGCAGGCTCCGGGCTCGCGGAGGCCGCGCGGGCCTTCGCCGCCGGGCTGCTCTGCGAGAGCACCCCGCCCGGCTGCGGGCAGTGCCCCGCCTGCCACACCGTCCTGTCCGACACCGCCGCCGACCTGCGTACGGTCCGGCCGGAGGGGCTGTCGATCGGCGTACGTGACGTCCGGGCCCTGATCAGGGACGCCGCGAGCGCCCCCAGCGCGGGCAGTTGGCGCATCCTGCTGATCGACGACGCCGACCGGTTCACCGATTCGGCGGCCAACGCGCTGCTCAAGGCACTGGAGGAGCCGGCCGAGCGGGCCGTGTTCCTGCTGTGTGCGCCGTCGGTCGACGATGTGCTGCCCACCATCCGCTCCCGCTGCCGGTCGGTCGCGCTGCGCCTGCCCACCGTCGAGGACGTCGTCGCCGTCCTCGTCCGCGAGGGTGCCGACGAGGAGCTGGCCCGGGTCGCGGCCCAGGCTTCGCAGGGGCACGTCGGGCAGGCCCGGCGGCTGGCCGCGGACCCCCAGGCCAGGGCCCGCCGGGAGGCCGTGCTACGCCTGCCGTCCCGGCTGAGGCGCACCGGCGACTGCCTGGCCGCCGCCGCCGACCTGGTGGAAGCGGCGACCGCCGACGCCCAGGCGGCGGGTGCTGATCGGGACGAGGCCGAGACCGAGGCGCTCAAGACAGCCCTCGGGGTCGGCGCCACGTCGGCCGGCACCCGGTCCACCTCCACCCGGGGCGGCGGTCGGGCCGGCGGCGCGGGCGCCAAGCCGCGGTCGATCCAGGTCAGGGGCGCCGCCGGCGCGCTCAAGGAGCTGGAGCGGGCGCAGAAGAGCCGTGGGCGGCGAACGGTGCTCGACTCCCTCGACCGGGCCCTCGTCGATCTCGCCGGCCTGTACCGGGACGTCCTGGTCAGCCAGCTACGCGCCGATGTCGCTCTGGTGCATCCAGACCACGCGGAAGCCACGGCGCAGCTGGCCTCCGCCGCCACGCCCGAGCAGACGCTGCGGCGGTGGGAGGCTGTCCTGGCGACTCGGCAGGCGCTCGCGGACAATCCGGGGCTCGTACCACAGCTCGCCACCGAGTCTCTCGCGCTCGCGTTGCGCGACGCATGAGAGCCTTCAGCGGCAAGGGTCGCCGCCGGCCTCCGGCGCAGACCCACTAATCAGGCAAGAGACCAGGTGGGAAGTCACGGTTCGCCCGTGACGAAGGGATGATCATGCGGGTTGCGGCTGTCGGGGATCTCCACGTCGTTCCCGGGTCCGCGCATCGGCTCCGTCCCCTCTACCAGCGGGCCGCCATGGTCGCGGATCTTCTCCTGCTGGCCGGCGATCTCACCAACGCCGGCGATCTGGAATCCGCGGCGGAGCTGTGCACCGTCGTCACCGGTCTCGATCTCCCGGTCGTGGCGGTGCTCGGCAACCACGATCACGACGCCGGCGCGGGCGGCCAGGTCGCCGCGATGCTCGGCGACGCCGGCGCGATCGTGCTCGAAGGCACCGCCGCGACCATCGAGACGTCCAGTGGCGCGGTCGGCGTCGCGGGCGTGACGGGGTTCTCCGACGGCCAGGACGCCGGGAGGGCCGCCACCGACGGAACAGCCGCCCACCGCCTGCGCGACGCGCTGGCGTCCCTGGACACCGACGTCCGCATCGCGCTGACCCATTACGCGCCGGTCATGGAGACGCTCACCGGCGAGGCACCGGAGATCCATCGGTTTCTCGGCAGTCCCCTGCTCGGTGCCGCGATCGACGGCTCCCGGGCGGGCACGGCGCCGCCGGCTCCGGTCACGGCACCCGCCGTCGACACCGCCGCCGATCCCGGCCCGCTCGACGCGGGTGACCTGATCGGCATGGCCGCGCCGGAGCCCACGACCATGCTGGCCGTCCACGGCCATGCGCACCACGGCCAGGAGATGGGCTGGACCCCGGGCGGGACACCGGTCCGCAACGTCGCCCGGCCGGTGATCGTCGCACCGTTCGCCGTCTACCGGCTGCCCGACGGCGCCCGGATCGGCTAGCCGGGACATCGCGGCCGCCGACGTCCGGGCGTGTCCTGACCGGGCGGGACGGAGATGGGCGAACTGGGAGCCAAGCGGCCGGGCGCGTCGTAGTCTTCGGGTGTCCCGGACCCGCGAGTGTGGAAGGCGGCGGCCGTCGCATGCCGATGATGTGCGCGGTGTCCTTTTCCAGGCGGGGTCGTCTGTACTACGCCGACCCCGGTCCGCACAGCCCGCGGGTGGGCGACCGGGTGCTGGTGCCCACCGACGACGGGCCCGAGGTCGCGACCTGCGTCTGGGCACCGCAGTGGGTCAGTGAGGACGTCGGCGGCCTCCCCGTGCTGGTCGGTCTCGCCGACGACGAGGATCTCCGCCGCAACGACGCGTCCCGGCGGCGCCGAGCACAGGCCAGGGTCGCCGCCCGCCGGCTGGTCCGGGAGCACGGGCTGCCGATGAAGGTGATCGGCGTGGACGTCGTTCTCGAGACGAACGCGATCACCATCTTCTTCACCGCGGAGAACAGGGTCGATTTCCGTTCGCTGGTCCGTGACCTCAATCGGACCCTGGCCGCCCGGGTGCAGCTTCGCCAGCTCTCGGCCCGCGACAGCGCCAAGCTGCAGGGCGGGATCGGCTCCTGCGGCCGGGATCTGTGCTGCTCGACCTTTCTCACCGACTTCGAGCCGGTGAGCGTGCGCATGGCCAAGGATCAGAACCTCTCGCTGAACCCGATGCGGATCAGCGGCGCCTGTGGCCGGCTCATGTGCTGCCTGCGCTACGAGCATCCGCTCTACGAGGAGTTCACCGCGGCGGTTCCCGCCGTCGGGGCGGCGGTGTCGATCCCCGCCGGCGAAGGCCGTGTGGTCGGCCATGACGTGCCTCGCCAGCAGCTCACGGTCGCGCTCGACGACGGGAGCCGGCACAGCTGCTCCCGCGCGGATGTCTGCGGCTCGAGAAAGGCCTACGAGGCGGCCCACGGCTCACCGAACGCAGGCAGCCAGGTGGCCCCGGGCAACCAGGCAGAGCCAGACGACCAGGCACGGCCAGACGACCAGGCAGAGCCAAACGACGAGATGGACCTGGGCGGCCAGGATCCGTCCGCTCGACGCCGGCGGTCGCGACGACGTCCGGAGCAGTAGGCGCCGCGCACGGGCGGGCGTGCGGACTGGCGAGCAACCCACCAAGGTTCGGGGGCGATAGTGGGACAGCTGGTGTGGCTGGTACGCCACGGGGAGAGCACAGCGAACGCGGGGCAGCCCGGCACGGACCCGGATGGCATCGGTCTCACCGATCTCGGGCTGCGGCAGGCTGACTTCGTCGCGGACGCGGTTCCGCGAGATCCGTCCCTGATTGTGGTCTCAGGATTTCTGCGGGCCCAGCTGACCGCCGAGCCGACCACCCGCAGGTTCCCCACCACCCCCCAGGAGATCTGGGAGGTCCACGAGTTCACCTATCTGGGCAGCCTGCACGGCAAGCCGATGAGCGACCGTGACCGGGTACCGTACGCGAGCTCCTACTGGCTCGCGGCGAACCCGTACCACGTCGACCGGCCGGAGGTGGGCAGCGAGTCGTTCGCCGGCCTGCTGGACCGGGCTGACCGACTCCTCGCTCGGCTACGGCTGGCGCCACCCGGCCTCGTCGTGGTCTTCAGCCACGGGATGTTCATCCGGGCGGTGGACTGGTGCCTGCGAAGCCGCGCCGGCCGGGTCCAGCGGTTGGACATGGGCGGCTACCGGGAGCACCAGCAGGGCAACCCCGTCCCGAACGGCTCGATCATCGAGCTTCATGAGGACGACAAGGAGCTACGCCAGCCGATCGATCTCATACCTCACGGGTCGAAGCGGTAGCCCATCCCACGCAGGGTCGTGACGAGGCGGCGTTGTGGGGGCCTGCCCTCCACCTTGGTACGCACCCGGCGGACATGCTCGGTCACCGTGGCCGGGTCCTGGAAGCGGGTGCCCCACACCTGCTCCAGCAGCTCCTCACGGCTGAAGACCCGCCGAGGATGGCGGGCGAGGAACGCGAGCAGTTCGTACTCACGAGCGGTCAGATCCACCCGCTCGCCGGCCACCGCCACCTCCCGCGCACGCAGGTCGATGGAGACGTCACCGTAGATCAGGGGCTCGTTGCCGTCGCCGGTGCGCTGCGGCGGCGCCTCCACCGGCCGGCGCCGCAGCCGGGCCCGGACCCGGGCCACCAGCTCACGCAGCGAGTAGGGCTTGACCACGTAGTCGTCGGCACCCAGCTCGAGGCCCACGACGCGGTCAACCTCCTCCGCGCGCCCCGTCAGCATGATCACCGGAACCTCACTGGTCTGGCGCAGCCGGCTCAGAACGGCGAACCCGTCCATCCGCGGCATAGCCACGTCAAGCACAACGAGGTCTACCTCTGTGGTCTGGAACAACCGCAGCGCGGCCTCGCCGTCCGCGGCCTCCAGTACCCGGTACCCGAATCGCTCAAGGCTGCGTGCCAGTGCGATTCGCGATGCCTCGTCGTCTTCGGCAACAAGCAGCGACGCTCCGCGCGTCGTGCCTGGCGCACCTTCCCCGGCCCCGGTCATGGTGCGAAACCCTACGCAACCTCTCCGGAGCCACTGCGACCGGGGGTGCCTTTTCGGCACCACGAGCCCCACACGCCGGAGTACCCGCATTCAGTTTCGTAACGGAAAGACGCACCCAGCATGCGATCGGTACACATTGCGATGATTCGGCCCTCGAAAAGCGACCCAACGTCCACGCGATGTGGCATGACGCACAGAACATCCGATCGGTGACGTTCGGGGACCACTGTGGGCCTCGCGCCTCCGTCACGCGCCCGGCACTCCCGTCCGGCGATCCCCCTGGCGCCCGCCCGGGGGGATCGCGCACGTTCGGCCCATCCGCACACCCACCCCGCGGACCCCGGACCGGAGCACCCATCACACCGATCATGCCGCGCATCGCGCTGTTCCAGGTGCCACCGGATCGCCGACCACGGGCGCCGATCGCTCACCGGCCTCCGTCTGGCATACTCGTCCCGGGCAGGGCGGTGTCGGAGTTTGCAGCCCCACATGCACCTGCCAGACGCCGGAGTAGCTCAGTGGCAGAGCAATCGCCTCGTAAGCGATAGGTCGCGGGTTCAATCCCCGCCTCCGGCTCAAACACAGTCCCAGCAGGGAAAACCCCCGCCACCAGCGAAAAGGGCGGCCGGGGGATCCTTCCCCACCAGCCGCCCGCGGCAACGCGCCAGCTCGGTCAGCGCATCGCCGTCTCCATCGCGTCAGCCGCCTCGGCGTCAGGCCGTGTGGGCGTGCGCCGTCGTGTCGTCGGCGCCGTGCCCGGCCTCCTCGGAGTCCTTGAGCCGGGTGATCGAGTCGAGGATCTCCTTCTCGGCGTCCCGCCGGTCGACCCAGGAGGCGCCTTCCACGGACTTGCCGGGCTCGAGATCCTTGTAGACCTCGAAGAAGTGCTGGATCTCCAGCCGGTCGAACTCCGGAAGGTGACGGATGTCACGCAGGTGCTCCTGGCGGACGTCCGCCACCGGAACACACAGCACCTTGTCGTCCGGGCCCTTCTCGTCCGTCATGCGGAACATGCCGATCGTCCGGCACCGCACCAGGCAGCCCGGGAAGGTCGGCTCCTCCAGGAGGACCAGCGCGTCGAGCGGATCGCCGTCCCGGCCGAGGGTGCCCTCGATGAAGCCGTAGTCGGACGGGTAGTGAGTGGACGTGAACAACATCCGGTCGAGCCGGATGCGCCCGGTGTGGTGATCCATCTCGTACTTGTTGCGCTGCCCCTTGGGGATCTCGATGGTCACATCGAACTCAAGGTCCACGCCGTTCCCTGTCTCCTTCGGTACGTCCGGCACCGAAGGCCGGAACTGGTTTGGTGACGCCTTCACGTCGGTGGTGCCCCCGCCGAACCACGCCCACGCGACCCGGCCGGCGG
Source organism: Frankia sp. R43 (assembly GCF_001306465.1). Classification (NCBI taxonomy): domain Bacteria; kingdom Bacillati; phylum Actinomycetota; class Actinomycetes; order Frankiales; family Frankiaceae; genus Frankia; species Frankia sp. R43. The sequence continues at coordinate 593,323 of NZ_LFCW01000006.1, read as the reverse complement.
CCGGATCCGGGCGCGGTGTGCCCGCATGCCTGCGCCCGGGGGCGCCTGAAGGCGGTGCGGACCCACTGTGCCCTGCGTGCGGTGACGGAACTCGACGGGGTCCCGGTCCGACATCCGACTCGCCGTGCACGTGCGTCGCGACCGGAAACCCACGCGGGTCGTGTACATCGTGCCCGTTCCACCTCGGTGCGGGCGCCAAGGTGTGGTCTTCTCCGTATCCGAACCGCGCCGCTCCCGGATGACGCCTCCTCGGTGCGGGCGCCTCGCCGGCTCACGTGTCAGAGATGTTCCCGCCCGGCTGAAGGCCACGCAGCCGCGGCCGGTGACCTGGGCACCCCCGCTGCTCGAGCGCCCGGACGTTCGAGAGCCCCGACGTTCGGGGACCCAAACGAGGGCGTCCACCACAAGCGACATCAAGATCTCAAAAATACCAGGCCGACACGTGGACGGCACGACGCTGTCCAGCCACAGCCAGCCTGCGTAGTCTTCCGCTGGTGACAACAGTGCCGCTGGCCGCGCGCACCGGTGGCCTCACGGCCCTGGCCGGCGCGCTGCTGGCCGGATCTCTGTCGCCCACACCCGGGCCCACGGCAACCCCGGGCGGCCCGGCGTCGCCCGGCTCGGGCACCCGGGTCGAGGCGTCCGCCCTGCCCGGGCTCGACCCCGACGCACCACAGGCCGATCCGGCAGCGGTCACCGCGCGGCTGACCGAGGCACTCGCCGACCCCGTGCTCGGCAACCCGGCCGCCCTGGTCGTCGACGCACTGACCGGTCAGGTGCTGTTCGCCCAGCGCTCCACCGAGCCGACCGCCCCCGCCTCGACGATCAAGATCGCCACGGCGACCGCGGCGCTCACCACACTCGACCCCGACAAACGCCTGGTCACCCGGGTGGTCTACCTGCCCCCGGCGGGCGGCTCCGCCACCTCGCCGGGGGGAACGCTGTGGCTGGTCGGCGGTGGTGATCCCACCCTGACCGCGAGCACGGAGCCCGGCGGCTACCCGCCCGCCGCCCGCCTGAGCGACCTGGCCGAGCAGGTCCACGACGCCGGGATCACCTCCGTCGCCACGGTGATCGGCGACGGTACCGCCTACGAGGGGCCCGCCCAGGCCGCCGGCTGGCGCGACGGATACGTCACCGACGGCAATGTCACACCGGTGTCGGCGCTGGAGGTGGATGCCGGGCGCCGGGCACCCGGTGCGGCCGGGGCACGCACAACCACCCCGGACGCGGCCGCGGCCGGGGCCTTCGCCTCGGCACTGCGCACGGCGGGTGTCTCGGTCGGCACCGTGGCGACCGGCCGCGCGGATGCCGGCGCGCAGGAGGTCGCCTCCGTCCAGAGCCCGACGATCCCGGTGCTGGTCGAGCGCATGCTCACCGACTCCGACAACGACCTGGCGGAGAGCCTGGGCCGTCAGGTCGCGGTCGCCCGCGGGCTGCCGGCGACGTTCGCCGGCGCCTCCGCCGGTGTGCTCGCGGCGCTGCGCGACGCGGGGATCCCCACCGACGGAGCCTCGCTGCAGGACACCAGCGGGCTTTCCATCGAGGACCGAATCGCACCGGCGACCCTGGTCGCGGCCCTGCGGACGGCGGTCATGCCCGGGCATCCGGCATTGCGGACCGTGCTGTCCGGGCTGCCGGTGGCGGGCTTCACCGGCACTCTCGGCGACCGCTACAGCGCCGGGGACACCTCCGCGGCAGCGGGCGTCGTCCGGGCGAAGACGGGGAGCCTGCGCATCGTGACAAGTCTTGCCGGCATGGTCACCGACGCCGACGGTCGGCTGCTGCTGTTCGGGCTGTTCGCGCCGGTCGAGGAGCAGGGCCTCACCAAGATGGCGCTGGATCGGGTGGCCACCGCTCTCGCCTCGTGCGGGTGCTCGGCGACGACATCCACCAACGTGCCGAGTACCGGCGGCGCGGGTGCCGCGGGAGCCTCGGGCGCTCAGACACCGGCCCAGCCGTCTGCCTCGGCCGGGCGCTGATCCGGCTCCGGCCGGGCGGCTGCCTTCCGCAAGCGGGTCGTCCGATCGGGCAGGCCAACCCGCCGGAGGCCCGGTACGCTCGTATTCGTGGACGCTGAGCTGGTCGACTGGGGCCTCGCTGTAGCAACTGCCAAGAAACTCGTCCGTCCTGGCCCGCAGCGCACCCGAGCGCAGGCGGATGAAATCGTCTCCGAGCTTCGCAGGCTCGCCGTGGTCGCCGAGGGCCACGTACAGGACTACACGCAGCTGGTTCCCGCCGGTCCCGCGACGCCGATCGCGGTCGTCGACCGACCCGAATGGGTGCGTTCCAACGTCGCGGGCCTGCGGGTCGCCACCGCGCCGCTGATGGAGAAGCTTTCCGACCAGAACCGCAGCCGCCTCTCCGCGAACGTGGGGCGCCGCGTCACCGGGATCCAGATCGGCTCCGCCCTGGCCTACCTCGCCGGCAAGGTTCTCGGCCAGTTCGAGATCTTCCTGCCGCCGGAGGAGTACGAGGAGGGCGGGCCCGGCGCGGGTCTGCCGTCGCTCGCCAAGCCCGCGGCCGCAGCGGCCGCGGTGGCGGCGCTCCCGGTGGGTCGGCTGAGCCTGGTGGCGCCCAACATCGCCCACGCCGAGGAGGCGCTCAACGTCGTCCCGCGTGACTTCCGGCTCTGGGTGTGCCTGCACGAGCAGACCCACCGCAGCCAGTTCACCGCGGTTCCCTGGCTTCGCGAGCACCTCGAGTCCGAGATCACGTCGTTCATCGCCGCCACCGATCTCGACCCGGACGTCCTTGCCGACCGGGTGCGCGCGGCCGTGACGGCGCTGCGCAGCGCCGTCCGCGATCACGGCCCGGACGCGCCGAGCGTGGTGGAGGCGTTGCAGACACCGGCGCAGCGCGCCGTCCTGGACCGGCTCCAGGCGCTGATGACCCTGCTGGAGGGCCACGCCGACCAGGTCATGGACGCGGTCGGCCCGCTGGTCGTGCCGACGGTGGCCGACATCCGGGCCAAGTTCGACAACCGTCGCTCCGGCGGCTCGCCCATCGACCGGTTCCTGCGGCGTCTGCTCGGGCTCGACCTGAAGATGCAGCAGTACCGCCAGGGCGGCGCCTTCGTCCGGGCCGTGGTGGCCGACGCCGGTGTCGAGGGCTTCAACCACGTCTGGCAGTCGCCGCAGACGCTGCCGACCAGGTCGGAGCTGGCCGACCCCGGGGCGTGGATGCTGCGGGTGCTCGGCACCCGGCCGTCGATGTCGGCCTGACGGCCTGAGGGCCCGGGTCAACGTGTCGGCCAGGTCTTCGTGACGGCGGCTCGGCCGGCGGCGCCCCAGACCCCGCGGGGCATGCCCGCACCGGCCGTCGCGGCGGTGCGCCTCGGTGTCCGCGACGCGGTGGCCGACCTTCCACCGGGCGCCCTGGTGCTGGTCGCCTGTTCGGGTGGCGCCGACTCGTTGGCGCTTGCGGCCGCGGTGGCCTTCGTCGCTCCCCGGCGTGCGCTGCGGGCCGGCCTGCTGACGGTGGATCACGCCTGGGATGACAACTCACGCGCGCGGGCCGAGGAGGTCGCGGCTCAGGGCCGGGCGCTGGGGCTGTCCCCGGTGGAGATCCTCGCGGCCCCGTCCCCCCGCTCTGAGGGCGCCGCCCGGGACGAGCGTAGGAAAGCCCTGCTCGCGGCGGCTCGACGTCTCGGCGCACACGCCGTACTGCTCGGCCACACCCTCGACGATCAGGCCGAGACCGTGCTGCTACGCCTGGCCCGGGGCTCCGGCGCCCGCTCGTTGAGCGGCATGCCGGCCCTTGACGGGCTGATCCGCCGGCCGTTGCTCGGGCTACGTCGGGACCAGACCCGCCAGGCCTGCCAGTTCCTGGGCCTGCCGTACTGGGAGGACCCGACGAACGCCGATCCCGCGTTCGCCCGGGCCCGGACGAGATCGCGGGTGCTGCCGGTGCTGGAGGCCGAGCTCGGGCCGGGAATCGCGCAGGCCCTCGCCCGCACCGCCGACCTGCTGCGCGCGGACGCCGAGGCGCTGGACGAGCTGGCCGACGCGACCTACTCCGACCTCACCGCCGCTTCCGGTCCGGACCATGGACAGGACCAGGAACCGGAACCGGAGCGGGACCAGGAACCGGAGCGGGACCAGGAACCGGAGCGGGACCAGGAACCGGAGCGGGACCAGGAGCCGGAGCGGGACGCCGCCGGTTCCGCGCCGGGGCCGGCCGCGCGGGTGGAGCTCGAGGTCGAAGCGCTCGCGGGCCTGTCCCAGGCCGTGCGCAGCCGCGTGCTGCGGCGCGCGGCGCTGACGGCGGGTTCCTCGGCCTCGGCGCTGCGGGCCGGGCATGTCTGGGCGATCGAGGAACTGGTCACCCGCTGGCGCGGGCAGCGGCCCGTGCCGCTCCCGTCGGGCGTGCTGGCACGCCGGACGGGTGGCAGGATCGCCATTGTCGGTCCAGATACCCCGATCGTCGCCGAAGCCGCAGAGTCCGGCGAGCGAGGGCCGGCCCACCCAGCGCACAACCAGGAGGACAGGCCGGTGAGCCAGGCCGCTACGGCGAAGCCCGACAACGACCGCACTTCGAATCCGACAGATGAGTCTGCTCGAGCCCGGATTCATCCGGATATCGACGACATCCTCGTCAGCCAGGAGGAGATTGCGGCCAAGATCGCAGAGTTGGCCGCGCGCGTCGACGCGGACTACGCCGGCCGCGAAATCCTGCTGGTCGGGGTGCTCAAGGGCGCCGTCATGGTGATGGCGGACCTGTCCCGGGCGCTGTCCGTCCCGATCACCATGGACTTCATGGCCGTCTCGTCCTACGGGTCGACGACCTCGTCGTCCGGGGTCGTCCGCATCCTCAAGGACCTCGACCGGTCGATCGAGGGCCGGGACGTCCTCGTCGTCGAGGACATCATCGACTCCGGCCTGACGCTGTCCTGGCTGCTGAAGAACCTGCGGTCACGCGGGCCGGCGTCACTGGAGGTGCTGGCGCTGTTCCGCAAGCCCGAGGCCATCACGGTGGACGTCGACCTGCGGTATGTGGGCTTCGACATCCCGAGCGCGTTCGTCGTCGGTTACGGCCTCGACTACGCCGAGCACTACCGGACTCTGCCGTTCGTGGGAACGCTGACACCCGAGGCGATCGCCCGCCGCGCCTGAGGCTCACCACGCAGGCTCACGGCTCCTCCGGGACGAGGCGCGCCCAGTTCCGACCCCGGTGCGTGGAACAGGGCGGGCCCGCGGGCCGTTGCTCGGATGTACGCGCGGTGAGATGCGCGTGCCGGCGGTACCCTCGGCACAAGGGAATCCCGATCGAGGGCAGCACACAGGGCAGGAGGGTGGAACGCTTGTGTCCGGCGTTCCAAACAGATGACTCCAAGAAGAATCTTCCGCGGCTGGGTACCCCTGCTACTCCTGGCCCTCTTCGTGATCATTCTCACGACAGGCGTGCTGTCCGGGCCGAGTGAGTACCAGAAGACGGAGCTCAGCGCCGTCCAGCAGAAGATCGACCAGAGTGCCAGCGCCGCGCCCGAGAACCGTGTGGTCGACGCGACGATCCAGGACTCGAAGCAGATCATCCGGATCAAGCTGGAGAACGGCAAGAAGTACGAGGCGTCCTTCGCGACCGAGCAGGCCATCGCCCTGGCCAACGAGCTCAAGGCGCAGAACGTCAAGTACAACGTCACCGTCGACCGCGGGAACGTGCTCGTCTCGCTGCTGCTGAACCTGCTGCCCGTCGTGCTGATCGTCGCGCTGCTGCTGTTCTTCATGAACCAGATGCAGGGCGGCGGCAACCGCGTCATGAACTTCGGGAAGTCCAAGGCAAAACTGGTCAGCAAGGACACGCCAAAGACCACGTTTGCCGACGTCGCGGGCTCCGACGAGGCGATCGAGGAACTCCAGGAGATCAAGGAGTTCCTCGAGAATCCGGGCAAGTTCCAGGCCATCGGCGCCAAGATCCCCAAGGGTGTCCTGCTCTACGGGCCGCCGGGAACCGGTAAGACCCTGCTCGCCCGGGCGGTCGCCGGTGAGGCCGGCGTCCCCTTCTACTCGATCTCCGGCTCGGACTTCGTCGAGATGTTCGTCGGTGTCGGCGCGAGCCGGGTCCGTGACCTGTTCGAGCAGGCCAAGACGAACGCCCCCGCGATCATCTTCGTCGACGAGATCGACGCCGTCGGCCGGCACCGCGGCGCCGGCCTGGGCGGCGGCCACGACGAGCGCGAGCAGACGCTGAACCAGCTCCTCGTCGAGATGGACGGTTTCGACGTGAAGGGTGGCGTCATCCTGATCGCCGCCACCAACCGGCCCGACATCCTCGACCCCGCGCTGCTGCGCCCCGGCCGATTCGACCGCCAGATCGTCGTCGACCGGCCCGACCTTCTCGGGCGCGAGGCGATCCTCAAGGTCCACGCCAAGGGCAAGCCGATCGGTCCCGACGTCGACCTGCTGACCATCGCCCGTCGCACGCCCGGCTTCACCGGTGCCGACCTGGCGAACGTGCTGAACGAGGCCGCCCTGCTGGCGGCCAGGTCGGACGTCCGATTCATCTCGTCGGCTCTGCTGGAGGAGTCGATCGACCGGGTGATGGCCGGGCCCGAGCGCAAGACCCGGGCGATGAACGAGAAGGAGAAGAAGCGCATCGCCTACCACGAGGGTGGTCACGCGCTCGTGGCGCACGCGCTTCCCAACGCCGACCCGGTTCACAAGATCACAATCCTGCCTCGTGGGCGCGCCCTCGGTTACACCATGCAGCTGCCGCTGGAGGACAAGTACCTGTCAACCAGGTCGGAGATGCTCGACCGGCTGGCCGTGCTGCTCGGTGGACGCACCGCGGAGGAGCTCGTCTTCCACGAGCCCACCACCGGTGCCAGCGATGACATCGAAAAGGCGACCCAGATCTCCCGCGCGATGATCACCCAGTACGGCATGAGCGACAAGCTCGGCGCGATCAAGTTCGGCAGCGAGTCCGGTGAGGTCTTCCTCGGCCGCGACATGGGCCACCAGCGGGACTACTCCGAAGAAGTCGCCAGCGAGATCGACGACGAGGTGCGCCGGCTGATCGAGGCCGCGCACGACGAGGCGTGGGAGATCCTGGTGACCTACCGGGACGTCCTCGACAACCTGGTGCTGCGCCTGATGGATTCGGAGACCCTGAGCAAGGACGACGTCCTGGAGGTCTTCGCCACGGTGCAGAAGCGCCCGAGCCGCGGCTCGTACACCGGCGTCGGGCGGCGCATCCCGTCGGACCGGCCGCCGGTCCAGACCCCGGCCGAGCTGGGCCTGGTCCCGACCAACGTCTCCGACATGGTGAAGGGCGGTCCGGCCGGCCACGCCGCGAACGGCGGCACGCGCCATCCCGGCGCCACCAACGGCGGTGCGCCGAACGGCAACGGCAACGGATCCGGCGGGCATGCACGTCCCGCGGGGTCGGCCGACCCGACGTCCACCCAGAACACGCCGGCCCCGGGCGGCGACCCGGCGCAGACCGGGCACAGTGCACCCGGCTCCGGTGGCCCTGCTCAGGCACCTGGGGCGGCCGGAGACCCGGCGCCGGAGACACCCCGGATCTCGAACCCGTGGGCGCCACCCACCTGGGACAACGATGACGACAGGAGACGCCGTTGACCGCCGATTCCGAGCAGGCGAGGACCGTTTCGCAGCAGGCGAGTGACCCGGCTTCGGGCCTCGTCGGCGTCGATCAGCGTACGGCCCTCTCCGAAGGAACCGACGCCAACAACGGCGGTGGCAACGGGTCATCGGCGAGTTCTGCGAGCACGGAACGCAAGCGGCCCAAGCGGCCCGACATGGTCCGGCCGTTCGACCACGACCGGGTCGCGCGGGCCGTCCGCGAACTGTTGATCGGCATCGGCGAGGACCCGGACCGCGAAGGACTGCGCAAGACGCCCGACCGGGTCGCCCGCGCCTACCAGGAGGCGGTCGAAGGGCTCGGCCGGGACCCCGCGGAGGTCCTCACCACGGTGTTCGACGAGGGTCACGACGAGATGGTCCTCGTCCGCGACATCGACTTCTCGTCACTGTGCGAGCACCATCTGGTGGTTTTCGCGGGCAAGGCGCACGTCGCCTACATCCCGAACGAGAAGGGCCAGATCACCGGCCTGTCGAAGCTCGCCCGCCTGGTGGACCTCTACGCCCGGCGGCCGCAGGTGCAGGAGCGCCTCACCTCACAGGTCGCCGACGCCCTCGTCGACGTCCTGGACCCACGTGGTGTCATGGTCGTCGTCGAGGCCGAGCACCTGTGCATGTCCATGCGGGGCGTTCGCAAGCCGGGAGCGACCACCGTGACGTCGGCGGTGCGCGGCCAGTTCCTGAGCCCGGCCACCCGCAGCGAGGGCATGTCGCTGATCATGCGGGGCCGCTGACCATCCGCGGGGCCGCATGACCAGCGGTTACAGGGTCTCGCGGCCTCGCCGGTCACTCCTCCAGCGACTGGATCTCCAACGTGGCCTGGCGGAGCTGGGACGACAGGCTCCGCGCGATCGAACGGACCAGCGCGTTGTACACGTCCGGCTGGTCTCGCAGCAGCGTCGCGAAGGCCTCGACGGACAGCACCTCGCAGGTCGCGGGCTGGGCCACCACCGTGCGGGTGGACCGCCGGCCACCTTCGACGAGCGCGATCTCACCGAAGGCACTCCCGGCCGGAATCGCACTGAGGCGGAACCACCTGGTCCTGTCGGAGTTCGGGGCCAGCGCGTTCACCACCCCGCGCGTCACGAAGAAGAGCGCGTCCGCCGGCTCACCGACATCGAAGATCGTGTCACCGACCTCGTAGGAACGACGCTCACACGCGTCGGCGACGGCGCGGGCGGCCTGCTCACCGAGGTCGGCGAGATCAGCGAGCAGTTCCTGCGCTCCGAGGTCGACATGCGCGGTCGGCGGAGGGGTGGCCAGGTCCTCGGCCGCGAGCAGGGCCTCCTCCGCGTGTTCAAGTGCGGTTTCCAGATCGGGCAGCCGCATCGTGTTGGCCGTACCGAGCATCAGCCGGGCGACGCCCGGTATCGCCCGTGGATCAGCGAAGAGCACCGTCGTTCCCTGCGCCGCGAGGTCATCGACCATGACCCGGATCAGCTCGACCGCGGGCTCCCGGACCGCGGCGACCCGCCGCAGGTCAAGCACCACCCAGCGGACACCGTCCAGGTTCGCCCGGACAGTTCGGACGACCCGCTCCGCGCTGGCGAACACCAGGTCGCCCTGCAGTTCGTGAATGATGATGGCGGAACCGGATCGGGCGAGCGCGGCACGTTCCCGCGCACCGCGCAGCCGCTTCGAGCTCAGCGCGTCGCCACGGTGTGTCCCGCGCACCGGATGCGGCGGCTCGCCCTGAGGCGCCAGCAGATGCAGCGCGAAGCGGGACGCCAGCATCTCGCACGCCCGGACCCCCCGGACGCTGTTTCCCACCTCGTCGAGCGGCGGGCTGAAGACACCGATGCCGAGCTGCCCGGGCAGCACCGCGCAGACCCCACCTGCCACGCCGCTCTTGGCCGGCAGGCCCACCCGGAACAACCAGGTTCCGGCCCGGTCGTACATGCCGCAGGTCACCATGACTGTCAGCACGTGGTTGACGTGCTCCTCGTCGAGCACTCGCTCGCCGGTGCGTGGGTTGACCCCGCCGTGGGCCAGCGTGCCTGCCATCACCGCCAGGTCAGCCGCGGTCACCTCGACCGAGCACTGCCGGAAGTAGACGTCGCAGATCTCGTCCACGGAGCCGCGCAGCGCGCCGGCGCCACGCATCAGGAAGCCGATCGCGCGGTTGCGATCACCGGTGCCGCGCTCCGAGGTGAAAACCCGTTCGTTCACCGTCAGCCGCCGCCCCGCAAAGGATGACAGACCATCCAGAATGCGGGCGAAACGCTCCTCGGTGTCACTGCCGAGAACCAGGCTCGATGTGAGGATCGCTCCGGCGTTGACCATCGGATTCAGCGGCCGGCCACTCCCCGGCTCAAGCGTGATCGCGTTGAAGGCATCGCCGGTGGGCTCCACGCCGACCCGCGCCAGAACGTCGTCGGTGCCCCGGTCACGCAGTGCAAGCGCGTACACGAACGGCTTGGAGACCGACTGGATCGTGAACGGAACCTGACTGTCCCCGACCTGGTAGTGAAGCCCATCCATCGTGGTGACCGCGAGGCCGAAGAGATCCGGGTCCGCCGTGGCGAGCTCGGGAATGTAGCTGGCCACCGAACCCGACGTGTGGCTCTGAAAGGCATCGTGGATGTCCGCGAGGACCTTCTCCATGGGCCCCGTGCCCATGTCCCCCACGCCCCGGGCTCCCACCGCGCCGGGGCTCGCAGCCGGTGAGCCGACATCGGAGGCCAGTCCAGAAGTACCCGTTGCCAGCCCGACGTTCCCGATCCCGCGCATGCTCCGATCAAAGCATGAACGCTGGTTCCGCCGGTCGGCGAAAGCGGACCGGCGGCCGCAGCCAGCGGACCGCCGGGCGCCGTGCCCAGCGGTGACGCCACCAGGCCTTTCGCCGTGCTAAAGGCGACAGGCCTGGATCCCGGAGACCAGAATCCCCCGGGCACCAAGATCCCACAGGTCATCCATGGTGCGGTTGACCTCGGCCTTCAGCACCATCGCGCGGACGGCGACCCAGCCCTCGCGCTGCAGGGGCGAGATCGTCGGTGACTCGTACCCCGGCGTGATCTCGCAGGCCTTCTCCAGCACGGAGGCAGGCACGTCGTAGTCCATCATCACGTAACGCCGAGCAACGAGGACGCCCTGGACCCGGCGCAGCAGCCGCTCATGAGCGGTCGACAGCTCCGCCCCCCGCTTGGCAATCATGATCGCCTCGGAGTGGAGCACCGACTCGCCCACAAGCTCCAGGCCCGCGGCCCGCAACGTCCGCCCGGTCTCGACGACATCGGCCACCGCATCCGCCACGCCGAGCCGCACCGCCGTCTCCACCGCGCCGTCGAGCTTGACGATCTGCGCGGAGAGACCGCGCCCGGCGAGATCGGTCCGCACCAGGCCCGGGAAGGAGGTGGCGATGCGCAGCCCGTCGAGCTCCCGGACGTCGCTCAGCACCCCGGCGGGCGCGGCGTAGTGAAATGTCGACTGGCCGAACCCCAGCGGGACGAGCTCCTGCGCGGCGGTGTTGCTGTCGACGAGAAGGTCTCGACCGGTGATGCCCAGATCGAGCCGACCTGTACCCACATACACGGCTATGTCACGCGGGCGAAGGAAGAAGAACTCGATGTCGTTCTCAAGATCTGCAATCACGAGCTCGGCGGACTCGCGCCGTGCACGGTAACCCGCGTCGCACAGCAACTGACTGGACGGAGCCGCGAGCCCGCCCTTGTTCGGAACCGCGATACGCAGCATCATCACCACTCGCCGACGGCGCACACGGCACACACGGCCGCGGAGAAAACGGACGTACTCACAGGCGCGAGTATACGTCGTCCAGGGAAAGGCCCAGGGAAATCATCATCAGCTGACTCCAGTAGAGCAGCTGTGAGAGTTCCTCGGCCGCTCGCTCGCGGCTCTCGTGCTCAGCGGCCATCCAGGCCTCGGCGGCCTCCTCCACAAGCTTCTTACCCAAGTGGTGCAGGCCTTGGTCCAGCGCGGCGACGGTGCCCGAGCCCGGCGACCGGTCGCGCCATTTTCCCGCGAGCTCCGCAAAGAGTTCGTCAAATGTTTTTCTTTCCCGGCTGCCGCTTCCTGCGCCAAGCGCGGATTCGGTGGCGGACGGCGGCGATGTGACCGATGCAGCCGGCCCGCCGAACTCGACGCCCTCAGCCGCGGCCGCGCCTCGGGAACCAGCCCCGGCGCCGCTGCCGGAACCCCCCACTCCGCCAGCACCGCCGGTCGCGGACGGACGGGCCGCGTCGGGCGCGTCGGAAAGGACCATGCCCGCATGCTACCCGCAGCCGCCGGGCCGGACGCCGACCATGATCGTCGATCCGATCCATGCGACCAGGCCAGGGACGCCGATCAGCACTCGAGGCACCCGGCCTCGACTCTGGCCGCAGGCACACCTGAGGCCACAGCGGATCAGCTCGATGAGCTATCCGAGTCGACATCACCGGTGGGTCGACGCACTCCGGGCGATGCTCTGGTATCGACTGGTAGCGACCCGAAGCCGACACCACCGAGCCCGCTCAGACGATGGTGCGGCATCGCTGCGAATGGTTGACTCATTACTTGTGTCCCGTCCCGCTCTTGTCGCCACCGACCTGGACGGAACCCTGATCCGTACCGACGGCACCGTCTCCGACCGGACCAGGGACGCGCTGCGCCAGGTCGAGGGTGCTGGCGCGACCGTCGTGTTCGTCACCGGTCGCCCCACCCGGGTGATGGCTGACATCGTCCGCCAGACCGCGGTCTCCGGCCTCGCCATCTGCGCCAACGGCGCACTCGTCTACGATCTTGACGCTCGCGTCGCGGTGCGCGAGACAGTCCTGGAGCGGTCGGCGGCGGTGCGGCTCGCGCAGGCGATCCGGGAGGTGGTGCCCGGTGTGGCCTTCGCGGTGGAGAGCGGGTTGCGGTTCGGGCGGGAACCCGAGTTCCTCACCATGTGGCCGGACCCGGACGAGGTCGTCGGCAGTTTCCAGGAGCTCCTCGACCTCCTGCCGACCGCGAAGCTCCTCGTCCGCCGGGGCGGAACAGTGATGACCGACGTGTACCAGACGGTCGTCAGCATCGCCGGATCCGACGCGGCCGTGACCATGTCGAGCGCCGACCTGATCGAGATCTCCGGGCCGGGTGTCTCGAAGGCGGTCGCTCTGGCCGAGCTTGCGGCAGGCTGCGGGATCGGGCCCACCGACGTCGTGGCCTTCGGGGACATGCCGAATGACCTGCCGATGTTCGCCTGGGCCGGGCATTCGGTGGCGGTGGCGAACGCGCATCCGGAGGTCCTCGCGGCCGCCGACGAGATCACGGCCTCCAACGACGACGACGGCGTCGCCCAGGTGCTGGAGCGCCTCTACCGCTGACGTGGCCTGGTGCTCCCGTCGGCGCGGGTCAGCTGGGACGCGCCAGATCCGCGTACAGGGTCTTGTAGGAATCGGTCATCCGCGCCAGATCGGTTTCGGAGTTCTTGACGAAGTAGTCGTGTACCCGCCGGTAGAAGTCCACGGTCCGCCGGTCCCGCACAATTGTCGCCTCAATCGACTCGAGCATGACGGCCCGATCGTCGAGAAGTGTGAAGCCCTGGGCCGGCGGAAACCGAAGCTCCACCCCGCGGGGCACGATGCGGACCGTGACATTGGGCAGATCCGCGACCTTTTCGATGCGGTCGATCTGCGCGAGCATGTAGGCCGGCGGGGCGAACCGGTTACTGAGCACTGATTCCATCATGACGAAGTCAAAGATCCGCTGCGGCTCGTAAAGGCGCTCCTGCCGCTGGGCCCGCAGGGAGACCGTGGCCGCGGTGTCGGCGTACCACTCCTGTTCGGACGTGTCCTCCGCGTACTGAAGTGAGAAGTATCCGTTCACCACGCGCCGGGTGTACTCACTGATCTGCAGCAGGCCCGGGACGGCCACGGGTTCGTAGCTTCGCAGCTCCCGTGCCCGCCCTTCCTCGGTGAAGTAGTCGTGCTGCCCGACGGCGCCGATCCGGCGCCGTCCGCCGCGCCGCGCGGCCGCGTTCTGGAGCTTCTCCGCGTCGTCCATCAGGTTCCGATACGCGTTCTCCGGCGCGTCGAGAGCCCTGGCGATGCGCTCGACGTCCGCCGGAGTGGGACGTAACAGGCCCCGCTCAAGCTTGGAGATCTTCGCCTGACTCATGTCGACCTTGGCACCGAGGGCCTCGCCGGTCAGGCCGCGGGCCCGACGCAGGGAGCCGAGGATCCGGCCGATGTTGACCGCCGAGGAACGAGCGCCGTGGTCGTCGACGTCGTACGCAGACGCAGAAGACGTGCCCGGTCCGATATCCGCCATTGTTACCTCGGTACGGTCAGTGAGCCTTTTCCATCTCACGGTGCACGGTCAGGGGTTCCGCAGGGCCGAGTAGACAACGGAAAAGGCTCATTGCATCGGGCCGGCGAACGGCGAGGTTCTCGGCGGTCGGTGGCTACCCGTCTACGGCGGGCAGCTTCCGAATCGCATCGACGAGCAGCTGGCGAGGAATCCGTACCAGGGTCTCGCCTTCCGGCACCTCACCGGCCCCGCGCCGATCCGGGACAATATAACCCTGCACCACCAGATCGGTACCCTCGGTGGTGTAAATGGTCGGACATCCCGACGTGTTGCAGGCCATGCCGACCAACGGGGTGAGCTCCATCGCTCCGCGGCTCCTGACTGTCAGCTCGACGACACCGCCGGCCGCCACGAATACTAGCTCGGATCGGAGGCATATGCGGGCGGCCGGCCGAATACTCCGGACTCGGGCCCGTAGCCGCTTGAATATAGCGGCGGAGCTGGCGACCCTCCGGCAGGGCACGCATGAGCGAGGCACCAGGTCGCCCGGTTACCCGACAGGATCCAACCACGTTCCGTAATCGCACTGGAATACTTTGTTACCAAAGCCGGCTCTGTTCCGCGACAAACCGGCACCGCGTACTCGGGGTGGCGGGCTCCGACCGCCTGAGCCAGTCCGACCCGCATCCGTGCTCGCATCCAGGCCCGCAGCGTCGGCCCGCCTCACACCCGACCCGGCACACCGCCACACACCCGACCCGGCACACCGGCTCAGAAACGCCGGCGCATTGCCTCAGAAACGCCGGCGCACGGCGTCAGTTACGCCGATGCACGGCCTCAGCAACCACGACGCACCCCACTCACAGCGGGCCGAGCCGCCGGGCCGCTTCCAGCAACAGGGCCGACGGGATGACAACCAGCGCCTCGCCGGGCGACAGGACCACGGCGGCCGGCGGCGGATCCATCTGATCACCCCGGATGACGATCGCGCCCGATTCGTCCAGGAACACCGCCGGGCACGCGGCGGTGTTACAGACAGCCGCCAACGGGGTCAGAGTCATCGATTCAGCCTCTCTGTACTCACCTCGGCCACCGGTCGACCCGGTTGGGCATCGCGCGTGACGCAAACGAACGATGCCGCCGTTCGTCTCACGGGGAGGCAAGCCCGAGTAGAGCATAAAGATGCGCTTCACGCCCACCGCTACGCATGGAAAATCAGTTCGGAGATCGACAAGATATAGACGATGAGAGAAAGTGGGGATAATCACGCCCTGTAACCACTCTATATCTTCGCGTAATCAAATATCGACTTTCGGCGCGATCTCAGAAAGATCAAGGATTATTCGTCAAAAGGACCTTGTGGCACAGCGCTACAGGAGTCACGATTCGAGACACCCCGACAGACCCTATCGGGGGCGTTCCACAGGTCCTCCCGCACCCGAGGAGGTGCATCGGATGTCTGGCACGGGGGCGCGGTCATCCGCGGAACCACGGCCGGGTGGAGCGCCGTGTTCCTCCCCGACCACACACGTCTTCTGCTGCGCCGGAGTTGCGCCGGCACCGGTCCGTACGGGTGCCTCCAGCCCGTCTCCAGCGGCACCGATCGAGCCAGCAGCATCCCCCGGGAACCGATACGGGGGAGAACAGGAATGAGCGTGCTCACCAGCAACGACCTCCATCCGGGCCTGTCAGTCGGGGCGGCGGTCATCGGTGTGGCATTGACTGTCTTCAGCGCCAGGCGCAGAAGGCTTCGCGCCGCCTTCCTGCTCGCGCTTCTCACCGTGTTGCTGGCCGGCGCGGCCGGCGTCGGCGCCCTGGTCGCAGGTGAGTCCACCGCCACGTCGCACGACGGCAACCACGACGGAAACCTTGCGCTGCCGGGTGTACCGCCGGAAACGGTCCGTTCGGGTCCCACGGACGCCGGCGACCACGGGATCTCCCTGATTCCGACGGTCGCGGGAGCGGTCCTTGTGCTGCTCGGCATAGCCGTCCACGCGCCCTGGCCCCGACGGTCCGACCGGCGACGCGGTCCCCGGGGCGACGACGGCGAACCGGGCGACCGGCGCCTGTTCCGGCGGCGATTCCGAAACAGATATCGGGGCGATTCCGACCTGCGGTCGAGACCGGATCCGACCGCGGTGCGGTGGACCCACACCCCGCTTCCCACTCCCCGCCAGCACCTCGACGGCGCGGAACAGGGAAGCGGTATACGTCTTTCCGACCTGTTCGACCCGGATCTGCCCGGCACCGGAAATCCGGATCCATGGCCAGCCGGCGGTGTCATCGCGACTCGGCCAGAGCCGGGTGAACCGAGCGAGGTGGCCGACGGCTATCCGGTGGAGGACTGGTATCCGGCGGATGAGGTGCTGGAGAACGATTTCTGGTGCCTCCCGCGAAGGGACGCGGAGCACCCCGATCCGGCCGCGGGTCGTTGGGAGCACGCCGAGCACGCCGGTTCCGGAGAACCCGCCGGGCCCGGAGCACCCGTTGACAACCAGAACGATGCCGCCGCGTGGGATGACATGGCTGACGACTGGGAGGAGGAGACCCCGGTTTTCCCCGCGCCACCGCGCAGTGCCTGGCGCACCAGGGAGGATCCGTTCCTCGAGAACCTCTCGGCCCGAATCGAGCGCGTCGTCCGGCTGTACATGAGCGCGGTGACGCCGCGGGCCGGCCAGCCGGCCCGGGTCGACCCGTACGCGCCGGACGCCCGTCACTTCGTCTGCGCGCTGACCATGACGTTCGATCTCTTCGGCGGGCAGGCGCCGGCCGCACACCTGGACAGTCTGGTCGCGGCCGTTCGCGAGGTCGAGCGCCGGTGGGACGTCGTCGGCACCCGTGCCGGGCTGAGCACCTCCGGGTCCCTGCTGTCCCGCCGGGCCGCGGGCCCTGGGATGCCGGAGCAGGACGACGAGCGGGCACGCCCCGCGGTCGCCAAGCACCGCATCCGGATACCGCCACGACCACCGGTACCGCCGTCCTCTGGTGGGGAGCCCGACGACTCACGGCGCGGACCTGTCCGTCGGCGCCCCGGCGAGCATCCGCCGGGAGGCCAGCAGCGTCCGCGCTGATCCGGCGGGCCGCGCCCGGCGGCACGGCTCACGGCACGACTCACCACACGGCTCACCACACGGCTCGTGGCATGGCTCGCGGCAGGCTCACCCCACCGGTCGGCGACGCGATCGCGATGACGGAGCACGCGATCGCGTGGCAGGCGCGCCGACAGGCCAGGATGGGGGTATGGCGCCTTCCGTTCCCGGGGATCCGGCCACTCCGGCTCTGCCACCGCATCAGATCGACGAGGAGTTCCGTGCGCTGCCCACCGCGGCTCTCACGGACGCAGCCCTCCAGACCGCCCGCGACCTCGGCGTCAGCCATGCGGACATCCGGGTCGAACGGCTCAAGGAGTCGTCGCTCTCCTTCCGTGACGCCGGCCTGGAGAGCCGCTCCGACGGCGTCACCGCGGGCTTCGCGGTGCGGGTGGTGCACGACGGGACCTGGGGCTTCGCCGCCGGCGTCGACCTGACGGTGGACGAGGCCGTCCGCGTCGCCCGAGAGGCGGTGGCGATGGCGAAGGTGGCCAGGCCGCTCAACTCGGAACCGGTGGAGCTGGCCGACGAGCCGGTCCACGCCGGCGCCACCTGGGTGTCCGCCTACGGTTCGGACCCGTTCGCCATCGACCCACGGGATCAGATCGAGCGGGTCGGCGGCCTGTGTCGAACACTGTTCGCCGCCCAGGACGTCGATCACGTGGACGGGCACTTCGAGGCCGTCATGGAGAACAAGTTCTATGCCGACACCGCTGGCACGGACACCAGCCAGCAGCGGGTTCGGGTGATCTGCCAGCTCGAGGCGACCCGGGTGGATCCGGCCGGCGGCTTCGAGACGATGCGCACGATCGCGCCGCCGGTCGGCCGCGGCTGGGAGTGGATGGTCGCCGGCCCGGCGGCGGGCTGCTGGGACTGGGAGGCCGAGCTCGACCTGATCCCGTCGTTGCTGGCGGAGAAGGCGAAGGCGTCATCCGTCGAGCCGGGCCGCTACGACCTCGTCGTCGATCCGTCCAATCTCTGGCTGACGATCCACGAGTCCGTCGGGCACGCCACCGAGCTCGACCGCGCGCTCGGCTACGAGGCCGCGTACGCGGGGACGTCCTTCGCCACCCTCGACCAGCTCGGGTCGCTGCGGTACGGCTCGCCGGCCATGACGGTGACCGGCGATCGCACGGCGCCCCACGGGCTGGCCACGATCGGGTACGACGACGAGGGCGTGCGGACCGGTCGGTGGGACATCGTCCGCGACGGTGTCCTGGTCGGCTACCAGCTCGACCGGCGAATGGCCGCCCAGAACGCGGCCGCGCTCGGCGTGGACCGCTCGAACGGCTGCGCGTTCGCCGACTCGCCAGGCCATGTCCCGATCCAGCGGATGGCGAACGTGTCGCTGCTCCCCGCGCCCGGTGGCCCGTCGACCGAGGAGCTGATCAGCCGGGTGGACCGCGGCATCTACGTGGTCGGCGACCGGAGCTGGTCCATCGACATGCAGCGCTACAACTTCCAGTTCACCGGGCAGCGCTTCTACGAGATCCGCAAGGGGCAGCTGGTGGGCCAGCTGCGCGACGTCGCCTACCAGGCCACCACCACCGACTTCTGGGGCTCGCTGGACGCTGTCGGCGGCCCGCAGACCTACGTGCTGGGTGGGGCGTTCAACTGCGGCAAGGGCCAGCCCGGCCAGGTCGCCGCGGTCAGCCATGGCTGCCCGACGGCACTGTTCCGCAACGTCAACATCCTTAACACCCGTCGTGAGGGCGGGCGATGAGCGGGGGGTTCCCGGTGGCCGGGGCGGCACACGCGATCCGGGCCTCGCACGAGATCGTCGAGCGAGCGCTGGAACTGTCCCGCGCGGACGGCGCGATCGTCATCGCCAGTGAGTCCAGCACGGTCAACCTGCGCTGGGCGAACAACACCCTGACCACGAACGGTGCCGCCCGGGACCGGTCGGTGACGGTCATCAGTGTCGTCGGGCGGTCCTTCGGCGTGCGTACCACCTCCGCGGTGGACGGGCCGGGCGGCGACGGTGACCTCGCTGTCCTGGAGGCGCTGGTCCGTGCCTCGGAAGCGGCCGCGCGGGAGTCGGAGGACGCCGAGGACTACAGCGAGCTGATCACCCCGGCGGGCGGCCCGCCGGCCGCGTCCGCGGGGTCGCCGGGATCGCCGGTCGGCGTCTTCACCGACCCGGCCGAGCGGACCAGCAGCGCGGTGTTCGCGGCGTTCGCCCGTGATCTCGCCGAGGCGTTCGGCGCCGCCCGTGCCGAGGACCGGCGGCTGTTCGGCTTCGCCTCACATGACCTCACCACCACCTGGCTCGGGACGTCGACCGGCCTGCGGCTGCGCCACAGCCAGCCGACCGGTTCGGTGGAGTGGAACGCCAAGAGCAACGTCCCCGGTGGCTCCGTGTGGCACGGCCAGTCCACTCCTGACTTCACCGATGTGGACGTCGCGGCGACCGACCAGCACCTGCGGGCCCGGCTGGCATGGTGTGGCCGCTCCGTCGACCTTCCGGCCGGCCGGTACGAGACGCTGCTGCCACCGTCAGCCGTCGCCGACCTCATGGTCGATCTCTACTGGTCGGCCGCCGGCCGGGACGCCGCCGAAGGGCGCACGGTGTTCAGCCGCCCCGGCGGCGGAACGCGCATCGGGGAGATGATCGGCCCGGCGGGTCTGCGGCTGTGGAGCGACCCCGGTGCGGCCGGCCTGGCAACCACACCGTTCGTCACGGCGGCCTCGTCCTCGGCCACCTCCAGCGTCTTCGACAACGGTCTGCCGCTCGGGCCGACCGACTGGATCCTGGACGGACGCCTCAACGCGCTCGTGCAGACTCGTGCGTCGGCACGGTCAGCCGGCCGCGCCGACGCAGCGCCCGGCATGCCCGGCACGCCCGTCACCCCGCTGGTCGACAACCTGCTCCTCGACGGAGGAGGCACCGCCAGCCTCGACGACATGATTGCCTCGACACGACGCGGCCTGCTTCTGACCTGCCTGTGGTACATCCGCGAGGTGGACCCGGAGGTGCTCCTGCTCACCGGCCTCACCCGGGACGGCGTCTTCCTGGTCGAGGACGGTGAGGTCGTCGGTGCCGTCAACAACTTCCGGTTCAACGAGTCGCCGGTCGACCTGCTGGGCCGCGCCACCGAGATCGGCGCCACCGCACGGACACTGCCCCGCGAATGGGCCGACTGGTTCACCCTCGCGCGGATGCCCACGCTACGGATCCCCGACTTCAACATGAGCTCGGTGAGCCCGGCCAGCTGATCAGGTGCTTGCCTGATCACGAGGGTCCGTTGGAATCCCCCGCGGTTCACGCGGGGGAGGACGTCAAAGGTAGGTACCGCCGAAGGGCTCGTTGCCGCCCTGCTGCTGCTGACCGCTGGGAAGCGCGCGCCGACGCATCTCCTCGAGCTGGGCGCGCGCCGCCATCTGCTGGGCGAACAGCGCTGTCTGCAGCCCGTGGAAAAGCCCTTCGAGCCAGCCGACGAGCTGCGCCTGGGCGATGCGGAGCTCTCCGTCGGACGGCGTCACGTTCTCGTCGAACGGGAGGGAGAGCCGGGCGAGCTCCTCCCTCAGCTCCGGCGCGAGGCCGTCCGACAGCTCGGCGATCGAGCTCTGATGGATCCGGCGGAGCCGGACCCGGCTGGCGTCGTCCAGCGGCGCCGCCCGCACCTCGTCAAGCAGTTGCTTGATCATCGTGCCGATTCGCATGACCTTGTCGGGCTGGGACACCATGTCGGCGAACGGGTTCTTGACCTCGCCGTCCGACCCCTCGGCCGCCGGGTGGGAGCCGGGTTCCGCGGACGGTGTGAGCGGCACGCCGACCGCCCCACGGACCTCCTGCAGGGCGCCGTCCGGGCCGACGACGACGACGCGGGGTTTCGGTTGGTCTGTCATGCCTCCATCCTGCCCTCCCGAGCGGGCGAGTCCATCCAACGGAATCGCCGGCTCCTGTTCGCGCCGACAACGGTTCACGCTCCGGCCACAGCGCACCGGATGATGGGCCCGCTGCGGGCCGGACGAAACACCAGGAAAGGTGACCAACGGCCGAATTCGTTCCCTGACCCAACCGCGGCGACGACTTCCCTGGTCAGCCCGATGAACAGCTGTTGAGCACCGGCCGATCAGCCACCGACGTTCAGGATGACCTTGCCCACGTGCCCGAGCTCCTCCACGATCCGGTGGGCCGCCTGGACGTCCGAGATCGGGAGAACACGGTCGATCACCGGCTGGATGCGCCCCTCGGCGACCAGCGGCCACACGTGCTGCCGGACCCCCGCGACGATCCGCGCCTTCTGCCCGGCCGGGCGGTTGCGCAGCGACAGCGCGTGCACGCTGCCCCGCTTGGGCAGCAGGGCCGACAGGTTCAGCGTCCCCTTGGTGCCCCCCTGCAGGCCGATCACGACGAGTCGACCATCCGGCGCAAGCAGCGAGACGTTGCGCTCCAGATAGGACGCGCCCATGTTGTCGAGGATCACGTCCGCGCCGTGGCCACCGGTCTCCTCCCGCACCCGGGCGACGAAATCCTCGTCCCGGTAGGAGATCGTGATGTTCGCGCCGAGCTCACGGCAGCGCGCGAGCTTCTCCGCGCTGCCCGCGGTGGCCGCGATCACCGCGGCCGGGCGCAGCGCCCGCACCGCCTGGATCGCGAAGGTCCCGATCCCGGACGCACCACCGTGGACGAGGAAGACCTCACCGTCCGCCAGCTCCGCGCGTTCGAAGACCGTTGAGTACACAGTGCAGGCCACCTCCGCCAGGCCCGCGGCGTGGACGAGGGTCACGCCGGCGGGCACCGGCAGAAGCTGGCCCGCCGGGACGTTCACCCGGGTCGCATACCCCCCGCCGGCAAGCAGTGCACACACCTCGTCGCCCGGCGCGAACCCTGCGACACCGGGGCCCACCACGGCTACTCGGCCCGAGCACTCCAGGCCGATGATGTCGCTCTCACCGGGCGGAGGAGGGTAGAAACCCTGCCGCTGCAGCAGGTCCGCACGGTTGACCGCGGTGGCCACGACGTCGAGCGTGACCTCGCCCGGCCCCGGCGGAGGAAGATCGGGCACCTCCGCCCAGGTCATGACATCAGGGCCACCGGGCGCGCTCACTGTCACCGCATGCACGAAGGTCACTGTACGGCGCGGGGCACGTCCGGCCCGGCGCATTCGCGCTCAGACGGGCTCCGGCTCCGGCTCCGGCCGCTCGGGGACCGGGGGCGTGTAGGGGGACGGCTCGTGGGGCGCCGGCGGAAGATCCGGGCTGTCGGGAAGCAGCGGGCCCGGGTCGTCCGGAATGGGCGCGTCCGGGTCGAGCGGGGGTGGGTCGAGCGGGGGTGGGCTGTCGGGACGCCGCGGGACCGCCGCGGCCACTGCCATCGGCCGGCAGGCGACCATCGGCCGGCAGGCAACGCGCGGCCCCCCGGCACGCGAGGCGAGGCCTCCAGCCACGGCGGGGTCAGGGGGCACTGTGTCCGGCGGCACTGTGTCCGGCGGCACTGCGTCCGGCGGCACTGTGTCAGTCAGCGGGGCCATACCGCTCGCCTACCCCGCATCCCGTCGCGGGGAACATCGCGGGCGTACCGCCCCGGCCCGTATCGCGTTCCGCCGTACCACGGCCCCGCTGACGGCTACCCGTTCCACGCGCACCCGCCCAGCGAGCCGGCGCCGTTCCGGTCAGGTACCGGTCCACGCACATCCGTCACGACATCAGGACATGAAACACGAAAGTTCAGCCCATCACGGGCGCCACGAGGACAGTGCCGGAGTGATTGAACGGACCGACGCGGCCGACAACATCCCAGCGACACGATTTAGTCGCCTTCAACCCCTTTCGCGATACTTCCAGCGCGGAGTACCGTCCAATAGTGCGGTGTTATCGCGCCGGTTAACACAACCGCGCCGCCAGCACCGCGCCACCGCGACAAGGGCACACGGGATCGCCCAGACAAGCCTCGGGAGTGTGCCTGGTGAGTGTGGACAGCGTCGCGGAGCTCGGCGCCCATTCCCCTCGGCTGCGCACCGATCACCGACCCCGGTGGGATCCGACGTTGCTGGATCCCACGCTCCTGGAGGCGGTACCACTCGAAGCGGCCCCGCCGGACTGGGGAGCGGAGCTCCTGGCAACAAGCAGCGACGTGGTCACCCAGTGGGGCGGCGACACCGAGGAGCCGGAGCCTCTCCCAGAGCACCCGGCGGACGGCTCGGGCCACCTGGCCGGCCAGCCGAACGCACGGCACGAGTTCCAGATCTTCTTCGAGAACCACCACCGTGAGCTGTCACGCTTCGCCTACCTGCTCACCGGCGACCGCGATGTCGCCGACGACCTGACCGCCGACGCGCTCACCGCGGCCTGGTCCCGCTGGGATCGGGTCAGCGCGGCGGACAGCCCGATCGCCTATGTCCGGCGCATCCTCGCGAACCTCGCGACGAGCCGACTACGCCGGATGATCAGAGAACGCCGCGGCCTGGCGGTACTCGGCATGATGGGCGATCACGCCGGACAAGCTCGTGAGCACGCGGATCTACCGGCCGCGGTCGATCTACGTGCCGCGTTGATGGCCCTGCCCGCACGCAAACGGGCCTGCGTGGTGTTGCGCTACGCGTTTGATCTTTCCGAAGCGGAAACCGCGCGGATCCTCGGCGTTTCGGTCGGCACGGTCAAGAGCCAGACCTCCAAGGCCGTGACCGAGCTGGAACGGCTGCTCGGCGCGCGGCCAGACCTGAGCCCACCCCACGAAGCGGGCAGATCCGTGCCCCAGCAGGAGCCACCCACCACTCGTTCAGCAGCCGCCCGCCGTGGCGGTGCCCCACGGTCCCGGCGGCGCGTCGGTGGCGCGGTGGATCCGGCGGCCGCCGCGCGGTCAGCGTTGAACCGGCTACGGGAGGGCGAGGCGCACGGCCGGCTCCGGGGCAGTGAGAGCTGAGCTGACACGGGGGTCACGCCACCCACGATGTCACCGCTCCCACCCGGATTTCCTGATCGTGGAGGCCGTATGAACGGGCGCGTGCGACAGTGCGCGTTCACGGGTAACCCCCGGTACTCGCATAATGGGCATGTCATGTTCCGTGATCGTTTCACGAGACGCTCTGCTCGCTCCCAGACGGACGAGCACACCCCTGGGAGCGGCATCCCCGACACGCGCCCAGCTTCCACCAACGAGCCGTCGGGCGTTCTCGGCGGCGTGCACAGGCCCACCGAGAACACCGGGCCTGCCAACGCCGGAGCTGCCAGGAAGGCCGGAGCTGCCGGGAACGCCGCGCGCCCCGAATCCGCGCCCGCTGACGATTTCACCAGCACACTGCGGGCCCTGTTCGCCCGCGAACTCGCAAGCCACGATCCGAACACGGAGCGAATCCGTGCCCGCCTCCAGGCAGGAGGCCTGCTCACCACGGAACCCGCGCTGCCCCCGGCCGGCGCGTCCGCCACGGCCGGGACCAGCACGACCGACGACACGCCCGGCACGGACCGCACGGTCGACAGTCGGTCCGCCACGTGGACCCCTCGGTCGACGTCCGGGCGCCGCGACCTGGTGACGAAACGGCCGGGCGGGGTCCGACCACGGCCACGCCCGGCCCAGGACCGAGGCCGAGGCCGCCTGCCGCTCCTCGCCGGTGCCGGCGCCGCGTCGATCGTCGGGGTGTTCCTGCTGAGCAGCGTGCTCACTCACAGCAGCCCCGACCTGGGCACCGTGACTGTCTCATCACACCCGGCAACCCGGACTCCCGTCGCACCCACCACCGAGCCCCCGCCGACCAAGGGCGTCGTGCGGCCGTCCGAACAGCTCGCCGAGTCCGCCGCTCCGACGCGGACTCCGCCGGTGCCGACGCCCACCACCGACGCCACCAGCCCGTCCCCGGGGGAACAACCCAACGGGGGCACCGGTGCCACGAAGCCTGGCACGGTGCGCGGAACGGCGCGTGGGATGGCGGGCTCGGCATCCGGCTCCGGCTGGGGAGGCAGCTCCGGCTGGGGAGGCGGAGCAGGAGGCGGTGCTTCGGACCGTCAGCATGGCCAGCAACAGGACCGTGACTCCTCAACCGGCACGCAGGGCCGCGACGGCGACGACTCCTCCTACCACCGGTTCGGGGACTCGTCCGGCACGGGGCACGATCGCGATGCGTCCACGCGCGAGTCCGCCGGCAGCTCCGCCTCCGCTCGGGTGTTCGGTGCCAGCGAGCGGACGGCCCTACCAGCGCATGGCTGCCTCGACTGGGTGCTGTTCAACGCAGGCGTGCAGACCCGCGCCGCCCATCCGGCCGCGAGCATCGACACCAGCCGCCTGGCCGCGGCCACCGCGGCCGGCAGCTTCCGGAACAGCTTCTCGTGGACGGGTGGCCGGCCGCTCGCGTCCGGCACGGGAGACAACGACCGCCTCGCCACCTCCCGGTTTCGGCTGAGCATCGACGCACGATCGGGTCCCCGACGCCTCGACCTGTATCTCGGGGGGCCGAACGCCGCGTTCACCGTGGTCGTCGGGGACGGCCGGGATGCCGAGTCCCATCAGGTGGCACTGGGCTCGTCGCATGGCGCCAAGGCCAACGGCGACGCCGACGCCGTGCTCTCCGTGTGGCTTCCACGTGCTGCGGGATCGACGCCCATCAGCGTCACGGCGAGCGACGGCAGCCGGATGCTCACCCTCGCGGCGGCCGTCCTCTACTGACCGCCGAGCCGACCCGTCGGCCGAGCCGATCCGTCGGCCGAGCAGACCCGTCGACACCGGCACCGGCTACTGGCGCCGGCAGGTCCACGCCCTCCGACGGCGCCATCACTGCGGCACCGCATCACCCCGAAAAACAACGGAAAAAAAATCCGCGATCCGCGGCAACCTCCGACGGCCCCCGGACGACTGGACATATGAGCGCACCACCGCATACCGCGCCAGGTTGTGGTGGTCGTTCCGGCCCGCCCGATCCCCGCTAACCCCCCCCCAGCCGGGCGGGCGGGCCGAACCGACACTGGCACCGGAGCACTACCGCTCTGGTGCCAGCACGCGGAGCTCACACGTCACATCTCCGTCGGCGGTTCCGTCATCCGCCCGCGGTCACCGAGCCCCGCGGATGGTGGGAGGGCTGCCCTCCACGCGTCCACGGACCTCCCACCACCACTTCCACGGTCCCGCGATCCGTTGGGCCTCGTGATCCATTGGGTCGCTCACCGTGGCCGCTTTCCGATCCGTCGTCAGATCGCCGGTGCCTACGCCCGCCACGTCCGGATCGCCGGAGCTACCCGCCCGCGCGGACGGACAGGTACCGTCGGCTGCGTGCGCAGGATTCTGCTCCGCCCGTCGTGGATCGCCCGCCATGCGCTCGCGCTCGCGCTGATCGGGCTCTTCCTGCGGATGGGCATCTGGCAGTGGACCAAGGGTGAGTCCGATCACGGCAGCATGCAGAACCTCTTCTACGGCGTCGAGTGGCCGATCTTCGCGGCCTTCGTCGCCTACTGGTGGTGGCGGATGGTCTCCGAGGACCTCCATCCGCGGGACGCCGAAGAGGACTCCGGCCCCCAGTGGGGCCTTGGCGGGCGCATAGCTCCGGAGGCTCCCGCGCCATCCGTCGACGGGAGCACCGCGGATGCCACCGGTGTCGCGGGTGCCGCTGGTGCCGCCGTTCCGGCGACCGTGCCGCAGCAGGGCACCGCGGGTGCCGTCGCGGTAACCCCGCTGCCCCAGGCACGTCCCGGCCAGGTCTCGGCCGTCGGCTCGGAGGCGGAGACCGAAGAGGACCTCGAGCTCGCCGCCTACAACCGTTATCTCGCGTCGCTGTACGAACGCGACGCCACCGGCCCGGACAACGACCGTAAGGGAGGCCGCCGGTGACGGCATCCTCAGAGCCCGTGACGTCCCGGCCGAGCACGGCCGAGCCCAGCAGACCCGGCGCACAGGGCGGGCCGCGCTCCACGCCCGCCGCCGTCCGCTCCTCGCTGCTGCGCTACCGGATCATCGCCTACGTGGTCGGCGTGGTGCTGATTCTTCTGGTCGTCGTCGGCATGCCGCTGAAGTATCTGGCGGACGAGCCGGCCGTGGTGAAGACCATCGGGCCCATCCATGGGCTGCTTTACATGATCTACCTGGCCGCGGCGTTCGATCTGGCGAGCCGCCTGCGGTTCCCCGCGAAGAGGACGATCCTCCTCATGCTGGCGGGCACGATCCCCTTCCTGTCCTTTGTCGCGGAGCGGAAGGTCGTCACCCTCGTACGGGCCGGCCGGGGCGCCGCCTCCGCATAGCTCACGAATGCCGCGGTGCGCCACCTGGCGTGCGCCGGTCAGGTGACAGGAGTGTCCAACACGGCGGATTCGGCTTCCTGGGGAAGAAAGTCGGCCGCGGGAGGCCTGCGGAGCCTGGTCGCCACGGTCACCGGCAGGGTCTCACCAGCCGCGAGCCGGCGCGGGCGGACGGAGCCCAGTGACCCCACCGCGAGCACCTGCCCCGGCTCGGCGCCGAAGGCGAAATAGCGGCCGTCGGACCAGACCACCAGGTCATCCGCACGCCGGCCACCCCGGCTGACAATCAGTCTTCGGCGGGTCGGTTCCCAGACGATCGCCAACAGATGCTCGCCCAGCGTGCCCAGCGCACGCTGCCCGGCGGCGCGGTACGAGGCCATCAGCGCGTCCGCTGCCCGAACACCGTGATTGCGTTCGTCCCAGCCGCCGTCGCCGGTCGGCTCCCGCCACGGCGCCCCGGCGTCCACAACATCCACGCCGCCCGCGGCATCCGCGGCATCCACCGCCGGGAGCGACTCCCCCGCGTCCGCAGGACGCAGGCCGACCGGGCGCGGACCGGCGGGACGCAGCACAGTCACCGATCCGGTGCCGGCCGAGGAGCCATCGGATCCGTCCGAGGCGGCACGCCGCCCCGGCGGGCCGACGGTACCGATCGAACCGGCGGTGCGGAAAGGCCCGGTGGCGGCGCCTGCCTGGCTCGTCGGCGCGGCCACTCGGGCGCCCCCGGCTCGACCGACCCGCACCACCCTCGCTCCCGCCCCGTGGTGGACGATCACGACGACCAGCCCGGCCGGCCCCACCAGCACAGGTGGCATGGATCCGACCGCATCATCCGCGGCTGTGACCACACCGAACGAACCATCCAGATGCACCCGGCGCGCGGCGGGAAGACCGATGGAGGACGCCGCGAGCATTCCGGTCAGCTCCGACCGGCGGACGTCGGCACCGTCCAGCCGCAGCAGCCCGCACACGGTCATGCCGTCCTCCCGTTCCGAGCCCACCATCGCGGAACGCGCGCGCACGCTCCCGCGCCGGAACGTAGCAGCTTGCTGACCCGATCACCGGGCTGTCGGGCCCAATGACCGCATCATCCACCGAGAACGACCGCCAAACGCGGACACCGATACGAAGTCCGGCGCGACGTCCGGCGCGAAGGAAGGGACGAACGCCGACGCGGACAGCGGACAGCGGCCTGCGGTCAGGCGACGTTCCACTCGTCCCGCGCGGCCCCCGCCGACGGCTGGGCACGCTCGGCCGGCTCCTGGGCTGCCTCCGGGGAGTTCCGGCGCTGGTCGGGAATCCGCTTCGCCTTCCTGGGCGCGATCTCCGGCGAGGCCGGGCACTCCACAAGATGGTCATCGAAGCCGTCCACTGTCGGCCAGAGCTGATGACAGGCCCGGCAGTGCGCGGCCTCCAGCTCGGACCAGCGCTGGTCGCAGCCTCCGCAGCTCACCACGGTGGGAAGGTCACGCAGGCGCACAGGCTGACGAGCGGAGTCGACAGGCAGGGGAAGCGCCTGCTGAGACGACGGGCCCGGACGCGTCGGCAGCGTCACCGAAACGGCACGTGGGGCGGTGTTCGGCGCGAGCGGGGTCGGGATCGCGCGCCGACCAGCAGAGCGGCGGGGAGGCACCCGGCCATCCTGTCGTACACCGGCACAAGCGTCACGCAACCGGGCGTCGACTCTTCAGAGTTCTTCGGCATTGCGCCCTTCGCTGGCCCTTCCAGGTGATCCGCCGACACGGCTACCTGGGCTCACACGGGCAAGCCCGCCGACGGGAAGCCGCAGGTCCGGCCCCGGACGACCCTCGGCGCTCCCCCGCCTGGGGTGAACCGGCCCGCAGCCACCTGCCCGGCCGGCGCAGGCCACCGGCCGGCGCGGCTGGCGGCCTGATCGGGTGGGCGGACGCCGCGCCTGCCTCGATCACGGAAGGAATCCGGAAGGAGTCTCCGCCGGTCGCGGCCCCGTTTGCCACGGCCGCGGCGTACGCACTGGTCAGTCCATCCCACGGCGGCCCGGGGTCCAGAAGGCCCTGACCAGAACCCGCTGCCGGGGCCAGCCCCGCTCATCGATGAGATGGCGCCGGACAGCCTGGCAGGTGCGAGCCTCACCGACCACGTAGGCAGCGCCGGGCTCGCCACCGGAGAGATCGAGATCGGCGAGCGCCGCGGTCAGCAGCGAGGAGGAGGCGGCAGGCACACCGCGCCGATGGACCCAGGTCAGCTCCGTGGCACGCGGCAGCGGAAGCCGGTCATCCTCCTCATCGCACTCGATCACACCACGGACCAGGGTCGGTGCGGGCAGCGTGCGGAGCATCGCGCCGAACGAGACGGCCGCCGTGTCCTCTCCGACGAAGAGGTGCACGCCCGCCTCGGGACGGGTCACCAGGCGCCCCTCCGGCCGGGTGACGATGACCTCGTCGCCCGGGACCACCCGACGGGCCCAGGACGTCCCAGGGGTCTCGCCGCCGTGGTCGTACACGGCCAGCTCCATGCGGCCGGACGGGTCGTAGTCCCACACCGAGTAGCTGCGTTTGAGGTCACGTGGGCCATTGCGCCACCCCGCCAGCCTGGTCGGATCGGCGAGGAACACCGTCACGTTCTGCCCGGGTGACCAGGCGAGATCCGCCAGCGCCGGACCGGTGAGCACGATGCGCCGCGTTCGGCGGGCGAGCATTCCGACGGACTCCACCCGGGCGTGGAGCAGCACCCTGTCCAGCAGACGCCAGGCAGCCCCTCGGGTCCGAGTGACGCCGGGGGCCTCTTCACCGTTGTCAGTCACGACCGAATCCTCCTCAACTCAGGGAAAAGGAGCCAGCCGCCTGGGCCGCCGCCCACTGGAGCGTGCACCAGGCGGGGCTACCACGCCACGTCCCGTTGCCGACCCACCTGCCACTCCCTGAGATCGAACCATCATAATTCGGTAACATCTCGCTGCTCCCTGACCCGGCAGGCAGATACCGCTCGGCCGCCGGCAAGACGCATGCGGGGACGGTGCATGCCGATGTCCGGACGACGCTGAGAGAGGCCGGGACGTGAGCGACAACAAGAACAGGTATGGCTGGCCGGTGGAGCAGATCGAGCCGGTCGACCTGCGGACGGACGTCCCGCATTCCGCTCGCATGTACGACTTCTTTCTGGGTGGCAAGGACAACTTCCCTGCCGACCGGGAAGCCGCTGAACATGCGCTGACGGCGTTCCCGGCACTGCGCATCGCCGCCCAGCAGAACCGCGCCTTCGTCCACCGTGCGACCCGATACCTTGCCGGCGAGGTGGGCCTGCGCCAGTTCCTGGACATCGGCACCGGCATCCCGACCTCGCCCAATCTGCATGAGGTCGCCCAGAGCATCACCCCCGAGTCGCGGGTGGTCTACGCCGACAACGACCCGATCGTCCTCGCGCACGCCCGTGCACTGCTCACCAGCACACCCGAAGGCCGCACCGCCTACCTGGACGCCGACCTGCGCGAACCGGAGAAGATCCTGGCCTCGCCCGAGGTACGGGAAACCCTCGACATGAGCAGCCCCGTGGCGTTGTCCCTGATCGCGATCCTCCACTTCTTCCCCGACGTCGACGAGGTGACCGAGCTTCTCCGTCGGTACCTCGACGCGATGCCCAAGGGCAGCTATCTCGCGCTCACCCACTGCACGGCCGACGTCGCGCCGGAGGAGGCCGGGCGACTCGTCGAGATCTACCGGCAGCGCGGGATCCCCCTCACCACCCGGACCCGAAAGGAGATCGAGGGCTTCTTCGAAGGTCTCGATCTCGTCGAGCCCGGGGTGCAGATCGTCCATCGTTGGCGGGCCGAGCCGGCGCCGGACGGGCCGACCGACGCCCAGGTCAGCTGGTACGGCGGAATCGCCCGCATATCCTGATCCACCGCTGTCCGCCGGTGCGGGTCGACACACGTCCGCCGACCCGCACCGATCACAGCGCTGCACCCGCACCGATCAGCACCAGCGGGCCGGGGACCCGCGACCGCCGCCCCAACAACCATCGCCATGGCTCTTCGGAACAGGATGAGCCCACCCAGCCGGGATCTACTCGTCCACATGCGCGAAATCATCTGGCGCTGCGACGCACCCGGTTTCCGCATTTTCCGTGGACCATCCGCGGAACTGTTCTAGAAGCCAAGCCAGTGAACAATCGCGGAGAACTCCAGGAGATCCTGAAGGAGTTGGCTGATCGACGTGTCGGCAGCGCTCCCGGTCGGTGCGAAGCCGTCGACGGCCGCGTGGTTCGACCCGGTCGACCCACCCTTACCGAACGACCCGGTCGACCCACCCTGAGCGCCACCCTTACCGAACGACCCGGTCGTCTCCTTGCCGCCAAGGTTCCGCGGTGTGGAGATATCGATGGTCACGCCTTCCTCAACCGGTCTGGTTGTTTGGGATGACCCGCCCTGGGTTCCGTCGCCATCGAACGAGCCAGTCGACCCACCCTGAGCGCTGGACGCCGCACCGAAGGTACTCGTCGGGCCACCGACAATGGTCTCCGCAGTAACCGGCGCGCCAATACCGATCGTGATGCTTCCGGTCGACAGAATGGAGAGATTCAATCCGCTCGGAATAGCCAGGCCCTGCCCGGCATCCAAAACCCTGGGCTCCACTTCTCCGACACTCTCCTGGCCATCTCCTACAGCGACCACGGGCGCCACCAGGTTGGCTGGAGCCGGATCAACGGCTATCGATATGTCAGCCCTGGCAGGAGACGCCGACAAGATAGCAGCAGCAGATATTCCACCGGCCAGAGCCAGAACGGACCAAGTCTTCTTAACAATCATGATTTCCCCGCTCGACATCAGGATCCACCTCGTCGCAGCGGGATGGTAGCTATCAAGCCGTCGGATCAACCGCTTCCACCAGACCGGCGTGTTGCGGAAAAATTTCGAGTGACATATTTCGCGACAGCAAAGCGTCGAACTCATCCGGACCGGATCACATGGCAAAAGTAGATCAGATCACCAACCCGGCCCACCTGGTGTGATTGGTGCGAGTACACACCCCTATCAGGGAGATCCTCGCAACATCATTCCACCCAGCTCTTCATGCATGCGACAGCCCTCCGCCTCTCCCACCTGGCAGATTTCTCCAGATGGGAGAAGGGAGGGCTGCCCGTCACACCCAAACAAAAATTAGGCGGACACTAGGAACTTCTCAGCGGAAGGAGCCGGTCGACCCACCCTGAGCCCCACCGCCCCCGAACGAGCCCGTGGAACCACCCTGAGCGCCGCCACCCCCGAAGGAACCCGTGGAACCACCCTGAGCACCGCCACCCCCAAACGAGCCCGTGGATCCACCCTGAGCAGCCGCATTCGCCGGTGCAGCAAACATCAGCACCGCAGCCGCGGGCACCGAAACCAGCATTCCGCAAACTCGCTTCTTGTCGAGCTTCATCGATAACCCCCTTGCTCGTTCCGCTTCTCAGACGGAGGAAGGTGGCCACCCCCATGCGGCGATACCACTCAGCAAGAGCAATCAGCCGCTACAGCGAACCGGGACGCTGGACATCCTCCCGGTGCGCCACTCCGCCGCATCCCTACCCGGATTCCTGGCCTAATACTTCAAGGCAGCCCGTGTAGTTGCGACGAACGATCTGCCAGTGGTCGCCGTGAAATAAGAGAATACGCTGGAGCGACTGCATTACCGGACCGGCGACAGGGTCCGAGCTGAGCCGTTCGTGGCGACAAATCTCGAGCGCCTATCCTACCATAATCCGACAAAAGGGTGAGCAGGAACATCGACAGCGTTCACGCTCTATGGTCGGCCAGGTCGGGTCCCGAACGGTGGGTTAATCACGGCGGACGAGATTTCCTGCGAGGGATTAACGTCAACGGGTGAACGGCAACCTGGTTTATGGATGGCGGCACGGCACGGAAGAACGAGCTCCAGCGCCACTGGTTACCGACCTGAAGTGCGACCATCCACCCATACAGCTTGATTTGCACCGACCTGGACCGGCACCCGTCGCCGGGCCGAGCCCGTCACGGCCCGGCGGAGTCCGGGAGCCCAACCCAGGTGAGCGCCGCGGACCAAGCCAAGGCCAGGCTGGTCTCGTTGGTCGAGCCACAGCTGAGCGCACCAGGCCGTAGATCCGAACCGGCCCTCGTCGCGCTGCGGTTCCTCCCTCTCGTTTCCGCGCCCGGGCGCGGTGGGCCAGGCCTGTTGTCGTGGAGCTGGCGACCACTCCGGCCGTCGTCCTGCTGGGGGCATTCGCCCAGCGTCGCCGCCGGACGCCTGACCCGAGCCCCCGCGGCCGTTCCTCTGCTGGTGCCGACGATGGTCGCGGCCGTCGCCGGCGTCCTGTTCGCGAGGGAGCCGCACTCCCTCATGGGAAGCCTCATGGGAAGCGCAGTAGCCCCACCGCGCCCACGAACGCCGGCGAGTGGCCCGGTGGCGCCGAGGCCAGCCACCGCATCGCGGTTCAAAGCCGGGTGGAGAGCTCCAGACCGTCATCAATCGGCAGCGGGCTGGAGATGTAGCCGTGCGCGGGGTCGCGAACGTAGGCGAGATAGTCCGCGGTGTCGTCGGCGAACAGCACCGTGTCGTCGGCGACGACCACCGCTCCTTTCGACAGTCCGGGCTCGATCAGGTTCAGAACCGGCAGGTAGAGGTGGTTCCAGCCGTCCAGCAGCAGGAAGTCGACCTGGCCCGGCAGGGTGGCGAGTGTCTCCAGGGCGTCACCGGGCCAGACCTCCGCCACATCGCTCAGCCCCGCCTCGGCGAGATTGGCGCGGGCTGCGGCGACCTTGCTCGGCGACAGTTCGGTGCTGACGACCCGTCCGGCCCCGTTGTCACGGACGGCGGCGGCCAGGTGGACCGCAGCGATCCCGAAAGAGGTGCCGAACTCGACGACGAGCCTGGGCCGCACAGCACGGACGAGTTGGTAGAGGAAGACGCCGGTCTCCCGGGAAACCGGCATATAGATGTCACCGGTGAGTTCGGCGAGCCTGGCGGCGGGCAGTTCCCGCGGGACGAAGCCGGCATGCGCCGCGCGGAACGCGGTGAAGGCCGCGTCGTCGGTCTCTGAGGCACCGAACAGGCGGTCGATGACGTTCGCGGTGGGCGGGGCGAGCAGCGATGACGAGGGCACGAAGATCGTCCTTCTCTTTCAGGTGGCAGGCAGGGGATCCGCGTTCGGAGGAGCCAGGCCGCGAAGCAGCTGGGCGACCTGGAAGCCACCGGGCTACGCGGGTCCGTGGGTCTGTGGGTCTGTGGGTCTGTGGGCCGAGTGGCTCCGCGGGCCGGCCTGGGCAAGGCCGCGGGCCTGCCCTCGAACGCTCACCACGACTGTAGGAAGAAGACGATCTGGCTTCAAATGCAACTTGTACAGTTGATTAGTGCACCGAAGTCAATCGGACCTGTCAGGTGTCGACCTCAACCTGCTGGTTGCCCTGGACGCGCTGCTGGAGGAGCTCAGCGTCAGCGCGGCGGCCCGCCGGCTGCACCTGACCGAGTCCGCGATGAGCCGCACGCTCGGGCGGATCCGCCGCACGGTCGACGACCCCGTCCTGGTTCGGGCCGGTCACAGCATGGTGCCGACACCCCGGGCACTCGCCATGCGCGCCGAGGTCCACGACCTGGTTCTGCGCGCCCAGGCGGTCTTCGCACCGGCGCAGCCCAGCGACCCGACGACGCTGACCCGGACGTTCACGATCCTCAGCAGCGACCTGCTCATCACCGCGATCGGGGTCGATCTCCTCGACCGGCTCGGAACCGAGGCACCCGGTGTCCGGCTCCGCTTCCTCCCCGAGCCGGACCTGCGGTCCGACCCGCTCCGGGACGGCACGGCCGACCTGGAGATCGGCGAGATCGACTCGACCGCCCCAGAGATCCTCACCGAGGCCGTCGGGGAGGAGCGGGCGATCGCCGTGGTACGCGCCGGCCATCCACTGACCACAGGACCCGTCACACTCGCCCGGCTGGCAGCCGCCCGGCACGTGACCGCTTCCCGCCGGGGCAGACTAAGCGGCCCGATGGACGAGATGCTTGCCGCCCACGGCCTGCGCCGCGAGGTCGCCGCAGCCGTACCGACCCACGCCGCGGCCCTGGTGCTGGTGGCGCACAGCGATCTCGTCTCGATCGCACCGATCCGGCTCGGCCGGGCTCAGCTGGACGCGCTGGGCCTCGTCCCGCTCGACCTCGACCTGCGGCTCCCACCGCTGCTGCTGTCCCAGGCCTGGCATCCCCGTCACGACGCGGACGGCCAGCATCGCTGGCTGCGCGGCCGGGTCCGTGACTGCCTGAGACAGGCACTCGCCGGCGGCTCGGCGGCGGCGGGGCCGGACGTCGTGACGCGGCCGGTGGCTGGTTGAGCACTTCGACGGCGGTGATTCGGCAGGGGGCTCGAGGTCACGCGCCCTGTCCCGGGCGGGATTCGCGCGACAGCCGAACCCGCGAATCGTAGGTCCGGCTGTCTCCGATGTCCCGAGACATCACAGAGCGGAGGGCGTGGGATTCGAACCCACGAAGAGGATCACTCCCCTTAGCGGTTTTCAAGACCGCCGCCATCGGCCACTAGGCGAGCCCTCCTGACCTGCAGCTTCAGCCCGGTTGGCCCCGATCGTCCGTAGGGCCGTTCCGCGCCTGTTCCGCGTGACCGTCCGGACCGTCGCCGGCCGGGTGGTCATGGTCGAGTATCGCAGCTCCGGCGTCGGGCGTGCCGAGGGCCCGTTCGATCGAGCCGTTCGCGATCACCTCCTGGCGTCGTGGCTGCACCGGCAGATGGCCCGACGACGCCGGAGGGCCGGGCTGTCACCGAGCGGATCGATGCGGCCTGATCTGGTGGTCCGACGAGCATCTGATCTGGGGAACATGCCCTGCGATCATGCGACTCCGCCGATGGGTTGTGTCGACGGCGATCAGGGCAGGTCGAGACTGTGACCAGAACACATGATCAGAAACCCGCGAGTCGGCCGGATCACGTCACCCGGCTGACAGGCCAGGTGAACACGCCGCCGACCACGGTCACCGACGGGGCGGGCTCGGCCCCGGAAGACCGCACCGTCCCGCATCTCGACGAGGCGACGGTCAACGCCACCGGGCGGCTGAGTGAGGCACTCGAGTGGGTGGAACGGGCCCGGGGGGCGCTCTACTCGTTCCACCAGCTTTCGGGGCGGGCCGACATCATTCTCGGTGAGGCGCTGGACGCACTACGGGAGGCCGGGCACGAGCAGGTCGCAGGCGAGGTCCGCCGCGAGCTGTACGGCCGCAACGTCCTGGACGGCCGGTGGACCTTCCAGATCGTCGAGGAATACGACGATCTGTACTATCGCCCTTTTGTCGCCACCGAGGAGCGGGTCCGTGACCAGCTCACCGATGGGCACCGGCACGTCTACGAGGCCCGGATGAAGGCGCGCGAGCGCACCGAGGCAGGCCGTGACCTGTGGGGTTTCGGACCCTGATGATCATCCGCCACAATCCGTCCCACCCTGCCCACACTGCCCGCACTCCCGGCGACGCCCCTGGACGGATCCCTGTCCGCGGCATCCTCGGCGGAGGACCACAGACGATCCACGTCGTCGTCAGCGCCACCGTCGGACCTTCGTTCGAGTGCCGTGGCGGCCGCCGTGAGCATGGGCTCGATTCCCCGCAGAATGTCGAGGTAGCTGGCCCGGGCGGCGAACGCGATGCCGGCGAGTGTTTCTGGGTGGCCTGGCAGGTGCTCCACCTCATGAAGCACCGCCAGACCGGCCGGTCCGCCGCCGCCCGGGGCGAGGTCGGGCTCGGGTGGGCGCCAGGCGGCCCCAAGCGCCACCGCGAAACGGCGGTACCAGTCGCAGAGACCATCCAGATCCTGGGCGAGCGCTTCGCGGGCCGTGGCGAAGGCAGCGCCGAATGCCGACG
Organism: Frankia sp. R43; assembly: GCF_001306465.1. Lineage (NCBI taxonomy): Bacteria > Bacillati > Actinomycetota > Actinomycetes > Frankiales > Frankiaceae > Frankia > Frankia sp. R43. The sequence continues at coordinate 556,393 of NZ_LFCW01000006.1, read as the reverse complement.
TCCTGTCGAAGTCGGACAGGTCCGGGGGCCAGCGGACGTCCCCATGCCGCAGTAGTTGTGCCGTACGGCGCATCCGCTGCGCACCGGCCGCGATCATCATCAGCGCGTCGATGTCGAACCGCTCCGGAGGGTCCTCGTCGAGGAAATGGCGCATGGCGTCGTCCAGGAGACGACCGGACCGGATCGCGCGGCGCGCTTCCTCCGCCACCTCCGCATCCGATTCCCGCGCTGCCACCGCAGCCCCCGTACCCACTCCAAGCGCCATACCCACCCCACGCGCCGTGCCCGCCCCAGGTTCAGCGCCCGCCCCAGGTTCAGCGCCTGCCTCATGCCCCGCGCCCGCCCCCGAGACCGGCTCGTCACCAGCCCCGGCCTCCAGCCCCACGCGTGGTCCGAGCGTGCCGGGCAACCTCGCCACCGTGGTCTCGAGGAAATCCACCGCGGTCAGATACGCGGATTCGGCCCGAGCCCGCAGCACCGCGACCGCGCCTCGCGGCCACAGCAGCGCGCCTGCCGCGATGCTGACCGCGAAACCGATCAGAACATCCTCGATCCGAACAATTCCGACCTGCCACCCTTCGGGTGCGACGATGTTGAAGAGCAGGATGACCGCGGTCGTGAAGCCGGCCTGACCGAGCGCGAAACCTGCCACGCGGCGGGCGTAGCTGCCGAGGAAGACCGCGATCGGCAGCACCGCCCACAGCGCGGCCCAGTGGCCGCCGGCGGTGGCGATGGCCACGGTCAGGCCGCCCACGACGATCCCGAGAACGGTGCCGGCGAGTGCCTTCGCTGCCGCCGCGTTGGTCGCGAGCGCATTGGTCCGCAGGACGGACAGCGTTCCCAGCACGACCCAGAAGGCGTGGTCGACCCCTACGGCCTGGGCGATGAGGACAGCCAGCGAAAGCCCGAGCGCTCGACGCACACTGTTGCGGAACCAGGCCGATCGCGGATTGGCGTACCCGGCGGCGACGTCGGTCGCGACCGTGCCTCGTTCCCGCCACGAGCGCTCCCGCCACGAATGCCTGGGGCCGGTGGCGGCCTTCGCGGGCCGGAGGCGCTCGATGGAGCCGAGGCCACGGGTGGACGCGGTCGCCTTCAGGACGTTGAGCGCCAGGTCACGGGTGCCCCGAGCGAGCCTGCGCAGCCGAAACGCCTCAGCGGCGGCGTGCTCGGCGCGGACCGGGCCGAATCCTGCGCTCCCCCGCGCCCGGGCCCTGGCCTGCCACTCCTCTCCGCGATTCTCGTGTTTCAGATGATCATGCCGACCCTGCCGAACCTGCCGCTCCTGATACTCCTGGTGCTCCTGGTGCTCCTGGCTGCGCAGGAAGGCCAGAAGCGCGGCGCGGATCGCGCGCTCGGCCCGTTCCAGGCGAGCCATGCCGAGCCGGTCATCACCGGCGGCGGCAGACCCGGTCGATGCCGGCGCGGCCGGCTCGATCCGGGTGGAGATGGCCTGCAGCGTCGCTGCCACCGCGGCGTGCAGCTCAGCGGCCTCGGCGGGGAAGCAGGCACGTGCTGTCCGGTCCCGCTCCGGCCAGGGCAGGGCGAACGGCATCAGCCAGTTGAGGTCGATGAAGACGTACCCGAGCGCCGCGGCCCGCCCGCCGAGCCCCGTGGGCCGATGGACCGTGGCGGCGAACTCGCGTCGCAGCCGCCGCAGCTCCGTCCAGATCCGCGCTGTCTGCGCCGCCGACTCCGCCGCTGCGGGCCAGGCCACCCCGCTGGCCAGGGCGCGGGAGACCGCCGCGATGTTCGCCCGCAGCCGGTCGGGCGGACGGCGCGGCCTCAGGAGCATCACGGCGGTGATCGAACCCGCCGCGCCGATGGCCCACCCCGCGAGTCGCTCCGGTATCGCCGTCAGTGGCCCCGGTGTCATCACCGCCAGAACGAAGGCGAGTAACGCGGAACGTCCGGCAACGGCCACATAGGGGTTGAGGACGCCGGAGAACAGGATGACGAACGCGACGACTGCGGTCATGGTGACCGCGAGAAAGATCGACCGCGAGCAGAGCGTCCCGAGGACGATCAGTGTTGCGCCGGTCGCCGTGAGCGTGAGATAGGCGCGCAGCCGCGTTGTTCGCGGGCCCTCGAACTCGACGAACTCGAGGAGAGCGATGACGGCGAACCAGGCGAAGAGGCTCATTCGCACGTTACCGGCGATCCCGACGGTGAGCGCGAGCGCGGCTGGCGCGACAATCGCGACCCGAGCCGCCGAGGTGGCGCCGAAATGCCCCGGATCGCGAGCCCAGACCCGCCGCCGTCGCTGTCGCATCGTAGTAGGCGCTACCCGGCGGGCAGCGCCCGATGCGTCCGGCTGCGGGCGCCTCCCGCCGAAACGCGGAGCGCGCCCCGACCAGGGGACCCGGTCGGGGCGCGCAGGTTACCGGACGAATGTCGACGGAGGTCAGGCGTCCCGGCGTTTGGCGCTGATGAGGCCGAGAGCCAGCAGACCGAAGCAGACCGCGGCGAAGTAGAGCAGCGATCCCCACGGCCCGAACGGCAGGCCCTCGATGACCGGCGGCCCGTCGTCCGTCTCGAGCTGGCCCGCGACGACGAAGTTGTTTCCGACGATGAAGGGCATCCAGTCCTGGATGTGGGGCCCGATCCGGGGTATGGCCGGCAGCAGGCTCTCCGCGAGGAAGAGATAGACGAGCATGACCACGATGGCCCCGGCGGTATGCCGGATCAGCAGCGCGAGGCCGATCGCGAAGACCGCCGCGAGCAGGTAGATCAGCCCGACCCCGAAAACGTTTCGGAACTCCTGGCCGGTGTCGAGTGCCAGCGGTGCGTCCGGCCTGATCGCCTTGGCGATGGCCCAGGAGCCCACCGCGGTGATCTCACCGACGATCCCGGCGAGCCCGGCGACGACGGCCGTCTTCGCCAGCAAAGCCTGCGTCCGACCGGGAACGGCGAGGAAGGTCGACCTGATCGTCCCGAACCGGTACTCGGTGGTGACGGTGAGCGCCGCCATCACCATCATCACGACGAGCCCGAAGTTGTAGGCGAACTGGGTGACGGACGGGGTGAGGTCGCTGAGGTCGTCCGGCTTCGTCGCGGCGCTGAAGATGGCGGTCAGGCCGACGGTCAGCGCCACCGTGATGATCATGCACCACCACGGGGAGCGGGTGGAGAAGAGCTTGATCCGCTCGACTGTCATGAGTGTCATTGAGCCGGGCCCTCCTGACCACCGCGGCTGGCTGTTTCCCGAGTGGCAGCCGGGCCGGACCCGCCACCGGGCGCCGGTACGGCCCCGGGCGGCGGGAAACCGGGCGCCCCGGAGACCGGCCCAGGCGGAGCGAACGCCACCTGCGCGTCGACTGGCACGGCGACTCCCGAGGGGGCTGGCGCGGTGCCTCCACCGGCCTGGTATTCGACCTCGCCGCCGGTCATCTGGATGAAGGCCTGCTCCAGCGAGCCACGCGACTCGGTGAGCTCGTGGAGCACCAGCCCCACGGCACCTGCCAGCTCACCGACCGCTTCGGTGGAGCTTCCACGCACGACCAGCACCGCCGGAGTGTCCTCGGTGGCCGCCTGCTCCTGGACGGCCAGCCCCTGGCCGGCCAGGACGCTGTGCAGCCGCGCCAGCTCAGGCCCGCGTACCCGCACCGAGGAGTCGGCGGCCGATTCGATGAAGCTCTTGGTGCTGGTCTGCGCGATGAGCCGGCCACGACCGATGACGACGAGGTCCTGCGCGGTGAGCGCCATCTCGGAGAGAAGGTGACTGGATACGAAGACAGTGCGGCCCTCGTCCGCCAGCCGGTGCATGAACTGACGGATCCAGAGAATGCCTTCTGGATCGAGCCCGTTCACCGGCTCGTCGAACAGGAGGACGCCCGGGTCGCCCAGCAGCGCGACCGCGATGCCCAGCCGCTGGGCCATGCCCAGCGAGTAGCTGCCCGCGCGGCGACCGGCGACCGCGGTCAGGCCCACAGCGTCCAGAACCTCGTCGACACGCTTCGCGGAAATCCTGTTGGAAGCCGCCATCCAGCGCAGGTGCGCCCGCGCGGAGCGATTGGGGTGCACCCATTTCGCCTCCAGCAGGGCGCCCACCTCGCGCAGCGGCTCCTTCAGCTCGGTGTATCGGCGGCCGCCGATTCGAACCTCGCCGGCCGAAGGCCGGTCAAGCCCGAGAATCATCCGCATCGTCGTCGATTTGCCCGCGCCGTTCGGGCCGAGAAAGCCAGTCACCCGGCCGGGTTGCACGGTGAAGGACAGGGCGTTGACTGCGACGGTGCGCCCGTAGCGCTTCGTCAGCCCTCGTGCCTCGATCATCACACTCCCTTCATGGTCATGATCGCGAGCGCCGACGGCCGTGGGAGCCGTCGGTCGCCGACCCGATACTTGCATCGCCAGCCGACACTTCCCAACCATGGGGTGAACCCGGTAGGTAATTGGCCTGTCGGGCTCCCGACACAGTACGGAGCCGCGCGCACGACCAGCCGGCCTGGCAGGCACACCGCCTTCGCAGGCAGTGATCGCCCTGTCAGCGCAAGATCGTCACATGATCACAACGAGGGTGTGAGAACAGGCGCGACTACCGGCGCGAGTAGGCGCCGATACCCGATCGGGCCGGGCGGCGAAGTGTTATCGCCGGCCGGCCCGCCAGAAAGAACTGTTCGCTGACCATCGCGAACTGTTCGCTGACCATCGCCAACGGGCCCGGCCACACAGTGCCGGGGTCTTTTCGGGCTCAGATTCCGCTGACCGCGCCGGCCACCGCCGGTGGCCTCAGATCGAGCCCGGCGGCGAGGATGCGCCACTGGGCCCGCGGGAGTTGCTTGTTGTCGGTGAGGATCTGCACCGCGACCTGGTCGGCACCAGCCGCGCAGTGCTCCTCCAGCCGGGTCCGGATGCTGTCCAGGTCGCCCCAGGCAATGAGCGCGTCGACCAGACGGTCGCTGCCACCCGCGGCCAGATCCGCGTCGGTGAAGCCGAGCCGGCGCAGATTGTTCGTGTAGTTGGGCAGCTCCAGATAGATCGACAGTGCGGCCCGGCCGATCGCCCGCGCCCGGGCCGGGTCCGTCTCCAGGACGATCTTCTGCTCGGGCGCGAGAAGTGCGCCCGGCCCGAGGATCTCCCGCGCCATCCGGGTGTGCTCGGGCGTGACGAGGTAGGGATGTGCCCCGGCCGACCGGCGGGCAGCCAGACCGAGCATGCGTGGGCCCAGCGCCGCCAGCACCCGCGCCGACGCCGGGATGCCGACCGCGTCGAGCGCCTCCAGGTAGGAGATCACGGCGCCCAGTGGCCGACGATAGCGGCGGCCGGTCACGCTCTCGACCATCCGCGCGTGCCCCGCGCCCACGCCCAGCAGCAGGCGGCCGGGGTGTGCCTTCTCCAGCATTCCGTAGGTGTCGGCCAGCAGGTCCACCGACTCGGTCCAGATGTTCAGGATCCCGGTACCGACGCACAGGCGCTCGGTGGACTCCAGCAACGCCGCCGGAAGCTCGAGGTCCGCCGTGGCACCGCCCAGCCAGACCATGTCGTAGCCGAGCTCCGCAAGCTCCTGAGCGGTGTCGCGACGTTCGGCCGTGCCATGTGGCCACTGCCTCGCGGACATCCAGAGCCCGATCCTGGCGACATTCATGGTCACTTCTGTGATCCCTTCTCGCTGGTCACATCGTCGTCATCGACGCCGCGATCCGATCGGGTCGTCCTACCCGATGCCGCGGCCCTCCTCACGTCTCGGTGTGGTCCTGACGGGTATGCCACCCCGATTGGCCGGTGGACATCGGTTACATCCGACCCGTTGGTGACGAATCATCGGCCCACCGGACCACCATTTCGATCTTGAAACGAAAGAGGTTAAGCGAACCGTGTCGGATTGGGGGTGGTGGGTTTCGCCCGGGAAGTCGAGATGCCACCACCACAACGGCGGATCGGGTGAGACGGACCCTGTAACGACCATAGCCAGCCAGGAGGACGATCGTCACCCTCGGCGGGGACCTCGTGACCCCTGAGCAACCAGCCGTCCGGCGGGCTCAGGCGGGAAGAGCGCAGGTCGCGGGTTTGAACCGGGCGCTTCTCACACCCTTCCCCCGTGGTCGGCCCACCGGCCCGATCGGGCCTGGCGCCAGGCACCGACCGGGCGATCGGCAAGCCGCGCCGACCCCGCCGACGGGGCTGGCAACCCAGCGCCCGCGACGGAAGCAGCTGAGGCTGTCAACAGGTCATCCACAGGAAGCCCGCGTGCGGCAGCGTGGCTCCGCGGGGCGGCGAAAGCCCTCCCAGCAGGCAATTCATACCGCCGAACTCCCAGGATCGCGATCACATCCACCACAGGTGTCCACAGCTCTCCACATGATTTCCACACGTTATCCACAGGCCACGGTCAGCTGCCTCGCAGTCCGCCTCGCTACGTTCAGGCGGGAATCTGGATGTCGGGCACCGCGGCGGTCTGCGAGGCGGCCGCCTCCGGGCGAAGGTCGTCGAGATCCAGCGCATGCGCCGGCGGTCCGGCAAGCACCAGCCGAGAGGTCATGGACAGATCGGGAGCCACGTGCAGCAGTTCACCGCTGGCCATGAGGCGCCATCGCGGGTCCTCGTCCATCCGCTCGCTCTCCACCACCACGGCGGGTCGCGTCCGCAGGTCAACGGACCGGACCCGGATCTCGCTGAAAGGGCTCGCGTGGTCGAGATGACGCTGGTTACGCCCACCCGGGGCGCGTTGAAGCACGTGCAGGCCGTTGGTGTCCGGGTAGCGAAGCGCCCACAGCTCACGCGGAGTGGCCAGCACCATGTTGATCGAGTACAGGGGCAGGTTCTCGGCGATCCAGTTCACCGCGGCAGTGATTCCTTCGCCGACGTCTCCGTCCCGCGCGGCGATCTCCCGTGTCACCAGGGCGAAGTACCGCTCGGAGTCGGTGTCGCCGGCTACGCCCGCACGGGCCGGCCCCAGCTCGGCGTCGAGCTTGTCCAGGCCCTCGACCACCCCGTTGTGGGCGAAGATCCGGCCGTCCTGCAGGAAGGGGTGGGTGTTGGCGTCGTCGACCCGCCCCGTCGAGGCATGCCGAACGTGCGCGACGAACGTGGTGGAGGTCACCTGCTGCGCCTCCCGCGCGAACGCCGTGTCGGCGCGCGAACGGATCGCCTGCCGGCGCACCTGCGCGGTTCCGTCCTCGGCGAAGACACCGAGGCCGGCGCCGTCCGGCGGGCGGCGCGTCTGCGTGCGGGGGTTGTCCGGGGCGTCGAGCAGCCAGAAGGTCGCCTCGATCCGCTCCGCGCCGCCGCTCATCGCGAACAGATGGCACATACATGACCTCCTCACACCCGGGAGTCGTCCCCACGCCCCAGGAGCCGTCCCCACGGGCACAGATCACCAGCGGTCATCCGCGCGTTGCTCAGTCCGTGGTCCGCCGACCGCAGCCGGCCGAATCCATGACATCGCCTGGAACCTGCCCAGGATTCGGGCAGTCACGCCGGGCACCGCAGCCGATGCAGGCCCCGACGGTCGGGCCGCAGGTCAGCCAATATGATGAAAACGGACTTGCCGCGACACCAGGACACCGAGACACCAGGACACGAGACGCGTCCGCATCAGGTGATCTACCAGTGGTCTACCTCCGTTGCCCATGATCGGGATCACCGTGGCACCGCGGCGGCACGCCGGCAGCGCCCGGAGGGCAGGATGAGCAGCACGCCACCCACTGCGGCCAGGCCAGACCCGGGCCAGCCGTTTGACCGGCCCAGTGGGCTGGAGCCGGGCCGAGACATGGACCGGCCCCGGTCGGCGCGCCCGTCCTGGGACGGTGTGTTCGCCCCGCTGGCCGCCACCGATCCCTACGAAATCAGCGGCTACCCGCTCCAGGCCCGCATCGGCGAGGGCGGCATGGGCGCGGTCTACCTTTCACACACCCCTGGCGGACGTCCGCTGGCGCTCAAGGTGGTGCGGCCGGAGTTCGCCACCGATCCCGACTTCCGCGCTCGTTTCGCGAAGGAGGTGGCGATCGCGCAGCGGGTGCAGGGCCCGTACACGGTCCCGGTCATCGACGCGGACGTCGACGCCGTTCGCCCGTGGATCGCGACCGCCTATGTTCCCGCGCCCTCCCTCGCGGTCGCCATAGCCCGGACCGGTGTGCTGCCCGAATCGACCGTCCTGATGCTGATTGCCGGCGTCGCCGAGGCGTTGCAGTCCATTCACCGGGTCGGCGTGGTTCACCGCGACCTCAAACCGGGGAACGTCATTCTTGCGCCGGACGGCCCGCGCGTCATCGACTTCGGGGTCGCCCGGGCGATCGACGCGGCCACGGCGGCGATGACCCAGACCGGCGCCCGGCTCGGGACCCCGGCCTTCATGGCCCCGGAACAGGTCCAGGGCAGGCCCCTCGACCGCCCCGGCGACATCTTCGCCCTGGGCTCCACCGCCTACTTCGCGCTGACCGGCCGCCCGCCGTTCGGAGTGGACGCCGCGGTGTTCCACCGCATCGAGCACCAGCAGCCGGACTGGGCGGGCTGCTCGGACGACCTGCGCGACATCCTGTCCCGTTGCATGGCAAAGGACCCCACGTCGCGGCCCACGCCGACCGAACTGATCGAGCTCTGCCAGTTCGCGGCTCCCCTCGGGCGGCTGACCGCCCAGGACCACCAGGGCCTCACGACTGACTGGCTTCCCCCGACCGTCGCGGCGGAGATCACTCGCTACCGCGTCGCCCGCCTGCCTGAGCCACGCGCACCGCAGGTGGATCCGCCGACCCATGTCCCAGGCGCGATACCAACCGCGATACCAACCTCAACACCGGGTGCGATGCCGGGTGTCAGAACGGGCTCCGGCGACTACCCGGCGAGCCCGGGACGCCTTCCCGCGCACGGATACGCCCAGGCACCGGTGGGAACAGCCGCCCGCCACCCGTCGCAGCCGCCGTCGCCGTCGCCGTCGCCTGGCAAGGCTCCCGGCGCCCGGCCGCCGTGGCTGCTTGCGGCGATCGCGGCCGTGGCGGCGGTCGCGGCGATCGCCCTTGTGGCCGTGCTGCTCCCACGCTCCGACGAGCCGGCGCCAACGACGCCCATGACCGCCTCGGTGGGCGGCCCTGGTCCCGATGGTGATCAGTCCCGTCGCGTGGCACCCAAGGGGGCTGGCCCCGACGCCGTGCTGCCCGGACCAGGGCTCACCACCCCCGGCGCAGCAGGCCCGGGCGGACCAGGCGCCGCCGACCCGAGCGCCGCACCGGGATCAACCCAGAAGCCGCCCGGCGCGTCCCCGACCACCGCCGCATCGGGCACGCCGACGACCTCTCCGTCGGCACGCCCGGCCGCCGCGGTGTCGAAGCCCCCTGCCACAGCGAGCACCACCGCTCCTGGATGCCCCGCGAGCCCCAGCCACAGCTACAACGGCGACGGCTACGCCGTGCTCGTCGAGGACGCACCGCTGCGCACGGGGCCGTACGCAACCTGTTCCACCGTCTCGAAGCTCGCCAGAGGGCTGAAGGTCTGGCTGCACTGCAGCGTCGTCAACAGCTACGACAACGTCTGGTGGTGGGCCCGCCTGGACGGCACCACGACCGCCGGGTGGATCTACGGCGGGAGCGTCAAGCTCAGCTACGTCGACGACAACGGTGACGGTAGGACCCGCACCTACAGCTGCGACGGGAAGTACGTGGACCACTGACGCCATGACATGAAAAAGGGCCGCCCGGCCTGAACGTCTCTGCCGGTGGCCCTCTGCCTGCTGGTGGCCCACTGCCTGCTGGTGGCCCTTCGCGGTCTGCCGGTGGCCCTCCGCGTCGACGCGTCCGGGTACGGACGCGACAACGCAGCGATCGTGCCACGAACCGACGGCGGGGATGGGCCGGTTGTCACCCCGCCGCGGTCGCGACTACCGCGACCTCATGGGGCTCGCCCGGAGGAAGGCCGTGAGGCCGATCCCCGGCCGAGCTGGCCGCAGTTCGAACAGATCAGATGAGGGGCTGCACCTGAGCAGCCTGCGGACCCTTCTGGCCCTGCTCGATCGTGAACGAAACTCGCTGCCCCTCTTCGAGGGACTTGTAGCCGTCTCCCACGATCGAGGAGAAGTGGGCGAAGACGTCAGGGCCTCCGCCGTCGACGGTGATGAAGCCGAAGCCCTTTTCGGCGTTGAACCACTTGACAGTACCTTCGGACACGTTTTTCCTCGTTCCCCTGCTACGGCGCACCCACGTGGTGTTCCTGCTTTATGCCGACAACCGCCGTTGGCGATTACCGCGATGCCATCCTGGTGGTGACCGGCGGCACCAAGGAGAAGAGCAACGGGACCACCGTACACCCCCGACCCGCGGACGGCCTCACGGGAGAGTGATGCCATGCGGTTCGCGGGTGCGCCACCCGGTCGCACCGTGTACGTCCCCTTTACCATGGATCCGCACGGCCGAGGGTGATCTGTGGACAAGCGGACGACCGGCTGGCGGTCTCGGTGGAGCGTGCCGACAGCTGTGCATCACGAGGATTTCCTTCAACCGGGTGCAATCAACGCCCCATTTCGAACGTCCACGGGCGAGTGACATCGAAATCGGGCTCGCCGAAGGCAGAGCTGGGGATTGCCAGGACGTCGCCTACCAGGGCGAGCGCGACGATTCCGGCCCTCCGCGCGGGTTCGACGCCGCACGACGATCCCGACGATCAGTTGTACCCGGGCGCCTCTGTGACCTCGGCGACCTCAGCAAGCTCGGGGACCGTCGTCCGAGTGAAGTCGCGGTAGGCCCTGGACGGGGTGGGCCCACGCTGGCCCTGGTAACGCGAGCCGTAGATCGCCGAGCCGTAGGGGTGCTCGGCCGGCGACGACAGCCGGAAGAGGCAGAGCTGGCCGATCTTCATCCCGGGCCAGAGCCTGATGGGCAGCGTGGCGACATTGGACAGCTCGAGCGTCACGTGCCCGGAGAAGCCGGGATCGATGAAGCCCGCGGTCGAGTGGGTGAGCAGCCCCAGGCGCCCCAGGCTCGACTTGCCTTCGAGACGCCCGGCCAGGTCGTCCGGCAAGGTCACGATCTCCAGGGTCGACCCCAGCACGAACTCCCCCGGATGCAGCACGAACGGCTCGTCGCCCTCCGGAGCGACGAGCTCGGTGAGATCCTCCTGCTCGACGGCCGGGTCGATGTGGGTGTAGCGGTGGTTCTGGAAGACCCGGAAGGCACGGTCCAGTCGCAGATCCACACTGGACGGCTGGATCAGCCGCTCGTCGTAGGGATCGAGCCGCACACGGCCGGTAGTGATCTCGGCACGGATATCCCGATCTGACAGCAGCACGTCCCGGACGCTACCGCAGAGCGCCGGATTGTTGCCGTGGGGTGGAACGCGTGCAGTTATCGGGTAAGTAGCCCCTCGAACTCGAAACCGTGCGCAGGTCGCCGCCGGTAGGACGTCGCCGGCGCCCCTGCCGGCCTGCCGGCCTGCCGGCTGACCCTGATCCAGGATGGGGACCGATGTTGGGGCTACCGGATCACATCAGGGCGTGCCTGTTCGATCTCGACGGTGTGCTGACCCGCACCGCCGCCGTGCACGCCGCCGCCTGGAAGGAGATGTTCGACGACTTCCTGGAGAACTGGGCCAGACGCTCCGGTGATCCGTACGTTCCCTTCGACATCGGCACCGACTACCCCGACTACGTCGACGGGCGGCCGCGAGCCGACGGCGTGCAGGCGTTCCTGGACTCGCGGGGCATCCACCTGCCGCCGGGTGTGCCCGGCGACCCACCCTCGGGCCTGACGATCAACGCCCTCGCGACCAGGAAGAACATCCTGCTCCTACAGCGGATGGAACGGGACGGCGTCGAGGTCTTCGAAGGTTCGGTGCGATACCTCCAGGCGCTCGACGAGGCCGGCGTCCCGCGCGCAGTCGTGTCGTCCAGCGCCAACTGCGCCGAAGTCGTCCGGGCGGCCGGAATCGAGCGGCTGCTGCTCGCACGGATCGACGGTCTCGTCGCGCAGGAACGTGGCCTGGCGGGGAAGCCGGCTCCGGACACCTACCTCGCCGGCGCACAGGCGCTGGGGGTCCAGCCCGAGGCGGCCGCGGTCTTCGAGGACGCCGTGGCGGGCGTGCAGGCCGGGCGGGCCGGCGCCTTCGGCTACGTGGTGGGTGTGGACCGGATCGGCCACGCCGACGCCCTGCGGCACAGCGGCGCCGACATCGTCGTCAAGGATCTCGCCGACCTGCTCGGCGGGCAGGCGTTGGGTGCCGTCGCCGCCGGGAGAACCGTGTGATCGGCAAGCCGAACTACCTCATCGAGGCCTGGTCGCTGACCGAACACGGCCTCGACATCGACGCCCTTGCCCGCTCCGAGTCGCTGTTCGTGCTCTCCAACGGGCACGTGGGCCTGCGCGGGAATCTCGACGAGGGCGACCCGCACGGGCTTCCCGGCACCTACCTGAACTCCGTCCACGAACTGCGGCCGCTGCCCTACGCCGAGGCGGGCTACGGATATCCAGAATCCGGCCAGACGGTCATCAACGTCACCAACGGAAAGATTATTCGCCTGCTGGTCGACGACGAGCCGTTCGACGTGCGGTACGGAGATCTGCTGACCCATACCAGAACAATCGATTTCCGTGAAGGCGTGCTGTCCAGGGAGGCCGACTGGGTGTCTCCCGCCGGTCAGCGCATCAGGATCCGCTCCCAGCGGATGGTTTCCTTCACCCAGCGATCCGTCGCCGCGATCTCCTACGAGATCGAGCCGGTGGACGGCTCCGCACGCATCGTCATCCAGTCCGAACTGGTCGCCAACGAGCAGCTTCCGATGCGTCGAGGCGATCCACGGGCGGCCGCGGTCCTGGAGTCACCGCTCGTCTCGGAGCGGCACCGGGCCCGGGGTTCCATGGTGGAGCTCGTCCACTGCACCCGGCACAGCGACATCCGGGTCGCCGCGGCCATGGACCACATTTTCGACGGTCCCCGCTCGCTCGGGGTCAGCTCGGAAAGCGAGCCCGATGCCGGGCGGGTGACCGCGACGGCCGTCCTGGCCGCCGGCGAGACGCTTCGGATGATCAAGTTCCTCGCCTACGGCTGGTCCGAGCAGCGCTCCCTGCCCGCGCTGCGCGACCAGGCCGTCGCCGCGCTGGTTGCTGCCCGCCAGACCGGATGGGACGGGCTGGTCGAGGAACAGAGGGAGTACCTCGGCGAGTTCTGGCGGTGCGCGGACGTCGAGGTCGACGGGGACGCCGAGGTTCAACAGGCCGTCCGCTTCGCACTGTTCCACGTGCTGCAGGCCGGCGCGCGAGCCGAACGCCGGGCGATCCCCGCGAAGGGACTCACCGGCCCGGGCTACGACGGTCACGCCTTCTGGGACACCGAGAGCTATGTGCTACCCGTACTGACCTACACGGCGCCGGCAGCTGCCGCCGACGCACTGCGCTGGCGCCACTCCATCCTCCCGATGGCCCGCGAGCGCGCGCAGCTGCTCAACCTGGACGGAGCCGCGTTTCCCTGGCGAACCATCCACGGCGAGGAATGCTCCGGCTACTGGCCCGCCGGCACCGCCGCCTACCACGTGAACGCCGACATCGCCGACGCCGTCATCAGGTATGTCTGGGTGACGGAGGACACGGATTTCGAGGTGGAGGTCGGCCTCGAGATCCTGATCGAAACGGCCAGGCTGTGGCGCTCCATCGGGCATCACGACCTGTCCGGGAAATTCCGCATCGACGGTGTGACCGGACCCGACGAGTACTCCGCGCTCGCCGACAACAACGTCTACACCAACCTCATGGCCCAGCGAAACCTCATCGGCGCCGCCGACGCCGTCCAGCGCCACCCCGAGCGCGCACGCGCCCTCGGTGTCGACGCCGAGACCGCCGCCAACTGGCGGGACGCCGCCGACGACATGTACATCCCCTACGACGTGCATCTCGGGGTCCATCCGCAGTCGGAGGGGTTCACCCATCACCAGGTGTGGGATTTCGACAGCACCAGGCCCGAGCAGTACCCCCTGCTGCTGCACTTCCCGTACTTCGACCTCTACCGCAAGCAGGTCGTGAAACAGGCCGACCTGGTGCTCGCCATGCAGCGGCGCAGCGATGCCTTCACCGCCGAGCAGAAGGTACGCAACTTCGCCTACTACGAGGCACTCACCGTCCGGGACTCGTCGCTCTCCGCCTGCTGTCAGGCGGTGATGGCCGCCGAATGCGGGCACCTGTCACTCGCCCACGACTACCTTCGCGAAGCCGCCTTCATGGATCTGAAGGACATCGAGCACAACACCGGCGACGGGCTGCACGTGGCCTCCCTCGCCGGCAGCTGGATCGCACTCGTCGAAGGCTTCGGCGGGCTGCGCGACACCGGACGGCTGCTCTCCTTCGCGCCCCGACTGCCCGAAGGACTCACCCGGCTCTCCTTCGGCCTACGGGTACGGTCCCGCCACCTCCGAGTCGAGGTCTTCGCCTCGTCCGCCACCTACACGGTGCTCGAAGGCGACGGGATGACCATCGTGCACCACGGCGAGGAAGTCCGGATTCCGCCCGGCCAGGCCTGCACGCTGGACGTACCCCCCGCCCCGGAGCTCGAACGCCCGCAGCAGCCCCCAGGCCGGGAGCCGCTGCGCTTCCTGCACCAGGTGGACAGCAGCGAAGTGAAACGTGCCGAGGCACGCCGCGCCGACAACGCCCGCGCCGGTGCCGGCGCCGGCGACCGGCCCGAGCAGCATGATCGGTAATCCACGATCGCTCAGTTACCCGACTCCACAGACCGTCCCCCGGTCGGCCCGTCGACACCCTGTACGTCCGGAAGCCCAGCCTGGACGAGAAGTCAGGGGTGGCGCCACGCCGTGTGGCGCGCTCGTCCGGTAGGATGCGGATGCACCATGCGGGCGTAGTTCAGAGGCAGAACACGAGCTTCCCAAGCTTGCAACGCGGGTTCGATTCCCGTCGCCCGCTCGAGCCGGTTCACTGTGGTTGCCCCCTTGTGGGGGCTGCCCGGTGGGCCGTTATTTTTTCGGAGGGCGTCCCCCGAGCCCCCGAGCGGCCGGCATGACTGCCCCGGTGGGGGCATCGTGCCTTCGAGGACGTCCGGTTCACCATGGTTACCGGTTCACTGTGGTTGCCCCCTTGTGGGGGCTGCCCGGTGGGCCGTTATTTTTTCGGAGGGCGTCCCCCGAGCCCCCGAGCGGCCGGCATGACTGCCCCGGTGGGGGCATCGTGCCTTCGAGGACGTCCGGTTCACCATGGTTACCGGTTCACTGTGGTTGCCCCCTTGTGGGGGCTGCCCGGTGGGCCGTTATTTTTTCGGGGGGCGTCCCCCGAGCCCCCGAGCGGCCGGCATGACTGCCCCGGTGGGGGCATCGTGCCTTCGAGGACGTCCGGTTCACCATGGTTACCGGTTCACTGTGGTTGCCCCCTTGTGGGGGCTGCCCGGTGGGCCGTTATTTTTTCGGGGGGCGTCCCCCGAGCCCCCGGCATGACTGCCCCGGTGGGGGGTCATCGTGCCTTCGAGGACGTCCGGTTCACCATGGTTACCGGTTCACGGTGGTTGCCCCCAGGGATCCGGCGCCGTCGCGCCGCTCCGGCAATTCACCTCAGGACCAGACACAGCGGGCGCAGGGTTATTTGACGATCCGCAAGAGTTGCGGATTTTGGTGTCAGGGCGACCAAAATCCTCAACTCCTGCCCGGCCACGGCACCAACCCCCACGGCGCCCGGAGGCCGCGGCTCGAAGATTCGAGTCCCCCCGGCTACTTCGGGTGGCCGAACCATGCGGCGCGGGGCGCGGAAATGCCGGACGGGGCGTGGCCCGTTCGCCACGCCCCGTCCGGTCAGTTCGATTTGCCTACGGCACCCGCAGGGTTATGCGCCTTCCGCCGGAGCCGCGGCGGCGGCCGGTGTGGGCGGGGCGGCAAGGGAGCGTGCCAGCAGCTGGGAGACGTCGAGAACCTCGACGCTCTCCTTTGCCTCGCCGGCCAGCTTCTTCTCGGTCACCGCGTCGGAGAGCATGACGATGCAGAACGGGCAGGCGGTCGAGACCACGTCGGGGTCGAGGCCGAGCGCCTCCTCCATGCGGTCGACGTTGACCCGCTTGCCGATCTTCTCTTCCATCCACATCCGCGCACCACCCGCGCCGCAGCAGAAGCCCCGGTCCTTGCAGCGGTGCATCTCCTGCCCCCGGATGCCCGGGATGGCCTCCAGGATCTCCCGCGGCGGGGTGTAGACCTTGTTGTGCCGGCCGAGGAAGCACGGGTCGTGGTAGGTCACCGACGACTCGATCGGGGTGATCGGGACGAGCCTGCGCTCCTCGACGAGCTTGCCGAGCAGCTGGGTGTGGTGGACGACCTCGAAGTTGCCGCCGAGTGCCGAGTACTCCCGCGCGAGGCTGTTGAAGCAGTGCGGGCAGGTGGCGACGATCTTCTTGACACCGGTCTCGTTCAGGAGCTCGATGTTGGCCTTCGCCATCTCCTGGTACAGGTACTCGTTGCCGAGGCGGCGGGCCGGGTCACCGGTGCACGACTCCTGGCTGCCGAGGACGGCGAACTCGACCCCGGCGGTGTGCAGCAGCTCGGCGAACGACCGGGCGACCTTCTTGGCCCGGTCCTCGATCGCACCGGCGCAACCGACCCAGTAGAGGTACTCGACCTCGTCCGGGATCTGCTCGCCCTCGTCGAGGATGCGGACCTCGAAGGGCAGGCCCTCGGTCCACTCGGTGCGCGACCGCGGCGAGACGCCCCACGGGTTGCCGTTGTTCTCGAGGTTGCGCAGCATCACGCCGGCCTCGGACGGGAACGCCGACTCGATCATGACCTGGTAACGCCGCATGTCGACGATGTGGTCGACGTGCTCGATGTCCACCGGGCACTGCTCCACGCAGGCGCCGCAGTTGGTGCACGACCACAGGACGTCGGGGTCGATGACCCCGCCCTCCTCCTCGGTCCCGACGAGCGGGCGGTCGACCTGGGGCTGACCGGGCTCGGGCACCCGACCGAAGCCGGATTCCGGCACATGGTGCACCGCGTGCTTCTCGGACGTCTCCTCGGCGGACGCGGTGGCCGATGTCGTGGTCTCCTCGCCCTCCTCGTCCTTCTTGGGCGCGAGCAGGTAGGGAGCCTTGGCGAACAGGTGGTCGCGCAGGTCCATGATCAGAATCTTGGGCGACAGCGGCTTGCCGGTGTTCCAGGCCGGGCACTGGCTCTGGCACCGCCCGCACTCGGTGCAGGTGGCGAAGTCGAGCATGGCCTTCCAGGAGAAGTCCTCGACCTTGCCCACACCGACGACGGGCTCGTCCTCCTCCATCAGCTTCTCGATGTCGGGGGTCGTGCCCAGCGGGCCCAGGGCAACCGGCTCGCGCTTGAGGATGACGTTGATCGGCGCAAGCCCGATGTGCAGGTGCTTGGAGTAGACCACGAGCACCAGGAAGCCCATGATGATCGCGATGTTGAGCAGCAGGAACGCCGTCTCGATGTCCTCGTTGGTGTGCACCGAGAAGGCGCTGAGCGGCTCGCTGACCAGCCAGGAGGCGAACGCCCACTTGGTGTCGCCCTGCGGGTGGGTACCGGCGTTGAACTGGGCGCCACGCGTGATCAGCAGGGTCACGATGACCAGGGTGATCATGCCGAGGATGACCCAGGCCGGGCCGATGTGGGACCCGTAGAAGCGGGACTTGCGGTCCAGCCGGGCGGGGGCGTTACGCAGCCGGATGATGGTGAACGTGAGCAGGCCCGCGAGGACGGCGACCGCGAAGAAGTCCTCCAGGAACCCGATGATCGCCCAGTCGCCGAACAGCGGGATGTGGAAGTCGTGGTCGAACAGGGCCCCGTAGGCCTCGACGATCGTCAACCCGAGGATGGTGAATCCCCAGAAGGTGAAGAAGTGCGCCAGGCCGGGTACGGACCACTTCAGCAGCTTGCGCTGGCCTCCTACCTCGCTGATCTCCGTCCAGATCCTGGTCGGCAGATCATCGAGCCGGCCCTCTGCGGGCTGGCCAGACCTGATCAGTCTGGTCAGCCAGAAGACGCGGCGGCCGGCCACCGCGAGAGCGATCAGCGTGATCGCTAGACCGATCGCGATTCTCACAGGTCCTCCATCTGCTGTGCTATCCACCTCTGCCTGGGGCTGCCCGGATGCTGCCCGACGACGCGGCGAGCCTACTCCTACCGGCCAGTAACTTGTCGATCCCGACAGCCACACCACCAACGGCCACGACTCCGGAGCCCTGCGCGACCATCGCACACTGCACCTCGGCCGCCGGCTGCGCTCCGGAAAGCAAGCCTCGCCGGGACCTCACGACCGGTGACCAGCGGAGTGACCAGGGACACGTTCAGATCACCGACGGCGCTCCATCTCATCTCCATTCACCCACCGCACCCCGGAGAGGTCGAGCCACCGGGGCGACTCCCGACCTCGTGATACCCACCGCCCCCGACCCTGCCACGACGTGGTCCGAGCGTCGCGGGATCGGGCACCTATTGGGCCGATCTTGCCCGAGACGCAGGAGAGCCTGCTACTTTGAGTGGCAGACAATCGCCAGAACCACAACGCTCCGCACTGTCCGTTCCCGACCAGCCACACCAAGAGCCACGACCAGGACCACTACTTCCAGGTCGGGCCAGACGACCTGACGCTGCGGCCCGCAACGACCAGCCAGCCACCGACCCACAACTCATGGATCATCGCGCGGGTTGATGTCAACTCTTGAGATGACCGCGGGTCCCGCCCCACCATGGGTCAGTGTCCTGGTCCGGACCGTGGCGGCTCGTTCGCGCGCTGGTCGGGGGCGCATGACGCTGCGCGCTGGCAGCAGCGCCGCCACCAGGGCACCCGGTGCGCTCCTGGGGGCGGGTCCCGACGACGTTGACGACCCTGCGATCCATGGTGGGCACGATGGTGACAAGCACCAGGCCGACGACAGGTCGGGCCGGGCGTCCTGGCTTTTCTCAGCACACTGAGTATCTCCGTGCGCGGGAGAACCAGGCGATGGTCAGACGTGACCGCATCGCGCGTGACGTTCCTCGGGCGGCCATCCGCGCCGCGATCGTCGGCCTCGGCCTCGGCCTGGTCATCGGCTTCGGGCTGGGCCTGCCCAGCCTCGGGGTCACCGTGTTCGTGGCCCTCCTTGTGATCTGGCCCGGTGGCATGGCTCTGGCCGCCTTCGGTGCGTCACCGGACGTCGAAACACTGCGCGAGGCGGCCGAGGCCGAGCGGAAGACCGCACACGCGATCTCCCGGCTGCGCCGGCGCGGGTACGTCATCCTTCACGACCGGGCCGTGCCGTACTCGGAGGCCACCATCGGCCACCTGCTGGTCGGCCCCGGCGGGGTGATGATCCTCGGCAGTGACACCAACAAGGGCGTCGTCCGCTACACCAAGGGCGGCGCGGTGGTGGACGGGGAATCCCTCAAGCCGGCGATCGACAAGACCGCGTGGCTGGGTGGCGAGGTGCGCAACCAGATCCGGGCCGCGCTCCCGATGCTGAAGTTCCCCACCTACCCGATCCTGGTGATGGTCGAGGCGAGCGTCCTGTGGAAGGACGGTGCTCTCGAAGGAGTAACCGTCCTGAACGTCAAGGACGTGGTCGACTACATCCGGCACAAGCCCGGGCGTCTCAACCCCGGGCAGGTACAGCAGGTGGTGGCCGCCGCCCAGCGGCTGTTTCCGCCGTACTCGTCGAACCGGCTCGCCGAGGAAATCGTCGTCGATCGGGACCAGTGGCTCACCCTGATGGACGCCCTGCGCACCATCCAGGAAAACGGCGGCGACGCTTCCGGGATGCTTGACCGCCTCGCGCAGATCGAAGCAGATCTGGGCCGGCAGGCGGATCTCGTCGAACGCCGGGGCCTGCGCAGGGCCCGCTCCGGCTCCGACGAGCCCACGGCCGGGTTCGGCACCGGCGCCACGACAGACTCGGTGGTGCCACCGGGCAGCACCGGCTCCGGGCTCGCGCCGCTGGCTCCGAACGCCCCCGCGGTCCGCCCGGGAGCCAGGCGAGGGCGCCGCATCCTGGCGTCAGTACAGCCGGAGCGCGGCGGCGATTCCAAAGCCGCACAGGGCCGACCGCTGCTCTCCAAGGGCGGCGCGGCGGGCCCTGCTCAGGCCGGCACCGACCAGCAGGCGTCGCCGGGTGCTCATGATGGCGGGAACACCACGGATGGCACCCCGGGGGAGCCGGGCTCCAAGTTGTAGATCCGGGCTCGGCCAGGCAACCAGGTTTCCCGGCCGCACCCGACCCAGGCTGTCTGAGGCCAGCGGCGGCTCTGGACGCGGCGTAGTGGCTTGCGCACCAGCCACACCGCGCGTCCGCACCGCCTCATGAGCGCCTGTGGTCCGTTTGTCCGCCTGGCGTCTGCGGCCGCCGCGAGCCGCGAGCCGCGAGCCGCGAGCCGCGAGCCGCGAAACATCGTCACCGTCGACGACGGCCGCCTCGTGCCGCTCCCGCAGTCCACGTGGCGGATCCGGCCCACCGATATTGACCTGGCGGCCGTGCCCACCCGCCGCACGGCGACCCACCGGGGATCCCGCGCGCGCCGCACCGCACCGCACCGGCGCAATTCGCCCCAATAGGTGCAAACAGGGGCGGGAAGTTGCTTGACGATCGGCAAGAAGTGCGGATTTCGGTTGCTCCAGCAGCCTGGATTCTCACTTCTTGCTCGGCGACAACGGCAGAGGCGGCAGCCCGAAGACCGAAGCCGGACCTCGTAGATGTGAGGATCTTGACCCCCGACGAACGCCGGTCCCGCGGGCCGGAACCTGTCCGCGGCGCGGTCCGGACCGCGAGCTGTTCGTCCAGGCAGCCCACGAGTGCCCTAGAGCGATACCGGAGTCACGTATGGTCACCCCCGGGGTGTCCGATCACGACAGTCGGGCGGGCGGAGAAAAACTGAGTGGACAAGACTCAGGTTCGTCGGGCTATCCTAGGTTCGTTCATCCTGAGCGGACCATACTCAAGTCGAATCCGGGCGCTTGACTCCGACGCGAGGAGCGTGCGGCGAGCCCGTAGGACCAGGCACCACGCAGTCGCACGCACCCCGTGCCTCGGCGCTGGAGCCGGGTCCGGGGCTCACACCAACAAGAGCGTCCCGCCGGTCTCCACCAGGCGGGCCTGCATGATCGAGAGGCATACAGACATGGCACGAGCGGTCGGTATCGACCTCGGCACCACGAACTCCGTCGTGAGCGTGCTCGAGGGTGGAGAGCCCACGGTGATCGCCAACGCCGAGGGCTCCCGGACGACTCCGTCTGTCGTGGCCTTCGCGAAGAACGGCGAGGTGCTCGTCGGCGAGGTCGCCAAGCGGCAGGCCGTGACGAACGTGGAGCGGACCATCCGGTCGGTCAAGCGCCACATGGGCACAGACTGGAAGATGAAGGTGGACTCCAAGGAGTTCACCCCCCAGGAGATCAGCGCCCGCATCCTGCAGAAGCTCAAGCGGGACGCCGAGGCCTACCTGGGCGAGCCGGTGTCCGACGCGGTCATCACCGTCCCGGCCTACTTCGACGACGCGCAGCGCCAGACGACCACGGAGGCCGGCACCATCGCGGGTCTC
This sequence comes from Frankia sp. R43, assembly GCF_001306465.1. NCBI lineage: Bacteria > Bacillati > Actinomycetota > Actinomycetes > Frankiales > Frankiaceae > Frankia > Frankia sp. R43. The sequence goes on along the minus strand of NZ_LFCW01000006.1, from coordinate 534,978 downwards.
AACGTCCTGCGCATCGTCAACGAGCCGACCGCCGCCGCCCTCGCCTACGGCCTGGACAAGGGCGAGAAGGAGCAGACCATCCTGGTCTTCGACCTGGGTGGCGGTACGTTCGACGTCTCCCTGCTGGAGATCGGCGACGGTGTGGTCGAGGTCAAGTCGACCTCCGGTGACACCCAGCTCGGCGGTGACGACTGGGACCAGCGGATCACCGATCACCTCATCAAGACCTTCAACGACCAGCACGGCGTCGACCTCGGCAAGGACAAGATGGCGCTGCAGCGCCTGCGCGAGGAGGCCGAGAAGGCCAAGATCAACCTCTCGCAGTCGACGCAGACCTCGATCAACCTGCCGTACATCACCGCCTCGGCCGAAGGCCCGCTGCACCTGGACGTCTCGCTGACCCGCGCGGAGTTCCAGCGGATGACGCAGGACCTCGTCGACCGCCTGAAGGGCCCGTTCCAGCAGGCAGTCAAGGACGCCCGCATCAAGATCAGCGATGTGGACCACGTGGTGCTCGTCGGCGGTTCCACCCGGATGCCCGCGGTCGTGGACCTCGTCCGTGAGCTGACCGGCGGCAAGGAGCCGAACAAGGGCGTCAACGCCGACGAGGTCGTCGCCGTCGGCGCGTCCCTGCAGGCCGGTGTCCTCAAGGGCGAGGTCAAGGACGTCCTGCTGCTCGACGTCACCCCGCTGTCCCTCGGCATCGAGACCAAGGGCGGCATCATGACCAAGCTGATCGAGCGGAACACCACGATCCCGACCAAGCGCTCGGAGATCTTCACCACCGCCGAGGACAGCCAGCCCTCCGTGCAGATCCAGGTCTTCCAGGGCGAGCGCGAGATGGCCGCCTACAACAAGAAGCTGGGCATGTTCGAGCTGACCGGCCTGCCGCCGGCGCCCCGTGGCATGCCGCAGATCGAGGTCACCTTCGACATCGACGCCAACGGCATCGTGCACGTGTCCGCGAAGGACCTGGGCACGGGCAAGGAGCAGTCGATGACGATCACCGGCGGCTCGGCGCTGCCGAAGGACGACATCAACCGCATGGTGCAGGACGCGGAGCAGTACGCGGAGGAGGACCGTCAGCGCCGCGAGGAGGCCGAGACCCGCAACCGGGCCGAGTCGCTGGTGTACTCCACGGAGCGCTTCCTGGCCGAGAACGGCGACAAGATCGACGCCACCGTGAAGTCCGACGTCGAGGAGAAGCTCGGCACGCTGCGCGGGGCGGTCGCCGGGACCGACATCGCCGCCATCCGCGAGGCGGCGGACGAGCTCACCAAGGCCAGCCAGGCCATGGGCGAATCGATGTACGCCCAGGCCGCCAGTGCGCAGGCCGGCCCGGGTGCTCCGGGCGCGGGCCAGACCGACGACGACGTGGTTGACGCCGAGATCGTCGACGAGGAGGACCCGAAGTGACCCCTTCCCACGACGAGCACCGGCTGGACCACAGCCGGGCCGGCGGGGACGGCGGCCCGGAGGAGCCCATCGTCAAGGACAGGCGCCGCATCGATCCGGAGACGGGCCAGGTCCGCGCCGGGGCCGGCCAGGCCGCCGCTGGCGCCGAGCCTGCCGGCCCGGCCTCGGCCGGTGTCGCTGGCGTCGGCGTCGGTGACACCGAGCTGGTCGCTTCGCTGCACGAGCAGCTCGGCGAGCGGACGGCCGACCTGCAGCGGCTGAAGGCCGAGTTCGACAACTACCGGCGCCGGGCGACCCGGGAGCGTGAGGCGGCCGGCGACCAGGCGGTCTCCAAGCTGCTGACCGCCCTGCTCGGGGTTCTCGACGACATCGGTCGCGCGCGGGACCACGGCGATCTCGAAGGCCCGTTCAAGGCCATCGCCGAGTCCCTGGAAGCGGCGCTGGAGTCGACCGGCCTGGAGCGCTTCGGAGCCCCGGGCGAGGCATTCGACCCGCACCTGCACCACGCTCTGCTGCACTCCTACCGGTCGGACGTGTCCGAGACGACCTGCGTTGAGATCTTCCGCGCGGGCTATCGGCGCGGAAACACGGTGCTGCGGGCCGCGCAGGTCGCGGTCGCCGAGCCGTCCGACGAGGGCGGTGCCGCCGGCGCGGACGTCGACGGCAGCGGGTATGAGGGCGGATCGGTCCAGGCCGGCGATACCGGGTCCACCGGGACACGTGCGGACGAGGGTCAGCCGGTGCCCGGCGCGTCTCCCGGGAGGGAGCACGCGTCCGTGCCGGACGACACCGGCAGCATTCCCGGGCCGGACCGCGGGGGCCCGACCGTCAGCGCCGACTGAAGAGATGGCCTACTAGAAGCATGCCGATCGACCGCTCGCGTGCCTCCCGCCCGACGCCTCGCGTCGGGCGGGTCGGCCCGCTCCGACCTGACCGGCGGCCGGGTGGCTCCGCACGCCTGGACGCTTCCGACGCCCGCGTGCCGGGCTCGATCAAGACGGAAGGAGGGGCGCCGTGAGTGTTCGCGACATGGTCGAGAAGGACTACTACGCCGCTCTCGGTGTCCCCAAGGACGCGTCCGCGGCCGACATCAAAAAGGCGTACCGCAAGCTTGCCCGCGAGCTGCACCCCGACAAGAACCCCGGAGATCTCAAGGCCGAGGCACGGTTCAAGGAGGTCTCCGAAGCCTACGACGTCCTCTCTGACGAGACCCGGCGTCGTGAGTACGACGAGGCGCGCGCGTTGTTCGCGTCCGGGGCCTACCCGGGCGCGGGCGGCGGGCGCGGTGGCATGGGCGGGTTCGGCGCCCCGGGCGGCTACGGGCCGACCTCCGGGATCAATCTCGATGATCTCCTGAATGGCAGCGGCGGGGGTGGCCTCGGCGGGATCTTCGACAATCTCTTCCAGCGGTCGGCCCCCGGCCGGGCCCCCCGCCGTGGCGCCGACATCGCGGCCGAGGTGACCATCTCGTTCGAGAAGTCGCTGACCGGTCTCGAGGCAACGGTGCGGCTGCCGGGGGCTGCGACCTGTACGACCTGCGGCGGAACCGCCGCGAGGCCGGGAACCACGCCGCGAACCTGCCCGGTCTGCCGAGGTCTCGGTGTGATCTCCCGCTCCCAGGGCGGTTTCGCGCTCTCCGAGCCGTGTCGGGACTGCCTGGGCAAGGGCAGTCTCATCGACCACCCGTGCCCGGACTGCCACGGAACCGGCCGCCGTGAACGCGAGCAGCGGATCCGGATTCCGGCGGGAGTCAGCAACGGGCAGCGCCTGCGCGTGCGTGGACGCGGCTCTCCGGGGGAGCGCGGCGGAGCAGCAGGTGATCTTGAGGTCACCGTGCATGTCCAGAGCCACCCGGTCTTCGGGCGGGAGGGTCACAACCTGACCATCATCCTGCCGGTGACGATCACCGAGGCCGCGCTCGGCGCCTCGGTGAAGGTGCCCACCATCGACGGGACACCGTTGACCGTGAAGGTGCCGCCCGGGACGTCGAGCGGCCGGCGGCTGCGCGCCCGCGGTCGTGGTGTGCCCCGCCCCGGCGGAGAGAACGGCGACCTCATCGTGACCCTCGAGGTGACGGTTCCCCGACCGTCCGAGCTCTCCCCGAAGGCACGGACCGCGCTCCAGGAGTTCGCGCGGGCACATCCCGAGGATCCCCGTGAAGCCCTGATAGCCCAGATGGAGGGCCGGTCATGAACGCGCGCCCGAACCGTACTTCCGATCCGCCCCAGGCGGCGCGCGGGTCCAGTGGCCGATCCCGACCGGGTACCGGCATGCCATCTGGCGGCCCGGCCGCCGGCAGGCCGCCGACTCCCCCGCATCCCGGGGACGGGCAGGGCACCGGCTATTACCAGCCCCCCGGTCCCACCGCCGGCCCAGCCCACGACGATGACGCGCCGGTCTATGTGATCTCCATCGCGGCGCAGCTCGCCGGCATGCATCCGCAGACGCTGCGGTCCTATGACCGGCTCGGCCTGGTGACGCCTGGGCGCACCGCAGGCCGTGGTCGGCGCTACTCCGCCCGCGATGTCGCCCTGCTCCGCGAGGTACAGCGGCTCTCCCAGGAGGAGGGCGTCAACCTGGAGGGCATCCGGCAGATCCTCCATCTCGGAGCGCAGGTCGTCGCGCTGCAGGCCCAGGTTCGCCAGCTCGCCGAAGAGCTCGCCGCGGCCCGTGTCGAGGCCGACCGACGGGTCGCCGAGGCGCATGCGAGCCATCGGCGTGACCTCGTTCCCATCGAACGCGGTGCGGTAGTGGTCTGGCGTCCCGGCCACCGCCGCTGACGTCCGGCCACCAGCACCGCCAGCACCACCAGCACCACCAGCATCGCCACCGCTGCCGACACCGACGTCCGGCCACCGACACAGCAGCAGCACCATCAGCAGTAAGAGTTGAGTGGGAATGACTCAGGTATGCTGAGTGTCATTACCGGAGAAGAGCGGAGTCGACCGACCCCGCCGACACAGGACCAATCACGCGGGTCCGGCACCACCGGAGCCGCCTGACACCGGATCGCTCCGAGACACTGGGATCGCCATGAACGCTGACCGTCTCACCGCCCGCTCGCAGGAGGCGCTGTCCTCCGCGATCAGCCGTGCCACCGGCGACGGATCCCCGCTCGTCGACCCACTGCACCTGCTGACGGCGCTGCTGGAAGCGCATGACGGTGTTGGCGCCGCACTGCTCGACGCCGTGGGCGCCGACGCGGCGGCGGTCCGCTCGCGCGCAGAAGCCGCGGTCGGCCGGCTCCCACGGGCGGCCGGGGCCAACGTCGCGCCGCCTCAGCTCTCGCGCCAGCTCGTCGCCGTGCTCAACAACGCCGAGCGGCAGGCCGCGCGGATGGGCGACGAGTACATCTCGGTCGAGCACCTCGTCGTGGCGCTGGCCGAGGAAGGCGGCGAGGCCTCGCGCATCCTCGCCGACACGGGGGCCACCGCGGATGCCCTGCGCGGCGCGTTCGACCGCGTGCGCGGCGGTGCCCGGCGCGTGACCAGCCGTGATCCCGAGGGGGCCTACCGCGCGCTGGAGAAGTACTCCATCGATCTCACCGCGCGGGCGCGGGAGGGCAAGCTCGACCCGGTGATCGGTCGGGACACCGAGATCCGCCGGGTGGTGCAGGTGCTCTCCCGGCGCACGAAGAACAACCCCGTCCTGATCGGTGAGCCCGGCGTCGGCAAGACCGCGATCGTCGAGGGGCTCGCCCTGCGGGTCGCCGCCGGCGATGTTCCCGAATCCCTGCGCGGCCGGCGGATCGTCTCCCTCGACCTGGGGTCGATGGTCGCCGGCTCGAAGCTGCGCGGGGAGTTCGAGGAGCGCCTCACCTCGGTGCTCACCGAGATCCGCGAGGCCGAAGGCCAGATCATCACCTTCATCGACGAGCTGCACACCGTCGTGGGCGCCGGCGCGGCCGAAGGCGCGATGGACGCGGGCAACATGCTCAAGCCGATGCTGGCCCGCGGCGAGCTGCGCATGATCGGCGCGACGACGCTGGACGAATACCGCTCCCGGATCGAGAAGGACCCGGCGTTGGAGCGTCGCTTCCAGCCCGTCATGGTCGGGGAGCCCTCGGTGGAGGACACCATCGGCATCCTGCGCGGGCTCAAGGAGCGCTACGAGGTCCACCACGGCGTGCGGATCACCGACTCCGCGCTGGTCGCCGCGGCCACGCTCTCCGACCGCTACGTCACCGCCCGCTTCCTGCCGGACAAGGCGATCGACCTGGTCGACGAAGCCGCCTCCCGGCTGCGGATGGAAATCGACAGCCGGCCGGTCGCGGTCGACGAGCTCGAGCGCGCGGTGCGCCGCCTCGAGATCGAGGACATGGCGCTGTCCAAGGAGAACGACGACGCCTCCCGGCAGCGGCGGGAGCGGCTTCAGCGAGAGCTCGCCGAGAAGCGCGAGGAGCTCTCCGCGCTGACCGCGCGCTGGCAGCGCGAGAAGAACTCGATCTCCGAGGTCCAGAAGATCAAGGAAGAGCTGGAGAACGCCCGCCGCGCGGCCGAGATGGCGGAGCGCGACCTCGATCTCGCCAAGGCCGGCGAGCTGCGCTACGGCACCATCCCGACGTTGGAGAAGCGGCTCGCGGCGGCGACGGACGCGCTCGCCGGCTCCGACTCCCCCGGTGGCGCGATGCTGAGCGAGGAGGTCGGTCCGGACGATGTCGCCGAGGTCGTCGCCTCCTGGACGGGCATTCCCGCCGGTCGCATGCTCGAGGGCGAGACCGCCAAGCTCCTGCGGATGGAGGAGGAGCTGCACCGCCGGGTGATCGGGCAGGACGACGCCGTGCGCATCGTGTCGGACGCGGTCCGCCGCGCGCGGGCCGGCATCGCCGACCCGGACCGGCCCACCGGCTCGTTCCTGTTCCTCGGGCCGACCGGTGTCGGCAAGACCGAGCTGGCGAAGGCGGTGGCTGACTTCCTGTTCGACGACGAGCGGGCGGTCGTGCGCATCGACATGAGCGAGTACGCCGAGAAGCACTCGGTGGCCCGGCTGATCGGTGCTCCTCCGGGGTATGTCGGCTTTGAGTCTGGCGGTCAGCTCACCGAGGCGATCCGGCGCCGCCCCTACAGCGTGATCCTGCTCGACGAGGTCGAGAAGGCCCATCCGGACGTCTTCGACGTGCTGCTCGCCGTCCTCGACGACGGGCGGCTGACCGACGGCCAGGGCCGCACGGTCGATTTCCGGAACACGATCCTGATCCTCACCTCGAACCTCGGATCGGCCTTCATCGCCGACCCGACGCTGCCTCCGCAGGTGCGCCGGGATTCGGTCATGGTGGCCGTGCGGGATGCCTTCAAGCCGGAGTTCCTCAACCGGCTCGACGACGTCCTGGTCTTCGAGCAGCTGGGGCGGGAGGACCTCACCCGGATCGTCGACATCCAGATCGACCGGCTTCGGCGGCGGCTCGCCGACCGCCGCATCGATCTCACCGTCAGCGACGCCGCGAAGGGCTGGCTCGCCGACGCGGGCTACGACCCGGTCTACGGGGCGCGGCCGCTGCGCCGGCTGGTTCAGACCTCGATCGGGGACCAGCTCGCTCGCGAGATCCTCGCCGGTGAGATCAGGGACGGTAACGAGGTCGTCGTCGACGTCGACCCGAAGCGGTCGGCACTGACCGTGCATCCCGCGGTCAGCGCGCCAGCCATCTGATCTGACCGAGCCTCCCGCGCCAGTCCCCTCCGGCCCCCTCCGCGTAGGGTCGACGGGTGGCGCGGGAGGTTGCAGGTCTGTCGGTTTCCGCCGAGGTCGAGGCCGCGCTGGCCGCCGGCTCGCCGGTGGTCGCGCTGGAGTCGACCTTGATCGCCCATGGGCTGCCGCGCCCCCGTAACCGGGCCGTGGCGGTGGAGCTGGAAGCGATGCTGCGCGACCGTGGCGTCACCCCCGCCACGGTGGCCGTGATCGATGGCGTGCCCACCGTGGGGCTGGATGACGACACGCTCGGGCGGATCGCCGGCGACCCCGGAGTCACGAAGGCATCCGTACGCGATCTGCCGGCCGCCGCGGCGCTGGGTCTCACCTGCGCCACGACGGTCGCGGCCACCTCCGTGCTGGCCGCCCGGGTGGGAATCCGGGTGTTCGCCACCGGCGGTCTCGGCGGTGTGCACCGCGGCGCGGCCGAGACCTTCGACGAGTCCGCGGACCTGCCGACGCTGGCCGCCACACCGATCACCGTCGTAGCCGCGGGCGTCAAATCCATCCTGGACATCGACGCGACCATCGAACGCCTCGAGACGTTCGGGATCACGTTGCTGGGCTGGCGCACCTCGGACTTTCCCGGCTTCTACCTCCCCGCCACCGGCCATCGGCTCGACTGGCAGGTGGATGGCGCCGCGCAGGTGGCGGAGGCCATGGCGGTCAGAGATCGCCTCGGCCTGACGTCCGCGATCGTCGTCGCGAACCCGGTGCCGGCAGGTCAGGCCCTCGACGAGGCCATCCACGACGACGTTCTGCGCACCGCGCTGCAGCAGGCGGACAAGATCGGCCTGCGCGGCAAGGCCGTCACCCCGTTCCTGCTGGAGACCTTCCACACCGAGACCGCCGGTGCGAGCCTTGAGGTCAACATCGCTGTCGTGCGGAACAACGTGGCGGTGGCCGCCGAGATCGCGGTGGCCTGGGCGTCACGCTGATCGACGGTGTCCAACGGGCCGGCCCGCGTACCAGCACCTGCCGGCACCTGCTGGCCCCGGCTGGCGCGTGCCGGCCGGGGCTGGCGCCTGCCGGCCGGGGCTGGCATCTCCCTACTGGAGCTGGAGCTTGCCGGCGATCTGGTCCGTGATCCGCTGCAGGTGAACATCCGCCGGGTTGTTGTCGACATTCGAGTAGGTCACGATCACCTCGACCTGTCCTTCGATGAGGAAGAGGCTGTCCAGGACGAGTCCGAGCGTTTCGCCGCCAGCCTTCACGCTCACGCTCATCCGCAGCAGCACGCGTGCCCCGGAGGGAGCCTGCGGTGTCTCGACCGCGACGACCTTGATCTCGCTTCCAGGCTCGGAGACAGCGTCGAACTGCTGCTGGATCGCCTGGCCGAAGCACTCGCCGAACCGCGGATTGTTGAGGAGCTCGAGATGTGCGGCAGCCGTCTCGGTGGACACGATCGACGCGGTTGAGGATATCGCCACGATGGCGTCGGCTTCGCTGGTGAACTTGGGACCGTCGGCGGTGTCCTGATAGTCGTCGAGATGATCGCCCGAGATGCCGAGGCACTGCCCGACCGAACCCAACGAAATATCCTCCGAATTTGACCCTGCGGCGGGCGGAGATGCCGTGAAACCAGCTGTGATTTCCCCTTCCATCAGGACGTAGTCTTCGGCGTCCAGCGGCACCTCGGCGGACGCGGGCGACGCCGGGACAGCAGGTGGCGTGCCGGTGGCGCCAGGCGGTCCCGGCGGATTGAACGCGGTGAGATCACCGCCCTGGCAGGACGCCAGCAAAGCCGCGACGGCAATCACCAGACCGCCACGGGCGAGGGCCGCGGTTCCGCGACGCCATGGCCCCGCCACGGAGTCCCGGCGGCCCGTAATCGTGTCCGCGCCATCGGGGAGCAAGGAATCCGCCAGTCGCCGACCGGCGCCCCACACAACCATCAGTCAGACCCCCTGACAACGACGGCCCGAATTCTGATGGTCGAGCCGGAAGATTTCACCGCGTCCCGCGACGGGCCACGGCGTCCTTCTTCCACAATGCCGCAGAAAATGCCGCCGTCGGTCGATGTGGTGGGTCGTTGTCGGGACAGCGGTCCGCCGGATCAGGAACCCGGTACCGCCCTTGACGGAGCGCAGATTGTCAGCTAATTACGACCCCTCCACCACATCCGGCCATCACCTGCGCACATTCCGTCACAGTCGGCCGCCGCTTCCCCCTGATCGCGCGAACAGATCATCGAACGCGACGCGCGCGAGACGCTCCGAGCTGGCAGCATCGGCGAGGAGACCGAAGGAGAGGGCACCGCATGATCCGGCCGCGTCGCGCCGCCGCGCGTTCAACGCGGCTGTTCCCCTGGCTGATCGTCGCGTGCTGGCTGCTGGCCGGCATAGCAATCAGTCCGCTCGCCTTCAAGCTCACCGAGGCGCAGACCAACAATGCCTCCGCATTCCTTCCCAAGGATGCCGAGTCGACCCGTCTGCTGGAAGCGCAGAAAAAACTTCCCGGCGGAGACTCCGTACCTGCGGTGGTCGTTCTGCACCGGGACACCACGCTGACCGACCAAGATCTGGCCGCCGCCGACGCCCTGCGCACGGAGTTGCGGGGGTTCGCGACGACCCAACTACCCGCGGTCATTCCGTCAGGTGATCGGCGGGCAGCACTGATCACAGTCCCGATGCCGCAGGACAAGGACGCCGACCGCTTCACCGCAAACGTCCAGAAGATGCGGGAGATCGCCGAGCGCACCGCCGCGGGGAACCCCGGCCTCACCATCGCCGTCACGGGCCCGGCCGGCCTCCTCGCCGACACCTACGACGTGTTCTCGAAAATTGAGGACGCGCTGCTGCTCGTCACCGCGTCCATCGTGGCTGTGATTCTGCTCGTGGTCTATCGCAGCCCGTTCCTCTGGATCGTGCCGTTGCTTTCGGTCGGCATCGCCGACCAGATGGCCGCCGGCCTGATCTACCTGCTGGCCAAACACGCCGATCTCACGGTCAACGGCCAGAGCTCGGGCATGCTGCGGGTACTCGTCTTCGGCGCGGGCACCGACTACGCGCTGCTGCTCATCGCGCGATATCGAGAGGAACTGACCAGATACGCCGAGCCCGCCGCCGCCATGCGGATAGCGCTGCACCGGGCCGGGCCGGCGATTCTGGCCTCCGCCGGAACCGTGATCATCGGCATGCTCTGTCTGCTGCTCGGCACGTTGAACTCGCACCGCGGGCTCGGTCCGGTCTGCGCGCTCGGGATCCTCGTCGCGGTGGTGACCATGCTGACGCTGCTCCCGGCGGCGATGGTGGTCGGCGGTCGGCGTCTGTTCTGGCCGTTCGTACCGGAGCTGGGCAAGCCCGAGCACATCGAACAGATCGAGCGAACCGGTTTCTGGGCCAGGACCGGCGCCGCGATCGCCCGGCACCCGCGCCGCATCTGGCTGGCGACGGCGGCTGTCCTGGGCGCGCTGGTCATCGGCATGAGCGTGCTTCCCGGCGTGCTCCGCCAGGACCAGGCCTTCCGCAACGAGGTGGAATCCGTCAAGGGTCAGCACCTCGCCGAGCAGAGCTTCCCCCCGGGCGTCACAGCACCCACGTTCGTCGTCGCGAACGCGGCTCACGCGGACGAGGTGGCCGCCGCGGTCCGCGCGACGCCCGGAGTGGTGGGAGCGACTGAAAGCGGTCGGACGTCCGAGCTGGTGCAGTTTCTGGTGGTGCTCGACTCGCCACCCGACAGCACCGACTCGTTCCACTCCGTGGAGGCTCTCCGCACCGCGGTCCATGCGGTACCCGGCGCCGACGCCCTGGTCGGCGGGAACACCGCGGTGAACCTCGACGTGCGCGATGCCGCGATCCGCGACCGCGGCGTGATCATCCCGGTCGTCCTCCTGGTGGTGCTGCTGATCCTCGGGCTGCTGCTGCGAGCGATCGTGGCACCGGTCCTGCTCATGGCCACGGTTGTGCTGTCGTTCTTCGCCGCTCTTGGCGCGAGCGCTTTGGCGTTCCGCTACCTCTTCCATTTCCCGGGCATCGACCCGGCGCTCCCGCTGGTCGGTTTCATCTTCCTGGTGGCGCTCGGCGTCGACTACAACATCTTCCTGATGACCCGGGTGAGGGAAGAGGCGGGGCAGATCGGGCACGCCGCTGGCGTCCGCCGCGGACTGGCGGTAACCGGCGGGGTGATTACCTCGGCAGGAGTCGTTCTTGCCGCCACCTTCGCGGTACTTATGATCTTCCCTCTGGTTCAGCTCGCCGCGGTCGGCTTTCTGGTGTCTTTCGGGGTTCTGCTCGACACGCTCGTCGTCCGCTCGGTGCTGGTGCCGGCGCTCGCCCTGGACGTGGGCCCCGCCGTGTGGTGGCCGAGCCACCCGGCCCTCGCCGCGGCACCCCGCGCGGCCGGTGACGTCCACCCGGCCCCCACCGGCTCCGTGGCTGTGGACGACATGCTCACCGAAGTCCACCTGCTTGCGCACGACAGCCCTCGTCACGACGCCGTTCAGGGCGACGACCTCCAGCACGACGACCTTCAGGGCGACCACGTTCAAGGCGGCGACCTCCAGCACGACCACCTTCAGGGCGACCACGTTCAAGGCGACGACCTCCAGAGCGACCACCGTCACCACAACGCCCCGGCGCCGCCCGAGCACGGCCGCCGGCGTTCCCAGGACGGGGCGCCGGCGAGGACCGGCCGAGACGACTGAGCCTCGTTTTCGTGCCGACTCGGACCGGCCCCCGACTCGGACCGGCGGCGTCCTCGACCGTGCACCGTGAGATGGAAAAGGCTTACTGAACGCACACAAACAGACCATGCGCGCAGGTTTCGTTCCGGCCAATCCGTAGTCAGATTGGTCAATGCCGGCCACACGGTGACTACCACTGCGAAAATGAGCTGGAAGCCCGGCGTGCAGACCTTATGGTTGCCACATGCACACCGCTGCGCGCCCTGCCCCGGACAGCGCAGCGATGGCGGACATCTGGCGGGTTCCACCGGAATGCTGGTCTGGACTGTCACCCCAGCTCCGGCGACTACGCCGCCTGCTGCTCGCCGCCGTCGCGCTCCCGCTCAGCGTTTTCGCCGCGCTCGCCGGTGGCGGCCTCCTGGGTTTTCCGGGCCTTCTCGTCGGGTTCGTCCCGCTTGCGGCGGCCGCCCTGGCCTGGCGGTCCATCGGCCGGGCGTGGGCGGCCTGGCGCTACGCCGAACGCGACGACGACCTGCTCATCCAGCACGGCGTGCTGGTCCGCAGGCTGGTCGTGGTCCCCTACGGCCGGATGCAGCTGGTGGATGTCACCTCCGGCCCGCTTTCTCGCCGGTTCGGGGTGGCCCAGGTACGCCTGCACACCGCCGCAGCCACGACGGACGCGGTCATCCCCGGGCTGGGGCCGGGCGAGGCGGCGAGGCTACGGGACTCACTGGCCGCGCGCGGCCGCTCCCGGGCAGCCGGGCTTTGACCACAGCAGGTTCGGACCACGCCGCCGACCCGAACCACGCCACCGGCCCGTCCGCCAGCCAGGGTGACGGGTATCAGCACCTGCACCCCCTGACACCGCTCCTGCGGGGCTGGCTGTTGGTCGCGGCCGTCGCGGCGAGCGTGCTGAGGAACTTCGCCGACGAACTGAGCACGCATGGCGTGCTGGCCACTCTCGCGGTCCTGCTTCCCTCGGCCGCCGCCTACGGATACTGCGCCTGGCGGTTCACCCGCTTCCGGGTCGGGGCCGACAGCATCCGGCTGGAAACCGGCCTTCTCGTCAAACGTTTCCGCGACGTGCGTCTCGACCGCATCCAGTCGGTGGAGATCACCCAGTCGTTGATCGCCCGCGCGACCGGGCTCGCCGCGCTGCGGCTGGATCTCGGTGGCGCGCACGACGGAGACGAGGAATCGGTCACCAGCCTGAGCTACCTGTCGCTGGACCGGGCGAGGACGTTGCGGGCCGAGCTGCTCGCCCGCGCCGCCGGAATCGCCCCCGAGGCGGGCGAGGCGCCCGAACGCCCGCTCACCATCGTCCCGCCGCGACGGTTGGCCGCGTCCATCGCGCTTTCTCCCGGACCGTGGCTGGCCCTCGCCGCCGCCGTACTGCTTGTCACGCCGGCACTGTTCACGGGAACCCTCGCCGGCTTCGTGGCGGTCACGCCCGCGCTCGTCGGTGTCTGGCGTACGTCCTTCCGTCGTTTCGCGAGCGGCTACCTGTTCACCGTGTCGGAATCGCCGGACGGTCTGCGTATTCGAGGCGGCCTGCTCGATCGCGCTCATCACACCGTTCCGCATGGTCGGGTGCAGGCGATCCGGCTGCACAGCTCACCGCTGTGGCGCTGGCCGGACTGGGTGGAGGTCCAGGTAAACGTCGCTGGCGACGCGCGAAGCACCTTGTTGCCGGTGGCGCCCCGGGCCCAGGCGGTGATGCTGGTCGAACGCCTGCTGCCCGGTGTGAACCTGGCGGACGTCCAGCTGCTGCCGCCACCGGGCCGTGCTCGGCTGCTGGCGCCGTTCCGCTGGCGCCAGCTCCGTTGCGGCCACGACGACCAGGTTTTCGTCACTCGCTCCGGACGCCTCTGGCAACGGACCGACATCATCCCGCACAACAAGGTTCAGAGCATTCAGCTGGTCGCGCGACCGCTGCCCCGTCTGCTGGGCCTCGCGGACGTCCACCTGGACTCCACCGGCGGCCCGGTGCGAATCCAGGCACGTCTACGGGACGCGCGGGAGGCGTGCCAGCTTGCCGCCGAACAGGCGGAACGCTCCCGGCTCGGGCCGGAGCAGACCACGCCCGGAGAATGAGCCTTTTCCATCGTCGACCCGGACTCGCGGCGTTCGGTGACGGCTGTGAGCCGGAAAAGGCTCAATAGCGAACAGGACCTCGGCAGGCTCGGTGAGATGTCACCCGAAGGTCGGGAACTCCGGCCCGAAGATGGTTCCCCACAGGCTCACAGCCTCCTCGTGCCTGCCGGCCCGCTCGGCCGCGACCGCGCGGGCCGAGAAGTCACGCGCCTGCCGAACAAACACCGCCAGGTCGTCGAGATCGTCCCGACGAAGGTAGCTGGAGAGGTCACCCCGGATGTCGGACGGATCGCCGACGGCGAGGCCGATCTCGTCCATGTACCGGAAGACCTCGGCGAGGCCCTGGCGGGTGTTGAGCCCACGGCCGGCGAGCACCTGCCCGGCGAGCGCCTCGATGTGGAACGACCGCAGGTGGCTCCCGCAGACCCGGTTCCACGCCTTGAGCAACCGGACCGCTGAGATCACCCGGGGCCCGAGGTCCATCGTCCAGCTGGCATGGCGCTCCGGGCGCGTCGGCAACCAGCCGCCGACCCTGTCCGGGATCACGTAGCCGGCACGGGGGTGGTCGAAGGCAGGCACCAGATGGACGTCGGGCGCGGCGTCGTACACGATGCGCAGGGCCTGCCCACGGGTGCCGATCGTCTGCACCCGGTCGCCACCGATAGCGTTCCGGACGCAGACGAGAAGATCGCGTGAATCCCAGCGGAAACGCTTCCAGGCGCTGTTCGCGGCGCTGAAGACCACGAAGATGTCCACCTCGTCGAGCGGGCGGATCATCGTGTCGCGCCCGGCGGAACCGATGGTGGCCACGCCCACGAGCGGAAGGGCACAGCGCGGCGGGAAGATCGACCGCAGGGCCCGCTCCGCCTCGGCCCGCCGTTCGTCGATCACCGCACGATCGTTCTCGCTGAGCCGCACGAGATCGTCCAGCTTGGCGAACGCACGTGCGGTGGTGCCGACGAGCAGCGGGCCCGTCATCGGCCCGGTGACCGGGTTGATCGGCGACGCACCTGTCACGGCGGGCCCGGGCGGCGGCGCGGTTGTCTGCTCGCCACGCGGGAAAAGCGTGTTGGGTGCCCCGGGAGCCGAACCCGCCGGCCGGCGCCAGTGCGGAGGAATGATCAGATGGTCGTACGTGACCTCGCTCGGTCGGGTTCCGGCCGGAACCTCCCTACGGGCATCCACGCTCATCGTGCAGACCTCCAGACGCAGGTGACGCGAAGGTGCGAGTTCCCCTTCCGAGCCACGACGGCCCCACTCGTCGCGGATGCCTCAACCGGACCGGCCGACCGTTGGGCGACCGACTACCGGTGGCGACATCAGCTCCTATGGTGCCCCAGGACGTCACGTTCTGAACAGGGGGCTCGTGGCGTCGGCGTGTCCGACCGAGCCGGGCTGTCCACGAAACCACGAAGAAACTTTGTCGGATCGCCGACACCCCGCCCCTGAGGGGTCTTCACGAATACCACCCTTGGCAGGTGAAGGGGAAGCCCTTGACCAGCACCAATGGCACGTTCGGGGGGTGTCGGGGCCGGACTGCGCGGGCGGCGGCGTTCCGTCTCCCGTCACCTCCAGCCCCACCACGGGCAGCCCACACGAAGGGCCACACTTCAGCACCAGCAGCCCAACAGTTCCGGCAATGCTAACGTTGCGTAACAGATCATCGAGCGGACAACCGACGCACTGCGGCGCCACCCCGAGTGATCACAGGGGCGGCCGAATCCACAATCTCCGGCGTTCGGTGAGCAGTACTCCGGTCGGCACGAAGGCCGTCGTCTGGGCCAGGCGCTTGCCGACCACGTCGCCGACCCCGATCCGGCTCCCGACCAGCAGGCCCCGATATTCCAGCCAGCTCGAGAGCGCCTGGACCGCCTCACCGCCGAAACCATCACGCCGATACGGGTTGCTCACCCGAACGCCGACCACCGCGCGGGCGCGATGCGTGTCCGCGGCCAACAGCCCCAGCGCCACGCCGTCCTGACCGCGCAACACCCAGGTGAGGATCCCGGTGCCGGCGCTGACTCGCCGCCTCAGCTCCCTGCGCATTCCGGTCGGATCCGTGGCCGCGGAATCCGCTGCCGCGGGCGCGGAGTCGAGCGCACCGCCGAAGAGCTCGCCGGCCGCAAGCCGCACCGGCCGGCCTCGGGCGGCCAGGACCATCGCCTGGGCGAGTTCCTCGGCCACGAAACCGACGTTCCAGACCGTGAGTGGAAGTGCGCGCATCCGCGCTGTGGTGAGGGTGGGGCCCTCACCCACGACGCGCCGGCTCCGTGACGCCGAGCAAACCCCGGTCACGCAGCCAGGCGCCGGTCCGGCGCATCCCCTCATCGAGGTCGACCCGGGGCTCCCAGCCGACGAGCTCGGCGATGCGGCGCCCGGACACCGTTCCGGTCCTGGTCAGATCCTGGATGGTCAGCGGGCCCAGATCCACCCGCACCCGCGGATCCACGTTCACGACGAGCTTGGCGCCAAGCCCGCGAAGCAGCCCGGGGCGGCGGCCTGACGCCGACCGAGACCGGCCGGGCAGCCGATCAACCGCGTCAACGACCTCGCACAGCCGTGCGGGGACCGATCTCGGCGGCCTGACCTCCGCCAGCGCCGCATAGCGGCCGAAGAAGTCGGCGCCGGTCGTCGCCTCGGGACCGGTCACATGGAGCACCCGGCCGGCGACCACATCGACGGGAGCGGCGGCCACCGCCGTCACCGCCGCGACCACATCGTCGACATGGACGGGGCTGAGCCGGCCTCCGCCGCCGTCGACGAGCACGAACCGCCCGGCGCGCATCAGCAGCACCGGCCACAGCGTCCAACGCCCGGCACGGGGGCCGTAGGCGTCCGCGATCCGCAGCACGGTGACGGGCGCTCCGTGCGCCGCGGCGGCGTTCGCCGTCTGCTCGGCCGCGGCGATCGCGTCCGCACGTGGCTCGCCGGTGAGACCTACCGGCGCGGACTCGTCGGCGAGCATCGGCGTGTCGCCACCCAGCGCGCTCACGCAGGACAGGTGGATCACCCGGCCCACACCGGCTCGCTGGGCGGCGTCCAGCACCGTCGCGGTGCCGCCGAGCAGCACCTTGCGCATCTGCGCGGTGGTGACACGGCTCGGCGGTGTCACCCGGCCCGCCCGCACCGGCGTGAGCTCGCCGACCCCGCCCATGCCCACCGCGGCGGCGTGGACGAGCAGGTCCGCACCGTCGAGCGCCTTCTCCCAGTCGCCAGCGGTCGTCACATCGGCCTGCGTGATACCGGGCCCACGCCGAACGTCGAGCGCGACCACCTCGTCGCCCCGCTGGCGGAGCTCCTGCGCCACAGCGCCACCGAGGAATCCGGCCGCGCCGGTGACCACCGACCGAGCCAATCGCCCTCCCACCCGCTGCCCGATCCGCTCGGCTGGTCCGCGCTCCGCGCGTGCCGACGGACGGAATCCGACACACCGGTCCGTTTTGGACCAGAGAATACGTGATCTACTGGTGCCGACCTCGCCGGACGAGATCCGCCCGACCTTGGGTCGGTGGCGAGAGATCGTACCCGGTACGTCCGACAGCTCGCCGCCGGACAGATGGGACGTCCACAAAGGTGGCGGGTGCGAGCGGACTTGCCGCCCCGGCCGGGCTGCCGCTGCCGCCGCCGCCGCTGCCGCTGCTGCCGCCGCCGCCAGGATCTGAGGGGTTCGTGGTCGCCGGAGCCGGAGAGCCCGTGGCAGAGTCCTGGGGCGCGGCGGATGCCGGGCCACCAGCATGGGCTTTGCGGAGCCATGCCCATGGGATGCGAACCCCACCCGCACATCCACCCATCGATGATCCCGCACCGCCACGCAGCACCGATAGTTCCTCAAAAGGGGCAAAATGGGCGCGACGCCGCCTGGCCACCCGCAAGAAAGAAGGATTTTGGTCGTTGCACCGACCAAAATCGTTCACTCTTGCGACTCGCCAAACCGGGCCGCCAGGCTAGCGGACACTCGGAGGCGGAGGTCCGGCAGCGTTCGTGGAGTGCGAACCTCCCCGCCCACCGACCAGCGCTCTTGATCGGCGCCATCTGCGACAGACTCCCGAACGAGCAGAATCGCCAGATCTTCAGAGGGACTTGGCGGGTCGCCGGCGCCGGCCGGTCAGATTCGCGGTGCCTCACCGAGAAGCGAGGCAGCGTGTGCCGCATGTGTGATGCTGCCCAGCAGCTCTCATGCACCGGTGCCGAAGTTCTCGACCCAGTAGGTGCCGTAGTCACCACCGGTCGCGTACCCGACCCCGATCTGGGTGAGCTCACAGTCCACGATGTTCGCCCGGTGCTCCGGGCTGGCCATCCAGTCGGCGACCACGGCTGCCGGGGCCCGCTGACCGGCCGCGATGTTCTCTGCCGCGACCGAGAAGTCGTAGCCGGCGGCCGTGATCCGGTCGAACGGTGACTTCCCGTCCAACCCGGTGTGGCTGAAGTAGTTGTGGCTCGCCATGTCGTCGCTGTGGGCCTGCGCCGAGGCACTGAGGCGGGAGTCGATCGCCAGCGGCAGGCATCCGACCGCGGCGCGCTGATCGTTGGTGAGCGCGATGACCTGCGCGATGAGCGCGGCACTGTTGTCAGCGGCAGCGCCGGAGGCGGTAGCCACGGCGGCGGGCTCGACGCCCGCAGCGGTAGCCGTGCCGGCGGCAGGCGTGGTGCCGGTGGCCGCGCCGGTGCCTGAGCCGACGGCTGCGTCTGGGCCGACGGCTGCTGTGCCTGAGTCGGCCGCTGTGCCGGTGGCGGGCTCGGCGCCCGTCGCGGGCTCGGCGCCGGTGGCGGATGCGGAAGGCTGCTGAGCCGGCGCTGGTTCCGGCCGGGAAGCGACCGTAACGCTGTCCGGACCGGACTGCGCGGGGCCTGCGGGTCCCGCGCTGGCGGCCGGCTCCGGCCCAGCGACCGCTACCGGGCCGTTGACCGTTGCCGGGCCGTTGACCGTCGTTGGGACACCGGGCAGCTCCGGCCCACCTGCGGCGGCCTGACCGGCGGCAACCGGTCGCCTACCGACCTGCCCGGGCTGCCCGGACTGCCCGGACTGCCCGGACTCGACGTCGCCCGATCCGTCCGCGTCGGTGCCGGTCGCACCGGACGCAGTGCGACCGGGCTGGCCACCGTTCGGCCGGGTGCCACCGGGTTGTGGCGAACTGCCAGGTTGCGCTGAACTGCCACCGGGCCCGGAGATCCCCCTGGCGTCATCGTCCGTGCCCTCATGGATCTCGCCGTCACCACGGCTGACGACCACAGGGTGCGCGAGCGCCCGCGCCGACGGCGCAGTCGCCGCCCGCCTCGCAGTCGGTGGGTCCGCCGTGCGGCGTGCGTCCACCGGACGCGGAGCCGCCCTGGGGATCACCACGGCGGGCAGGCGGCTCCTCGACGCACCCGCGGGCGCGGTGTCCACACCGGCCGCGACACGCGCGTGATCGGCGGAAAGCTGACCGCCACGATCCGACATCGCGGCGCTGGCCGCCTCGGCGCTCGAAGCCGGCAACGCCACCGAAGCAACGCCGATGCTCGGCACACCCACACCGGAGACCGCCGCCAGACCCAGCAGGACCACGAACACGATCAAAGGCCGGCAGGAAGGCCTCCGTACCCGTCCGCCGCGGGATCGGGGTCCACCAACCGGGCGCGACCGGCCCGGCCGGCCGGAATCCGACCGGCCCGTACCCGCGCGTTCAGGAGGTTCCGCGCGCATTCCAGCCGCGGCGTGATCGGCACTTCGGTGTGATCGGCACTTCGGTGTGATCGCTCATACGACCACACGTTTGCCCGACGAAGCCCACGATCAGTAACCGTACGGACCTGATCACGACAGAACGAGCAACGGACACCCAATGCGGCAGCGCGCTTGGGACGACGCGGGGTACGGGAGCGGATCAGCCCGCACTCGTACCCGCGGGGTCCTCCACGCTCCGTGAGCGGGCCACCCGCCTGCGCATGAGCTCGCCCCCCGCCCCGGCGAGCACGGACACCACGATCACCACAACCCCGATCCAGACCGCGGCATCGCGCAGGCCGGGAACGGCTGAGGCCGCATAGCCGAGCAGGACCAGGCCGGTTCCCCAGATGACAGCCCCGGCGATCACTGCCGCGCCGAACCGGTGCCTGGGCATCGACACCGCGCCGGCCAGGACCGGGGCGAACGTCCGCGCCCAGGGCACGAACCGAGCCGCGATCAGTGTGGCCGCGCCGAAGCGCTGGTAGAAGTCCTCCGTTCGAACCAGCGCTCCCGCATGGCGGCGTTCGAGGTAGGGGCGGCCGAGATGACGGCCGGTCGCATACCCGACAACGGCGCCGAGGCTCGCCGCCACCGGCACACCGAGCGCGAGTACGAGGATCGAGACGTCGGCTGACGGGTCGGCTGCGACCAGACCCGCACCGAACAGCACGGTGTCGCCGGGGAGCCAGAAGCCGACCAGGACCCCACTCTCCACGAAAATCACCGCGAAGAGGATGGCGTAGAGGGTCATCCCAGAGAGGTCTTCGATGTCCACGAGGCCAGTCTGCCGCCGGAGCGCGATCAGGATGAGACATCCGACCAGCTTCCGGCGATGTCACGTGGAACCACACCCGTCCGAGCCGGGTGACGTCATACCCTTCGGCCAACACCTGCCGTCGGCACGCGTCGGGCGCAACCGCGCCCCGGGATCTCCGGGGGGTGGTGGCGGGTTCGGCGGCGCGTCCGGCGCCACGGCCCGCGGTGGCTTGGTGCCACCGGGCGGTCGGGCGCCCCTAGACCTTTCGAGGAGCTCCACCGATGCCCATCGCCAGCCCAGACGTCTACGCCGAGATGCTCAGCCAGGCGAAGTCGAACGCCTACGCCTACCCCGCCATCAACGTGACCTCGTCGCAGACCCTCAACGCGGCGCTGCGGGGCTTCGCGGAGGCCGGCAGTGACGGAATCGTCCAGGTCTCAACCGGCGGCGCCGAGTTCCTTTCAGGCACGACCATCAAGAACATGGTGCTCGGGGCCGAGGCACTCGCAGAGTACGCGCACCACGTCGCCAAAGCATATCCGGTAAACATCGCGCTGCACACGGATCACTGCCCGGCCGACAAGCTCGACACCTACATTCGCCCACTTATCGCGATCTCTCGTGAGCGAGTTTCGCAGGGGCGGGATCCGCTTTTCCAGTCCCATATGTGGGACGGCTCCGCGGTAGAGCTCGAGGAAAACCTCAAGATTGCGGACGAGCTGCTCGCCGACTGTCGGGCCGCACGTATCGTGCTGGAGGTCGAAATCGGCGTCGTGGGCGGCGAGGAGGACGGCGTCGTCGGCGCGATCGATGAGAAGCTCTACACCACTCCCGGCGATATGTTCCGCACCGCCGAGGTGCTCGGAACCGGGGAGAAGGGGGCTTACATGCTGGCCGCGACGTTCGGCAACGTTCACGGCGTGTACAAGCCCGGCAATGTCCAGCTACGGCCTGCGATCCTTCGCGAGGGCCAGCAGCATGTGGCCGAGAAGCTCGGCCTCGGTGCCGACGCCAAGCCGTTCAACCTCGTCTTCCACGGCGGCAGCGGCTCGGACCTCTCCGAGATCCGCGAAACGCTCGACTACGGTGTCATCAAGATGAACGTCGACACCGACACCCAGTACGCCTTCACCCGCCCCATCGTGGACCACGTGTTCCGGAACTACGACGGGGTCCTGAAGGTGGACGGCGAGGTCGGGGTCAAGAAGGCCTACGACCCGCGCACCTACGGGAAGGCCGCGGAGACCTCGATGGCGGCACGAGTCGCCCAGGCCTGTTCTGACCTGCGGTCCGCGGGCCGTTCGATCGGCGTCTGACCGACGTCATCCGGGCTCTGCCCGGTCCGTTGCCCGACATCTGAGCCGGGCCACGCTGGTCCGGCAGGGACCTCAGTAGTCCGTTCATGCTCCCGGGGGCGCCCACGTTCCCGGGAGCACTCCGCTCGCCTGATGCCGCTCGCCTGATGCCGCCCGGTGCATCGTCCGCGTGCGCGCCGACCGAGCCTTTTCCATCGTCGGCTCTGGCCTGTGGGCCACAGCGCCCGACAACGTGAGATCGAGAAGGCTCACCGATCGCGGCCGCGCCCATGCCTGGCTCCGGCTCCTGGCCTCTCCGCTCCCCGCGGCTCCTGGCGCACCGCTCCCCCGCGGCCCGTCGCCCGCTCCCTGTCTCCATCTCCTCCATCTCCTCCTTCTCCTCCTTGTCTCCCATCTCCCTCTCCTTATCTCCTTCTCCCGCTGCTCCCGGCATCTCCTTTCCCACTGCTCCGGCTCCCTGTCGCCGCGGGCAGTACGACGGCCCGCCCCGGCCGCCCAGCACCCCCGCCACGCCCGCACGTGATCTCAACCGCCAACGCCCGGCCGCTGACGTTCACCCGTCCGGACGACCGGCCGGCAGCAGTGTGTGATCTATTTCACTCACAGGTCTCCAGCGGGTGACCAGCCCGCGCCCGGCCGCGATCCGGGACGTCAAGCACCCGGAAGAACCCCACGAAGATCGTGCGGCCTGGCGACGGCACATCGCCCGCCATACCGAGCCAGGACACCCTCAGGGCCACAGTGGTCCGATCCCGCGCGGAAGTAGACGCGGCCCGACGACCTGCTCAGACCACACCTCGATGCCAAGGCCGCCCACGCCTGGGCAAAGCCTCGCGTGGGCTGCCATGTGGCCTCTTCGGCCGATTCGGCCACCCACGGGCTCGCACGGCAGTGAGGGATCAGCGCCAAGCAGCGAATCGGTGGACGGAACGCACCACCGCGGCAGCGGGCCCGCCATCCGGAATCTCCGGCCTCGTCCAGACAGACCGGGAAACGTCCGGCTCGCTGCAGGCTCTCCCGACCCGTCCCGCACCGAAGCGCGGGGACATAGTTCGCGCCGCCGTCCACAGCGGGCTGGCCGGACCGGTCGCCACGGGCCCGGCCATTCGCCACATTGCCACCGATGTGACCATCGGCTACCAGAGAGACACCGAGAGGCACCATGGGTGCCACAGCGACGATGACGCCCGAGTCTGCACGCACCCCCACAAGATCACTCCAGGCCTCGGCGGTGCGGCGCTCCGAGCCCTCGATCCGACCCCCCGACAGGCTCGTCGGCGACGAAAGATACACTTACGTTAACTCATAGTTACGATTGCGTATCTCACATGACGCGACGCCCGAACCCCCATCGGTACAAGAATATAAATTTTTACCCTCGTTAGTGACGAGATCCGCAGTGAGCGGTAGCCTTGGCTCCGATTCCGGCGAATAGCTCGCACCGCAGGCAATACCGGTGATCTTTCGCGAGCGTGATCAGTCGGCCCGAACCCTCCACCACGAAACGCCCACCAAGTTAATGAGCGCGCGTGCGCGCGCGATACCAGGGCCCACAGCCAATCTCAAGAAGGCGCGCGGGAGTGTGCTCTTCTTCACGTCGACCATTCAATCCTTGTCGCCTCGCCCGACGTTGTGGTTATGGTCTTCGCCGTGCCCGGAGACAGGCCGGGCACCCGACGGGTGCACGCCGAATCCCTGCCCCCATCCGCCGGAAACAAAAACCCGATGGCAGGAGCGGGGGAACCAATACCCGGCCACCGAACCTGGTGGCCTTGGGGTGAAGCCGCAGGGCCGTTGACAGCAATGAGGAACCGTCTTCCTTGCTGTCGAAGGCACAGGATTTGGGAGTTCCTGACATGCGGCCGGGCTTGTTCCCTGCCCGAACCCGACAGCTCACCTCGCAGGCGTGGGGAAGGAAAACTCACGCATGTCCGACGCACGTACCAGTGGCCGACAACGCCGCAGCAGTACCCGCAGCCGGGCCCGCACCCTCGTCCCCGTATCCGTCCTTGTCGCGACGGTCGGAGGCACAATCGCCATCAGCCAACCGGCGAATGCCGCAACGACCTGGGAAGGTCTGCGGCAATGCGAGTCCGGCGGCAACTACACGACGAACACCGGTAACGGCTACTATGGCGCTTACCAGTTCTCCGCCGGGACCTGGCAGAGTCTGGGGTACTCTGGCCTTCCACACACCGCTCCACCCGCCCTGCAGGACGAGGCGGCGCTGAAGCTCGCGCTCCGCTCCGGATTCGGCCAGTGGCCGGTGTGCGGGAGCGGAATGGGCGGCGACCAGCTCTCACCCGGCGCGTCGTCGTCGGGGTCAGGCAGCCAGGCCTCCCGTACGGCCGAGCGCACCAGTCTGGTCGCGCAGCCCGTCGCCACCACGGGTGTGCCCCCTCTGACGCGCAACTACTTCGCGTCGGTACACAACCAGGTCACTGACGAAATCAAGACCTGGCAGGAAAAGATGAACTCCCTCGGCTACTCCCTCGCCGTCGACGGCTGCTACGGGCCGAAGTCCGCAGCCGCGGCCAGGGACTTCCAGACGGCGCGCGGCCTCATCGTCGATGGCGTCCTCGGCCCGCAGACCTGGGCGGCCACCTTCGGCTGACGCCTGCCCGCCCCGGCGGAGCACTCGGTCGCCTGCCTGCCCGCCCGCTCATTCGCGGGCCCCAGCGCGCGGCACCGACAGCCAGCACCCCGTGAGGGCAACCTGCCTTCCACAGCCGAACCCTCCCGGCTGCACGGGGAAAGCCCCCGCCCGGACCGGATCGACGAGCCTTCCCATCTCATGGTGCACGACCGGAGATACCGCAGGTCGGAGCCGACGATGGAAAAGGCTCAACGCTGACAGGGACCCCGCCGCGAACCGGGAGTCGGTCGAGGGCGTGCATGCCGTCCTCGCCTGACAACGGTCGGCCCACCGACTGCGTTCCCGCTCCGGCGAGAGCGGGCCTTCACGGCCGTCCGACCGGATCCTCGTCCCTCCCTCCTCCCAGCCCCGAAAGCGCGGACGCGCGCCGGGGAGGCTCACCGCACCCGCCCGCTCCGTCCCGGTCGGGCGCGGTGATGCCAGGAGCCCCAGGAACCACCCGACCGTGGCTGCACCGTCCCAGCGCGGTTGTCCACACCTGATCCACATCTGAGTTGTCCACATCCGAGTTGTCGAGCACCTCGCCCGACGGGACGTTCCTCCCGGTCCGTCAAGCCCGGAAGGCGTCTCATCCAGTCGCCGTGACGTGCGACGGCCCGCCCGCCCGGCGCTGACCCAGCCGTGGCGCGCGGGACGCAACGCGGAGCGCCCCAACGGTCCGCGTGTCGCAGGACCCGGACAGCCCCACCGCCGGAGCGGTACCGGCCTCGGGGCAGGTGTCCGGGCGTCGCGGCCTTCCCGCCGATCATCTCGATCACCCGCGGGATGCGTTCGGCGCGCATTCCCTCCACGGCCGCGCCGAACGACCTCCCTCGACGACGCCACCTCACCGCACCGGTCATGGCCAGATCGGTACCCGCCCCACACCGGCGATCCCGGTAGGCGGGCGTGGCGTCGGCGCTCTCCAGCTGCCGGTGGCCGGCGCCGTCGCCGGCCCCCCACCGCCCGCCGCCGACCCTCCCTGGCGCCGCCCCGTGTCCCCGGGCGCCCAGGCCTGGGCCGCCGAGCGGGCATCGCCGGTCATGGACCTTCCTCGGGTCATGGACCGTCCCGGCCTGAAGCCGGCAGGGGCGCCAGCCGCATGACGGACCCCCGGTGCGTCCGAGATGTCGAGGGGACGGTAATGTGGCGCGGTTCGGGTGTGATGACCATCTCCTCCACCCATCCGTCAATTGGCCCGTTCGGGTGACTCCGATATGGTCCTTTCCGATCCCGCCCTGGCCAGCGGGATTTGCGTCATGTAGGTAGATCTCGCTACAGTTCCGCCCACTCGCCTCCCCCCGGGGCGAGGTCGTGTGGACGGACGCCGAATCCTGCCCCCGTCCACTCGGCCGGTACTGGAGCGGACGACACAGGGCAGGAGTGGGGGACCCACCATCCGGGCGCATTCGTTGCGTCCTAGGGGTTAAGCCGGCGTACCGATACAGCCGGGACACACCGGTCCGCGAGGACGGGCCGGGTCCTGGTACGCCGACCGGGCAGCTTCCAGCCCGAACCCGACAGCTCACCCCGCAGGCGACGGGAAGGACACCTGATGCGGTCGCATGATCGTGATCCCGTCCGTTCGACCGGTCGTGGTGGCAGGCACCGCGCGGCGCAGCCGCCGTCCACCGCCACCCGTGTCCTGCGGACCACCGGGGCCGTCACGGCCCTGGTCGGAACGGGGCTCGCCGTCACCGCGGCCCCTGCCGGCGCCGCGACGGCGGATGATTTCGCCCGGCTACGCCAGTGCGAGTCCGGCGGCAACTACGCCATCAACACGGGCAACGGCTTCTACGGCGCCTACCAGTTCGACCAGCGCACCTGGACAGGCCTCGGCTACCCCGGTCGACCCGACCAGGCTCCGCCGGCGATGCAGGACGATGCCGCCTACAAGCTGTATGACTCGCGTGGCTGGTCACCGTGGCCGGCCTGCAGCAACAAGCTCGGCCTGACGCGCAACGGCCCGGCCCCGGAATCCTCGGGCACCATCGGCGATGCCGTCGAGCAGGCCCTCACCCCGGCCGAGCCCCCCATGACCCTCGAACGCGCACGCAGCCAGGTCGGCACCAACTTCGGCGGTGAAGCGCTGAACGTCGGCATGGGCGACGAGGTACGCGCCGACGCGTTCGTGTGGCAGGCCGAGATGCGCGAGCGCAAGTTCGTGCTGACGGTCGACGGCAAGTTCGGCCAGGAGTCCCAGGGCGTCGCCGCGCTCTACTCATACCTGACGCGGATCAGCGACGGGCAGCCCGGCGTGGTCGGGCAGAACCTGTGGAGCGCCACCGTCACCAGCTGACCTGGCTCCGGGTGCCTCATGCCAGTTTGGCAGGTCGTCGTATGCCTGGTTGGCATGTGGGCCGCGGCGGGACCAGCAGTCAGCCGGTGGGCCCGCCCGGCGCCGGGCGTGACGCCGGTCAGGCAGGATGTGCCCATGACGACACCGCCCGCGAACCAGAACCTGCTGTCGGGTCCGCCGCCGACGCTGCTTCCATCCGACGCCGCTGTGGTGGAGGCGATGACCTCGGGTGCGGGCGCGGAGTCCGTCGCGGCCCGTTTCCCCGCTGCCTGCCTCGGCTGGGCGATCCTCGCGGAGGAGGCGCTCGGCGCGGGTCAGCCGGTGGCGGCCTACGCCTACGCGCGTACCGGCTATCACCGGGGCCTCGATCAGCTCCGGCGGTCCGGATGGAAGGGCCACGGGCCCATTCCGTGGTCTCATGAGCCGAACCGCGGCTTCCTGCGCGCGCTGGCCGCACTGTCGCGGGCTGCGGCGGAGATCGGCGAGGACGCGGAGGCGACCAGGTGCCGCGAGTTTCTCGCCGACAGCGATCCGGTCGCACTCCGTGAACTCGACCTCGCATAGTAGTCATGAGATGGCATAACGCAGCGAGCTTTTCCCTGTCGAGGCCGATCGGGTCCCGACAGGGCGATATCCCTAGTAACCTCGCCCGGTGCCTGCTCTAGTCCTCATCGGCGCCCAGTGGGGCGACGAAGGAAAAGGAAAGGCGACCGACCTCCTGGGCGGCGCCGTCGACTACGTCGTTCGGTACCAGGGAGGTAACAACGCCGGCCACACGGTGGTGATCGGTGCGGAGAGCTACGCTCTGCACCTGATCCCCTCCGGAGTTCTGCGAGCCGACTGCGTCCCGGTCATCGGGAACGGTGTCGTCATCGACCCGGGCGTGCTGCTGTCCGAGATGGACGGGCTGCAGGCTCGGGGGGTCGACGTCTCCCGGCTGCTGATCAGCGCGGACGCACATCTGATCATGCCGCACCACCGGGCGCTCGACCGCGTCACCGAGCGATACCTCGGCAAGGCGCGGATCGGTACGACCGGCCGCGGCATCGGCCCCGCCTACGGGGACAAGGTCGCCCGCACCGGCATCCGTGTCCAGGACCTGCTCGACCCGGGCATCTTCCGGCAGAAGCTGGAGCTGGCGCTGCGGGAGAAGAACCAGGTCCTGACGAAGGTCTACAACCGGCGCCGGATCGATGTCGACGAGGTGGTCGAGGAGTACGCGGCCTACGCGCGGCGGCTGACGCCGCACATCGCCGACACCGGTCTCCTGCTGGACACGGCGCTGCGCGACGGCAAGGTCGTGCTTCTCGAGGGATCGCAGGGCACGCTGCTCGACGTCGACCACGGCACGTATCCGTTTGTGACCTCCTCCAACCCGACGGCCGGCTACGCGGCGACCGGGGCGGGGATCGGTCCGACCAGGATCAGCCGGGTCGTCGGGATCATCAAGGCGTACACCACCCGGGTGGGTTCGGGGCCCTTCCCCACCGAGCTCGACGACAAGGTCGGTGAGGAGCTCCGCCGGATCGGTGGCGAGTTCGGCGTGACGACCGGCCGGGCGCGGCGCACCGGCTGGTTCGACGCGGTGATCGCCCGCTACGCCGTACGGGTCAACGGGCTCACCGATCTGTTCCTGACAAAGCTCGACGTGCTTTCGGGCTTCGACACCGTGCCGGTCTGCGTCGGCTACGAGATCAACGGCAGGCGGACCGACGAGATGCCGATGACGCAGACGGACTTCCACCACGCGAAGCCGATCTACGAAGAGCTCCCCGGCTGGCATGAGGACATCTCCGGTGTGACGGACTTCGCCGACCTCCCGGACGCCGCCCGGGCGTACGTGGCGACGATCGAGGAGATGTCCGGAGCCCCGGTGTCGGCTGTGGGTGTCGGTCCCGGCCGGGCACAGACCCTGGTGATCAACGAACTGCTCTGATCACGCTGTCGCGCCACACTGGCGCACGACGCCCCGATTCGGCGCGGTGATCCCCCACGCGCCGACAACGGCCTCGGGTTGCGCTACACAGAGTTACGGCCCAGGCTGACGTCGTCACAGTTGGCGACGACCGGGGGTGATGACGATGGCGGGGCTACCGCCGCACCCCTCCTGGGACGACGACCGCGCCGACGCGCGCGACAGCGGGCCGACCCAGCCGGTGCCGACGCCCGCGTCGACATCGGCGTCGGCGTCGGCGTCGGCGTCGGCGTCGACCGAGCTCGACACGACGAGGGCGACCGCGCCGCGTCAGCCCAGCCCGGCCCGCTGGTCGCCGACGGTCCGGCCGGATCATCCGCTTGGACGCGGAATCGACCCGGCGACCTGGCCGGTCGGCTTCTCCCCGACCGGGGAGGCGCTCCCGGAGACCCTGACCGATGTCCTGCTGCGCGGAAGCCACGCGATCCGCAGCTCGAAACGCGCCGAGGCGCTGCGTCTGGAACGGGCGGCGGCCATCGCCGAACACGTCCAGGCGCAGATCACGGAGTTCCTCTCCTTCTGCGCGGCGGAGAATCTGACGCCCCCGGTGACGGTGCGCGCGAACGGGCGGCGGGCGGACCGCGGCTGGGACGCCGGCGTCAGCGGCGCCGGCTCGGGCCGGCCGGGATCGATCCGGACCCCCGGGGCCGGGGCCGGCTTCGACGAGGGCCACGGCGATCGCCGCGTTCGCGGCGGGCGTCGCGGTCGTCACGATGAGGACGATCACGGTGAGGACGCCGTGGAGGCCGAGGATGGTCCGTCCGCGGACCGGCGGGGCGTGCGGGGCGCGGGTGGCCCGCACGATCACCGGCGGCCGCTGCTGCGTCGCGAGCGGCTGCACGCCTGGCCGCTGCTCTACTGGCGGTGTGAGAGCTTCCCTGCCCCCGGCCGGTCGCTACACCTGTTCGTCGAGCCCGGCGGACGCACCTTCGAGGGCCGGGACGACCCGGCACCGCTGACCGTGCTCGGCCGCGAGCCCCACGTGTGGCCCGTCGACGCTCCGGCCATCGTCCAGACCATGGCCGAGGTCGATGCCCGGCGCTGCGCGCTGCACCTCGTGCACGGCATGGCCCACCTGCTCTGGCAGGCCGGGGTCGGCCTCTGAGACCACGGTAAAAAGGCTCAACGATCAAGGCGCGCGCTAACCTGGACCCCGTGACTTCCGCGGCTGCGTCCTTCGCCCCCTCCAAGCGATGAAGGTTCTTGTTGTCGGGTCCGGTGGGCGTGAGCATGCTCTTTGCCGCGCGCTCTCCCGGGATCCGGCGGTCGGCGGGCTCGTGTGCGCCCCTGGAAACGCTGGTACAGCGGAGCTTGCCGAGCCACGCCCGCTTCGGGTCGAGGATCCGGACGCGGTCGCCAGCCTGGCCGAGACCGTCCACGCCGACCTGACCATCGTCGGCCCGGAGGTCCCGCTGGTGGCGGGTGCGGGCGACGAGCTTCGGGCCCGCGGGCTCCCGGTGTTCGGGCCGTCCGCCGCCGCGGCACGGCTGGAGGGCAGCAAGGCCTTCGCGAAGGAGATCATGCGCGCGGCCGGCGTGCCGACGGCCGACTCACGAGATCACACCGAGATCTCCTCGGCGCTGGCCGACCTCGACACGTTCGGCCCGCCCTACGTGGTGAAGTACGACGGCTTGGCGGCCGGCAAGGGCGTCACGGTCACCACTGACCGGGACGTGGCGGTCGAGGCCGTGCGTGCCAGCCTGCGTGACACCGACGACCGGGTGGTTCTGGAGGAGTACCTCGACGGGCCCGAGGTCTCGCTGTTCGCGATCGTGACCGAGTCCGGCGCGATCGTGCCGCTTTCGCCCGCTCAGGACCACAAGCGGGTCGGCGACGGTGACACCGGCCCCAACACCGGCGGCATGGGCGCGTACACCCCGCTGCCCTGGGCGCCCGCGGGTCTGGTCGACGAGGTGGTCCGTACCGTGATCCGACCCACGGTGGACGAGATGGCACGGCGCGGCACCCCGTTCACAGGCCTGCTCTACGCCGGGCTGGCGCTGACGTCCCGTGGCCTTCGTGTGGTCGAATTCAACGTTCGCTTCGGTGACCCCGAGGTTCAGGCGATCCTGGCCCTGCTGAACTCGCCGCTGACCGCGGTGCTGTCCGGCCGCGTGCGCCCGACGTGGCGTTCCGGGGCAGCGATCACCGTCGTCGTCGCGGCGCCCGGCTACCCCACGGCGCCTCGGCTCGGTGGCCCGATCCGTGGTCTCACCGCCGCGGGGGCGCTGACCGGTGTCGATGTGCTACATGCCGGGACTCGCCGCGACGAGAGCGGGCAGGTCGTCGCATCGGGTGGCAGGGTGCTCTCGGTCACGGCCATCGGCTCCAACCTCGAGTCCGCGCGAGGATCGGCGTACGAAGCGGTCAGCCGCATCTCGCTCGACGGGGCGCACTACCGCACTGACATCGGGGACCCGTCCCGGATGCCCCACGCGGGAACCAGCAGAAACCGGTAGGAAGCAGAGGAGTGAGCGTGTCTCAGGGCAAGTCGTCGCAGAGCAACGGATCGGGTGGCAGCTCGGCTGGGCCGCGGGTGGCGATCGTCTACGGCTCTCCGTCGGACACCCAGACCATGAGTAAGGCCGGTGCAACGCTGGAGCGTTTCGGCGTCACCTACGAGGAGGTCTCGCTCTCCGCGCACCGTGCGCCGCGCACCCTGGCCGAGTGGGTCGGGCAGCTGCGCGAGCGGGGGATCTCCATCGTGATCGCGGGCGCCGGGCTCGCCGCGGCGCTGCCCGGAGCGGTCGCCTCGATGACGACACTGCCCGTGATCGGCGTCCCGATCTCCGGCGGCGCGCTGGACGGGATGGACTCGATGCTGGCCATCGCGCAGATGCCGCCCGGCGTGCCGGTGGCGACGGTGGGGCTCAACAACTCGACGAACGCGGCGATCCTGGCGATCCAGATCCTCGCGCTCGGCGACCCTGACCTGGGGCTGAAGCTGGCGACGTTCAAGGACGAGTTCGAGCAGGCGGCGGCCGACTCCCTCGCCGACGTCGCGGCGGCGCGCGCATGATCGGTCGTTACACACTGCCCGACATGGGCCGGGTGTGGTCCGAGGCCAACAAGTACGAGTTGTGGTGCAAGGTCGAGGTCCTCGTCATGGAGGCCCACGCGGCCGCCGGGCGCATCCCCGCCGACTCGGTGGACCCGGTGCGCGCCGCGCCCGCGCCGACACCCGAGGCCGTCGCGGAGGTCGAGGCGGTCACCCAGCACGACGTGATCGCCTTCCTCACCGCCTGGGCGGACAACACCGAGCCACGTTCCGCCGCGGCCTACGTGCACTTCGGGATGACCTCGTCGGACCTGCTCGACACCGCGCTCGCCTGCCAGCTCGTCGAGGCCACCGACCTGCTGCTGGCGCGGGCCGACCGGCTCGTCGCCGCCCTGCGCGACCTTGGTCTGGCGCACCGGGAGACGCTGCGGGTCGGGCGTACCCACGGCATCCACGGCGAGCCCACCGTGTTCGGGCACCGGGTCGCCGACCTGGCGTTCGGTATGGCGCGGTGCCGTGACCGGCTGCGCGCGGCGCGGGCGGACGTCGGCGTCGCGAAGATCTCCGGCGCGGTCGGCACCTACTCCAACATCGACACCGATGTGGAGAGCTACGTCGCGGACAAGCTGGGGCTGACCCCGGCGCCGGTCGCGACGCAGGTCGTCCTGCGGGACGGGATCGCGTCCTGGGTGGCCGCGCTCGCCGGCCTCGCGACGGTGTGCGAGGCGGTCGCGCTGGAGGTGCGGCACGGCCAGCGCACGGAGGTCCGTGAGCTGTCGGAGCCGTTCGGGTCGGGCCAGAAGGGCTCGTCCGCGATGCCGCACAAGAAGAACCCGATCATGTCCGAGCGCATCGCCGGGCTCGCCCGGATCGTGCGGGCCCAGTACGTGCCCGTGCTGGAGGGTGTCCCGCTGTGGCATGAGCGGGACATCTCACACTCGTCGACCGAGCGCATCGCCCTGCCAGACGCCGCCTGCGGCGTGGACTACCTGCTGCACCTGACCACCCGGCTCGTCGACGGCCTCGTCGTCGACCGGGCCCGGATGCGGGCGAACCTCGACGCCACCGGCGGCCTCGTCTACACCTCGGCGGTGCTGCTGGAACTCGTCGAGACAGGGCTGTCACGCGAGGACTCCTACGCCATCACCCAGGCCGCCGCCATGGAGACCTGGCAGACGGGCGTGCCGTTCCGCGAGACGCTGCGCAAGCACGCGGCCGACCGCGGGCTGCCCCTCGACGAGGCCCGCCTCGACCAGGTCAGCCGGCCGGAACGCTACGTCGAACGGCTCGGCCCCGTCTTCGACCGGCTCGCCGCGCTGGTCTGAGCCACCAGCACGGCCGCCCGGCCCGCGGCCGGACGGTACGGTCAGACCATGCCGCTGACACATGAGGAGTTCGCCGGGCTCACGCACCTGGGCTCAGGAAAGGTACGCGAGCTGTTCGCCGTCGGGGACGACGCGGTACTGCTCGTCGCGAGCGATCGCATCTCGGCTTTCGACGTCGTGCTGCCCACCGAGATCCCCGACAAGGGGGCGGTTCTCACCGGGCTTTCGCTGTGGTGGTTCGACCAGCTGCGTGACCTGGTGCCCAGTCATGTGATCAGCTCCAGCGTGGACGAGTACCCCGCGGAGCTCGCTCCATACTCCGAGCAGCTCCGCGGCCGTTCGATGCTGTGCCGGCGGCTGGACATGGTCCAGATCGAATGCGTCGCCCGCGGCTACCTGACCGGCAGCGGGCTGAAGGACTATCGCCGCACCGGCGCGGTCAGCGGTCACCCGCTCCCGCCCGGGCTGGAGGACGGCAGCAAGCTGCCCACGACGATCTACACCCCGTCGACGAAGGCGCCCATCGGCGAGCACGACGAGAACATCAGCCGAGACGACGCCGCCGGCCGGGTCGGCAAGGAGCTGGCCGCCGAGCTGGAGCATCTCACCCTCCAGATCTTCGGCCGGGCCAGTGACCTCGCCGCCGAGCGCGGGATCCTGCTCGCCGACACCAAGTTCGAGTTCGGCCACGACACCGACGGCGTGCTGCGGCTCGCCGACGAGGTGCTCACCCCCGACTCGTCCCGGTTCTGGCCCGCCGACGCCTGGACGCCTGGCGGGGCGCAGCCGTCCTACGACAAGCAGTTCATCCGCAACTACCTGGTCGACACCGGGTGGGACCGTAACCCGCCGGCGCCGGAGCTCCCGGCCGACATCGTCGAGTCGACCCGGGCGCGCTACGTCGAGGCGTACGAGCGACTGACGGGAATCTCCTTCCAGGACTACCTGTCCACCGCCTGAGCCGGCGAAGCGCCGACCGCGAGGGCTGAGCGGGAGCGCCGACCGGCAGCGGGAGCGCTGACCGGGAGCGCTGACCGGGAGCGCTGACCGGGAGCGCTGACCGGGAGCGGGAGCGCTGCCGAGGCACCGACCGGGGGACAGCCCTACCCTGTCCCCGCCAGCGCTCCGCACCCCGGATTCGGCGGTCCGCCGCAGTGACCGAAGGCTCGCGCAGCGAGATCGTTCTCGCATGCGCACGAGACCTCCGATCACATCGACGTCGCACCATTCGACCCGTTCCACGCCTGCCACCCACCTGGCCGCCCGGGCGGCCAGGTGGAGCGTGCGGCACCGGCGGCTGGCCATCGGGGGATGGTTCCTCGGCGTTGTCCTTCTGACGGTGCTGGGCTCCCTGGTCGGCACTCACACGCTGACCGACAGCGACTACGGCGTCGGCGAGGACGCGCGCGCCCGGCGCACCCTCGCCGACCACGGCTTCACGACTCCCGCCAGCGAGAACGTGCTGATCCAACGGCCGGACGCGGCGAGCAGCCCCCAGACGCTCCTCGCCGACCAGCAGCTCCGCGGGGCGATCGGGGACGTCGCCGAGCGGGTCCTCGCCACCGGCGCGGTGACGAACCTGCGGGCGCCGGTCACGCTGCCGCAGGCCGACACCGAGGCCGACCTCGGCCTCGTCTCCCCCGATCGGCGCTCGGTTCTGGTGACGTTCGAGATCCTCGGCGACGCCGACACCGCCACCGACCGGATCGAGCCGGTGCTCGCCGCGGTTGACGCCGCTGCCCGGGAGCATCCAGGCCTGCGTGTCGAGGAGGTCGGCGAGGCCAGTGCCGAAAAGGCACTCGGAGACACCGTCGGCAAGGACTTCAAGCGGGCCGAGCTGCTCGCGATTCCGTTGACTCTGGGCATTCTGCTCGCGGTCTTCGGTGCCGTGGTCGCCGCGCTGATCCCGGTCGTGCTCGCGCTGACCGCCTTTGCCGCGGCGCTGGGCGTGGTCGCGTTCAGCAGCAGGCTGCTGCCGACAGACGAGACCGCGACGTCGGTCATGCTGCTCATCGGCCTGGCCGTGGGGGTCGACTACGCGCTGTTCTACATCCGGCGCGAGCGGGCCGAGCGGGCCGCCGGGCACAGCCCGCGGCAGGCGCTGGAGATCGCCGCGGACACATCGGGGCACGCGGTCCTGGTCTCCGGGCTGACCGTCGCCGTGTCCATGGCGGGCCTGCTGATCACAGGCCTGGACGTCTTCAGCGGGGTCGCCGGCGGCACGGTGATCGTGGTCCTGATCGCGGTCCTCGGCTCGCTGACCGTCCTGCCCGCGGTGCTGTCCTGGCTGGGTGACCGAGTCGAGCTGCTGCGGCTGCCGGGGCGCCGCCGGGTCACCGACCGCACCCCGGCTCACTCCGCCGCCAACAACAACACCGGGACCGGCCCCGCGCGACTCGGGATCATGGGGCGCCTGCTGCGCCATCCCGGCCCGGTCGCCGTCGTCACCGGTGGGCTGCTGGTCCTGCTCGCCCTGCCGGCGTTCGGGCTGCGGACCAGCGAGCCCGGCATCGACGACCTCCCCGACGACCTGCCGATCATCCAGTCCTACGACCGGGTCGAGGCGGCCTTCCCCGGCGAGCAGAGTGCCGCGGTGGTGGTCGTCTCCGCCGACGACGTGCGCTCGGCCGAGGTGGCCGCGGCCATCACCGGGCTCAGGCGCGAGGCCGTCGCCACCGGGGTGATGTACGAGCCGATCACGACCGAGATCAGTGGCGACGGCCGGGTGGCGAAGATCGCCATCCCGATCGCCGGAAGCGGTACCGACGACGTGTCCCAGCGGGCGCTGGCCAGGCTGCGTGACACGGTGATCCCGGCGACCGTCGGCGCCGTCCACGGGACATCCGCCGACGTCACCGGCCGGACCGCGGGTTCGGTCGACTTCAACCGGCAGCTCAACGGGCGGACCCCGCTGGTGATCGGCTTCGTCCTCGTCCTGGCGTTTCTGCTGCTGCTGGCGGCCTTCCGCAGCGCGCTCGTGGCCGCGGCGGCCGTGGCGCTGAACCTGCTCTCGGTCGCCTCGGCATATGGCCTGCTCGTGGTCGTGTTCCAGCACCACTGGGCGGATGACCTGCTCGGCTACACCTCCACCGGCACCATCACGAACTGGCTGCCCCTGATGCTGTTCGTGATCCTGTTCGGGCTGTCGATGGACTACCAGGTCTTCGTGCTCAGCCGGGTCCGGGAGGCATACAGCGCCGGGCTTCCGATGCGCGAGGCGGTGCTGGCCGGCGTCCGGAGCAGTGCCGGTGTGGTCACCAGCGCCGCCGTGATCATGGTCGCCGTGTTCAGCGTGTTCGCGACGCTTTCACAGGTGAGCATGAAGCAGCTCGGGGTCGGTCTGGGCGCCGCGATCCTGCTCGACGCGACGGTGATCCGGGTGATCCTGATGCCCGCTGTCCTCACCCTGATCGGCGAACGTGCCTGGCGCCGCCCGGCGGTCACCGCGGCCGGGGTGTCCGTGCCGAGGCCGTCGACGAGCCCGGACGCCACCCTCGTCTCTCCGGCGCGAGGCGCCGTGACCGGCGAGTAGGCCCTTCAGGCCAGGCAGGCCCATCCAGCCGGGCAGCGCAGCAGGGCAGCAGGGCCGGCCGGCGGGCAGGACGGACACAGCGGACGAGCTTCAGGGACTTTTCGAGTCCGCAAGATCTGAGGGTTTTCGTCGTTCCCACGACCAGGATCCTCGGATTTTGCCTGGAGGCAGTCGGACGGCCCGGGGGTCGCCTGCCCGCCGCGATCTCGGCCACACCCGCCCACTCGCCGATCATGGACACCGAGCCGCCGCCCGAGATCTCCCCGGGCGGCAGCTGTCCGTTACTGCCCCCTAATCGGGCGATACGGAAAGACAGCCAGGTCACAGAGGGGTTCAGGGGACGTTGCGGGCGAGCTACAGTGTCCGCGACGTCCGGTACCCCACCCGAGGACTGGAACGAATCCGAATGCCTGTACTCATGCCTGCTCAGATGCCCATCACCCCGCGCCCGGCACCAGCCGGCACCGCGAGCCCGGCACCGGCCGCATCACGTGGCACCGCCCGGCCCATCGTCGTCCGCACCCGCGCCGAGCTCGCCGCGGCACTGGCCCGGCCGGTCGTCCGCAGGGAGCAGACCGCCGTGGCATCCGCGGACCAGACACCCCCCGACCACACCCCCACGGACCCGGCCCCGGCGGGCCAGGCCCCCGCAGCCTCCACTCCCCAGTCGGGGGAGGCGCGGGAGGCGGCACCCGCCCAAGGTGTCCGCGGTGTCGTCATGACCATGGGTGCGCTGCACCGCGGTCACGCCGCCCTGATCAGGGAGGCCCGGCGGCGCACCGACCAGGTCGTGGTCACGATCTTCGTCAATCCGTTGCAGTTCGGGTCCGGCGAGGACCTCGACCGCTACCCCCGCACCTTCGCCGCCGACCTGGACGTCTGCGCCAGCGAGGGGGCCGACATCGTCTACGCGCCGAGCGTGGTGCACGACCCGGCTCCGCTGGTCACCCTGAGTGCCGGGCCACTGGGCGACGTCCTGGAGGGAGCGTCCCGGCCGGGCCACTTCGACGGGATGCTTACCCTGGTGGGGACCATGTTCCACCTTGTCCGGCCGGATGTGGCGTTCTTCGGCCGCAAGGACGCCCAGCAGCTGGTCTGCATCCGCCGCATGGTCGACGACCTGGCGTTTCCGCTGGAGATCGTCGGCGTGCCGACGGTGCGTGACACCGACGGGCTCGCTCTTTCGAGCCGCAACGCCTACCTCGACGCCGACCAGCGGCGCAGCGCGCTGGCTCTCTCCCGAGCACTGGCGGCCGGCGCCGCCCGGGCCACCGAAGGCGCCGATGCCGTGCTCACCGCGGCCTGGGCGGAGCTCGCCTGCGAGCCCGGTGTGGACGTCGACTACCTGACCCTTGCCAGCCGGTCCGACCTCGGGCCGGTCTCCACCGGACCTGCACTGCTGCTGGTCGCGGCCCGGGTCGGGACCACCCGGCTCATCGACAACATCGACCTCGTGCTGGCCGACCCGGCGGCACAATCCGCACAATTCGCACAATCCGCGCGACAGTCCGCCGGCCGGCAGCCGGCCGCGGCCCACGCACCCGACGGCAACGGTTACCAGGGGGTCTGACCGGTGTTTCGAACCATGCTCACCTCCAAGATCCACCGGGCGACGGTGACGCAGGCCGACCTGCACTACGTCGGCTCCGTCACGATCGACGCCGACCTGATGGAAGCCGCCGACCTGCTTCCCGGCGAGCAGGTGACGATCGTCGACATCAACAACGGCGCACGCCTGGAGACCTACGCGATCACCGGCCCGGCGGGCAGCGGTGTGATCGGGATCAACGGGGCGGCGGCCCGCCTGGTGCATCCCGGCGATCTCGTCATCATCATCTCGTACGGGATCATGGACGACGCCGAGGCGCGGCGACACACCCCCAAGGTCCTCTTCCTCGACGCGCAGAACCGCATCATCGGCCGCGGCGGCGACCCGGCGGAGGCCCTCCCCGGCGACCCGTCCAGCCTGCGCGGCGATGTCCTGGCCGCCGGCGACGTTCTGGCCGCCGGTGGCGTCCTGGGCTCCGGCGCCGTCCTGGGCTCCGGTGACATCGTGGGCGCCGGGCAGGGGAGGGCGTAGCCCGGTGCCAGTTCTCCCACACCGACTCGGCGCACCGCGTCCGGGCTGGAGCCGGGACG
Organism: Frankia sp. R43; assembly: GCF_001306465.1. Taxonomy (NCBI): domain Bacteria; kingdom Bacillati; phylum Actinomycetota; class Actinomycetes; order Frankiales; family Frankiaceae; genus Frankia; species Frankia sp. R43. The sequence continues at coordinate 496,476 of NZ_LFCW01000006.1, read as the reverse complement.
CGGACGTCGTGGTCATCGGATCCGGGATCGCGGGTCTCACCACGGTCCTGCGCACCCGGGCAGCCAGCCCGGACCGCCGGGTCCTCCTCGTCACCAAGGCCCTGCTGGACGCCGGTTCGACCCGCTGGGCACAGGGCGGGATCGCCGCGGCCCTGAGCGCCGAGGACTCCCCTGCCGAGCACCTGCGCGACACCCTCGTCGCCGGCGTCGGCCTGTGCGACCCGGCGGCGGTCGAGGTCCTGGTCTCCGAAGGCCCGGCCCGGGTACGCGAGCTCGCGGCCCTCGGTGCCCGGTTCGACCGGGACGCCGGCGGCGACTTCTCGCTCACCCGCGAAGGCGGGCACCTGCGCGACCGGATCGCACATGCCGGCGGCGACGCCACCGGGCTGGAGGTCGAGCGGGCACTGATCGCCGCGGTGCGCGCCGACCCGGCCGTCGAGGTGCTGGAGAACGCCCTCGTCCTGGACCTGCTGATGGATCAGGCGGGCCGGGCGGTCGGTGCGACTCTGCACGTCCTCGGGGCGGGCAGCCAGGATGGCGTCGGCGCCGTGACAGCCCGGGCGATCGTGCTGGCCACCGGCGGAATGGGGCAGATCTTCGCGTCGACGACCAACCCGGCGGTCTCGACCGGTGACGGCGTCGCGCTCGCCCTGCGGGCCGGCGCGGTCGTGACGGACCTGGAGTTCGTCCAGTTCCATCCGACCGCGCTGTGGCTGCCCTCCCCCGAGGCCGGTCAGCAGCCGCTGGTCAGCGAGGCGCTGCGCGGCGAGGGCGCGCTGCTGGTGGACGCCGCCGGCCGGCGGGTGATGCGCGACGTCCATCCGCTGGCCGACCTCGCGCCCCGGGACGTCGTCGCGAAGCAGATGTCGCGGGTGATGGCGGAGCAGGGGGTGGACCACCTCTACCTGGACGCCCGCCACCTGGGCGCCCAGACCCTGCTGCGCCGGTTCCCGACGATCACCGCGCGCTGCCGGGAGGCCGGGGTCGACCCGGTGACCGCACCGATTCCGGTCGCTCCGACGGCGCATTTCGCCAGCGGCGGGGTCCGCACCGACCTGTGGGGGCGGACCAGCGTTCCCGGGCTGTACGCCTGCGGGGAGGTCGCCTGCACCGGGGTGCACGGCGCCAACCGGCTGGCGTCGAACAGCCTGCTGGAGGGCCTGGTCTTCGCGGCGCGCATCGCCCAGCACATCTCCGAACAGGACACATCGAGCTGGGACGGATCCCAGGATCCGGCCGCTTCACCGCTCGACGGTGCCGCCGCGGTGATCGGTGTCCCGGCGGGCGCTCGTGGCCGCGGTCTGACGGACCCGACCGAACGCGGCGACCTGACCCGGGCCATGTCGGATGGCGCGGGCGTGTTGCGCAGCGCCGAGAGCCTGCGGGCGACCGGAAAGATGCTGGCCGGCCTCGGCGATCTTCGGGTCAGCGGGGCCACGGTCACCGCCGGCCCGGCGGCCTGGGAGATGACCAACCTGCGGATGGTGGCGACCGCGCTGGTCGCCGCGGCCCAGATGCGCACCGAGACCCGGGGCTGCCACTGGCGGGAGGATTTCGCCGACCGCGATGACGAGCACTGGAGCGGACACGTGCTGACCAGGCTGGACCCGGAAGGGGAGCTGATCTTGACGTACGAGGCACCGCCGCGGCCGGCCGAAGCCGGCTCGGCCACGTCTGTCTCACCGTGGGCCCGGCAGGACCGACCGACATCGGACTCCGCCGCTGCTTCCGCTTCGTCCCGGCTCCGGTCGGCATGAGCCCCACCCGCGTCGGGCCGGCGGAGCCGTCGACGACGGCCAGGAACACAGCCGAGACGACGGCCGAGGCGACAGCGGAGACGATGCCCGCCCAGATCTCGGTGCCGGTCCTGGCTGCTCTGAGATCCACCGGGCTGGCCGAGTCGGTGGTCTTCGACGTGATCCGTCGAGCGCTGAACGAGGACCTTCCGGGGCCCGACGGCGAGGACGCCACCTCGGCCGCGACCGTGGACGCGGCGCTGACGAGCCATGGCTCGGTAGTGTCCCGCGCCCACGGTGTGGTCGCGGGGGTGCCGGTCGCCGCCGCGGTGTTCGAGTTCCTTCTCGGTCCCGCCGTCACCGTGACACCGGTGATCGCCGACGGTGACCGGGTGGCCCCGGGCACGGCGGTGCTGCGGGTCAGTGGGCCGGTGCGTGGTCTGCTCACCGCCGAGCGAACGGCGCTGAACCTGCTCTGCCATCTCTCCGGCGTGGCCACGGCGACCCGGCGATGGGTGGACGCGGTCGCCGGCACGGGCGCGGTCGTGCGGGACACCCGCAAGACGCTCCCGGGCCTGCGGGCGTTGGAGAAGTACGCGGTGCGCTGCGGCGGCGGCAGCAACCACCGGATGTCGCTGACCGACGCCGCGCTGGTCAAGGACAACCATGTGATCGCGGCGGGCGGGGTGGCGGCGGCCTTCGCGGCCGTGCGCGCCCGCTTCCCGCACCTGGCCGTCGAGGTGGAGTGCGACACCGTGGAGCAGGTGGCCGAGGCGGTGGGCGCCGGGGCCGACCTGATCCTCTGCGACAACATGTCACTGGACGATCTTCGTGCGTCGGTGGCCATCGCCCGGCCCGCGGGCGTCCTGCTGGAGGCGAGTGGCGGGCTGACCCTGGACGTCGCCGCCGCGGTCGCCTCGACCGGCGTCAACTACCTGGCCGTCGGTGGTCTCACCCACTCGGCGCCCGCTCTCGACCTTGGCTTCGACCTTGCGGTGGCCGGCTGATGCTGCTGACGATCGACGTTGGTAACACCAACACCGTCCTGGGCGTGTTCGACGGCGCCCAGCTCGCCAACTCGTGGCGGATCCGCACCGATCCCCACGCCACCGCGGACGAGATGGGGCTCCTCTATACCGGTCTGCTCGGCAGCCACCAGATCGACGGTGTCTCCGTGTGCTCGACCGTCCCGGCGGCGCTACGCGAGATCCGCCGGATGGTGAGCCGCACCTACCGGGGCATCCCGACCGTCGTGGTCGAGCCGGGCACCCGCACCGGGGTGCCGATCCTCATCGACAACCCGAAGGAGGCGGGGGCCGACCGGATCATGAACACACTGGCCGCGCACCACCTCTACGGCGGACCGGCGATCGTGGTCGACTTCGGGACGTCCACCAACCTCGACGTCGTCTCGGAACGCGGCGAGTTCCTGGGTGGCGCGCTCGCGCCCGGCATCGAGATCGCCCTGGACTCACTCGCCTCGCGGGCCGCCCAGCTCCGCAAGGTCGAGCTCACGACGCCCCGCTCGGTGATCGGTAAGAGCACGGTCGAGGCACTCCAGTCGGGCATGATCTACGGGGCGGCCGGGCAGGTCGACGCGCTGGTCCGGCGCATCCGCGCCGAGCTGGGCGCCCCGGCCACCGCGATCGCCACCGGTGGGCTCGCCTCGCTGGTGCTCAAGGAGAGCGAAACTCTCGACAACCATGAGCCGCATCTGACCCTGATCGGCCTAAGGCTTGTCTTCGAGAAGAATGCGGAGACACGCTGACGCCGTACCGTCTCACCGCGCGGTCCGGTGACCGGAGATCCGAGCGGTTCACGCTTTCACCGCGGCGTGCTTATGCATCGCCGAGGGCAGTGTCGGTCGGTTCTCCGGCGTGTCGGGCGCCCAGCGGGTCGGAATTCCTCCGCCGGTCACGGACGCGGGTTAGCCTCTCTCCATGCGGCACAGAACGTGGGCGGTCTCACGAATCCCTGGTCCACGCAGGCAACGTGCGTCCGGGTCGTCCCGATCTCTCCCGACCGGCCCGTTCCTCCGGCGTTCGCCGTTCACCTGGGCCGCATTCCTCGCGTCAAGCACACTGATTTTCCTCACGGCGGCGCCGGCTGCGACGGCCGGCGCGCAGCCCACCGCGACGGGCGGGCTCACGATCGCCGCGCTCGGCGATTCCTACTCCTCCGGCGAGGGCTCGCCGCCGTTCCTGGCCGACGCGGGCAGCTGCCGCCGTAGCACCGGCGCGTGGCCGCGGCTGCTCGCCACCCTCGATCCGCCGATCACCACCGTGCTGCATGCCGCCTGCGGTGGTGCGACGACGAAGGAACTCACCACGTCCCAACGGGGCAACCCCTCGCAGCTCGACCAGTTGCGGGCGCTGCCGAAGGCCCCGGACGTGGTGACGATCACGATCGGCGGCAATGACGCCGGATTCGGCCGGGTCATCATGAGCTGTGTGCTCTGGAAGTGCTTCTGGGACGGTAACGACCGGCGGCGGCGGGACTACCTGCAGGACGAGCTCCCGGGAATTCTCGTCACCACCTACAAGGAAGTGAAGGCAGCGGCGCCGAACTCGCGGATCGTCGTCGTCGGATATCCCGACATCTTCCCTCGATCCCAGCGAAACAACACCTGCCGTTGGCTCGACAGCAGCGAGCGCAGGCAGCTTGTCAGCCTGAACAACACCCTCAATCGGACGATTCGTCGGGCTGCCAAGGATGCCGGCGTCGAGTTCGTCGCCACCAGCAGATCCCTGCGCGACCACGAGATGTGCACCAAGGATTCGTGGGTCAACCGGGTGGGCCTTCTCAGCGCGGACCGAGACCTGAGCGCTCACCCCACCCAGGCGGGCCAGGAAGCGATGGCCCGGACGATCCACGACGCCCTGGTCGACAAACGCTGACCGATCAGTCGGCCGATCGGACCGCGGCTTGATCGGACCACCGCTGACTGCCCAACTGCTGGCCGGACCGCCGCTGACTGCCCAGCCGCTGGCCGGGCAGCAGCTGACAGACCAGTGGCGACGTCAACGCACCAGGTGCGGGTGTCGTTCGAGCTCCTGCAGCGCCCGCTGGCTGTCCGCGCCATCCCAGCCGCCCGAGACCCGGTCAGCGTCCTGCGGCGTCCAGCGGTCCAGCATCCGCACACCGGCGGAACGCAGCGTCTGGCAGGACGTCGCATAGGCGGGGTGGGCCGCCTGCGCGGCGGTGAGGCACGGCGCGACGACGGCTGGCAGGCCGAGCCCCAGAGCTTCGGTCAGCAGACCCAGGACGAGCGTGTCCGCGATACCCGCCGCCCACTTGTTGATCGTGTTGAAGGTCGCCGGGACGACGGCGAAGGCGGTCGGTGGTGGAAGCACGTCCGGCTGCCCCGGGAGCTTGTAGTCGGTCCGGACGGGATGCCCGCTGACCGCGGCCAGCGCCGGCAGGTCGAGCCATGCCGCGGCACGCGACGTCGTCACGACGCACACGTCCCAGCCGCCCTGCTGGGCCTGCGCCACGAAGTCGGCGGCGGCGAGCGCGGGCGGTGCCGCGCAGACGACGTGGTAGAGCACACGCTGCGGTGACGTCATGGCTCCTAGTCTGGACTGTGCGTGACCGGGACAGGGTCGGGATCCGCGGCCGATCCGCCCCTAACTTGTTGATCTCGATCGGCGCGATCCCGAGGCGTGCTCACGGGGCGACGCGGTTCCTCCGCTCCTGGAGCCGCGGCCTCGGACCGCGCCGCCACCACGGCTGGTGTTGCTACCGGACAAGATCATGGGATTTTGGTCGCCAGAACGACCAAAATCCCATGATCTTCCCACCCGCAAACCCCTCCGACTTCTCACGGTCGCCAGGCAACAGCGGGTAGTGTCCGCCTCCCGCCAAAATCCCCAGCTCAGGGGCGCGCGGGCGCGATTCGCACCACCAGCGCCACTGAACCCAGGATCCCCACCGGAAAGTCCGAAGATCCGAGGATCCTGGTCACCCCCGAGCGGGTCGACGATCGATCTTGACTGTCGCCGGCCTGCTACCCGCGACGCTCCGAGAGCGACCGGAATCCCCCACTTCTCCGCCGCGTCGGATACCTCGGATACCGGAGTGGGCCGGACCGCGACGCCCGCGCGACAGCAGGTCCCGCCGACGCCAGCCAGAACTCCACAACCTGGACCGCGACGACTCCCTCACCGGAAGAAGTTTCGCTCCCGCGAGTGTCACGGATCGGCTGCGCGGCACCACGGGCCGTCCCAAGATAAGGTTAGCCTCACTTCTTGATCTCAGGATGAGGAGTCGACGCCGGGACACTCGGTTCCCGGAGTCGGCGCTCGCATCGACCGCCTGTCGCCAGGCGTCGGGCAACCGACTCCACCGGGGGGCCAAGGCCACGAGCCGGACCCCCTGGGCAGGTTGTGACCATTTTCAACAAATGGGCCCGCGACCGGCGAATCCACAGGTCAGCGGGCCGCCGGCGACCAGGGCGCCTGGAGCGACCGCGACAGGTGGGCGACTCCGAGTTGACTGTCGAGTTGAAGTTAGGCTTACCTAACGCCATGTCTCACGCGCCGCCCCGTCACCCGCAGCACCTGCCCACGGGTACCTCCGGCCTGCCGGTCGACCTGGCGGTCCGTGCCACCAGCCTGCCCGGCCTCGAAACCACCCTGCGCACGGTGCGGGCGGCGCTGGACCACCGCCGGGCGATCGCCGGTCCGCCACCGTCGCCGGACGGCTGGATCCGGGCCGACCAGCTGCTCGATCCCGCAACGCTCGACGAGGCCCTCGCCGTCGTCCGCGATCACAACCAGGCCACGGCGGAGGTCGCCGTCAGCTACTTCACCGCGTGGTACGCCGCCACCATCGTCGGCCCGGCCATCGCGATGTTCGTCCTGACCCGGCGGGTGCCGGACCTTGACCCCGCCGGGATCTCGGTGCACTGCCACGAGGGCGGATGGTTCGACAGCACGGCGTTCCACCGCCCGCGGCTGGCACTGCTGCGCTCCGATCCGGCGCTTGCCGATCACCTCGACCTGCTCGACGCGAAGGTGAGCGTCGAGCTCGGCGGCACCGACCCGATCGAGGTGACGAGGGTCGCGGCGGACGTCGACGCCCTGCGGGCGCAGCTCGTCGGCCAGATCATCGGCCACCTGGAACCGGTGATCAACAGCCTCCGGTCACGGGCGCGGCTCGGACACGCGGCCCTGTGGGGAGCGGTGGCGTCCCAGTGCGGGCGGGCGTTTCTGCTCACCGAACGGGTGAGTGGCGATCCGCATATCGGGCGCCTGGAGGCGGACGCCTTCTTCGCCGACGCGGCGCCGACCCTGCGGGCCCGGCCGACGTGGCAGCAGTTCGTCCACCACGGCCGGACCTACACGGGTATGCGCCGCGGATCATGCTGCCTGGCGCATCGGCTGACCGAGGAGTTCTGCACCGCCTGCCCGTTCGTGGCCACGGACGAGCGTGAGCACCGGCTACGGGAGTGGATCGACGCCCAGGGACCCGGCGGTCTGGCCGTCTGAGACGCCCGCCGCAGGGCAGGGGAACAGTGAGCAGCAGCAAACCCAGTTATGAGGTGACGGCGATGAGCTGAGGCCAGCCGTGACAGGACGTCGACGAGGACCCCAAGCCCCCCGCCTGCCTACGGGGCGTGCACGACCGGCGTGGGCAACGGTCGGCGATGTCACAGAAGATGTCACGAGAATCAACGCCGGAAGGGAACCTGGCGACCACATTCGGCCAAATGTGATCCGTATCACACCCTCGACCCAGGCGTATACGTTACCGTCGGTAGTGCCGGCTTGGGCCGGTGACGGTTGGTCGCGGTCCGAACCGCTCCCACCGCCAGCACGGAGCATCGCGGCTCCGAGCGCGAATCTGATCATCATCGCCCGCCCCGTCGAGCCACACACCGAGGTTGTCGGGGTCGACATGTCGTTCCGCTCTTGGCGGAACCACGTGACGGAATCATGCCTGGTCGGCCACGGTTGCCTTGAACGTCTCCGCTGGTAGGCCGGCGATCCGGCCGCAGCGCCGTCCCCGACGAAGAGGGCGGTTCCGGCGGGTAGGTTTCTGTTCGATGCGTGAGGACATGCCTCGGCGGAGCTAGCATGCGGATACCGGCTGTCGTGTGGTCGGTCGCAGCTCGAAGGAGCGCACATGTTCGAGAGGTTCACCGACCGGGCACGTCGGGTCGTCGTCCTGGCTCAGGAAGAAGCCAGGATGCTCAACCACAACTACATCGGGACCGAGCACATCCTGCTCGGCCTGATCCACGAGGGCGAGGGCGTCGCTGCTAAGGCCCTCGAGTCGCTCGGGATCTCGCTCGAGGGTGTGCGGTCGCAGGTCGAAGAGATCATCGGTCAGGGTCAGCAGGCGCCGAGCGGGCACATCCCGTTCACGCCCCGGGCCAAGAAGGTCCTTGAGCTGTCCCTGCGTGAAGCTCTGCAACTCGGCCACAACTACATCGGCACCGAGCACATCCTGCTCGGCCTCATCCGTGAGGGCGAGGGCGTCGCCGCCCAGGTGCTGGTCAAGCTCGGCGCGGACCTCAACCGGGTCCGCCAGCAGGTCATCCAGCTCCTGTCCGGCTACCAGGGCAAGGGCGACCCGGCCACCGCCGGCGCCCCGGCCGAGGGCACGCCGTCGACCTCGCTGGTCCTCGACCAGTTCGGCCGCAACCTCACCGCGGCCGCTCGTGAGTCCAAGCTCGACCCGGTCATCGGGCGCGAGAAGGAGATCGAGCGCGTCATGCAGGTGCTGTCGCGCCGGACGAAGAACAACCCGGTCCTCATCGGCGAGCCCGGCGTCGGCAAGACCGCCGTCGTCGAGGGGCTCGCGCAGGCGATCGTCAAGGGCGAGGTGCCCGAGACCCTGAAGGACAAGCAGCTCTACACCCTCGACCTCGGCGCTCTCGTCGCCGGGTCCCGCTACCGCGGTGACTTCGAGGAGCGGCTGAAGAAGGTCCTCAAGGAGATCCGCACCCGCGGCGACATCATCCTGTTCATCGACGAGCTCCACACGCTCGTCGGCGCGGGTGCCGCCGAGGGCGCGATCGACGCCGCCTCCATCCTCAAGCCGATGCTGGCGCGCGGCGAGCTGCAGACGATCGGCGCGACCACCCTGGACGAGTACCGCAAGCACCTGGAGAAGGACGCCGCCCTGGAGCGGCGCTTCCAGCCCATCCAGGTCGCGGAGCCGTCGGTGGCGCACACCATCGAGATCCTCAAGGGCCTGCGCGACCGGTACGAGGCGCACCACCGCGTCTCGATCACCGACGCCGCCCTCGTGGCCGCGGCCTCCCTGGCCGACCGCTACATCTCCGACCGGTTCCTGCCGGACAAGGCGATCGACCTGATCGACGAGGCCGGGTCCCGGATGCGCATCCGCCGGATGACCGCTCCGCCGGACCTGCGCGAGTTCGACGAGCGCATCGCGAACGTCCGCCGGGACAAGGAGTCCGCGATCGACGCGCAGGACTTCGAGAAGGCCGCGTCGCTGCGCGACAAGGAGAAGACCCTGCTGGCCGAGAAGGCCAAGCGGGAGAAGGAGTGGAAGGCCGGGGACATGGACGTCGTCGCCGAGGTCGGCGACGAGGAGATCGCGGAGGTCCTCGCGATCTGGACCGGCATCCCCGTCTTCAAGCTCACCGAGGAGGAGACCGCCCGCCTCCTGCGCATGGAGGACGAGCTGCACAAGCGCGTCATCGGCCAGGAGCAGGCGATCAAGGCCGTCTCGCAGGCGATCCGGCGTACCCGCGCCGGGCTGAAGGACCCGAAGCGCCCCGGTGGCTCGTTCATCTTCGCCGGCCCGTCCGGTGTCGGTAAGACCGAGCTGTCGAAGACGCTGGCGGAGTTCCTCTTCGGCGACGAGGACGCGCTGATCCAGCTCGACATGTCCGAGTACATGGAGAAGCACACCGTCTCGCGGCTGGTGGGCTCCCCGCCCGGCTACGTCGGGTATGAGGAGGGTGGCCAGCTCACCGAGCGGGTCCGGCGCAAGCCCTTCTCCGTGGTCCTGTTCGACGAGGTCGAGAAGGCCCACCCGGACGTCTTCAACACGCTCCTGCAGATCCTGGAGGACGGTCGCCTGACCGACTCCCAGGGCCGGCTGGTCGACTTCAAGAACACCGTCCTGATCATGACGTCGAACCTGGGCACTCGGGACATCTCCAAGGGCCCCGGCATCGGCTTCGCGACCGGTCAGGGTGCGATCGACTACGAGCGGATGAAGGCGAAGGTCCAGGACGAGCTCAAGCAGCACTTCCGGCCTGAGTTCCTGAACCGGATCGACGACATCATCGTCTTCCACCAGCTCTCCGAGGTTGAGATCATCCAGATCGTCGACCTCATGCTGGCCCGCGTCGACTCGCAGCTGAAGAACAAGGACATGGCGCTGGAGCTCACTCCCGCCGCCAAGGCCCTGCTCGCCAAGCGCGGTTACGACCCGGTGCTGGGCGCCCGGCCGCTGCGCCGGACGATCCAGCGGGAGATCGAGGACGTCCTGTCCGAGAAGATCCTCTACGGGACGCTGCGTCCCGGCGAGATCGTCGTCGGCGACGTCGAGGGCGAAGGCGAGGAGGCGAAGTTCGTCTTCCGCGGCGAGACGAAGCCGAACTCGGTGCCGGACGCCCCGCCGATCGACCTGGCCAAGTCCAGCGAGTAGCACTGTGTCGGTAGTGTGACCGACGGTTCCGGCTGTCGGTCACACCGACCGGCGCACACCACCGCCAGACCTGTTCGAAGGGCGGTTGCGCGTCACGCGTAACCGCCCTTCGGCATGTTCACCGCACACCGCACCGGCTCGCCATCGACCCGCATCGGAAGTCATGCCTCGCCGCCACCAGGACGAAGACCAGTCCGCAGCGCCGCGCCGACAGTCCGACGGGCTGGCCAGGCACGGCGTACACCTCACCTTCGGTCCCGATCCGGCCAGCTCGATGATCGTCTCCTGGATCACCAGGTCGCCCGTGCTGCGACCCGAGGTCCGCCTGCGGCCGGCGCCCATCGACGACACCGCCACCGCGACGGACGCCGCCACCGCCACTGCGACCGACACTGCCGCCGGCACCGGCACCGGCATCAAGGTCGACGCTGTCACCCGCTCGTACACCGACGCGGTGACCCGCCAGGAGATCTTCGCCCATCACGCGCTGCTCGAAGGCCTGGAACCCGACACCGAGTACCGCTACGAGATCTCGATGCGGGTACCGGGCAACGCCCCGTTCCGGCACCGCGGCTCCGGTCGGCTGCTCGAGCTGGGCGGTTCCACCTTTCGTACCGCCCCCAGCGGCCGGACGGCGTTCTCCTTCACCTGTTTCGGAGACCACGGCACGGATCACCCCGAGGACCCGTTCGGTACCGCGGCCTCGGCGACGCTGGTGGCCGGGATCGAGCGCGTGGCGCCACTGTTCACCCTGGTCAACGGCGACCTGGCCTACGCGAACGTCAACGCCGTCCCACCGGTCGCCTGGTCGGGCTGGTTCGAGATGATCAGCGCCTCCGCCCACCGCCGCCCCTGGATGCCGAGCGCCGGCAACCACGAGATCGAGCGCGGCAACGGTGCGCTCGGCCTGGCCGCCTACCAGACGTACTTCCAGCTACCGAGCAACGACGACGAGCCCTACCTCGACGGCCTCTGGTACGCGTTCACCGTCGGCGGCGTCCGATTCGTCGTGCTCAGCGGCGACGACGTCTGCTACCAGGACGCCGGCCGGGTCTACCTGCACGGGTACAGCTCCGGCCGGCAGACCGCGTGGCTGGAGCGGGAGCTGAAACAGGCCCGGGCCGACCGGGACGTCGACTGGATCGTCGCCGTCGCGCACCAGCCGGCGATCTCCACCGCCGCCCACCACAACGGCGCCGACCTGGGGCTGCGTGAGGAGTGGCTGCCCCTGTTCGACCAGTACGGCGTCGATCTGGTGCTGTCCGGGCACGAGCATCACTACGAACGCACCCACCCGCTGCGAGGCGTCATCGAGGGGACACCGACCCGGACACCCCGCCCCGTACCGGCTGCCGCCACCACCGAGAACGGCGCCCTCACGATCGACACCTCGGCCGGGGCCGTGCACCTGCTCGTCGGTACGGGCGGCTCGTCGACGCCGTCCGCCCACGAGCTGTTCGATCCACCGGCCTGCCAGGTGGTCGTCGGCGTGCGCGACCCCGCACCCGGCCAACGGCATCACCCGGCGATCCGGGAGATGGAGTCCGCACCGTGGCTCGCCGCACGCTTCCCGGACCACCCCTACGCCTTCGCCGGCTTCGAGGTTGATCCGGGCACTCCGGGCGGGACGACCCGGATCGTGGTGACGGTCTACGACTCGTCCACGGCCGAGCCCGTCCCCTTCGACACGTTCACCCTGGTCCGCCCCCGCGGCGATGCCGACGGACCGTGGTCGCCCGCGCTGGACGGCGTCTAGGGCCGGACGGCGCCACCCGTACCCGCCACGCCACGCCACCACAGCCTTGGCCGACAGCAGCGGCAGCCCGAGCCCGAGCCCGAGCCCTGATGATTTTCGTCGTCCCCGCGACCACAATCCTCAGATCTTGTCCGGCAGCAGCGACCACTCGAAGTCCGAGCTCGAGAATCCGAGGATTTTGGCCGTTGTAGCCAAAATCCTCATCTCTTCACCTTTCGCCCCTTCAGATTCCGGAAAAAGGCAGGACAGAGGCGGGAGCGGGGAGAAAAGCGAGGTCGGGGGCAGGAGGCCGAGGCGCCGCGCTCAGGTCCGGCGGACGGCCATCCGCACCGACTCCCATCCCGGCCAGCCGACGAACCAGACCACCAGGACGACGGTGAGCCGGACGATCCAGGCCCCAAGCTCGGCGGTGTCACCGCTGCCGGCACCGGCGCCGCCCACCAGCACCATCATCAACGCGAGCAGCCCGCAGGCCACGGCCCAGGCCACGGCGGCCTTGCCGAACTCACGCCACTCGTACCGGAGCCGTTCCCGGGTGCCGCGTGGAGCGGGCTTCGGTACCGGCGGGCCCGCTCCGAGGCGGTGCGCCACCCGCCTGTCCGCCCAGCGGACCATGCTGTGCCCGAAGGCGACCGAGAAGCCGAGATAACCCGCTGAGAGCCCGTGGACGAACGTGGCGTCGGCCCCGCCCCGCAGGTCCGTGACGGTCGCACCGAGCAGCACGACGTCCACCAGCGGCACGCTGAGGAGCAGTGCGGCCGACAGCCGTTGCCGGCGCAGGACGTACCTGGCCAACAGACCGCTCGCCAGCAGAAGCCAGAATCCGATCTCGCAGCCGACCAGTACCGCGACAAGCATGTGCACCACACCTCCTCGGCGAGAACCCTCCCTCCGTTGTAACACGGACGTCCGAAATAAATCCCTGGGTAGACTCGGACTGTGCCTCGGGCCATAGATCACGAGCAGCGGCGGGCCGAGATCGGCGCCGCCGTGCTCCGTCTTGTGGCCCGTGAGGGGATCGACGCGGTCACGGTGCGCCGGGTAGCCGCCGAGTCAGGCTGGTCGACGGGTGTGCTCGCCCACTACTTCGGCTCCAAGGACGAGATCCTCGCCGTGGCCTTCCAGGCCAGTTCCGACGCCTACCGGCGCCGGTTCGCGGACATCGCCGCCGACGCCCGGCCACGCACCGTCCTGCGGGCTGCACTGACCGGGCTGCTTCCGCTCGACGAGGCCCGCCGTGACGAGCTGCTGGTCTGGTACGGCTTCGTCAGTCGGGTGCTGGCGAGCGAGATGCTGCGCGCGTTCCCCAGGGACGCCTATCACGAGCTGCGGACCATCCTCGCCGAGGTGATCACGGCCGGCCAGCACGCCGGTGAGATCCGCGCCGATCTGCGGCCGGGCGACGAGGCGCGCGCCCTGCTGGCGTTCTGCGACGGGCTGGCGCTGCAGCACCTGTTCGACCCGGCGGAGCTGGACCGCGGCGAGCTCGTGCGGCTGCTGGAGCGCCGGCTGGCCGCACTGGAACCCGCCCCCGACGTCCGTCCCGGCGCCCCTGTCGTCTGACCGCATGACCGTATGACCTTCGGGCGCCCCGGACAGCTACCCGACACCCGAATCACCCCGGCCAGACCCCGCTATCACGTCCACCTGCTCGCGCGAACGGTGCCGAGCGGGCCTGAACGGACTTTTGTCGGAGTCATGACACAGGCCCCATCGTCTACGAGTAGACGCCTTTGGTTATGTATGGGGACTGCTACCGACACGTCCTATAGCGTGATCGGGTTGGCGTGGCGGGGACGGAGGCCATGGGTAGCTCACTGGTACCGATCATGCTCATTGTGGTGCTTCTTGTGGGCGCCGTTGTCTTTGTCGTGCTCTCCAGCCGGGCCCCGCGCACCGGGGCCGACGCCGGGCGCCGGCGGACGCTGGAGACACGCCGGTCACGGCCGGGGGCCATCCCGTTGCGGGAGCAACCGAGCCCGGAGCCGCCGGGCGAGCCGAGCGGCCCGGATGCCACGGATGACCCGGACGGCATGGTTCCGGGATTCTCCGCTCCGGCCGCCGCAGCCGTGCCGGTCGCGGGCGGGCCGGTGGCGGGCGGGCCGGTCGCGGGCGGGCCGGCCACACCGAGCTACAACGCGGCCGAGACGACCGGCGGCGAGGACGCGGCTGACTCGGGCGAGGCCACCCGCTCGGCGTGGGATGACGCTACCGGATGGAACGAGTGGGTCGACACGGACGCCACCCGGGTCAGCAGCCTGAACGAGCCCGACCTGGGCGATGAAACCGACACGGCCACGACCACGGCGGATGACCGCCAGGACGCGGGTCACAATATCGGTGGCGTGTACCCACCGCACGCCACGGGCGGATTCGACTCAGGCAGCAGGGACACCTACATGAACGACAGCCGGGACCCGGACGCCACCGGGTGGACCCCGCCTCCCAGCGGTCGCCCGCACCATAGCGACGTCGACGACTCCGCCTACCGGCTGTCGACGGCGCAGGAGGGCCGGGGGCCGGCCACCGGAGGCTTCCCGATCCCCGAGCCACCCACGCACGCGGGGTACTCCGATGCGGGGTACTCCGATGCGGGGCATCCGGGGAGCTCAGGCCCGGGGTACCCCGGGCCGGCGTCCTACCCCGATCCCGCGGCCGCCCAGACCAGGCGGGTCCCCGTAAGCCCGGAGCATGCGCCGAGCTGGGGCTCGAGCCACGCACCGGTACCGCCGGCCCCACCCCTGCTGCCTCCGCTGCAGGCCCAGGCGCAGGCGGAGGGAACCTCGCCCGAATCAGGCGAGGCTGGCATCGTCGCGGCCGAACCGGCCCAGACCACGACGCCGGCGCTGCGCCTCGCCGCGGCCGGGCGTTCCAGGCGCGGCAAACGTGGCGGCCCGAACGAGGACGCCTGGGTCGTCTCGGACGGCCTGCTGGCGGTGGCGGACGGCGTCGGCGGCGAGGCCGCGGGCCAGATCGCGTCCACGCTCGCGGTCACCACCGTCGCGGGCTTCCGCCCCCAGTACGCCCGGGACCCGGTCGACGGCCTGCGTCAGGCCATCGCGCGGGCCAACCAGGTCGTCCGGGAGAAGCCGCGGGAGGAGCCGGCCTGGCGGGGCATGGCCTGCACGCTCGACGTCGTCATCCTCGGGCGGCAGCAGTCGACCGGCGAGACCCTGTTCATCGCCCACGTCGGTGACAGCTCGGTCTGGCTGCAGCCACAGAAGGGGCGCCCACACCAGATCACGACGCCGCACGCGATCAAGAACGGCCCGCTGCTCAACGCGATCGGCCTCGCCGACCAGATCGAGGCGGATCTTCTGCACGAGCCGGTGCGCGCGGGCGACCGGGTGATTCTCGCCAGCGACGGCATCACGAAGGTGATGACCCCGGAGCAGCTGCTCGGGCTCATGACCGAGCTCGGCGCCGAGCCACCGGAGAAGGCCGCGGACGCCCTCGTCGAGGCCGCGCTGATCGCCGGAGCTCGCGACGACACCACGATCGTCGTCGCCGACCTCGTGTCGGAGCCGTCGTCACGGTGACGACCCGCCGCGGGTGACGCGGGGTATGAGGCTCGACCCCGCGTTCCTGTTCGGGCCCGTGAGCCGGATCGGCCGGATGCTGCGGTGGCTGCGCCGCCATCTGCTCAGCATGTTCGTGGTGCTGGGGCTCATCGCGCTGGCGCTGAGCCTCATCGGCACGTACCAGCACTTCGCGGCCACGCCGGAAAGTTTCACGTGGACCAACGTGGTCTTCTTCGCGTCAACCCTGTTCCTCGCGGACGGGACGATGTTCGAGGGCGGCGGGCAGTTCCCTCCCGCGCTGGAGGTTGCCCGCTTCCTGGCGCCGCTGGCCACCGCGGTGGGCGTCGCCGATGCGGCCAGCACCCTTTTCGCGCACCGGTTCGAGCAGTTCCGGGCCCGGCACGCCCGCCGGCACGTCGTCGTCTGCGGCAGCGGCCCGACGGCGTCGGCGCTGGTGGACAAGCTGGTGGGGTCCAGGCGGGTGGTGCTCGTCGCAGAGGACGCCGAACGCGAGTACCCGGACGCCGAGCGCCCCCCGAACCTGCTCCGCATCAACGGGGATCCGGCCGAGCTGCTCGTGCTTCAGGGGGCCGGGGTCGCGCGTGCCGATGTCATCTACAGCTGCCTCGCCGACACCGCCTCCAACCTGGCCGTCACCCTCACCGCCCGGGCGGTCCTGCGGGCCGGGCGCACCCGCGCCCGGTTCCGCCGGTTCGCCGACGCCCGGGCGGACAACCCACTGCGCTGCCTCGCCCAGGTCGGAGACCTGTCGTTGCTCCCGCACCTGCGCGCGCGGTGGATCGGGCTGGAGGGCGACCCGGGCTTCCGGCTCGACTTCTTCGCGGTCGAGGTCCTCGGTGCGCATTCCCTGCTCAACAGCAACGCTCCGGCCTGGTCCCGGCCGGGGCACGACGACACCGCACCGCACCAACCGCCGCACCTGGTCGTCCTGGGCACCTCGGGCCTCGGGCAGGCCGTCGTCATGGAGCTCGCGCGGCGGTGGCGGGACAACAGCCCGGCCGGCGGCCCGTTGCTGTGCATCGTGCTGTGCGCACCGGACGCGTCCGTCAAGGCTGCCGCGATGCGCTCACGTGAGCCCGCGCTCGGCCGGGTCACGCTGCTGTGTCACGACAGCGCCTCCGGTGACGTCCCACCCGAACTCGTCCTGATCAGCCGCGCGCCGGGCGAGCCACCGACACCACCCGAGTTCGTGTACGTCTGCCATCGGGAGGAGGAGGAAGCCCTGCTGCGCGGTCTCGAGGTGGTCCGCGCGGTCGGTGCCGGCAGCCTCGGCGTCAACCGCACCAGGATCGTCGTGCGGACGGGGCGCCAACGCAGCTTCGAGGACGTGTTCGGCCCGCGTGAGCCACCCACCGACGAGACTGACCCGGCCGGAGATGGTGGGCTGCTCGACAACGTCGGCGGTGGGCTGCGGTTCTTCGCCGTGAACGACGAGGCACTGCCGCTCGACCCCGGAGCCAACGATCTCATCGAGAACTTCGCTCAGATCATCCATGAGAAGTACCTCACGAAGGAGCTCGCCGCGGGCGCGCAGATCGGCTCACGGCGCGGTCTGCGCCCGTGGGCGGAGCTGGCACCTGATCTGCAGGCCTCGAACCGGGCACAGGCGATCGGCTACAGCGAGGTCCTGCGCCGGCGGAACTGGATGCTGGTGCCCCTGGGGGAGCATGATCCGGAGTTCGTCTTCACCGAGGAGGAGGTGGAACAGCTGGCTCCCGAGGAGCACCTGAGGTGGCGGCGCGAACGGGAGAGCCGCGGGATGCGGTTCGGGCCCACCGAACAGGACGGCTCCCACCCGTCACTCATCGAGTGGGAGAGCCTCTCCGCGGAAGACCAGGACCGCAGCCGAGCCGTCGTGCTCAACATGCCGGTGGTGCTCGCCGCGGCGGATCTCGGCATCGTGCGGATGATGCCCCGGCCGCCGGACCCGCCCGCCTGACCCGAACGTCTGACCCGACCCGAACGTCTGGCCCGGAAGCTGGTTCAGTGCAGGCGTTCGTCGGCCGGGCAGTCCAGGGCGCTGGCACGCGTCAGACCGTCCACCGACAGGCGCGCCGACAGACGGACGGCCCCACTGGACTGGGTGAGGATGCCGGTCCAGCCCCCCGCCGCGCGGAACACGCAGGCGTCACCTTCGGTGAGCTGCCAGTACGGGGTGTAGTGCACCAGGACCGTGGCGAAGCCCGGGTTCGCGAACGACACCGCGATCGAGCTGACGCCCAGCTCGGTGAGGGTGGCCGGCCCGTGGACCAGACCCGCGGAGTCCCGGACCAGCCAGATCTTCCAGTCCGCGTTCTGCCACGCGAGCTCCAGGTACGGCAGCCCGGAACGGAGCAGTTCGGCCTCGGCCACCGCGGACGGGTCGAGATCGACGTTCGGCAGCGCGACATAGGTGACGCCCCGGGCGAGCAGCCAGTCGTGATACGTCTCGGCCGTCAGCGTCCCGTCGTAGAACAGCGCGTTGTACTTGCTGTCGGCCTGGCGCAGCCAGCCCCGGCTCATCGGGATCCGCGGGGGCACATAACGTGCCTCCCAGTGCGACCGGGTGAAGGGAATCTCGACCCGGCCGACCGGCACGGGGCTGTCGTTGTCCAGGTAGTCCAGCATCTCGGTGTAGTAGCCAGGCGACGCGGACGGATCACCATGTGTGACCAGGGCTCCGTGGACCGGGCCGATCTGCCAGCCGATCAGCGGAATCGCCACCACGGCCAGCGCCCGCGGGCGGCCGGCCAGGAACACCGCGGCGGCCGGCCCGGCGAGCATCGTCGCCGGGCGGGCAATGTTGCCGCCGATCTGGGTGGGCACGAAGAAGAAGAAGATCGCCGCCGCCGCCCACAGCAGCAGACCGTTGCGGACCGCCCGCCGCTCCTTCGGCACCAGCAGCAGCCCGCACCCGATCAGGGCCAGCAAGGAGATGAACGTGACAGCCGGGAACGGCTGGTAGCCCTCGTCGGGGAAGGCCAGCGCGACGATGATCCCCGCGGTCGCGCCCAGGAACCCGGCGAGCACCCGGCGCGGCAGCGACCCGAGCAGAGCCAGGCCGACCATCAGCACGAAGCCGGCGGCAAGCGGCGACGCCAGCGACGACAACACCGCGCCGAGCCACACCAGCCAGACCCTGCGCTCCCTCGCGCCGACCAGCGCGAGGGCACCGAAGGCCATGCCGAGCGCGAACGGCATCCGGCCGACGACCAGGTTGGCCACGGTCGCGACCGCGAACCACACCAGCGCCAGATCATGCCCGCGGCGGCCCCCCGGCCCACGCAGCAGCCTCGTCACGATCGCGGTCGAGGCGACACACGCCAGCACCCCGATGGTCTGGACCCCAAGCAGGGCACCCAGCGGGGGAAAGAGCACACTGTAACCGAGTATGGGATGGCCGCCGTACCAACCGTCGTCCCACAGAAGCGCTCCGCCGTGCTCGAACAGCCAGACCCGATACTCCTGAGCGGGAGTGTCCGGGCCGGTCACGTCGAAGCACACCGAGATCAGACAGAGCACGGCGGTCAGCAGCCAGGGCCTGCGCACCACCGCGGTGCCCAGCGCCGCTGCCGCCTCGGCCAGCCGGCTACGGCGACGAGGGCCCACGGCGAGGCAGGAGGTCTGCGGGAGTGAGTCGTGGCGACGACCGGTCCCACTGTGGCGCGCCAGCTCGGGCGATTCCGGGATTTCGCCGGTGGTGGTCCCGAGCGGCGGATCAGGCGTCGCCAGCAGGCCCACCCGCCACCTCCCAGGCTCACACGGCCGGCCCCACCGGCACCCTGATCAACACGCACGGACACAGCGTCGACATCTTCGCCGCTGACACCGCCAGCGCCACCGACGCCACCGGCACCACAGCCAGCGCCACCGGCACAGGCACCGCCGACGCAGCCGGCGCTACCGGCACCGCCGGCGCCACCGGCACCGCCGATGCCACCGCTGCCGACACTGCGGGTGCCCCGGCCGGCCGCAGAGCAGGCACGCCGCCAGGGCGGCGACTGATCGTGGCGGGCACGATCGCCGCGATCATCGCCATGGTCGGCGAGGCCCGGCTCGGCCCCAGGGACCCACAGGCCAGCGACCCGTCGTCCTGGTGGGGAATTCTCCCATCCGCGCCCCCCTCGGACACGGTCAGGGGCGTGCTTGCGGCCACAGCGGTGCTGGCCGTGATCGCCCTCTGCCTGACCTGGGTCATCCTGCTGCGGCACGCGCTGCGTCACGCGCTCCCGACCCGGACGGCCGCCGTCGCCGCCCTCGCGTGGGCAACCCCGTTCGCGGTTGGCCCTCCGTTGTTCAGCCGGGACGTCTACGCCTACGCGGCCCAGGGCGAGCTCGCCCGGTACGGGCTGGATCCGGCGACCCACGGGATCGGCGATCTGCTCTCACCGGAGGCGGCCGGAACGGCGGGCGCGGCGTTCGTCGCCGCCGTCGACCCCCGGTGGCGCGAGACACATGCTCCCTACGGCGGGCTCGCCGTGGGTGTGGAACGGTTCGCGGCGGCGGTCGGGAACGCTCTCGGGTCCGGCCCAGCCACCGTGACGGTCGTGCTGCGGATCATCGCCGTGGTCTCCACTGTTGCCCTCGTCCTGCTGATGCTGCGCCTGTGGCGCAGGCCGGGCCCACTCACCGCCGGGACGGGTTCGCTCACCGCGGCGAGCTCACCCGCCGGCACGGGCACGGAACCCGGCCCCGCGGACTCCTACGCCTCGATCGTGCTCGTCCTGCTCGCGGCCAATCCGTTCGTGATCATCCATCTGATCGGTGGAGCGCACCTGGACGCACTCGCCGCGGCACTGCTCGCGGCCGCACTGGTCGTCGACCGGATGCGCATCCGCGAGCGGCCCTCCCCCGGGCACCACGACCTGTTGCTCGGCGCGGCGGCCGTGGCTCTGGCCTGCCTCGCCGGGAGCGTCAAGGCCACCGCCTTCCTCGGGGTCGCCTGGCTCGTGGTCGCCCATGCCCGGGACGGATGGCGACGATCCCTGGGAGCGGACGTCGCCGCCGGGACGATCGCGGTGGTCGCCGCCAGTGCCGCGGGCGGCTTCGGGCCGACCTGGCTCGGCGCGCTGGCGACGTCCGGCAAGCTCGAGACGGGTGTGGCTCCGGCGTCGATCCTCGCGACCGCGGCCGGTGCGCTGGGCCACCTGGTCGGGCTGGATGTCACGGACGACAGCCTGCTGCGGGCCACCCGCGTCCTGACCCTGCTCACGGCTGGTCTCATCGTCGGCTGGCTCCTGTTGCGGGCCTGGTCAAGGCCGCCCGCGAGCGGACACCGGGATGATCTGGCCGTCGTGGGCTACGGCGGGATGGCCGTGGCTCTCGGTTCCCCGGTGCTCTACCCGTGGTATCTCGCGCTCAGCGTGCCGTTCCTGGCAGCGCTCGTCGCGCTCGCCGCGCTCGACCGACGGACCAGGGCGGTGCTCGCGCTGGTCGTGGTCACGTCGGTGTGGCTGTGTGCCGCGACGTTGTCCCCGCTCGCCGCAACCTGGCGGCTGCTCGGCCGAGCCGGGGCACCTGGCGCGGTAGCCGCGGCGGCCCTGGTTCTGCTCGCGCTGGCGGCGGCGGCACCGCGGGTCCAGCGGCGCGCGGCCCGCCGGCGGTAGCCCGCAGCGCGTACCACGCGGCTACTACAAGCAGCAGGTTCCGCGCGATCAGCAGCAGCCCACCGACGACCCGGCCCTGCACGACATCGTTGTACCGCCAGGGGTAGACGATCTGCGTCAGCACGCAGGCGGCCACGAGCAGCACCGTCAGGTCCCGCCGGCCGGCCCACAGCCCACCCCGCCGCCAGCATTGCCACCACCGTTGCCGCCAGCCTCGCCGTCCGGGCAGTCGGCCGAGAGGGTGCCCGTCCGGCTGGCTGCCCGAACCGCCCGGCTGCCCGGGGCCGTCCGGCGCCGGGCCGGTGCAGGCGAGCTGGGCCGCGGCCAGCGCAAGCAGCCAGACCAGATACTGCGGGCTCAGCACCCGTGACGTGATCATGATGATGAGTACCGCCGCCAAGGCGCGGCCCGCGGTCCCGGCCGCGGTTGCAGCCGCGGGTCGCGCCTCTTTCTCCCGCGGCCGGCGTCCCCACCACCACACCGCCGCCACACCGATCAGAGCCATCTCGACGAGAGAACACGCGGAGGCGACACCCCGGGCGGCCGGGCTGTCGAACTGGAGCGACCCGTAGGAGTACGTCGGGCCGGAGCCGGCCCCGAACATCGCGGCCACCACGAAGGGTGTGGCCGGTACCGCCTCGACCTGCAGGCCCCGGGCCCGCTGTGCGTCCAGGAAGCCGAGCGCGCCGTGCCACCAGCCGGCGGTCAGGAGCACCGCGGACAGCCCGGCGACCACGGCCGCGGCACCGGCCGCGATCCACCCGCACCGCGCCGGGGCCGCGTGCCGACGGCCGAGGGCGACGAGCAGCAGCCCCGGCCACACCTTCACCGCGGCGCCGAAGGCCACCCATCCACCGAAGCGACCGAACCGGTCGCGGTCGCCGCCGGGGCCGGGGCCCGAGCTGGGACCAGAGCCACTGCCACCGCGGCCCAGCGCGAGCACGGCCGCGAGCGCACCGGCGGCGGGCACCAGGTCGAAACGGGCCACGGTGACCGGGCCCAGCGCGAGGGTGCCCAGTAGCCACCAGTCCGCCGCGCGGCGCGAACGCCGGGCCAGCGCCCAGGTCACGACCGCGTCGAGCCCGAGGATCAGCAGGTAGAACGAGACCTCGTACGGGACACCCAGCAGTTCCCTCGGCACGGCCGGCAGTGCCAGCACCATCGCGGCGCCCGGCGGGTACTGCCACTTCTCGTCACCGGGAACCTGCCCCTGCGCGACGAGCGTGTGCCCCCAGTCCCGGTAGAGATCCACATCGCCGAGAACGCTCTGCTGCGCGCCGAACACCTGCCCGGCCAGCGCCAGCACGAGGAGCACCGCACGGCTCAGTACCCAGCGGACGAGCAGCGGGCGGCCGAACAGCGACCGGCCGAACGGACTCACCCAGGCACGTCGCATCTGCCGAAAAGTACCTGCCGCGCCGGCACGGCAGGTACCGGCGTGAGAAAGTCATCGCCATGCGAGTACGCTTCGCTACCTAGCGTTACATCACCGGCTCGGCGTCCCGATGGCCAAGCGTCACCCGCCCTGGACGCTGCCCGACAGCAGAAGTCACGGAGGTGCTCTGTGATCCTCGGGACCGGCTCCGCCTGGGACACGGCGTGCGTGCAGCTTGCCGACGCCGTCCGCCACCTGGGCCTGGACGACGGCATGCACGACCTGCTGCGCACCCCGCGCCGATCGATCTCCGTCTCGGTGCCGCTGCTGCGCGACGACGGGCAGCTGCTCGTCCTGTCCGGCTACCGGGTCCAGCACAACCTGGCGCGCGGGCCCGCCAAGGGCGGCCTGCGCTACCACCCATCCTGCGATCTTGACGAGGTCAAGGCCCTCGCCATGTGGATGACCTGGAAATGCGCGCTGATGGGGATCCCCTACGGCGGGGCGAAGGGCGGGATCGCCGTCGAGCCAGGCCTGCTCTCACGGCAGGAACGTGAGCGGATGACCCGGCGGTACGCGGCCGAGCTGGTGCCGCTGATCGGGCCGGACAAGGACATCCCGGCCCCGGACGTCGGCACCGACGAGCAGACCATGGCCTGGATCATGGATACCTACTCCACGCACACCGGCCACACCGCCGCGGGCGTGGTCACCGGCAAGCCGCTGTCGATCGGCGGGTCCGCCGGGCGGGCCGGGGCCACCAGCCGTGGCGTCCAGCTGGCGGCGTTCGCCGCGCTGCGCGAGCTCGACAAGGAGCCCAGGGAGACCACGGTCGCCGTGCAGGGCTTCGGCAAGGTCGGTGCGCTCGCCGCCCAGTACCTGCACGACGCCGGCTGCCGCCTGGTCGCGGTGTCCGACGTCAAGGGCGGTGTCCACAACAGCGCGGGGCTCAACCCGACCGCGCTGATCCGGCACGTGGCCCGCGGCGGCGACACGGTCGTCGGCTACCCCGGCACCGACACGATCACCAACGACGAGCTGCTCGAGCTCGACGTCGACATGCTGGTCCCCGCGGCGCTCGAAGGTGTGATCAACGTCGGGAACGCCGACCGGGTCAAGGCGCCACTGATCGTCGAGGGCGCGAACGGACCGGTGACGGCGGAGGCCGACCGGATCCTCACCGGGAACGGCACGGTGATCGTGCCGGACATCCTCGCCAACGGCGGCGGCGTCGCTGTCTCCTACTTCGAATGGGTGCAGGACATCCAGGCGTACTTCTGGTCGGAGGACCAGGTGAACGACCGCCTGCGCGAGCTGATGCTGCGCGCCTACCGGGAGGTCTCCGCGCTGGCCCGCGAGCGGCGGGTGAGCCTGCGCACCGCGGCCCACATCATCGGCGTCGCCCGCGTCGCCGAGGCGCACCGGACCCGGGGCCTGTACCCCTGACCTGCTGGCCCCCGCGCTGCGGGCCGGCGGGCTCCGGCCCGTGCCGACCGACCTCCTCCGCGACCATCCTGGCCAGCGCGAACAGGGCGGCCTCGGCGTCCGCCGGCGCGGTCCGGTTGCGGCGCCGATGGCCGCAGTCCACACAGTGATGGGTCAGGATGCTGTCCCTGGCCCGCATCTCCACCGCGACCGGGCGCATCAGCCCCCGGCACGCCGCCGCGCGGTCGCCGGGGTGGACGTCCACATGCCGCGACCACAGGCAGGCCGGACAGTGGTTCGTGTAGCCGTCACCCCGGACCGCCGCCCCGCACACCAGGCACTCGAAGTCCTCCGGCGTGCGGGCGAACCGGCGGGACTCACCCCCGGCCCCCTCTTCGGGGCCTGCCGTCTCCTCATGCGGTAGCACCGCTCAACGGTATGAGTCGCCCCGCCTGCGCGGTATGGGCCAGCGGCACTGGGCCGATGCCGTCGACGCCACAGGCCGTCGACGCTGGGGGCCGTCGACGCTGGGGGCCGTCGACGCTGGGGGCCGTCGACGCTGGGGGCCGTCGACGCTATGGGCCACTGAGGGCCGACGCGCCCGGTGTGTCCGGAGGAACGAACCGGGATGTGGGACCCACGGGATGAAATAGTGGGCGGCGTCCCTGCCTCCCCAGCGAGGCTGCCGCCCCGCAAGGAGGTTCGCCGTGCCCCCCGCCCCCGGATCGGACGCTGCCGATTCCGGCCCGGCGATGGGCGGCGGCAGCCTGAGCGAGCGGGATGCCCGGATGCTGGCGTTCGAGAAGAAGTGGCCGGTGCACACCGGCCCCAAGGATGCCGCCATCCAGGCCGAGTTCGGTCTGTCGTCGACCCGCTATTACCAGAAGCTGCATGTACTGATCAAGTCACCAGCCGCGCTGGCCGCCGAGCCGATGCTCGTCAACCGGCTGCAGCGGCTGCTTGACGAACGCCGGCGCGCCCGCGCCGGCGCCCTGGACGACGCCGGCGCGCCCGGCGGCGACGGTCCCGACGACGCCTGAGGAGAGCCCCGTGCCCAGTGGCTCCCGCCCCTACCGAACCCGCGGTAGTGACCGCCTGCGCATGGCAGCCGCCATCGCCGTGTCCGTGCTGGCCGTGCTCGCCGGCATCCTGCTGGTGAACCTGTTCAACCCCCAGTCCGACAGCGATGACGACGTCACCGCCGCGGGGGCGAGCCCCATCCGGACCGAGTCCGCCGAGCGGACGAGCCCGCCCGAGCCGGCCGAGTCCGCCGCCTCCACCGCTCCCGCCCCGTCCACCAGGCCGGCGGAGCCCACCGATGAGGCCACGACCCGGCCACCGGCACCGACCACTGCCGCGGCGACACCGAAACCCGGGTCCGATCCGGCGGGGCCGCACGCGTTCGCGCCCGTCATCGTGCTGAACAACTCCCGGATCGCCAAACTCGCCGACCGCGCGGCCGACAAGGTGGAGGCCGCCGGCTTCAAGGTCGAACGGACCGGCAACTACGTGGGCCAGTACAACGTCCCGGTCACGACCGTCTTCTACGACCCCGAGGACGCCGAGGCCGCTCGCACCCTGCTGGAGACCGTCCCCGGGATTGATCGCATGGTCCCCCGCGCCGAGACGCGAATCATCGAGACGGACACCCTCATCCTGGTCATCACCAGGGACTTTCCTGCCGGCGACCAGCCCTGACGGCAGCCGGCCCGCCACCACCCACCGCATGCGACCGGGAGCGATCGTGACCGAATCCTCGACCTCGCCGCCCACCGGCCGGGCCGCGCCCGCCACCGTGGAATCCCCGCCGACCCCGCGCACCCCGGCCGGCGGCGCCGGTCTGGCCGCCCTGTTGACCGCGCCGGAGAACGCCCTGGTCGCGCTCGACTACGACGGCACCCTGTCACCGATCGTGTCCCGGCCCGGGGACGCCGTGCCCGCCCCGGGCGCCATGGCGGCGCTGAGCCGGATCGCCCGCCGGGTCGGCACCGTGGCGATCATCACCGGCCGGCCGGTGGACGCCGTCCTGCAGCTCACCGAGGCGGCGCGGTTCGCCGACCTCGGCCGGCTGCTCGTCCTCGGCCAGTACGGGCTGCAGCGCTGGGACGCCGAGACCGGGCAGACCACCAGCCCGGAGCCGCTGCCCGGGGTGGGCACCCTGCGCGGTGCCCTCACCGAGGCACTCCAGGATGCCCCGGCCGGGACGTCCGTCGAGGACAAGCAGCACGCCCTGGTCGTGCACGTCCGGCGGACCGCCGACCCGGACGCCACGCTCGCCGCGCTGACGCCGGCCCTGAGCCGGCTGGCCCAGGACCACGGTCTGGAGGCCGCGCCCGGTAAGCGGGTGCTGGAGCTGCGCCCACCCGGTCATGACAAGGGCCGGGCGCTGCGGGCACTGGTTGCCGAGCGCGGGGCCCGGTCGGTGCTGGTCGCCGGTGACGACCTGGGCGACCTGCCCGCGTTCGAGGCGGTCGACGAGCTGCGGGCCAGCGGCGTGGGTGGCGTCACCGTGTGCAGTGACAGCCCCGAGGTGCCGGACGCACTGCGCCTGCGGGCGGATCTGGTCGTCGACGGCCCGGCCGGCATGGTCACGCTGCTGGAGGTCCTGGCCGACCGGCTGATGCCCTGATCCTGGCCCTGACCTGCCTGCTGCCCTCACCTACCGGGCCCGGCACCCTCACCTACCGGGCCCGGCGGCGGAGTCGAGGAGCTAGCCGCGCTGGTCGGCGATCTCGTCGAGCTGCGCACGGAACCACGCGCGCGGCGGCAGCTGCGCGGCGATCGCGGCGAGCCGCCCGGTCCGGGCGCACCGTTGCGCCGGGTCCATGGTCAGCGCGGTGTGCATCGCCTCCGCGGTGGCGGTGACGTCGAACGGGTTCACCACCAGGGCGTCGGCGGACATCTGCGAACAGGCGCCGGCCTCCCGGGAGAGGATGAGAACGGCGTTCTCCGTCGAGACCACCATCCCCTCCTTCGCGACGAGGTTCATCCCGTCCCGGATGGGGTTGACCACCAGGACGTCCGCCAGGCTCATCGCGGCCAGCGAGCGCGGGAAGTCGTCGCTGATCTCCAGGTGCACGGGCAGCCAGCTCTCGGTGCCGAACTCGGCCTCGATCTCCGCCGCGATGCGCTGCACGGCCGCGGTGTACTCGCGGTACTCGGGCAGATCGTGTCGCGACGGGTACGCGCAGACCAGATGCATCACCCGCCCGTGCCATTCCGGATGTGTGCGCAGCAGCTCGCGATAGGCGTCCAGCCCGCGGACGATGTTCTTCGACAGCTCGGTGCGGTCGACCCGCACCACCAGCCGGCAGCCACCGGCCAGCTCACGCAGCTCGGCCACCCGCTCCTGCACATCCGGCCGGGTGGCGCGGTCCCGCAGCTCGGCGGCGTCCACACCGAGCGGGTAGAGACTCGTCCGGACCGTGCGCCCGCCGGCCGTGACCGCATCGCCCTCGACTGTCGCGCCCAGGATCTCCGCGCAGCACTCCCGGAAGGCCTCCGCCCAGGCGGGGGCGAGGAAACCGAGCCGGTCGGCCCCGAGCATGCCCCGCAGGATGGCCGCCGCCACCGAGTCGGGCAGCATCCGGAAGTACTGCGGCGGCGACCAGGGTGTGTGGCTGAAGTGGGCGATGCGCACATCCGGCCGGATCGCGCGCAGCAGCGCCGGCACCAGCGTCAGGTGATAGTCCTGGACGAGGACGCACGCCCCCGGCGCGGCCTGCTCGGCGAGCGCCTCGGCGAAGGCGGCGTTGTAGTCCTCGTAGGCTGCCCAGTCCTGCCGGAACGACGCACCGAAGCTCGGTTCCGTCGACGGCGAGTGCAGCAGGTGCAGGACGAACCAGAGCGTCCGGTTGGCGACCGCGTTGTAGGCGCGGTCGAACAGCACCCGGTCCAGGTCGAGCATGCGGACCGAGGCACCGCCGGTGTCGTAGCCGGCCTGGTCGATGCGGCCGCCCGGCGCCGAGCGGGCCGCCCGGCGATCGGCCTCGCTGAGCGCGGTACAGACCCACAGCAGCTCGCCGCCGTCCTCGGGTGCGTCCTGCACGACCTGGGCGAGGCCGCTGACCAGCCCGCCGCCACCGCGCCGAGGGATCAGCAGGCCGTCATCCCCGACCGCGAAGGAGACCGGACCCCGGTTCGACGCGACCAGCAGGTCGGCCTGGAACGAGCCGGCACCGGCCTGCGCCGCGAGCTCCCCGATGCCCGGCATGTGACGCACACAGCGGAGCGTAGGACATCGAGCGCCCTGTCGGGGTGTCATCCCCGCACGGCGGGGCTACCGGGCTGCCCCGACACCCCCGCACGGGGGTGTCGGGTTCATCACCAGTCGTTACCGACTATTACCAGTTGTTACCGGCCGTCGATGGCGCTGCGGACGGCGCTTGCCCAGCCCAGCCCAACCGCGTCCGACTCGACCACCACGTTGTCGTGCTTGGTGAGCAGTTCGGCGATGTCGGGATGGCGCACCGCGTTGGCCACCAGATGCATCCGGCCCACCGAACGAGCCATCTCCAGATCACTGGCCGAGTCGCCGATGGCGATGGCGTCGGCCGGGTCGATCCCGCGCCGCTTGAGGTCGTAGGCCACCGCCTCGCCCTTGCTGACACCGTCCGGCACCAGGTGATATACGTGAGGTATCTCACCGAGGTCGGGCATGTTCGCCGGCGAGACCAGCCCGTTGTCACGCATGCTCAGCCAGCCGAAACCGGTTTCGGCGAGCCATTCGTCCACCTCGGCGACATTGATCTTGCCGCGCAGCATGACGTCGATCTCTCGGCCCGCGTGCCAGGGCGAATGCAGCTCGAGGCGACCGGGGTGAAGCCGGATCAGCTCGTCGAGCAGGCTCTCCGGCACCTGCGCGTAGGAATCCGGCATGGCCCCGCGCAGGATCTCGCTGTCGAGCCAGGTTCCGCTGGTCCACCCGACGATGGCGCCCAGCTCCCCGATGAACCCGTCCGCGCCGAAGATCCCGGCGGCCTCCACGAGCTGCGGCCGCGTCCGCCCCGAGACCAGGACCAGCGCGACACCGGCCTCATGCAGATCCACCAGCGCGCGGGCCGGTTCCAGGGTGCTGGCCCCGCCCTCGGAGCGGAAGAAGCATCCACGCGGGCCGACCATCGTTCCGTCAAGATCGGTATAGACGATCCGTACAGGCACGCTTACGTCTCCCTCAGTTCGTGACGCCCGTCCGACCCCACAAACTACGGTGCACACCCGCCCACACGCGGACTACAGTACGGACAGACAACTTCATCTGGCTCATCCAGAGGGGCAGAGGGAACGGCCCAGCGAAGCCCCGGCAACCACCGACGCGACCCTGCGCGGCAGGTGCTAATTCCGACCCGGGACGCAGCCGGCGCCCGGGAAAGATGAGGAGTTCACGCATGACTCTCGCGCCCGAGCGCGCCACTCTCCCGAGCCCGGATACCGCGAACCCCGCTGTTTCGCTGTCCTGTCGCCACTGCGGAGCCACCTATCCGCTGTCGCCGACGCACGTCTGTGTGGAGTGTTTTGCGCCACTCGAAATCGCCTACGACGAGGACCGGCTGCGCCGGGTCACCCGCGAGTCGATCGAGGCCGGCCCGCAGAACCTGTGGCGCTACGTGGGGCTGCTGCCCGCCGGGCACGTCGCCGAGCGGCGGGTCTCGCTGGGTGCCGGCTGGACGCCGCTGCGCCCCGCGCCGCGGCTGGCCGCCGAGCTGGGCATGCGCACCCTGTGGGTGAAGGACGACAGCGCCAACCCGACGCACTCGTTCAAGGACCGGGTCGTCTCGGTGGCCCTCACCGCCGCCCGTGACCTCGGTTTCACCACCGTGGCCTGCGCGTCCACCGGCAACCTCGCCCAGTCGGTGGCCGCCCACGCGGCGTCCGCCGGGCTGCGCTCGATCGTGCTCGTCCCACACGACCTGGAAGCCGGCAAGACCGTGTCGACTGCGGTCTACGGCGGCACGCTCGTCGCCATCCAGGGCAACTACGACGACGTGAACCGGCTGTGCAGCGAGCTCGCCGGCGAGTACGAGTGGGCGTTCGTCAACGTCAACGTGCGGCCGTTCTACGCCGAGGGCTCGAAGACGCTCGGGTACGAGGTCGCCGAGCAGCTCGGCTGGCGGCTCCCCGGCCAGGTCGTCGTCCCGATCGCGTCCGGGTCGCTGCTCACCAAGGTCGACAAGGCCTTCGGTGAGCTGGGCAAGCTCGGCCTGGTCGAGCCCACCCCGTACAAGGTCTTCGGCGCCCAGGCCGCCGGTTGCAACCCGGTCGCCTCCGCGTTCGCCCGCGGCGTCGACACGGTGTCCCCGGTGAAGCCGTCCACCATCGCCAAGTCACTGTCGATCGGCAACCCGGCGGACGGCCCGTACGCCCTCGACGTCGCCCGCCGCACCGGCGGCGCGATCACGGACGTCACCGACGAGCAGATCGTCGACGGCATCCGCCTGCTCGCCCGCACCGAGGGCATCTTCGGCGAGACCGCCGGCGGCGTCACCGTCGCCTGCCTGCGCCGCCTGCTGGACGAAGGCCGCCTCGACCCGGACGTCGAGACCGTCATCTACAACACCGGTGACGGCCTCAAGACGCTCGACCCGCTGGTGCCCACCGGTGGCCCGACCGCGACGATCCGGCCGTCGCTGTCCGCCTTCGAGGCCGCCGGCCTCGGCGACGACTGATCCACCGCACGCTGATACCACGGCTTGGACCACGGCGGCCAGGCGGACACACGGTCAAGGATTTACTAAACTCCGGATGTGGGTGAGTGGGAGATCCGCGTCACGCGTGAGTGCCTGAGCTGGATCGACGGGCTTGATCCGAGGTCCAGGGCCCTCGTCGCCGACGCGATCGACCGGCTTGCTGACGCGGGGCCGAGCCTTGGCCGCCCGCTTGTCGACCGCCTGGCCGGCTCCGAGATCCACAATCTGAAGGAGCTCAGACCGCCTTCCGCCGGCACGTCCGAGATCAGGATCATCTTCGTATTCGACCCTTGGCGCTCGGCGATCCTGCTGGTCGGCGGGGACAAGTCGGGCGACTGGTCTGGCTGGTACCGCAGGGCGATTCCGCTGGCGGAAGAGCTGTACGTCGAGTACGCGAAGGAACGGGAAGTCGAGGAGGGCCGGTCATGACAAAGTTTCCCAAGTGGAGCGACGTCCGCGCTGAGCTGATCTCCAATGCCGGCGGCGCGGAGGCACTGGCCGAGGCCCGTCGACGCAATCAGGCCTACATCGACGGGTATCGCCTCGCGGAGCGTCGCAGGCACCTTGGTATCACCCAGACCGAGGTCGCCGAACGCATGGGCATCAGCAAAAGCCGGGTCTCGCAGATCGAGTCCGGCGAGGTGTCGACCATCGACGTCATCGCCCGGTACGTCGACGCGCTCGGTGGCGAGATCCAGATCACCGCGGTCTTCGGTGACGACCTGTACATCCTGCGCGGTACCGACACCCCGGCCGCGTAGACCACGCCGTCTCTGTCCGCCTTCGAAGCCGCCCCTCGAAGGCGGACAGCGCGTTTTCGGGCGCCTTCCCAGTCAGCGATTCCCCCGGGCGGTGCTTGTCTCACGCCGGGGCGCCTCACGCCGGGGCGCCTCACCGCGGGACCGCCCCGGGCCGCCGCGGGAGGCGCCGCCGGGTTGAGGCCCGGCTTCGTCGCCCAGCTGCCATTGCGCCAGCGCCCTGGCTGACAGGCGCGTGTACCGGGCAAGGGAGGCGACCGAAGTGAGCCCCGAGTAGGCCAGCAGTGTCGAGGTGTTCGCCCCGTCCTCGGCGGCGTGGGTGAGCGCCGAGTGGCGAAGCTGGTGCAGCGTCGCTCCGTCGGTCGCGGTGTTGAAGATGTCGGCGGCGCGCCGGTAGGCCAGCCGGGTGCCACGGTCGGTGCGGAACACCGGCCCCGCCTCGCGGCCCATCAGCAGCTGTGGCAGCAGCCGGGCGGTCCCGGCCCGCCAGATGATCACGGCCACGGCGTTGCGTCGGCGATGCACCGGCGCGCACCGGTGCCGCAGATCCAGATCCTCGACGTCGAGGGCCAGGACCTCCGAAGCCCTGGCGGCGGTCTCGTACAACATCCACCACAGCACCCGTTCGCGCAGGTCGACGTTCTCTCGGGTGACGAGTTCCGCGACCGCTGCGCGGGACAGCGTCCGGGTCTGTGCGGGGGCTCGACCGCGGCGGCGCACCTCGGCAGTCGGCTCGGTGACGATCCAGCCCTGGTCACGCCAGTAACCGGCCGCCGAGCGCAGCGTGTCGAGGTTGCGGTTGAACGTCGCCGGTGCGCGCTGCCCCCACCGGCCCGTGAACCAGACCGCCAGCGCACTCGCCGCACCCGGCTCGTCAAGCACCGCAAGCGGCGCCCCGGCGCCGAGATAGTCGCGTAGCTGCCGTAACGTCAGCGCATAGACCCGCCGGGTACCCACATTCCCGGAATGATCAAGGGTACCCAGGAAGAGGGCTATGCCCTCCCCCACCGTCAGCGCCCGGACAATGCCCACGGCTCCTCCTCGGAAAACAATTCAGACACCTTCGCCGAACTCTCTTCGGGGCGACTTGAACTCGGTTCTCGGTACACTTCGGAGATTTCCACCGACGGGTACCGATCCCAGCCGTGGAACGCACGAAAACCGCTCCCAGCCCGTACCGGATAATTCCATCGAGCCGGGCGCGGCAAAAATTCTGATTCCGCCCGCTCCCCCGTTTCCTCGGGGTGTCCTTCATGGAGTCCGTACCGCTCGTGGAGCAGGCGCAGCGGCCGCGGGGCCCACCAGTTGTAGTCGCCCGCCAGTGCCATGAACGCCGGGACCAGGATCGCGCGCACGACGGTCACATCGAGAATGACGGCGACCGCGAGACCCACCCCGACCATCCTGATGATGCTGATCTCCGAGGTCGCCACGCCGATCATGACGACGATCAGGGCGAGTGCCGCACACGTGATCAACGGGCCGGTGGAGCCCAGACCACGTGCGACCGACCGGGCGTTGTTCCCGGTGCGCAGATACTCCTCCCGGATCCGGGAGAGCAGGAAGATCTCGTAGTCCATGCTCAGCCCGAACGCGATGCAGAACATCAGCACCGGGCTGGTCAGCTCCGTCGTTCCCGAGATCTGCAGGCCTTCGGTCAGCACCCCGACGTGCCCCTCCTGGAAGACCAGGACGAGAACACCGAGCACGGCCGCCAGATTGAGCGCGTTGAGGACCAGTGCCTTGATCGGCAGAACGACACTGCCGGTAAAAAGGAACAACAGGACGAAGGTCACCAGCACCACCATGCCGACGGCACGGGGCAGGCTGCGAACCACCTTGTCCCGCGTTTCCAGCAGGTGGGGAGCGATTCCACCGGCGTAGACCGGAAAAGGGGACGGCACCGCGCGTATCCGCCCGATCATCTCCCTCGTCTCGGCGGAGACGGCGTCCGGGTGATCGGGCCACAGAGAAAGCCACGCCCCGCCGTGCACCCCGATGAACGAACCACCGTCCGCCGGTGCCGGCATCACCTGATGCCCGCCGGCGAAGCTTCCGGCTGCCGTGTCGACCCGGGCCACTCCCGGCACCGCCGACACCGCGACGGCATAGCCACTGAGCTGGGCCGCGGCAATCGGATCGCGGGCGTCCACCCCGGGCACGACGAGCGGGATCTGGCACGGCAGACAGATGGCGAAGTCATCTCGCATGGCGTCGTTGACGATGTGCGACTCGGACGTCGCCGGCAGGACGGTGTCATCCGCGAGCGCCACTGTCAGATCCCGCAGCGGTGCCGCCAGGATCAGCATCACCGCGACGGCCGCGCCGCCGAACAGCAGGGGACGTGCCATCACCATCCGCGCGATACCGGCCCAGACAGCCCCGGGCTCGCGCCGCGCCCGGCGACCGGCCCGCCCCCGGCGATCCCGCCTGCCGAGGGTGCCCGCCGTGCTGCCCGAGCGGTGGGCCGGATGTTCCACCCCGGCCCACCGCTGTCGGCGGGCGTCGATCCGATCCCCCAGGACCATGATCGCGGCGGGAAGGAGGAGCAGCGCGGCGACCTCCGAGGTGATCACCACGGCGACGCCCGCGAACGCGTAGGAACGCAGGTACGGCAGCGGGAACAGCAGTGCTCCCGTCAGGGACAGCGCGACGGTCACCCCGGAGAACAGGACGGTGCGTCCGGCGGTCTGCAGGCTGACCCGCAGGGAGTCGGCCCGAGAGCGCCCGTTGCGCTGCTCCTCCCAGAACCGGCGCAGGATGAACAGGCTGTAGTCGACGGCGAGAGCGAAGCCGAGCGCGGTGGTGAGGTTGAGCGAGAACACCGAGATCGGTGTCATCTCGGCCAGTACACGCAACAGCGCGATGCTGGCGATGACCGCGCTGCCGCCCACCAGCACCGGCAGCAGTGCCGCGGTCACACCGCCGAAGGCGTAGAGGAGGACGGCGAAGACGAGTGGCGCGGTGACGAGCTCCGCCCGTTCGAGATCCTCCCGGCCGCGTTCGGTGACGTCGCGCATCGTCGCGGGTGCGCCACCGAAGGTCACCTGTACGCCGGGGCCTCGGTGCGCGTACTTCTCGTACAGCTGGTCGAGCCTTTTCTGGACCTCGTCCTCGGTGCCGGTGAGCCGGAACAGGATCAGGGCGGACCGACCGTCCCGTGACCGGAACAGCTCGCTGCGACCGGCCTGGCCCCAGTAGGAGACGACCGCGGTGACACCGGCTTCCCCGGAGAGCTGGGTGGTGAGGTCCTGGCCCAGCCGGGCCGGGGTGGGACCGTCGATGCCTCCGGCCGCGGTGAGGAGGACAGCCACGTTCGGCGGGGCGCCGGGAAACTCGGAGTCAAGCAGCGCCTCGGCCCGGGCCGCGGGGTCCTCGGGCGCGTAGAACCCGCCCACGGCCAGGTGCCCGAAGATGCCCGCGGCCCATGGCGCCGCCAGTACCAGCAGCAGGCCGGCGATCGTGAGCACTCGCCAGGGACGGGTAGTGGCGGCACCTGCCAGCAGGGCGAACAAGCCACCGCGCTGTGTCCGCGGCTCGTCAGACCGGGTTTCCAGCCGGGAACCGTGCTCATCCGCGCCGGGCCACCGCGGTGCGCCCACCGCCATACACACCCCTTCCGCCGACTATCCGTTCAGTACACTTCTGATATCAGTCGACTGATATCTCTGACATTTCATCGGAGGGATTACCCGACCTCCGCCGGAGTTCGTTCCCTCCACAACCAACGCATCCGCGCAGGCACATCCATCCATCCAGAGTGATTCAGATGCTCGCGCAGGAGGATTCGTAGTCTCGGGAAGTTGAGCCCGTTTTAATACCCCCTTTTTGGGGTACCTGGAGAAGCCCTAAAACACGTAGGTTCTGGCCTCGTTCGTCTTGCTTCCCAACAAAAAGGTTCATGGGTTGACGAGCGGCGAACCGCTCCGCCCCGCAGACCGGTACGACACAGCACAGATCAGGTCACGGTTTTAGCGACGCCAGAAGCGGATTGTTATGCTTTGACCGTTTCTAGATGTTGATCAATCTCGGTTCCGAACACCGTCCGGAACACGGCGTGAGCGAATCCGGCGGCTCCGCACGGTCACTTGTCCCGGTTGTTGGGGCCCTGCGCCACCCGATCGACCAGCCGTCCGATCGACCGAGGAGCAGGTACAAGGTGACCGTCAGGACAGGCAACGAGAGAACCGGCGACGATGGTCGAGACACCCAGAGTGCCCGGCGCGACCAGTTCCTGACCCAGGTCGTCACCAGGCTGCGGGCCCGGACCGGCGTGGACCTGGTGGCAGGCGGACACGTCGAGCCGCATACCCGGAACATCAGCATCCGCTGCGTCAACGGCGCAAGAAGCTGCAGGCTCCCTGCTGCCACGATCCCGCCGAACGAGGGGGTCAGTGGGCGGGCCGTGGCGCTTGGCCGGTACACCCTGGTCGAAGGCGGCAGATGGGTGATGCCGGCTCTCGCCGATGACGTGGACCTCACGGCCTGCGGAGGCATGCGCTCGGTGCTGGCCGTTCCCCTGCGGTTCGACGGCCGTGTGCTGTTCGTGTTCTACCTGGCCCGACGATCCGGTCAGATCGGGGCCGCGACCACCAGAACAGCGCTGTCGTTCATAAGCCGCCTGGCGGCTCTGATCGCCCAGTTCACGCAGACAGACCGGCTCGGTGGGCTGCTCCGCCTGAAGATGGAGATCCAGGCTCTGTGGGAGATCGGCGTCCACCTGGACGAACTCGCCAAGCAGGCCAGCACGCCGCTGGCCCGGGAGCGGATTGCCATCATTCAGCAGCTGCTCGAAGACAGCCTGTTCGAAACGGTGACGGCGGACCAGACCGCGTTCAGCCTCACCCGACGGGAGGTCGAAGTGCTCGACCTGGTGGCGCAGGGCCTTTCCAATGCCGAGATCGCCACCCGGCTGGTCGTCAGCCCGGAAACCGTCAAGGCCTACCTGCGGAGCATCCGTAACAAGCTGGGCGTACGGAATCGGACAGCGGCGGTGGATGTCGGCCGTAGATCAGGGCTGCTGGGCTGACCGCACGGCCAGTCCGAGCGGAGCCCGCCGACGGTCAGAGCGGAGCCGGCGGCGGCCCCGCGCCGAGCCGGACACAGAGCCCGGAAGCGGGCTGGCCGGGCCCCGCCGGCGTGCCCGCGCCACACCGTCACGCGGAGCGGCACGCGCTTGCACTCTCCCATGGCGAGTGCTAAACAGGACCTGGCACTCTCCCCACGGGAGTGCCAAAGGCTGAAACGACGAGGCTTCCTGGTCGTCCTCCCGTTCAGGCGGGGAGCCGGGTCGGGCCGTCCGTCGCGGGCGTCGTTGTGGCCAGGCCATCGAACTGCCATCCCCCTGGGAGGACCCAGACACCATGCCGAAGATCATTGCCTTCGACGAGGAGGCACGGCGCGGCCTGGAGCGCGGCATGAACCAGCTGGCCGACGCTGTCAAGGTCACGCTCGGCCCCAAGGGTCGCAACGTTGT
The DNA here is from genome assembly GCF_001306465.1 of Frankia sp. R43. Lineage (NCBI taxonomy): Bacteria > Bacillati > Actinomycetota > Actinomycetes > Frankiales > Frankiaceae > Frankia > Frankia sp. R43. The sequence continues at coordinate 459,506 of NZ_LFCW01000006.1, read as the reverse complement.
CCTGGAGAAGAAGTGGGGCGTCCCCACGATCACCAACGACGGCGTCAGCATCGCCAAGGAGATCGAGCTCGAGGACCCGTACGAGAAGATCGGCGCGGAACTCGTCAAGGAAGTAGCGAAGAAGACCAACGACGTCGCGGGTGACGGCACCACCACCGCGACGATCCTGGCCCAGGCACTCGTCCGCGAGGGCCTGCGCAACGTCGCCGCCGGCGCGAACCCGATGGGCCTGAAGAAGGGCATCGAGGCCGCCGTCGAGCGCGTCTCCGAGGAGCTCATCAGCGTCGCCAAGGACGTTGAGACCAAGGAGCAGATCGCCTCCACCGCCTCCATCTCCGCCGGTGACCCGGCCATCGGCAGCATGATCGCCGAGGCGATGGACAAGGTCGGCAAGGAAGGCGTCATCACCGTCGAGGAGAGCAACACCTTCGGCCTGGAGCTCGAGCTCACCGAGGGTATGCGCTTCGACAAGGGCTACATCTCGCCGTACTTCGTCACGGACACCGACCGCATGGAAGCTGTCCTCGACGACCCGTACATCCTCATCGCCAACAGCAAGATCTCGGCGGTCAAGGACCTCCTCCCGATCCTGGAGAAGGTCATGCAGGCCGGCAAGCCGCTGGCGATCATCTCCGAGGACGTCGAGGGCGAGGCCCTGGCCACCCTGGTCGTCAACAAGATCCGCGGCACCTTCAAGAGCACCGCGGTGAAGGCCCCCGGCTTCGGTGACCGCCGCAAGGCCATGCTGACCGACATCGCCGTGCTGACCGGCGGCCAGGTCATCTCCGAGGACGTCGGCCTCAAGCTCGAGGGCACCACCGTCGACCTGCTGGGCCGCGCCCGCAAGGTCGTCATCACCAAGGACGAGACCACCATCGTTGAGGGTGCTGGCGACGCGGACCAGATCGCGGGCCGGGTCAACCAGATCCGCAACGAGATCGAGAAGTCCGACTCGGACTACGACCGCGAGAAGCTGCAGGAGCGGCTGGCGAAGCTCGCCGGCGGTGTCGCGGTCATCAAGGTCGGCGCGGCCACCGAGGTCGAGCTCAAGGAGAAGAAGCACCGCATCGAGGACGCTGTCTCGAACGCGAAGGCCGCGGTCGAGGAGGGCATCGTCGCCGGCGGTGGCGTCGCTCTCCTGCAGGCGTCCACCAGCGCCTTCGAGAAGCTCGAGCTCACCGGTGACGAGGCGACCGGGGCGAACATCGTCCGGCTCGCGCTCGAGGCGCCCATCAAGCAGATCGCGTTCAACAGCGGTCTCGAGGGCGGCGTCGTGGTCGAGAAGGTGCGCAACCTCCCGACCGGCCACGGCCTGAACGCGGCCACCGGCGACTACGTCGACATGGTCGCCACCGGCATCATCGACCCGGCGAAGGTCACCCGCTCGGCGCTGCAGAACGCCGCGTCGATCGCCGGCCTCTTCCTCACCACCGAGGCCGTCATCGCCGACAAGCCGGAGAAGGACAAGGCCCCGGCCATGCCGGGCGGCGGCGGCGAGATGGACTTCTGAGTCCAGTTCCCGCGCTCTGACGAGCAGAAGGGGCGGTTCCGGCTTCGGCCGGGCCGCCCCTTTCGCATTCCTCTGAACGGCCTGCCATCAAGTTACCGAACGGTAGTAAGATCGGCGTCCGCGGGTCGCGACCGTAAGACTTCGACAGTGGACGGAGCAACAGGCACGATGAAAAGCGTGGTACAAGCTCCCGCTCCGCTACGAGCCCATCGCCCAGGTCTCGTGCTGCCGTCGCCGCCGGTCACCGTCGCCGACCTCGACAAGATCGTCCACGATGCCGCGCGAGTCGAGATCCTGGACGGGCTCCTGGTCGCCCGGCCGTGGCCGACGCCGCTGCGCGCACGGGTGACGGACCGGCTCAGGACCCTGCTCACCGACACGGCGACCTCCGGCGCGCAGGTGTTCACCAGCGTCCAGGTGGAGCTGTCCCCGCGGTGCCTGCTGGTGCCGGACATCGCCGTCGTCGCGGTCGGCGACCCGGCGCGGCGGCGGATCGCCGAGACACCTTTCGCGGTGGTCGAGATCGCCGACGCGAGCACCCGCCGCTACGACCGAACCCTGAAGCTCGACCTCTACCGCGAGTTCCGGATCCCGGTGTGCTGGCTGGTCGACCCCGACTCGGCGACCATCGAGGCCTTCGAGCTGGTCGGGGCCGACTACGTCCCGGCCGGTGTCGTGCGCGGTGACGACAGGCTGGTCGCCACCCGGCCGTTCCCGGTCACGGTCACACCGGCAGCGCTCATCGACCCGCCGGAAGACTGAGCCGGCGGTCAGCTGAGCCCGCCGGAGAGCTGAGCCCGCCGGAGAGCTGAGCCCGCCGGAGAGCTGAGCCGGCGGGCGGCGCCGAGGGGTCCCGGCCCTCAGCCGATGTCGTCCGCGTCGACGATCGTGTAGGCGTAGCCCTGCTCGGCCAGGAAGCGCTGGCGGTGCGCCGCGTACTCCTGGTCGAGGGTGTCCCGCGAGACCACGGTGTAGAAGTGCGCCGACCGGCCGTCCGACTTCGGGCGGAGCACCCGGCCGAGCCGCTGGGCCTCCTCCTGCCGGGAGCCGAAGGTGCCGCTGACCTGGATCGCCACCCCGGCCTCGGGAAGGTCAATCGACACGTTGGCCACCTTGGAGACCACAAGGGTCGTGATCTCACCGCTGCGGAAGGCGTCGAAGAGCCGCTCCCGCTCCTTGTTGCGGGTCGAGCCCTGGATGACCGGTGCGTCGAGCAGGCGCCCGAGCTCGTCGAGCTGATCCAGGTAGGCGCCGATGATCAGAACCCGGTCATCCGCGTGTCGTTCGGCGAGCCGGCGCACCACCGCGCTCTTGCTGTGCGCGGTGGAGCACATCCGGTACCGCTCCTCCGGCTCGGCGACCGCGTAGGTCATCCGCTCGTCATCGGTGAGCGTGACCCGGACCTCCGTGCACTCGGCGGGCGCGATCCAGCCCTGGGCCTCGATCTCGCGCCACGGCGCGTCGTAGCGCTTCGGGCCGATCAGGGAGAACACGTCGCCCTCCCGGCCGTCCTCACGGATGAGGGTCGCGGTGAGCCCCAGCCTGCGGCGCGACTGGATGTCAGCCGTCATCCGGAACACCGGCGCCGGCAGCAGATGGACCTCGTCGTACACGATGAGACCCCAGTCGCGCGCCCCGAACAGCTCCAGGTGCAGGTACTCGCCCTTCCGGCGGGCCGTCATCACCTGGTAGGTGGCGATGGTGACCGGCCGGATCTCCTTGCGCTCGCCGGAGTACTCGCCGATCTCGTCCTCGGTCAGGGACGTCCGCCGCAGCAGCTCGTTACGCCACTGGCGGCCCGCGACGGTGTTGGTGACCAGGATCAGCGTGGTCGCGCCGACCTGGGCCATCGCGGCGGCGCCGACTACCGTCTTGCCCGCGCCGCTGGGCAGCACCACGACGCCCGAGCCGCCCTCCCAGAAGCCGGCGACCGCGCCCTTCTGGTATTCGCGCAGCTCCCAGCCGTCCTGGCGCAGCTCGATGGGGTGCTTCTCGCCGTCGACATACCCGGCGAGGTCCTCGGCGGGCCAGCCGACCTTCAGCAGGGCCTGCTTGAGCCGGCCGCGCTCGGACGGATGGACCACAACCGTGTCGTCGTCGATGCGCGCGCCGAGCATGGGCGCGACCCGCTTCGCCCTGGTGACCTCGGTCAGGACCGCGCGGTCCAACGCCCGCAGCACCAGGCCGTGCACCGGGTCCTTCTCCAGCCGGAGCCGGCCGTAGCGGTCCATCGTGTCGGCGATGTCGACGAGCACCGCGTTGGGGACGGCATAGCGTGAGTAGCGGACGAGGGCGTCCACCACCTGCTCCGCGTCATGGCCGGCCGCGCGGGCGTTCCACAGCGCGAGCGGCGTGACCCGGTAGGTGTGCACGTGCTCGGGGGAACGCTCCAGCTCGGCGAAGGGCGCGATCGACGCACGGGCCCGCCCGGCGAGCGGGTGATCGACCTCCAGGAGCAGGGTCTTGTCCGACTGGACGATCAGGGGCCCATCCGGCAAAGCCCGCCACCGCCTTCCGCTGTTGTCACATCCACCGCACTCGACGGTACAACCAGCGGCAACCAACACCCACTCCCCGCCCGTCCGCCCGCCGGCGCCGGCGCCGGCGCCGATCCGATCCAGTCCAGTCCGGTCCGGTCCGGTCCAGTCCCGTCGGGAAGGTCAGGCCGGCTCGTCGTCGGCTGGGTCGGCGTCGGCATCGGCATCGGCATCGGCAACCGGCGGAACCACCCAGTCGCCGGTCTCCGGCGCCGGTGGCCTCGGCGGTCCTTCGAACGAGCCGTCGAGGTCCGCGACCCGGGTGATCCGATGCAGTGCGAAGCGGCGGGGGGCCGCGCTGCGTTCGTCCCAGGCGGTCAGCCAGCCGCCGTCCAGCGACGACGGACGGACGATCCGGTCGCTGGGTGTTCCCTGCTGGTCGACGTACCCGAGCAGGACACGCCGGCCATCGCGCACCGCACCCTGCAGTGTCACCAGGATGAGCGGAGCGGAGCGGACCGACGCGAGCTCCTCACCGGCCAGCTCCCGCGCCGCCTGAGCGGCCCGCGCGCTCTCGTCACCGCGCCGCACCAGCCGGACGACGTCCCGCAGCTGGTTGCCCCGGTTCCCGGTCGGCCCGGCGGTGGCGACCCGGATGCGGGCCGGCGTCCGGTGGATTTCGGGGCGGGGCAGCACGATCCGCCCGTCCGGCCCCTCGGCGACCGGGGCGAAACCGGCCGCGCGCAGCCCGTCCAGCAGCTCGGCCACCGGCAGGGCGGAGATGACGATCGTCGGTGCCACCCGGCGCATCGCCAGTGCCTGGGTGTGGCGCGACGCGACCACCTCGGTGAGCAGCGCCGTATCGTCGCAGCGCAGGTAGGACGCCGCCGGCCCGGAACGCAGCCGCCCATGCCGGCGGGCCGTGTCGTCGATGAGGTAGGTCAGCGTCTGCGGGACGCCACCGCGGGCGAGCTGGCCGAGCAGGAAATGCAGGTCCTCGGCGGAGCTTCCGGCGTCCAGCGCCCGGCGCAGCGAGCTCTCGGTGAAGCGGTAGACGGTCGCCGCGCCCGCCGACTCGATGTCGGCCATCCGGGCCAGCTCGGCCGCCACCCGGGGGACCAGCGGGCCGGGCGCGACGGCGGTCAGATCCGCCTGGATGAGCAGCTCCTCCACCGGCTCCGGCAGCAACGGGGCCATCGCGTCCGCGAGCAGGTGGCTGAGGTCGTCCTGGGATGCGTCACGGGTCGCGACCAGCCGCCCGAGCGTGCTCGGCGCACCGCGCCCGGTGAACCCGAACAGCTCCGCCTCGACGAGTGTCCCGTCCACCACGCCGTCGAACAGCGCGCCGGTCCGGCGGGGCGAATGCCAGCCGAGCCGAGCGCGGACCGCCTCGGGGGTCGGCGCGATCCCGTCCGGTGCCGCGAGAACGGCGCGCAGCACCTCGGCGCGCAGCTCGGCGACACCGGGGCGGCGGGTGTCGAACGACATCGCCGCGTACTGGCGACCACGGTCGTCACGCCCGCCCACCAGCCAGGACGCCGACGGCGAACGCAGCCAGCCGTCGGCCAGGATGGCCCAGCGCATCGCGACCGGCTCGGTGCACCACCGGTCGTAGGTGTTCGTCGGTACGAACTGGACGTCGGTTCCGGGCGTGGCGTCCACCAGGCCGGCGGCGGCCGCCGTCTCGATGACGACCGCCGCGTGCGGCTCCGGGAGATCCATCAGCCTCGCGCTGTTGCGCAGGTCACGGACACTGAGACCACCCGAGCGCAGCGGCGTCACCGGTGTGCTTCCCCAGGCCGTCAGCAGGGTCGTCACAGCACGCACCAGGGCGTCGGCGGCCAGCGCCGCGGACGGGTCGACGGAGTCCGCGCTCACGGCCCGGCCGCCCACCTCGGGCGGCGCCGGATGCAGCTCCCCCGCCGGCCGGTCCCCGCGCAGCAGCAGGCCGACCTCCCTGGGAAGCTCGACGGTGCCGGGCTCGACACCGACGATCAGCCCGCGGGCCAGCAGCTCCTCGACCGGGGTGCGGGCGGCGCCGACGTCGAGCAGCCGCTCGGCATCGTTCGTGGCGCCGAGCGCAGGGCCGCCCGCCAGCCGTTCGGCGACGTGGCGGGCCCGCGGGGAGCACTGGTCTAGCAGCGCGGACACCCGAGCGGGATCAGCCAGGACCGCGGAGATCATTTCGATCAGGGCGTCTCGCCGGCTCTGCTCCACGGACTGCCCCAGGTTCCGGCCGTTCGCCCCGGCCGAGACCGCCTCGGGCAGGCCGACCGCGCCGGCGAGCCGCGCGAGCTGCGGCAGCCGGTAGGCGGCCAGGCACCTGCGCGCCGGGTGGCCCAGCCCGAGCGGCCGCCCGCCGAGCAGGTCCACGGCCACCCCGACCAGCCGGATCGCCTCGTCCGGGCCCCACACGACAGCGCGTTCCCGCAGACTGTCGATCGTCTCCCGCAGGTCGAGGCCGCCGCAGAACTCGGTCAGAGCACGGAAGGACACCGGGCTGGGCAGCACCGTCAGCGCCTCGACGACCTCGAGCGTGAACGTGTCCATCCGTTCCAGCGCACGGCTCACGCTGCCACGGATCTCCAGCCGGGCAGCCAGAATGTCGAAGTCGGGCGGCGGGGGCGTGGCAAGATCCGGCCGAAGCCTGAACAGCCAGACCAGGGCCTCGTCCGGCAGTTCGCGAAGCCAGGCGGCCAGCGCTCCGGGCGGGCCCGAAACCCGGCCTGTCGACGGGGACACCCTGATGACGGTAACCGCAGGCGCTACTGGAGGGTCCCAGCTGGTCAACGAAGCTCTTTGACCTTGTCCACCACGACGGAGAGATGGTTGTCCCGAGCCCAGTCGGCCAGCTTGGAGGGAACACCCTGGTCCCCGGGCTGAGCCAGCGCCCGGCCGATCGAGACACCGACCACGAGCACCACGCAGACCAGCACGGCCTTGAAAACGGTCAGCGCCCGCCGGGGTCGGGCCCGAGCCGCGGGACGAGGCCGGTCCACGGGACGATCACGGTCCATGGAGCGATCACGGCCCATGGGGCGTGGCTGGTCCATGGGGCGTGGCTGGTCCACGACGGGTCGGCGGGACCGGGGCCGTTCCGGCTGGCCCGGGTACGGCCATCCCGGAGGCGGCTCATCGGCCACACGATCGTGGTAGCCGGTGGTGCTGACACTTTCCAGCCCGGCCGCTCGGGGTGGCCCCTGGGATGGCCCGGCGGGGCCGGGCCGCGGAGTGGGACCGGGCCGCCCGGCAGGACCCGGCCGCGCAGTGGAGCCGGGACTCGGAGCAGGACCGGGCCGCGGGGCAGGACCCGGACGCGGGGTAGGACCAGGCCGTGCGGCGGAACCCGGCCGCACGGTGGGCTCGTCCTCGTCCTGGCCTGGGTGGTAGGCGCCCGGCGCCGGTTCGGTGACCAGCTCGGCCGGATCGAAGCCCGCCCGCCCCGGGCGCGCACCGCCCGGGGGCTCCCTGACCGGAGCGGTCCGGAGGTTGCCGAAGCTGACCAGGCGCGATCCGGCCTGGCGCGGGCGCCCCACATCCACCGGCTGGCCGGCCCCGTCGCCAGGACCGCCGGCGGTGCCGCCGCGCCCGGAGAACGTGTCCTGGCCTTGAGAGACCACGCCCGTCCCCTTCCGGTCAGGGGCGCCGCCCTCCTGCAGCCGCATCTCCGGCTACACACCATGACCAACGACGCACCATGACCGACGAGACGTCACGGTCAACGAGGCATCATGACCAACGAGGGCACACCCGACCAAAGGGTAGCCTGCCGTCAGCGGTCGCGGATCCGGCAGGCACGTTCGAGGACGAGCCCACCAGCCAGGAGAACGGCCGTGGCCGCCAGGCCGAGACCCGCGGCGAGAGCGTCCCCGCCGGCCGTTCCGAAGTCACCCGTGCGCGGGGCGGTGTAGGCGAGCAGGGCCGTCCAGCCTCCGATCAGCGCCGCGGCGACGACCGAGGTCGCCTTGGCCAGGGCGGCGAGCCGGGCGACGGTCAGCGGCAGGATCGGGCGGGTCCCCGGGCGCCCGGCGAGGCGCCGTTTCGTCAGCGACGCGGTCTGCAGCTCGATCAGCCCGACCAGCAGGACGGACAGCGACGTCGTCGGCGGGATCTGCGGCAGCGACTGGTAGCGCCACCACAACAGCAGGTAGACCGCCGCGCCGACGACGACCGCGACTGAGAGGAGGTCCCACACCCGGGTCGGCCTCACCGCTCCGGTCCCGGCAGGTCGTGGGGTGTGAGCAGGCCGTGGGATGTCCGTCGGGGCGCGACGGCGCCGGGAACCGCGCTCAGCGCCGCCACGAGATCGGCCACCCGGCCGTGCCCGACCAGGGTGGCGCCAGGGTCGACGTCCAGCCAGGGAACGCAGACGAACAGGCGGTCCTGCGCACGCGGGTGCGGCAGCAGGATGTCGGGGTCGTCGCTGCGGAGGTCGCCGCAGGCGATGATGTCCACGTCGAGGGTCCGCGGCCCCCAGCGGACGGTGCGTTCCCGGGCGGCGGCCTGTTCGGCGGCCCGCGCCGCAGCGAGCAGCTCCCCGGGCGGGGCGGCCGCGACCAGCACGACCGCGTTGAGGTAGTCGTCCTGCTCGGGGCCGCCGACCGGGTCGGTCTCGTACACGGGCGACACCGCGAGCACACCGAGCCTGGCGTCGAGCTCCCGCACCGCGCCGCGCAGGAAGCCGAGCCGGTCACCGATGTTGGAACCGATCGCCACCACCGCGTGCCCGTGTGTGTGCTCCTGGATGTGCCTGCCCTCCTGGGCGTGCAGCTCTCGGTCGCGCAGCTCCCGGTCGCGCAGCTCCCGGTCCTGCGACTCCTGGCCGTGCAGCTCCTGGTCGTGCCGGGAGCGCGCGACGGTCACGGCGACGTCCGCGAAGGGAACCGAGATCGGTGCCGCGGGCTTGTGCACGGTGACCTCGGCCGCGCTGACCAGCGGCTGGGCCAGGCAGGCCCGGACCAGCCGGTGCGCCAGGGTCTCCAGCAGGTCGACCGGCTCACCCGCGACGATTCCGGCCAGCGCCTCGGCCAGCTCGCCGTAGTGCACGGTCAGCGAGAGGTCGTCGGTCGCCGCCGCCGGCCCGGTGTCCAGCCAGAGAGTGGCGTCGATGACGAAGAACTGCCCGAGCTCGCGTTCCGCGGGGAGCACCCCGTGGCGGCCGTGCACCCGCAGACCGGCCAGCGTGATCCGGTCGTGGTGGACGCCGCCGCCGGAGCGGTCGCGTCCCGGCGGCCCGCCGGCTGGCTGACCCGTCATCGTGACCCCCACAGTCCTCGTTGAAGACGGAAAAGGCTCAATGGAACGGCGCCGCCGGTCGGCCGACACTCGCTGCCGCCGTCGCTGCGGCGGCGGCGGCGCTACGCCATGCCCGTTCCACCCGAATGCCGTCCACCGCGGGCCGGACCGCGTGCACCCGCACCGCCCAGACCCCCGCGGCGGCCAGCAGAACGGTCGTGGCCTGGGTGGCGTCGTCACGTTCCACCGGCGGGCGCACCGGTTTGCCCGGCTCGTGCAGCACCGCGCCGAGGAAGGTCTTGCGGGAGGTGCCGACCAGCAGGGGCCGGCCGAGGGCGGCCAGCGGTCCGAGATCCGCCAGCAGTGCCCAGTTGTGGGCCGCGGTCTTGGCGAACCCGATGCCGGGATCGATGATCACCTTGTCCTCGGCGATGCCGGCGGCCAGCACGACCTCCAGCCGGGCGGCGAGCTCGCTCACCACGTCGGTGACGACATCGTCGTAGACGGCGAGCTCGCCCATCTGCGCGCTGGACCCGCGCGAGTGCATGAGGACGTAGTGCACGCCCCGGTCCGCGACGATGCGCAACAGCTCGGCGTTCATCCCGCAGGAGACGTCGTTCACCAGCACCGCGCCGGAGTCCACGGCGGCGGCGGCCACCGACGCCCGGCTCGTGTCGATGCTCACCGGAACACCGGCGGCGGCCAGCGTGGCGACCACTGGAAGCACCCGCCGCAGCTCCTCACTGGCGACCACCCGGGGCGCACCCGGGCGGGTCGACTCGCCGCCGACGTCCACGAGATCGGCGCCCTGCTCGACCATGAGCTGGCCGGCACGCACCGCGTCGGTGGGGTCCGGATAGGCCCCACCGTCCGAGAAGGAGTCGGGGGTGACGTTGACGATGCCCATCACCCGGGTCGGCCCGCCGGCGGCGAACAGTTCCGTGAGTGGCTCGCTCATGCTTCGCCACCCGAGCCAGCAGCCGATCCAGCACCTGACCCCGTGCCGGAGCCGACGGCTGATCCGACGCCGTGCCCGGCCGCGGCCGGTACGGGCAGCCGCCGGTAGCTGTACTCGTAGACCGGGCGGAAGCCGCGCCGGGTGTAGAGCCCCCGGGCGTCAGCGCTGTCCCGCTCCACCTGCAGGTACGCCTGGTCGGCCCCACCCTCGCGAGCCCAGCGTGCGAGCTCCGCGAGCACTCGCCCCGCGACGCCGAGGCCTCGCGCGACGGGCAGCGTCGCCATGCTGTAGATGCCCAGCCAGCCGCGGTCGAGCACGCCGCGCCCGACGCCGACCGGGTTGCCGTCAAGGAGCAGCGTGAGGTAGCGCTGCGGCAGCCTCATCGCCGTCAGAACGGCGAGTGAGCCGGTGAGCTGCGCGGCGAAGGTCGTGAGCACCTGGCCGGCCACCCCGATCCATCGCGCGTCGGGACGATCGGCACAGGTGATCTCGAGACGGGCACCCGCCGGATCGGGCCTGGTCACAAGCAGGCCGGTGAGCGGTGCGACGCAGACATCGGTGGGCCCGGCATCGTCGTAGCCGGCGTCGTCGAGTGCGTCCAGCAGGCCGGCGGGGCGAGCAACCGGGGTTACCTGGAACGTGGCCGGCAGGCCCGCGGCCTCGTAGAAGGATCGGACCACACGAAGACCATCCGCGAGGTCGGGAACATCGCCGCGGGCCCACACCGAGTTCCCCCGGCGCGACGAACCGGCGGACTCGCGCAGAACCCAGCCCGCGAAGTTCCGTTCCCGCAGCGGCGGCCACGCCCGATGCGCGAGGCCCTCAAGGTCACGGGCCAGCTCGATGTCACTCGTTGGCAGCGCCCGCCGTGGGGCCACCAGCGCGTCGCCGCCAGCGAGACTCGCCGAATCAGCGACCACGGAGCCCCCGGTGGCACCGCGCGGACAGTTCGACGACCACGGGACTGAGGCTACCGACCCGGCTCCCCCGATCGCCGGCAACGGCGCCACATGTGCAGCTCGCCTCGCCCGGCCGCCAGACCGGGGCCGGGCCCGCCGCAGCGGCATCCCTGGACGACCCACATCCATCCAACCCATCCACCCTCGAATCGGGAGTTTTACCACCCGCAGACTGGCGATATAGAGACCAACGACCTGGTCAAACGTTACATATGCCGCAGAGGGCGAACGGCTCGGAGCGGGCAGGGGATCACCAGGAGATCACCCAAAAACTCCACTCCAACACCATTGACACAACCCCCGACAGGCCACATTGCTGTGACACAAGCCCGTCACTGTCGGACACCTGCGACCCGTAGCATCGAGCCGTGCACGCGACACTCGCACCCGCCGTCCGGCGATGGCGTCCGCACGGGCGTCAGCAACGGCACGGGGAGCGGCCGCCGGCAACAGCGCGGCGACGCGAGCAGGCGATCAACGTGGTCTACCCGGTGGCCGTCCATCGGTGAGCCGGCGGGCAGCCGTTTCTGTCACCTAGCTTGACGGAGCAAGGTCACGAAGGCGCCTCGTGGCACACAGGAAGGACAAGGTCATGCCGCAGTCGGACGGACCCCCGCCGCCGGCAGCGCCGGCACACGACGAGATCTTCATTCCCCCGGCCCGAACTCCCCCCGACGACAGGCCCGAGGACTACCCGGCCCAGCCCCCCGGCCGCCAGGCCCCCGAGGATCTCGCCGCCGGCCCCCCGGCGGGTGACGGCACCAACCCGGACCGCAGACAGCTTCACCTGGGCGCGGGCGCGGCCATCGTGAGCGCGCTGCTGACCCAGAGCCCGATCATGGAGGTGGCGGACGTGCTCGCGGCCAGCCCCGTACAGCTTGCCCTCGAGCGCGCGAACGACGCCCTGGGCGAGCTCATGGACACCCACGAGGTCGTACCGCCCGCCCACGTTCGGGCCCGGACAGCCCGGCTGCGGCGCGGCCTGGAACGCCTCGGCCGGCGCTCGATGGCGACGGAGGACTCCCACCAGCTGCTCGTGCTCGCCGGCCGGGTCGCGGTGCTGGGCGCCGACGCCGCCTTCAAACAGGGCGATGTCGCCTCCGCCCGCGCCCTCGCCAGCGAGGGCTACCTGGCCGGTGTCGAGGCGGGCGACGGCCCGCTGTGCGGCTCCTCCCGTGAGGTCGGTGCCGTGAACGAGTTCTACGGGGGGCGCCCGAACGAGGCGCTGCGCCTGGCCCGGGACGGCCTGCGCCACGTCGGGCCCGGGCCGGTGCGGGCCCGCCTGGTCTGCCAGGAGGCGCGTGCGCTCGCGGCCATGGGCGACCTGCGCGGCGCCGCGGCCAGTCTGGAGCAGGCCTACGACCTCGCGGACACGATCCCGGCGGAGCGCTGGGGCCGCCCAGGGCCCAGCTTCGACACCTTCCACCCGGTGGAGGTCTCCTACAACGCCACGACGGCGCTCTGCCTGCTGGGGCGGCCGCGCGCGGCCCAGGAACACGCCGATATCGCGCTGCCCAGCCTGGACAGCATGGACGCCCCCGGCTTCCGCTCGGTCATCCGGTTCGACCTGGCGCTGGCGCTGGCCCGCCAGGGCAGGCTGGAGCTCGACGGCGTCTGCGAGCTCGCGACCGAGGCGATCCGGATCTCCTGGGGTCGCACGGTCGCCTCGGTCTCCAGCCGGGCGGATCAGCTGCTGGCGGCCACCGCCCCACACGGCGAGGTGCGCCAGGTACGGGAGCTGGCCGCCCTGATCCGGGACTGGCAGCGCTCGGCGGCCAGGCAACGGCCGGAGCCCGGTGTGGTCCCGGCAGCCCCCACACCGGACGTCTGACCCATCGCGGACATCTGACCCCACCACGCCCGCGGCACCGATGCAGCGTCCGGAGCGGTCCGATGGTCGCTTCACCGCGGCGCGCTCCCGGCAGGCGCTGCACCGCGTCTGCGCCAGTGTCGGGATCGATGACCGTGACGCCGAACCGATCAAGCTGACCGTCAACGCGGTCTACCGGCTGCCGCACGCCGGGGCGATCGTGCGGATCGCCACCTCCAGCGCGATGCACCACCGGGTCGAGAAGGTCGTCCAGGTCGCACGCTGGCTGGCCGACCACGGGATGCCCGTCGTGCGGCTGCTGCCCGGCGTGCCCGCACCGGTCCGGGTGGACGACTACGTGGCCACGATCTGGTGCGACGCCGGCGCGGGCGACGCCAATCCGGTCGATGCCGGTCCGCGTGGCGCCGATCGGGTCGACGCCGATCGGGTCGACGCCGATCAGGGTGCGGTGCGCTCCGCCCACGCGCTGGCCACGATCCTGCGCCGCCTGCACGCGCTGGAACCACCCGAGCCGCCGCTGCCGGCCTGGGATCCGCTGGACGACGTCCGCCGGCGCCTGGACGACGCGGAGGGCCTCGCGCCCCGGGACCGGACGTTCCTCGAAGGCCTCGTCAGCCGGGTGGAGGAGGCGCTCGGCGCCGTCAGGTACGAGTTACCGCGGTCCGTCATCCACGGGGACGCGCACCTGGGCAATCTGATCCACTCGGCCTCCGGCGAAATCGTGATCTGCGACTTCGACGCGACCTGCCACGGGCCGGCCGAGTGGGATCTGGTGCCGGTGGCGTTGGGCCCGTTGCGGTTCGGGCGCCCGCCCGCCGCCTCGGCGGAGCTCGCCCGCGCCTACGGCTTCGACGTGACCGCCTGGGACGGATTCCCGGCGCTGCGGGCGGTGCGGGAGCTGAAGCTCGTCACGAGCGTGGTCCCGATGCTCGCCAGCCGCCCGAGCGCCGCGGCCCAGTTCGCGGTCCGGCTCGACAGCCTGCGCTCGGGCGCCGATCACGCGGTATGGACTCTCTACCGCTGAGTCTCGTCCCTCGCTGACTCGTGCCCACGGCCCCCCGACCGCATCGGCTCGAATGATCACTCACCGATCTCGGCAACAGTGGCAGCATCGGCGCCATGGACCCCGAAAGTCTGCGGAACCTGTTGAAGGCCGTCTCCACCGGACAGGTCGACCCCGAGGCCGCGGCGGCCGAGCTGGCCGCCGGCCCGCTGGGCGCCGACGGCTCGGGCTTCCGCGATCTCGGCTACGCCCGCGTCGACACCCACCGGGGGATCCGCACCGGTGATCCTGAAGTGGTCTTCGGGGCGGGCAAGACCGCGGCGGAGACCGTCGGCATCGTCGATGCGCTGCGCCGGGCCTCGGGCGTCACCCGGCCCACCCTGGTGACCCGCGCGGATCATGTCACGGTCGCGGCCCTACGCGAACGCTGGCCGGATGCCCAGGTCAGCTCCGGCGCAGAGCCGCCGACCACGAACCAGCTCGCGGGCAGCCCGCTCGCGGGCGATCGACGTCCGGCGACGGTGGTCGTCGGTCCGCTGCCCGAGCCTCGTGGACTGGTCGTGGTGGTCGCCGCCGGCACCTCGGACGCCCCTGTCGCCGAGGAGGCCGCGATGACCGCCGCCGCCGCGGGAGCCGGCGTCGAGATGGTGCGCGATGTCGGGGTGGCCGGGCTGCACCGCGTACTGGCCGCGCGCCCGGCGCTGGAGCGCGCCGACTGCCTGGTCGTGGTGGCGGGGATGGAAGGCGCACTGCCCAGCGTCATCGGCGGCCTGGTCGGCACTCCGCTGGTCGCTGTGCCGACCAGCGTGGGGTACGGGGCGAGCTTCGGTGGGCTCTCCGCCCTGCTCGGCATGCTCACCTCGTGCGCGCCGGGAATTGTCGTCTGCAACATCGACAATGGCTTCGGCGCGGGCCTCTTCGCCGCCCGGGTCGCCCGCCTGGCGCGCAGCGAGTCCACCCACCGTTGACGCGGCATGGTCCGGTGGCCACGGACCGTGCCGTGTCAGGGCGTGGAGAGTCGTGTCATCCTGGATGAGCGTCCGTTGTTGACCGCCCGAACGGAGGATCAAGGCTGGACAGTGTGCCGAGTCAGGCGCAACCGTGTGATTTCGTCACAGGGCGGCCGTACATCTCAGGCAGGATCATGAGCAGGCGACCATGAACAGGACCGACGACATCGGTGGCGGGAGCCACCCGTCGCCTTCCGGTGGCATGTCCGTGGAGGTGACCGGGGCGTACGACATCCGCATGCCTGACCGGCCCAGGAACGACCGCGACGCGATCGACGTGGGCGGCGTGCAGGTCGGCGGGGTGGACGTCGGCGGGATCGACGTCGGTGGCGTGCATGGTGCCGGCGTGCATGGTGCCGGCGTGAATGGTGCCGGCCTCGGTGTCGGGTCAACCGCGGTAACGGCCGCGGGCAGTGGCCTCGGCGGCATCGAGGTAGGCGGAATCGAGGTTGGTGGCCCGGACCGTCCGAGCGAACCGGGCTGGTCGCAACCGCCCGTCTGGTCGCAGTCCCCGAGCTGGTCGCAGGCCGCGGACCCGCCGCAACCAACCGCCCTCGCCGGGCCGGCCGCTCTGCCGAACCCGAACGCAGCCCAGCCGAACCCGAGCTCCGCCCATCCCAGCCCGACTTCCGCTCTGCCGGCGCCGCCGCAGCCGCTCTACTCGCCACCACCACCACCCGCGCGGCCGGGAGTGGACACCTGGCCGTCGCTGCGGCCCGGATACCACGACACGGCCTACAACGACACGGCGATCCCGCCTGCTCCGCCGGCAAAACCGGCTCGCCTGATCGACGGAGTGCCGACGCGGACGTTCGATCCGCTTCTCGATCACGGCCTGCCGCCGGGAGCCACGGGCGAGTACCGGCCGTCCACGCTCTATCCCGCGCCGCCTCCGCCGCTGTCGCCGCCTCAGTCGTCGCCGCCGCTGTCGCCCCCTCCGCCGCTGTCGCCCCCCGGCTACGCGGCGCCGCCACCGCCTCCACCACTGCTTCCGCCCCCGCCCCCTCCGCTCCCGCCGCCGGGCTATGCCGCCCCACCGCCGCCACCCGGGTCCACCGGGGCCTCGACCGCGCCGAGAACCGATCCCTACCGCTCCGGGCGGGTGGCGTCCTGGCTGCGCGAGCCCCCACCGGCGGAGCCGGCCGGCTCGACGGAGCCGCCCGATCACCAGGCGGATCGACCTGGCTACGCGACCTCGACGGGGCGGCCCGGTTACTCGACAGAGCCACACGACTACCCCATCGTCGCCGCGGGCCGGCATCCCCGCAGCGATCTGCCTCACGACGAGCCGCAGGCGCGGGAGCAGGACTGGGACCAGCCTTCGCCACGTTTCGAGCCGTATGACGAGCCGTACGACGAGCCCTATGGTGATCATCCGGCCGACCCCTACGGCGGGCTGCCCGCGGACGCGCTGCTGCCCGCCGGGCCGGACACCGCGTCCCGTGGGTGGCGCCGGCTGCTTTACCAGGTGTCCGCGGGCACGCTCAATCCAGGCCCGTCCCCCGAGGAGGCTCGCTACCGGCGGCTGATCGGCCGGGTCCGCACGCCCCTGGACGACTGTCACCGCATCGCTGTGCTTTCCCTCAAGGGCGGCGTCGGCAAGACCACGACCACGGCCGCGGTCGGATCCACGCTGGCGAGCCTGCGCGGCGACCGGGTTGTGGCGATCGACGCGAACCCCGACCGCGGAACGCTGGGGACGCGCCTGTCGCGAACGACCCGCCACACCGTCCGCGACCTGCTCGCGGACGCCGATCGACTACACCGTTACGTGGATGTCCGTCGGTATCTTTCGCAGTCCGAGTCGCGGCTGGAGGTGCTGGCCTCGGCCAGCGACCCGGAGATCTCCGACGCCTTCTCCGACGAGGACTACCGGGCGATCGACGATCTGCTCCAGCGGCACTACTCGATCCTGCTCACGGACTGCGGCACCGGCATGGTGCACAGCGCGATGCGCCCGGTCCTGGAGCTCGCCGACACCCTGGTGATCGTCAGCAACGCGAGCGCGGACGGTGGCGCCAGTGCCAGCGGCACCCTCGACTGGCTGGACGCGCATGGGCACCACGCCCACGTGAGCGAGGCCATCACCGTGATCACCATGTTTCCGCAGGCCGGTGAGGCGGTGGACGTCGACGCGCTCGAGGAGCACTTCGCGGCGCGGACCCGCCAGGTGGTCCGGGTGCCGTTCGACCCGCATCTCGCCGCCGGCGGTCCCATCGTTCTCGACCTCCTCCGGCGGGAGACCCGCCGGGCCTACGAGGAGATCGCGGGAGCGGTGGCCGAACGCTTCCACTGACGCGCCCGCCCGGCCATCCCGACCATCCCGACCGTGTCGGCCATCCCGACCATCCCGGTCACCTCGCGAGCGCGGCCACCGCGGCGGCCACACCGGGACGACGCAGCTGGCGCGCCACGGTGGAACGGCCCTCGACGATTCGGCTGAACAGGCCGAAGGTGCCGGGCACGCCGACCATCATCGCGTGCATCAACGCGGGACGCCGGGCGAAGGCAGCCAGCACCGAACGGCCGGCGGTGATCTCGGGGCCGAGGACGTCCCCGATCCGGGCCGGATAGCGCTCGAGCGCGCCCAGGTCGCCGGCGGCGCCCGCGGCGGCGCTGGTACCGGCGAGCCGACCGGAGCGGAGTGCGAAGGAGATGCCCTCCCGCGTCCACGGATCGAGCAGGCCGGCGGCGTCGCCGGCGACGATCACCCGGCCGCGCCGGAGCGGGGAGCTCTCGGACCGCACTCGGGTGAGGTGGCCGGAGTCGTGCAACCTGGGCGCGTCGGTGAGGCCGAGCCGGTCGACGAACGCCTGGTAGTAGCTGCGCAGCGCCGGGCCTTCGTCCCGGCTGCCGATGACGCCGACCGTGAGCACCCGGCCTTTGGGGAAGACCCAGCCGTACGACCCCGGTACCGGCCCCCAGTCGAGCAGCATGCGCCCGGACCATTCGGCGGCCACGGCGGCGGACACCTCGAACTCGCCTTCGAGACCGACATCCACCTGGTCGCAGGTGACGCCGACGAAGGTGCCGGCCCGGCCGGAGGTGCCGTCCGCCCCGACGACGACCCGCCCGTGGATCGCCGGTCCGGAGCGGACCTGCACCGTCACCGCGGGGCTCCCCGGCCCGGTGTCGTCCTCACGCAGGCCGGTGACGTGCGTGCCGGTGCGGACCTCGACACCGGCCGCCTTCGCCGCGTCGAGCAGCGCCGCGTCCAGCTCGGAACGCATCACCATCGACAGCAGCGGCTGGCCGTCACGGCGGCGCCGGGTGAAGGTGCGGTGTCCGTCCAGGGTCATGGTGAGCGCGTCCACCCGCGCGCGGACCAGCGGGGCGAGGTCGATCCGAGCGTGGTCCATCGACAGGCCGACGAGCCCACCACCGCACGTCTTGTAACGCGGGACGTCCATGCGTTCGAGCAGGCAGACGCGGGCGCCCGCCTCGGCGGCCGCCCGCGCGGCGGTCGTGCCCGCCGGTCCGGCGCCCAGCACGACCACGTCGAAGAGGCCGCTCGGCGATTCCCCGCCGAGCGGTTCCGAGAACGCCACCGCCGGCCTAGCGGAGGGTGAGCGTGCGCCCGACCACGCCGGCGCGGACCCGCCGCTCCTGCGGCGTGAGGGCGCGCGCGTCGGCGACGGTCTCCCGCAGCGCCACCCAGAGCGCTGCCGCGGGCTTCTCGCAGGATTCGGCGTCCGCGCCGGGAGCCAGGTCCCAGACCGGCACGACCAGACCGTCCGCGCGGAAGGATCCCACGAAACGTGACCCTTCACCAACGCTGAGCTGGCCGGCGGCGGACAGCCGGGCCAGTGCGTCGAGCAGCGCCTCCTCGGTGAGATCACGCGAGGATGACAGCGCCCGCGACGACTCGCCGCCGCCATCCCCATCGCCACCGCTGCCGAGCGGCAGTGCCCACCGCAGGTGCAGCCGGTCGCCCGGGTTGCACCAGTAGGCCGCCGGCACGGACTCCAGCCGTGTGGTCGGGACGACGGTCGCGTTGGCCCGGTCCAGGCTCGCGGCGACCTCCGCGTTGGGCTCCGCCCCCTCCGACGAGGGAATCCACCAGGTGAAACCTGAGTGGACGGTCACCTCCAGCGGGGCCGGGTCGAGCAGGTCGGCGAGCCGGGGCAGCTCGGCGAGGCCCCCGGGCAGCTGTTCCACAGCCGCCAGCGCGGAGGCCGGCGGGCCCTCCACCACCGTTCCGGGCTTCGCGTCGAGGGCCGCGAGCAGCGCGCCGGCGAGATCGGCCGCCGGGTCCAGACCACTGACCAGGGTCTGCATCGCGAGCAGGATCTCGCCGTCGTCACGGACCACCGCGGGCGCGGCCTGCGGGAGCAGCGTGCCCAGGATGATCCGCCGGTCCGCATGATCGGGGTGGGCGTTGAGGTGCTCCGCCGACAGCGTCAGCGGGGCGGTCGCGCTGGGGACGAACTCCCGCAACGCGACCAGGTCGGGCTCGTCCTGCCGGCCCTGGAACGGGCGCAGCACCGGCGCCGGACGGGTCCGCTCGCCATGGCACGCCTTGTACCGCCGGCCGGAGCCACACGGGCAGGGCTGGCGCGGTCCGACGGCCGGCACCTGGTCGGAACGGGATTCGGGACGGCTGGGCGTCGTACGGCGGGCGATCGGGGAGCCTCCGCGGCCGGGCCCGCGCAGCGCCGGACGCCGCGCGGGCAGATGAGCAAAGATCGGGTTCCGCGGACCGCGAGCGGCTCGGTGGAACGCGACAGGGCTAGGCGGTAAGGCTAGGGCATCAGCGCGTCGGGGCACCTCCCGACATGCGCCACCGCC
Organism: Frankia sp. R43; assembly: GCF_001306465.1. Lineage (NCBI taxonomy): Bacteria > Bacillati > Actinomycetota > Actinomycetes > Frankiales > Frankiaceae > Frankia > Frankia sp. R43. The sequence continues at coordinate 439,735 of NZ_LFCW01000006.1, read as the reverse complement.
CGCATGCCGATCGCGGGTCGATCACGGGTCGATGGCGGGCCGATCACGGTCCGACGGGGCGCCGGCCGCGTCGTCGTCACCCGGCACGCGGGGTTCCCCCCTTCCGTACGGGTGTTTTCCCTCCGATCGGCACCCAAGCGCCCGCCGGGGACGTCCCGCGGCTGCCGGTCGGGGCACGATGACGTCGCGGCCCGCCCGCTCCACACCAGCTTCGGGTCGCTTCGGAGAGGAAGATCTACCCAGGACGGTTGGAACGTGTCAAAAGTCGTCGTCGCAGGTGGTGGGATCGCGGGGATCGCCTGTGCGCGGGAGCTTCGGGCCCACGGCATCGAGGTCGAGGTACGTGACCGCGGCCGGGTGGTCGGCGGCCGGATGGCGTCCCGGTGGATCGACGGCCGGATCGTCGACTCCGGCGCGTCGTACTTCACCGCCCGCGGCCCCGACTTCCTGGAGATCGTCGACGACTGGCTCACCCGCGGCCTCGTTCGGCCCTGGACGACGCGATTCCCCGTGATCGACGGCCCGTCCCGCACGATCTCCGCCGCGGTGCCGGGCCCGCTGCGGTACGCGGCCCCTCGCGGCATTCGTTCCCTGGTGGCCGACCTGGCCGCCCGCGGTGGGGTCCGAGTGTCGCACTCGTCCCCGGTCACCACGGTGGAGCCGGGGCCGATGGTGGACGGCGAGCCGGTGGACGCCGTCGTCCTGGCGATGCCCGACCCACAGGCCCTGCGCCATCTCGCTCCCGAGCTACCCGCCGAACGCGCCGCCCTGCTCGGACGGGCCTGGACGCCGGTTCTCGCCCTGCTCGCCGGCTGGTCCACCCGGCGGTGGTCACCGATCGACGGCGCCTTCGTCCACCGGGATCCGACCATCGAGTGGATCGCCGACGACGGACGCCGCCGCGGCGACAACGCGCCCGTGCTGGTCGCGCACTCGACCGCCCAGTTCGCCGCCGGCCGGCTCACTGACCCACCGGCGGCCGCGCCGGCGCTCACCGAGGCGTTGCGGCGGCTGCTCGGCATACCGGCCGAACCCGACTGGACCTACGTGCAGCGCTGGACGTTCGCCCGCCCGGCCGCACCCCGGGAGGAGACGTACTTCTTCGGCGCGGCCCGGGTGGGCCTGGCCGGCGACGGCTGGGGCGAACCCCGGGTGGAGTCGGCCTGGCGCTCGGGGACGGATCTCGCGCGGGCGATCATCAGCGCACTGACCTGACATCCTCGTCCCCGGCGCGCTCGTCGTCAGCGCGCTCGTCGTCAGCGCGCTCGTCGTCAGCGCGCTCGTCGTCGTTGACGTCGATGTGGTCGTCGTCGCAGTCGTCGCTGGTTGCTGACGGACCGCCGGGGGTACACCGAGCGACGTGGAGATCAAGCTGGGTCTGTCGCTGCCCCGGGACGAGATCTCCATTCCGATCGTCCGGAGAATCTGTGCGCAGGCGCTCACCGTGCTCGGTGTCTCGCCGGACTGCATCGCCGATGTCGAGCTCGCGTTGACCGAGGCCTGCGCGAACGTGCTCGCGCACGCGACCGCGGACGACGACTACGAGGTCCGCGTCGGTGTGGACAACGGGCTCGCCGTGATCGAGGTCGTCGACCACGGCGGCGGTTTCGATGTGGCCAAGGCCCTCGAAGGCGGCGGAGCGAGCCCCAACGGCGACGGCCCGGCCGACAGCGACAGCAGCGACGGCGAGGGTGAGGGTGAGGGCGACGGCGACGGCGCGGCCGAGCACCTTTCGGAAGGCGGCCGCGGGATTCTCCTGATGCGCGCGCTCATGGACCGGGTCCGGTTCGACGCCGTCGAGGGACCACACCAGGGCACCAGGGTGCATCTGGAGAAGGTTCTGACCTGGAATGACCGCTCCCCCGGCGCGCAGCTCATCCGGGCTCGTGCTGGCGGGGACCCCTGATCGGCCCCCTCCGGGGTGATTTCGCCCCTGCTCGGGGGACGCCACAGGTCCGAGTCGACGATGGCCACAGGTCCGAGTCGACGATGGAAAAGGCTCAGATCATGGTTCATCCCGTGGCAGGCCGGTAGGTTGAGGCCGGTTACGCCTCGGATCGAGGTCACGGGCGAAGACGGTGGTGGGGACAAGATGCCGGAAGTTCCGCTGGGCGACGCAGGCACGCCAGGGGCGCCCAGGGTCGGCGTGGTGACCTTTCCCGGTTCGCTGGACGACCGGGACGCCGCCGCGGCCGTCCGGCTCGCAGGCGCCGACCCGATCCCGCTCTGGCACGGCGACAGCGATCTGCGCGGCGTCGACGCCGTTGTCCTTCCCGGTGGCTTCTCCTACGGCGACTATCTGCGCGCGGGGGCGATCGCCCGGTTCTCCCCCGTCGTCGGCGCGGTCGTCGCGGCGGCGCGCAACGGTCTGCCGGTGCTCGGGATCTGCAACGGCTTCCAGGTCCTGTGCGAGGCCGGGCTGCTGCCCGGCGCGCTGACCCGCAACTCGGGGCTGCACTTCATCTGCCGGGACCAGCGGCTTCGCGTCGAGACCAGCAGCACCGCCTGGACCAGCGCCTACACCGCCGGCGAGGAGATCCTCATCCCGGTCAAGCACGGGGAGGGCCGGTACGTGGTCGACGCGTCGACCCTGGCCGAGCTGACCGCGCAGGATCGGGTGGTCGTCCGCTATGTGGGTGGGAACCCCAACGGGTCGGTCGACGACATCGCCGGGGTGTGCAGCGAGAACCGGCGGGTGGTCGGCCTGATGCCGCATCCGGAGCATGCGGTGGAGGAGCTGACCGGGCCCGGCACGGACGGGCTGCGGATGTTCACCTCCGTGCTGGGTGACCTGCTTCGCGCGGCGCTCTGACCTTGATGAGAAGGAGCTCGGCGAGGCGAGGCGGAGCGAGGCGGGGCTCGGCACTGCGGGGCTCGGTGGCGGCGACGCTGCTCGCCGTGACTCTGGCGGCGGTCGCCGCCTGCGGTGGCGGTGGGGAGCCCGAAGGCGGTGACCTCGGCTCGCTCACGGTCGCGGACGCCGGGTTCACCGAGAGCACGATCCTCGCCGACATGTACGGCGAACTGCTCGACCAGGCCGGCTACCAGGTCGAACGGACCTCGCTGTCGACCACGGAGGACGGCCAGTCCGCGCTCGAGAGCGGCGAGATCGACGCGATGCCGCAGTATGTCGCCACCTATGCCAACCTCCTCAGCTCCCAGGGCAACGGCGGCGATCTCCAGCCCGGCACGGCGTCCGATCTGGACGCCGCACTGGCCAGGCTCCGCACGCTCGCGGCGGCGCGGGGGCTGAGCGTCCTCGAACCGGCCGACGCCGTCGACCAGAACGCCTTCGCGGTGAGCCGGTCGTTCGCCGACGAGCACAACCTGAGGACGCTGTCCGACCTCGGGGCGAGCGGGCTCGCCGTCGAGCTCGCGGCCGGCGCCGAATGCGTGAACCGCCCGTTCTGCGCGCCCGGCCTGGAGAAGGTGTACGGCATCGAGATCAGCGGAATCCTCGAGACCGGGGTCGCGACCAGGCAGACCAAGGCCGCCGTTCGGGACGACGAAGCGCAGCTCGGGCTGGTGCTCACCACCGACGCGACCGTCACCGACTACGGCCTGGTCGTGCTCACGGATGACAAGAAGCTCCAGAACGCCGACAACCTGGTGCCCGTTGTGAACTCCGCCTCACTCACCCCGCAGATAACGTCCGCGCTGAACGCGCTGGCACCGGTGCTCACCACGGCGGATCTGGCTGAGCTCAACAAGAAGGTGGACGCCGAGCAGCAGAAGACCGAGGACGTCGCCCGCGACTACCTCGCCGACAAGGGCCTGCTCGAGGGCTGACCCCTGCGCACGGAGGCGGACGGCCCGGGCGTCGCCGACACCCTGCGCCCGCGGATCCGCCAGGATGGGGCGGTGACCGGAACACCCTCCGCCCCCACCACCAGCCAGCCCTACCGCGAGCTCGGCCTCACCGACGACGAGTACGAACGGATCGTCGCGACCCTCGGCCGGGTCCCGACCGACGCCGAACTGGCCATGTATTCGGTGATGTGGAGCGAGCACTGCTCCTACAAGTCCTCCAAGGTGCATCTGCGCCAGTTCCGGGACACCCCGGCCACCGACCGGCTCCTGGTCGGGATGGGCGAGAACGCGGGTGTCGTGGACGTCGGCGAAGGCCTGGCCGTCACCTTCAAGGTCGAGTCACACAACCATCCCAGCTTCGTGGAGCCCTACCAGGGAGCGGCCACCGGTGTCGGTGGCATCGTCCGCGACATCCTGACCATGGGGGCCCGGCCGATCGGCGTCCTCGACCCGCTCCGCTTCGGTGCCGCGGACGCCCCCGACACCTCCCGGGTGCTGCCCGGTGTGGTCGCCGGAATCGGTGGCTACGGCAACTGCCTGGGCCTGCCGAACATCGGCGGCGAGGTCGTCTTCGACCCGGTCTACGCGGGTAACCCGCTGGTCAACGCGCTGTGCGTGGGCGTCATGCCGGTCGGCCGGGTGCAGACCTCCGCGGCCACCGGCGTAGGCAACGCCGTGGTCCTGCTCGGCGCGAAGACGGGCCGGGACGGCATCGGCGGGGTGTCCGTCCTGGCATCGGCGACGTTCGACGCGGAAGGCGGCCCGGCCCGGCGCCCGTCGGTGCAGGTCGGCGACCCGTTCATCGAGAAGATCCTCATCGAGTGCTGCCTGGAGCTCTTCGACCGCGGGCTGGTCGTCGGCATCCAGGACCTCGGCGGCGCCGGCCTCACCTGCGCGCTCACCGAGACGACGGCCGCCGGCATCGCGACCGGCCAGCCCGGCGGCATGGACGTCGACCTCGACCTCGTCCCGCTGCGCGAGGCGTCGATGGAGGCCCATGAGGTGCTGGCCAGCGAGTCGCAGGAGCGGATGCTGGCCGTCGTCACCCCCGACGTGCTGCCCGAGGTGCTGGCGCTGGCCGAGCGCTGGGGCGTGCACGCCACCCGGATCGGCACGGTGACCGACAGCGGCCGCCTCATCGTCCGCTGGCACGGCGAGGTCGTGGTGGACGTCCCGCCCGGCTCGCTGGCCGACGACGGGCCCGTCTACGAGCGCCCGCTGCGGCGCCCGGCCGATCTGGACCTGCTGCACGCGGACGCACCGACTGCCCTGGTACGTCCCGGAACAGGTGCCGAGCTGCGGGAGACGCTGCTGCGGATGGTCGCCTCGCCGAACCTGTGCTCACGGGCCTGGGTGACCGAGCAGTACGACCGGTATGTGCAGGCCAACACGGTGCTGGCCCAGCCCGAGGACGCCGGTGTGCTGCGGCTGTCAGCCTCCGGGCTCGGCATCGCGCTGGCCACCGACGGCAACGGCCGCTATGCCCGGCTGGACCCGTTCGCCGGCGCCCAGCTCGCCCTCGCCGAGGCGTGCCGCAACGTCGCCGCCGTCGGCGCCGAGCCGATCGCGGTGACCAACTGCCTGAACTTCGGCTCGCCCGAGGACCCGGAGGTCATGTGGCAGTTCGCCCAGGCCTGCGCGGGCCTCGCCGAGGCGTGCCGGCGTCTGGGCCTGCCGGTCACCGGCGGCAACGTCTCCTTCTACAACCAGACCGGGGCGACTCCGATCCATCCGACCCCGGTCGTCGGCGTGCTCGGGCTGCTGCCGGACGTGGGCCGCCGCACCGCCATGGCCTTCACCGGCGCGGGCGACACCGTCGTCCTGCTGGGTGAGACACGGGACGAGCTCGGCGGCTCCGAGTGGGCCTGGGTCACCCACGGACATCTCGGCGGCACGCCACCGGCCGTCGACCTGGCCCAGGAGAAGGCACTCGCCGAGGTGCTCGTCGCCGGCGGGCGCGACGGCGTGCTCACCGCGGCGCACGACCTCTCCGAGGGCGGGTTGGCGCAGGCCCTGGTCGAGTCCTGCCTGCGAGGCGGGCACGGTGCGCGCCTCGAGCTCCCCGCGGACGCCGACCCGTTCGTCGAGCTGTTCAGCGAGTCAGCCGGGCGCGCGGTGGTGACCGTCGCCGGCGGCGACCTGGATCGGCTCGCGGCCCTGTGCGCCTCACATGGTCTGCCGTGGCGGCCGATCGGCGCCGTGACGGCGGCAGCCGACCTCGAGGTCGCCGGCCAGTTCGGCATTGCGCTGGACGAGCTGCGGACGGCACACGAGGGGACGCTGCCTCGCCTGTTCGGCAGCACCTCCTGACGACGCACGCCTGACGACGCACGCCTGACGGCGGACGCCTGACGACGTCTGCTGGCCGGTGTGCCTGGCGCGCCCGGTGCTGGCCCGGGTCACCCGTGGCCGGCGCCGGGTGACCCGGGCCGGCCGAGCGGTCAGGCGATCTGGTCAGACGTCAGCGGTCATGCGCGGGGCGGTCCGGTGTCAGGAGTGCCCGTACGGCTCGGGGTCCGCGGAGTCGGCGCCAGGTGTCCTCGTGCTGTCCGGCACCGACCCCGGGGCATGCGCGGCCACGCCGACGAGCTCGATGTCCGTCGGCACCAGATCCGAGGGGTCCTCGTCGAACGGCACCGGCTCGGGATGGGCCGACGGCGCCACCAGGGCCTCCGAGTGCGCGCCGCAGCCGTGGTCGATCGCCGTCACGCGGCCGTCGTCGGGCGCGAACTCGTTGGCACAGACACCGAACATCCGGCCCAGCACGCCGGCCAGGCGGACATGGAAACCACAGGTCAGGCAGGACGCCGGCGCGACCTTGGCGATGGAGGCCTCCGGGCCCGCCTCGCCCCCGTACCAGCGCTGTGCCGTGTCCTCACGGCCCGCCGGCGACAGGATCCGCGGGCGGCCGAGCCCCAGTTCCATCCAGACGTCGGCGTCGTCCAGCTCAAGGGCGTCGCCGGCCCGCAGGGTGAGACGGGCGTCGTCCACCGCGGTCGGCAGCAGGTCGCCCACGCCGACATCTCCCGGCCGCAGACGCTCTGACCAGGGAACCCAGGCCGGTGCGAGCAGCGCGCCCTCGCCGGGCATCAGCACGACGTCGTTGACGGTCGGCTTGCGGATCCTGGAGGCGCGCGCGACGGCGACCGTCCAGGCCCAGCCCGCGTAGGCCGGCGAGAGGCACGCGAACCGGTGCAGCACCAGCCGCTCCGCCTCCGCCTCGACCCCGAGGTGCTCGCCGACCGCGCCCGCGTCGCCGGCCTCTTCCTCGGCCGCGGCGCGCGCGAGGTCGACCGCCGTGGCGCACACAGCATCGGGCGCCAGCTCCCGGGCGGTGCGGGACGCCCGACCGGCCCGTGGCTGCGGCGGCGCCGCCTCCGCGCCCGCGTCGCCGACCGCCACAGTCTCACCGGCCGCCACAGCCTCACCGGCCGCTCCGGACTCCACGGCCGCCGGGGATTCGGCCTTCACGGCCGGCTCGCCCTTCGCGGCGGCTTCGGTTTTGGGCTTCTCAGCCGGTTTGGCTTTCACGGCCGGTTTGGGCTTCTCGGCCCGTTTGGGCTTCTCGGCCCGTTTGGGCTTCTCGGCCGGCTCGGCCTCCACAGCCGCGGCGGTAACGCCTGCGGCCGGCTCGACAGCCGGCTCGGTGCCGGCCGCGTCAGACGCCGCACGGGCACGACGGGGCGACCGGCGGCGCGTGGGCCGCGTCGGTGCCGAGTCCGTCGAGCCGGTCGAATCCATCGAGCCCGATGCAGCCGGCCCAGTGGCCTCACTGTGATCCGCCGCGGTGTCGGCTGCCGGCCCGTCGGCGCCTGACGACGGGGCCCGAGATGCACGAGTCCCAGCCGACTCGGAGCGAACGTCGAGTGTTTCCACGCACGTATTCTCACTCACCGACTGCCGCCCCGCCCGATGTGGTCGTGGTCTCGGGCGGTGACGGCGAGCAGACTCGTCAGGGTGAAGTTCGGAAGCACGCTCACCCAGGGAGTGAACCGCCTGCGTGCGACCATTCGCCGCGACGGCGCGCAACAGTCCGGGCTCTCCTCGTTGACCGAGCTGTCGTTCGTCAACGCGGCCGGTGATGCGCTTGTCACAGTCGCACTGGCCGGATCGTTGTTCTTCGCGGTACCGACCGGTGAGGCCCGTTCCAAGGTCGCGCTGTACCTGTTGATCACCATGGTTCCGTTCGCCCTGCTGGCGCCGATCGTGGGTCCGCTGCTGGACCGGGTCGCCTACGGCCGGCGCACCGCGCTCGCGGCCATCTGCCTGGGGCGCTGTCTGCTGGCCTGGCAGCTCGCCGGTGCCCTCGACGGTCTCGCCGTCTACCCGCTCGCGCTGGGTCTTCTCGTGCTCTCCCGGGCCTTCGGTGTCGCTCGCAGCGCTGTTGTTCCGCGCGTCACGCCGTCGGAACTGACCCTGGTGAAAGTCAACTCGCGGATCTCACTGGTCAACATCGTGGCCGGCGCGATCGTCGCCCCGCTGGGCCTTGGCTTGGCCAACATCCCATTCGTCGGCTATCCGTGGGTTCTACGGGTCTGCGCACTGGTCTACATGGCCGGCGTTCTGCTCGCCTTCAACCTGCCCGGTCATGTCGACTCCGCCGCCGGCGAGCGGACGCTGCGCGAGCTGACCGGTCCGCGCCGCCGAGGCAGCCTGCGGAACCGGGTCGTGGCGGTGCTCGGTGCTCTTCCGGTAGCGCTGCGGGCGACGCTCGTGTTGCGCGGCCTGGTGGGCTTTCTCACCTTTTATCTGGCTTTCCTGCTGCGAACGAACGGCGGCAACAACCTCTGGCTCGGCGCCCTGGCGGCGACCGCCGGTGTCGGTAGCGGCATCGGCGTGCTGATCGGTGGCCGGCTCGGCCGCCGCCGCCCGGAGGGCATCCTGGTGCTGAGCCTGCTGCTGCCGACCAGCGGCTGCCTGCTGGCCGCGGTGACCTACACCCGGCTGACTTCGCTGGTGGCGGCGCTGGCGGCGATGACCGCCGGCTCAATGGCCAAGCTCGCCCTGGACGCGATCATCCAGCGCGACATCGTGGAGGACACCCGCGGCTCCGCCTTCGCCCGCTCGGAGACAGCGCTGCAGCTCGGCTGGGTCCTCGGCGGAGCGCTGGGGCTGATCGAGATGCCTGGAGCGCTCGGTTTCGCCCTCGCGGCCGCAGCCGTCGGGCTGACGCTGATCCTGCAGGCCCGTGCCCTGCGCCAGGCCAGGGCGTACGCCCGCGAGCGGCAGGTGCGGACTGCGTCGGCCGCCGCCCCGGCGGGCCCGCCGGCCCCACCAGACCTCCTGGCACCACCGGCCACACCGGACTTCCCTGTCCCACCGGCCGTACCGCGCCCAACGGCCACGCCGCACCCGCCAGCAACCCCATACCCGGCAGGCGCCCCGCACCCGACCGGCGGGCCCCTGCCACCGACCGGCCACGACGGGTACGCCGTGGCGGCCATGGCCGATCCCGGCCCGGTCGGGGTCGCCCCCGACCAGCGCGCCGACGTCCCGGTCGGGTGGCATGATCCGCGGGGCCGGCCGCGGGGCGCACGATCGCCGGCCGGAAACCCGACGCTTCCCGATCTCACCGTGCCTGATCTCACGGTTCCCGATCGCACCGTTCCAGATCTCAGTCTGCCCGACTGCACCGTGCCCGATCACACCGTTCCGGATCTCGGCGTGCCGGCGGCGGACCCGCCCGGCCCCGAACCCGTGGCGCCGGATCCGCCGCGGCCGGTAGGCGACCACCCGGGACGTGGCCGCGCACGCCGTGGTCGCCATCGCTAGGCACCGGGGCCTTCGTTCACGGCGCCGTCGGTATCACCGATACACAGAATGCGATCGACACCCGTGGCGGCCCTGCACCCGCCCGACGGTCCGGCCGACAGCGCGGATCGGCCACCAGCACGTATCGCACACTTTTCGTAATAGGAAAATCACATAACGTACACAGAACCACGGAGGGTCGATCGCGGTGCTAGGGTCCGTCAACTAGTCCGGTTTGCACCACCTCCCAGGCATCGTGGCGTTACTTCGCCGTCCGGCACGGTCGCCTGCCCGCAGCCGGCAGCCCATCGGCACGACGGCACACGAAGGACACATCCACAACATGATCTTGAACGGGTCATGACCCGCACCCTCATCGTCACCGCGGTGAACGCCGAGGCGGACGCGGTGTGCGCCGGTCTGATGGGGAGCTGGTCGCGCAGCCGCGCACGTACCCCGTCCGGCCCCGGGGGGCTCGTCTCTCCGGACTGGGACCGGCAGCTGCTGACCACCTCGACCCTCGGCCCGTATGTCGGCCGGCGGCGTGGCCCGGTGACCGTGCTCGCGGCCGGTCCGGCCGGTGCGGCGGCCGCCGCCGGAACCGCGGTGGCGCTGTCCGTCGCGAGCGCGGCGGGCGAGCCGTTCGGGCTGGTCATCGCGATGGGGGTCGCGGGCGGGTTCCGCGGCTGGGCCGAGATCGGCGACCTGGTCATCGCCGACCAGATGGTCGCGGCCGACCTGGGCGCCGAGTCCGGGCTCGACGAGCCGGCCGAAGTCATCCCCCCGGTCAGGATCAGTGAGATGGACCGCAACCTGGGATTCCATCCCGCCGGAGCACCGGCGGCCCAGCCGGGTCCACCGGCCAGCTCGGCTCCGACCGGCGCCTTCCTGACCATGGATGATCTGGGGCTGGGATCGTCGACGGTGCGGCCCGACCCGGGCCTGGTGCGGCGGATGACATCGGTGCTGGGCGTCACGGGGCGCAGAATTGTCAGCGGCACCGTCATCACCGTGTCGACGGTCACCGGAACCGAGCGGCGAGCCGCCACCTTCACCGCGCGGCTGGATCCGATCGCGGAGGCGATGGAAGGCCACGCTGTGGGCGTCGCGGCCGGGGCCTTCGGAGTGCCGGTGATCGAGATCCGGGCGATCAGCAATCTGGTCGGCCGCCGGGACCGGGCGTCCTGGAACATGCAGGCGGCGCTGGGCAGCCTGCGCACGGCGGCCGCGGCGCTCGTCGCGCACCCGGAGGGCCTGGTGCCCGTCGTGGACGCCGAGTAAGGACGGTCCCAGCAGCGCTGGACCCGTCGGCGACGGGTCCAGCGGCACTACAGGCCCGACGGGCCCGACGGACCCGGCGCGGGCACAACGGGGCAGGGGAACAACGGGCAGGACGGATCGAGGAGGCTCGGCATGGGTACGTCATCCGCCGCGGCAACGGCCAGTTCCGCGGGCGGCTCACCGGCCGCCGACACGCTGGCGCTCGCGATCTCCCCCTGCCCGAACGACACCTTCGCCTTCCACGCGCTGATCCACGGCCTGGTGCCCGCGGCGCCCGCGGTGTCGACGACCTTCGCCGACATCGACGTGCTGAACGCCCGTGCCGCCCAGGGCCTGGACGACCTGGTCAAGGTGTCGTACGCGGCGCTGCCGTGGCTGCTCGACAAGTACAGCCTGCTCCGGGCGGGCAGCGCGCTGGGCCGCGGGTGTGGTCCGCTCGTCCTGACCGCAGGGCGGACGGACCTGCGCGGCGCCTCGGTCGTCATCCCGGGCACCCGCACCACGGCCTACCTGCTGTTCCGGCTGTGGGCGGAGAAGCTCGGCGTCGGCTCGATCGAGGTCCTGCCCTTCGAGCAGATCATGCCCGCGGTGCGCGACGGTCGGTTCGACGCGGGGCTCGTCATCCACGAGTCCCGGTTCACCTACCCGTCCTACGGTCTGACGGCGGTGGCCGATCTCGGCGACTGGTGGGAGGGCCACACCGGGCTGCCGATCCCGCTCGGCGGCATCCTGGGCCGCCGCGGGCTGGACCCGGCCGCGCTCTCCGAGATGGTCCGGGCGAGCGTCGCGGCCGCCTTCGCCGACCGGTCCGCGAGCGCCTCCTTCGTGATCGAACACGCGCAGGAGATGGCACCGGACGTCGTCAACGCGCACATCGAGCTCTATGTGAACGACTTCTCGCTCGATCTCGGCGACGAGGGCATGGCCGCCGTCGGTGAGCTTCTCGGGCGGGCGGTGGCCGCCGGCCTCGTGCCCGCGCTCCCGCCCGGGTCCCTCGACACGTGGCCCCCGCGAATCTGACCCGGCTGTCCGCTCCGGTGCGACACTGGCGTTCATGCCGGAGCTTCCCGAGGTCGAGGCGTTGGCGGCCTTCCTGCGGGAGACCGCTGCCGACCTGACCGTGGCTCGCGTCGAGCCGGTCGCGGTGAACGCCCTGAAGACGTTCGACCCACCCTTCTCCACACTGGTCGGCGCGGCGCTGGTGACCGTGCAGCGGCACGGCAAGTTCCTCGACCTCGTGTTCGCCGCCGCCGACGGCGAGCGGCTCGACCTGATCACCCATCTCGCCCGCGCCGGGTGGCTGCAGTGGAAGGCGAAGCAGCCGCGGACCCCGGCCCGGCCGGGCCGGGGTCCGCTGGCACTGCGCGTGGTCTTCACCGATGGTTCCGGTTTCGACCTCACCGAGGCCGGCACGCAGAAGCGGCTGGCCGTCTATCTGGTGCGCGACCCGGCGCAGGTCGACGGCATCAGCCGGCTCGGCGTCGACCCGCTCTCCCCCGAGTTCACCCGGGACGTCCTCGCCGCGCTGCTCGCCGAGTCGGGGCGGGCGCAGATCAAGGGCGTCATCACCGACCAGTCGAAGATCGCCGGGGTGGGCAACGCCTACTCGGACGAGGCCCTCTGGGTCGCCCGGCTCTCGCCGTTCCGGCCCGCCGCGGCGCTGACCGCCACCGAGGTCGACCAGCTGCACGCGGCCGTCACCGGGGTGCTGCGCGACGCGGCGGACGCCGCCCGCGGCCTCGCCGCCGCCGACCTCAAGGCGGAGAAGAAGCTGGGGCTGAAGGTGCATGGCCAGACCGGGCTACCCTGCCCGCGGTGCGCGGACACCATCCGGGAGGTCTCCTTCTCCGACCGCTCGCTGCAGTACTGCCCGACCTGCCAGACAGATGGACGTCCGCTGGCCGACCGGCGGTTGTCGAAGCTGCTCAAGTAGCGTGACGGCACATCAACTGTTCGCCGCGCCGGGTGGCAGGATGGCGCTGTGAGCCCCCAGCAGATACCAACGGTCACCGTGCCGGAGCTTCCCGTCCAGCTGCCCGCCGAGGGCGGCCCGCTGCTCGTCGACGTGCGTGAGCCGGACGAATGGGCCGCCGGTCACATCGACGGCGCGATCCACATCCCCATGGGCGACTTCCTGGCTCGCATCAACGAGGTCCCCCAGGATCGGGATGTCGTCGTCGTCTGCCGCTCCGGGCGGCGGTCCGCCGAGGTCACCGCCTACCTGGCCCGCGGCGGGTGGCAGGCGCGCAACCTCGAGGACGGAATGCTCGCCTGGCAGGCCGCCGGGCGCCCGATGATCAGTGAGACACCCCTCGCGCCCACCGTTCGCTAGCACCGGGTGCCGGCCACCCCGGACGGGGCGGCCGGCGACCGGCGTGGGCGACGACGTTCGTTCTACGCAAAGCCGTCCGTTCTACGCAAAGCCGTCCGTTCTGCGCAAAGCCGTCCGTTCCCGGCCACGACGTCCATTCCCGGGCTATGACGTCTGTTCCACCCGGACGACGTAGTCCTCGATCACCGGATTGGCGAGCAGCGTCGACGCGAGGTGCTCGATGCGGGCGAGCACCTCGGCGTCGGCCTCACCGTCCAGGTCGAGCTCGAACCGCTTCCCCTGGCGAACCCCGCTGATCCCGCTCACGCCGAGCCGGGGCAGCGCGGTAAGCACCGCCTGGCCCTGCGGGTCAAGGATCTCCGGCTTGAGCATCACATCCACCACAACCCTGGTCACACTCGCGGACCCTACCGGCTTCGGGCGGTGCGCCCATGACGCTGGTTAGGCTCACCGAGTGTCCCCCTGGAGAACATCCACCCTGGTCGTCGGCTTCGACCTGGACATGACGCTGCTGGACGCCCGGCGCGGGATCGTCGCGGCCTTCGCCGCGCTGGCCACCGAGACCGGCGTCACGATCGACGGCGAGGCCGCGGTCCGGCGGCTCGGCCCACCACTTGAAGACGAGCTCGCCCGCTGGTTCCCGGCGGACGAGGTGGCGCGCCAGGCAGTCCGCTATCGCGAGCTCTATCCGGTGCACGCGGTCCCGGTGTCCGTCGCGATGCCGCACGCGGCGGCGGCCGTCGCGGCCGTGCGGGCGGCCGGCGGGCGGGCCGTCGTGGTCACCGCCAAGAGCGGTCCGCTGGCCGAGGCCAGCCTGGCGCACATCGGGCTCACCGTGGACGACGTCGCAGGGTGGCTGTTCGCGGAGGCCAAGGGCGAGGCGATCCGCGAGCACGGAGTCGACATCTTCGTCGGCGACCACGTCGGGGACGTCCGCGGGGCGCACAGCGGCGGTGCGACGGCGGTGGCGGTCGCAACCGGCCCCTGCCCGCCCGACGAGCTCTCCGCGGCCGGCGCGGACGTCGTGCTGGACGACCTGGCCACCTTCCCGGCCTGGCTCGACGGCGAGATCCTGCAGCGACGTCTGGAAGCGCTGCGGACGCGGCTGGAGGAGCTCGGCTCGGTGCTGGTCGCCTTCTCCGGCGGCGCCGACTCGGCGCTGCTGCTGGCCGCGGCGGTGCGTGCGCTGGGGCCCGCCTCGGTGATCGCCGCCACCGCCGTCTCCGCTTCGCTGCCGGCGGACGAGCTGGCTGCGGCCCGCCGGTTCGCCGCCGACCTCGGCGTGCGCCACCTCCTGCCCCGAACCGACGAGATGAGCAACCCGGCGTACCGGGCCAACGACGCCAACCGCTGCTATTTCTGCAAGTCCGAGCTGATCGCCACGCTCGCCCCGCTGGCCACCGAGCTGGGTCTGGCACACGTGGTGACAGGCACGAACGCCGATGACGCGGTCGCCGGGTTCCGTCCCGGTATCAGTGCCGCCGCGAGCCGGGGAGCGCGTACCCCGCTGCTCGACGCCGGCCTCACGAAGGCCCAGGTCCGTGCGGCGTCCCGGCAGTGGGAGCTGCCCACCTGGGACAAGCCGGCGGCGGCCTGCCTGGCGAGCCGGATCGCCTACGGCGTGCAGGTCAGCCCGGCCCGGCTGGCAAGGGTTGAGCGGGCCGAGTCGGCCCTGCGCCTGGCCATCGCCGAGGCGGGCCTGAAGATCCGCGACCTGCGGGTGCGCGATCTGGGTGAGCTGGCCCGGATCGAGGTCGATCCCGAGCGGACCGCCGATCTGGCGGCCCACCCCGAGCTGCTGGCCCTGGTGGTCGACGCCGGGTTCGCTCGTGCGGAGGTGGATCCGCGCGGATTCCGCTCCGGTTCGATGAACGAGGTGCTGTCGCCGGGCGGGTAGTCCGCGCCCGGACTGCCGGGCGCCATGGAGACTGTGCGGTGCTGTGCGCCGGCTGTGCGGCGGCTGTGCGGCGCAGGCCCCTCGTGAGGTCAGAAGATCGGCGCGCCCTCGCCCTGCTGGCGGGCGCCCCGTTCCACGTGCTCCCGGTAGGCGGCCGCCTCCTCGGCGGACACGGTGAGACCGTCGGCGTGCCGCATCGCCTCGGGATCAACGGGACCTCCGCTGGCGTGCGCCTTCGCATCTCGACGACGGCTGTCCTCGGCCTCGGAGAATGCGCCGGCGTCACGGAAGTCGAGGTCGTGGCCAAGCTTCGGCATCACAATCACACTCCTCAAAAAGATCGGACGGATCCGGCCCGCCCTACGCCCGGCGTCCTGCCCCGGGCACGCCTTCCGTAACGTCCACAGGGGCAGGAAGAACCGATTAATAGGGTCAATTCGCCGGTATTCCGCGATCCCACACACGTCGGACCTGCAGGTACGTCCCAGTGCCTCCAGCAGGGGCGGCCCGGCCGCTCCGACCACGCAGTGTCATCGTCCGCGAAGCGACTACACCTGGCGCAGAGGCCCGATAGCCTGGGACTTCGTCACCGCGTGTCAACCCACCGATCCGCAACGCAGAACGAGGTCGCCCGTGCCCACCGGCAAAGTCAAGTGGTTCGACGTTGACAGGGGTTTCGGTTTTCTCAGCCGTGACGACGGCGACGACGTCTTCGTCCACAAGGCGGCCCTGCCAGCCGGCGTCGACCGGCTCAAGCCCGGCGACCGGGTCGAGTTCGGCGTGGCCGCCGGGCGCCGCGGGGACCAGGCCCTGTCGGTACGGATTCTGGCTGCTCCCCCGTCCGTCGCCAAGGCCGCCGCGAACGCGGCTCGGCGCAGCCCGGACGAACTGCACAGCATGGTCGAAGACATGATCAAGATCCTGGACGACGTCCAGCGCGATCTCCGCCGGGGCCGCTATCCGGACCGGAGGGCGGCGCAGAAGGTCGCCAAGGTCGTCCACGCGGTGGCCAACGAGCTCGAACGCTGACGGCCTGCCGACCGGCCGGCCAGGAACGTAACCTGCCGGCTGGCCGGCCAGTCACGCCAGGCCATCCAGTCACGCCAGGCCATCCAGTCACGCCAGGCCATCCAGGCACGCCAGGCCATCCAGGCACGCCAAGACGTCTGGGCACGCCAAGCCGTCTGGGCCGACCTGGCCGCCACGCCGGCTCAGGCTCGGGGGCCTGGCCCAGCCCGAATGCTCCGGCCGGTTCATCGGCTCCGTGCGCGGACGTCAGCGCGCCGGGGCGAAGGGGTCGTCCGGCGGCGTGATGGTCACCCGCCGCCGGCATTCCGTGCAGACCCCGGCAGCGGCGCCGGGCTCCTCGTCCGACGGGGCGAGGTAGGCCAGCGGCACCCGGCCGCCGCACCACGGGCAGTCGAGCCACGGGCCGTGGGTGTCGATCATCCGCACGCTCTCCCACTTCCGGGGCCTGGCCGGCCGCCAACGGCATCGGCTCCCGGGACGGACCGCCCCGAGCAGTCAGCCGCGGTCCGGATCGTCCCGAACCGGACTGCCCATGGTTTCACGCCCGCGCATCGTTGATCGCGCCCTGCCCCGCAGGACACCGTGGTCTCCCGCAGGACACCGCGGTCTGCCACGGCGGACGATCCGTCCCAGCGCGGCCGTGCGGCACGGATACGCCCTGGCAGGCGGCGCGCGCGACGGGGCATCGGCGAACCTGTCGGATCAACGACTACGAGATTCCGGCAGAGCGCCCATCTGGTCGTGTATCGACGACAGTGACGGCAGTTCCGTCCACTCCACCCGGACGGTGCCCCGCCGCGTAGTCGGAAAATCCGGCCATAGCTTCGGGCCGGCCGGAGCCGCCCACGTGTTGGTGCAGACTGCGGACAGACCATAGACGCCGCTACCCCGGCACCGAAGGTGGAACGTCATAGTGGATCACAACGGGGAACACGCCCCGGCGGCGCGCGGACAACCGGAAGGCCTGACGCCTCCCGGCGAGACCCTGCACCCGCACGAGCCCCGAGTGATCGGCCCGTACCGCCTGCTGCGCCGCCTCGGCGCGGGTGGCATGGGCACGGTCTACCTCTCCGAGACCGCGGGCAGGCGGGTCGCCGTCAAGATCGTCCGACCTGACCTCGCGGCCGATGAGGAGTTCCGTCGGCGGTTCCGCCAGGAGGTCGACGCCGCCCGCCGAGTCGCGCCATTCTGCACCGCCGAGGTGCTCGACGCTGATCCCGACGCCGCGGCCCCCTACCTGGTGACCGAGTTCATCGACGGTGTCCGGCTGGACCACGCCGTGGAGAACGGCCCGATCAGCGGGTCGACCCTCACTGGGCTCGCCGTCGGCGTGGCGACGGCGCTCACCGCCATTCACAGCGCCGGCCTCGTGCATCGCGACCTCAAGCCGAGCAACGTCCTGCTGTCGATGTCCGGCCCACGGGTCATCGACTTCGGCATCGCGCAGGCCCTGGAGGGGGCGAAGGCCAAGCCGACCGCCTGGGGCTTCGGCTCCGCCGGCTGGATGGCACCCGAGCAGGTCAACGGTCAGCCGATCGGGCCGGAGGCGGACGTCTTCACCTGGGGCATCCTGGTGGCCTTCGCGGGCACCGGCCGCCATCCGTTCGGCACCGGAACCGACCTCGAGCTGAGCACCCGCATCGTCGGCCGGGAGCCGGATCTCGTCGGGCTGTCACCGAGCCTGAAACCCCTGGTTGCCGCCGCCCTCGCCAAGAACCCCGACGCCCGGCCGAGCGCGCGCGACCTGCTGTTGAGCCTCATCGCGCTACCGCCCACGCAGCCTTCGGAGAGCGGCGAGGACCGGGCGTGGCGGCCGAGTCCCACCGCTGTCGACGAGGCCGAGGAACTGCTGCACCTGACCCAGGGCGTGAGCCTGCCGAACGTGTCGCTGCGCCGGGCCGAACCGTCGGAGTCCATCGACAGGCGGATCGGGGTGGGCCCGGGTGCCCCACCGCCACCGCCGCCGCCACGCGGTCGGGGGGACCGCTGGCGGGCCGCGCGCCCGGGCAGGTGGCAACCACCTGTGGCCCGACCACCCAGCCAGTTGGGACCGCATGGCCGACCGGGCGGCGCGGCCGCCGGCGCCGCCCGTCCGAACGCCGGCCCGGCGCCGGCCGGCCCGCAGCCGGGGGGGCTGCCGGTTCCCGTCCCGGCCGGGGCACCGCCGTTCTCCGGAGCCGCAGGCGCGGGGCAGCCCGCCGGAGGCTGGCCCGCGGCGCGCTCACCGGGCGGTGGCCCACACCATCCCCCCGGCCCTGACGCGTTTCCTGATCAGTCACGTCCGCCGCGCTTCACCCCGCAGCGCCTCCTCGGGTTCGCCGCCGTGGCCCTCGTTGTGGTCCTCGCGGCGTGGTTCATCAGCTCGATCACCGGTGCAGACTCCGACGGCGGGGCGAATGACCTCCGGTCCGGAGACCGGAGCGAGTCCGCCCAGGCGCCGACCGCGCCCAGGACGGCGAAGGTGGGTTCACCGGTCCGCGACGACCAGCTGGAATTTCGCGCAAACAAGATCAAATGCGGTGAGCAGCAGATCGGCGAATCGTTTCTCGCGCGCCGGGCCACCGGGCAGTTCTGTCTGGTGGATATCACGGTCACAAACAGGGGAACGACCGCCCGCCTGTTGGACAGCTCGAAGCAGTATCTGACCACATCGGCCGGTGAACGCCATTCCGCCGATTTTGTTGCGCGGTTCTACCCGAGCCTGAACGGCGGTATCTGGGACACCATCAAACCCGGCGACACGGTCACCGGCACGTTTGTCTTCGACATCCCGGCCGACGAGAAGGCGAAGTCGCTGGAGCTACACGAACGGCCCGAGAGCCTCGGCGTCGTGATCACTCCCTGACGCCACCGCCGCCGGCTGGCCGAAGCACCTCCCTGTCCGGCTCCAGGTCCGTCCGGCCGTGGGGTCTGCCACACCGCAGGTTACGGTGATCTCCACGAGGGAAAGTCGACCATCACGTCCCGCAGACGGGCGCAGCAGGCATACCGCCGGGCCACAGGCAGATCGGGGACATGAGTGGAAACGCAGCCAACCGCTGCTGTGCAGGGCGGCCGATCGGCATCCGGCCTGCTGCCACGGGGAGCCGGCGTCCTGGTCGCGGTTCTCCTCGCGTTTCTGGCCAGCGGCTGCGGCGAGGTACTCGACGTCGCCTCGGGAACACCCACCACCTCCGCCACCCCGGGCACGGCCGGCTTCGGTGACGAAAACGCACCGGGGGCGGGGGCCGGATCGGCGCTGGAACTGCTCGGCACACTGTCCGTCCGAGCGGCCGACAACTCGCCCGCCTATCGGCGCGACAAGTTCGGTACCGCCTGGTCAGACGTCGATCAGAACGGGTGCGACACCCGCAACGACATCCTTCACCGCGATCTTCGCAGCATCACCACCCGCCGGTCGGATGACTGCATCGTCCTGACTGGCGAGCTCAGGGATCCGTATACAACTCGCACGATACGTTTCAACCGCGAACGCAACGCTTCGGCGGTGCAGATCGATCATGTCGTAGCGCTGGCCGACGCCTGGCGGACGGGGGCGCTGGAATGGTCCGACCAGGAACGGCTGGCCTTCGCGAACGACCCGGAGAACCTGTTGGCGGTCGACGGCCCGACCAACCAGGCCAAGAGCGACCAGGACGCATCCGAGTGGCTGCCGCCGAGCCCGGGGGCGCGCTGCGCATATGTGGCCCGCCAGGTCGGGCTGAAGGCCCGTTACGGTCTCTGGGTCGAGCAGCCTGAGGCCATCGCGATGCGCGAGGTCCTGCAGTCCTGCCCCGACCAGCCACCTCTCGGCCTGACCACGACAACCGCCCGCTGACCCGACCGACACCCGCCGATTCGACGGAGGTCTCGAATCGCCCGGTGCACGCGAGAGCTCGGGCCCGAACGGCGTACGGCCACCCGGGTCGTCACGCTATGGGACGGGTGTGTCCAGGACGGCAGCGGCAGCCCGGTCCACGTCGGTGAGATCGCGCGCCCGGACCGGGGTGACAAACGTCCAGTGGTGGCCCACCGGGCAACGCTGGTACCGCAGCCAACCGAGACGAATCGCCTTCAGTGACACTCCGGGGATCCACACGGTTGTGAAGACGTGGCCCTGACGGCAGCGGACGATCGTCCGGCCACCGACGGCATATCCGCGGCGGCGTGCGATCACGGTTCCGCCGACGGAAACGGCAACAGCGAGAGCGACCAGCACGCGACTGCGCGGAGCCACCGATGCTCTCATGACGTTCCCCCCAGGGCCTCCGCCATCATCGCGCAGAAAAGGCCCGCCGGCACACCCACCAAAAATCGCCGATCAACACCAACGAGCCACCGGAGCACCGCACTGCTCGGACGCCTGGGCTGGAAGGTTCTGGTAGGCCTCAGGCAACCAGCCCCCGACAGACATCGCGCCTACCGGCAAACCACCCAAAGACCCGCGACCACAATGACCCCGCAAGACCGTGGGGCCCTCGGGGGCCGCCCCCCGAAAAAATCGCGGCCCGCCGGGAAGCCGAACAAAGTCCGACGACCACGACAGGCCCAGAACCACCGCCGCTCACCCAAACCAGGTGGTCAGCCCCACCACACCGACCCCGAACCGCACACTGGTCGAGCGAAGCGAGACACTCGGGGGGTCTCGGGGGGTCGCCCCCCGAAAAAATCGCGGCCCGCCGGGAAGCCGAACAAAGTCCGACGACCACGACAGGCCCAGAACCACCGCCGCTCACCCAAACCAGGTGGTCAGCCCCACCACACCGACCCCGAACCGCACACTGGTCGAGCGAAGCGAGACACTCGGGGGGTCTCGGGGGGCCGCCCCCCCGAAAAAATCGCGGCCCGCCGGGAAGCCGAACAAAGTTCGACGACCACGACGAGCCAGCTCGTGGGCGAGGGGGGAGTTGAACCCCCACGTCCTTTCGGACACACGGACCTGAACCGTGCGCGTCTGCCATTCCGCCACTCGCCCGAGTGGGACTATCAACTTGTCGTGGCACACGCTATCACGTGGGCGGTGCACTCGGGCAACGCCCCCCGGCTGACCGGGTTGCCATGTCAAGCTGCCGAGCCGTGGGACGGACCCGTCGGTGGGCATACGATCTCACAGACCGGGAGAAGGGAGGTCGGGCATGGGCGTGCTCCAGCGCTTCGAGCGGCGCCTGGGCGGCCTCGTCGAGGGTGCGTTCGCGAAGGTCTTCAAGGGCGGGGTCGAACCTGTCGAGATCGCCAGCGCGCTCGCTCGGGAGACCGACGATCGGCGCGCGCAGAGCTCCAACCGGGTTCTGGTCCCGAACGAGTTCGCCGTCGAGCTGGCGGGGGGCGACTTCGCCCGGCTGGCCCCTTATACCCGCGAGCTTTGCGACGGGCTGGCCGAGATGGTCCGCGAGCACGCCGCGGAGCAGCGCTACACCTTCGTCGGCCCGGTGACCGTTCGGCTCGCGGAGGCCGACGATCTCGACATCGGTGTCTTCCGTATCCGCAGCAGTGTCGCCTCGGCCGATCCGGCGGTGGTCAGTGGTCGCCGGGCAGGTCCCCGCCGCCCGGCCGCGCCGGGCACTCCGCATCTGCTGATCACGACGCGGGCTGCCGGTGGCGCCAGCGGCGAGCGGGAGTATCCGCTGGACGCCGAGATCACAGTGATCGGCCGCAGCGTCGAGTGCGACATCCGGCTCAACGACACCGGGGTGTCCCGCCGGCACGGGGAGATCCGCCGGCTGCCGGACGGGCAGTTCCTCTACGTGGACGCGGGCTCCACCAACGGCAGCCTCGTGAACGGGCGCGCGGCGACCCAGGTGAAGCTGATGAACGGCGACCGCATCGAGCTCGGCACCGCGATCGTGGAGTTCCGCCGGGAGGAGTCCCGCGGCGGCGGTCCACGGGGCGCGCGCACGCCGCCGCCGGCCGCCCGTGCGTCCAACCCGCCGGGCCGCCCCGGGCTCGCGCCGGCCGACCAGCGGACGCCGCCGCCGTTCGATCCGCACCAGCCGACCTCGCCAGGTCGGCGCAGTGCGACTCCACCGCCCGGTGGCCGTGGGCCGGGGTTCGCCGACCGTCCGGGGCGTGGTGGGGACGAGTACCGCGAGGGCCCGTCCGCCCGGTTCCGCGACGACTCCGGCCCTCGACCGGCCCGACGTGACGGCGGCCCACGCCCCGACAGCTACGGAGCCGACGAGTACCGCGAAGGCCCATCGGCCCGGTTCCGCGACGACTCCGGCCCTCGACCGGCCCGACGTGACGGCGGCCCACGCCCCGACAGCTACGGAGCCGACGAGTACCGCGAAGGCCCGTCCGCCCGCTTCCGCGACGACGGTCCGCCGTCGCCGCGTGGCGGTGACCGTGGTGGCTGGCCGGGTGCCGGGCCGGATCGGGGCCCGGGTCATGGGCGTGATCCGCAACGTGAACGCGGCCGCGGCTATCGTGCCGAGTCATCCGTTGGCGGCGCGAGAGACGCGGGTGGTGATGAGATGTACCGCTCCCAGCCGGATCCCCGGCAGCGTCCGGCCGCTCGATCCGACGACGGCCTGGAGGCCCTGGAGCCGGTCGACGACGCCGGTTCCTACGGTTCCCGCCGCGCTGGCGGGCCGGCGGAGCGTTACGGTGACGACGGCCGCCGTGGGGGCTGGTAGCTGTGGATCCCACCGAACCCAGCGAGCTTGTCCTCCTGCTGGTGAAGATCGGCTTCCTGGCTCTGCTCTGGGGCTTCGTCCTGGTCGCGGTTCGTGCTGTGCGGCTGGACATGTTCGGCCCGACGCAACGCCAGCGCCGCCGCCAGCCGGTCGCGGCCCGTGCACCGGCGCCGGCGGGGCGGCCACCGGTCCGCGTCCGGCCGCCCCGGCAGGACCCGCGGCCGCCACCGCCCGCTCCGCCGGCCGCCGATGCGACCCCGACCCGCCTCGTGGTCACAAAGGGACACCTTGCAGGCACAACAATCCCACTGGGTCCCGAGGGAATCACCATCGGACGGGCACCGGACTCGACTCTGGTCCTCGAGGATGACTTCGCGTCAGGACGGCATGCGAGACTCGTTCCTCACGACGGGCAGTGGTTCGTCGAGGATCTTGGCTCCACCAATGGCACATTCCTCAACCGCACGAAGGTGACGAGTCCCATGCCGGTACCTCTCGGCGCGCCGGTCAGGATCGGGAAGACCGTCCTGGAGCTTCACCGGTGAGCCTCAGGCTTCACTTCGCCGTCCGCTCGGACATCGGGCATGTCCGAGAAGGGAACGAGGACTCCGCCTATGCGGGAGTCCGCCTGCTCGCGGTTGCCGACGGCATGGGTGGTCATGCCGCGGGCGAGGTCGCGAGCTCGACCGTCATCTCCCGGCTGGCCGAGCTCGACGGTTACGTCGAGCCCGCGAGCCTGCTCGAGGAGCTGTCCGAGGCGGTCCGGGATGCCAACAGGCGTCTGCGTGACATGGCGATCGAGAACAGTGCGCTCGACGGGATGGGCACGACGGTCACGGCGATGCTCTCCTCCGGAGATCATCTCGGGCTGCTGCACGTCGGCGACTCCCGCGCCTACCTGCTGCGCGACGGAGAGCTCTCACAGATCACCCACGACCACACCCTCGTCCAGGATCTGGTCGACCAGGGCCGCATCACGCCGGAGCAGGCGAACACCCATCCACAGCGGTCCCTGCTGATGCGGGCGCTTGACGGCCGCGAGGTCGACCCGGACCTCTCCATCCGCCAGGCGGTCGCCGGGGACAGGTACCTGCTGTGCACCGACGGGCTCTCCGGTGTGGTCAGCGAGGAGACCATCCTGGAGGCGCTGCTGCTCCCCGAGCCGCAGGACGCGGTGGACCGGCTGGTCGAGCTGGCGCTCAAGGGCGGCGGGCCGGACAACATCACCGTGGTCGTCGCGGACGTCCTGGACGACACGCTGGAGGACGACTCACCGCTCGTGGCGGGCGCGGCGGCGGAGAAGCGGGTGGTGCCCGGCGCCGCGGCGGCCCGGTCCGGCCCGAACCCGCGCAACGCCGACGGTGAGTCGGCGGCGGCGAAGGCCGCCCGCATCGGCCGCACCGGCTTTCACCGGCGTGGTTCCGACGACGGCGGCGACGAGGCCGACGAGGACCCTGAACGAGCCCTGGCGAGCGGTGGGGGCCGGCGCCGGCTCTTCGTGTCGACGGTGGTGCTGGTGCTGGTGGTCGCGGGAGCGGCCGCCGGCTGGACCTATGTGCGGGGCCAGTACTACGTCGGCGTCGATGACGACCGCGTGGCGGTGTTCCAGGGGCTCAAGGGCAGCATCGTCGGCATCTCGCTGTCGACGGTGCGGTCCCACCACCAGCCGCTGTCCGAGGTCTCCGCGCCGTTTCAGGAAGAGCTGCGCCACGGCATAGCCGCCGACGACCTCGACGATGCCGAAAAGATCGTCTCCGAGCTGGCCAGGCCAGCCAGCGCGGAGGACGACGGGAACTCGGCCGTGAAGCCGTCCCCGTCCCCGACCGCGACGCCCGAGACGAAGAACGCCGGGCCCAATCCGTCCCCCACTGTGGTCCTCACCTGCCCGTCCGCGGTTACCCAGGCCCTGGCGAGCTGCCCGTCGCTGGCCGTGCCCACCTCCCCGTGAGCACGCATACGCGATGACCCTCCCCCCACTCCGCAGGCCCAGGTCGGCTGACCTGACAGCCACGTTCGCCGGCTTCCCGCTACCGAGTGGGCTCGAACTTCCGCCGTACCGCCGCCGTGAGCTGTTTCTGCTCGGCTACGCGGGGATCCTCGCCACCGCGGCGTTAGCGGCGCTGACGCTCGCCCGGGACGGGACGATCGGCTTCCAGGTCTTCACCTACGGCCTCGGCTTCTTCTCGCTGTGGGCGCTGGCACACCTCGCCGTCCGCCGCTTCGCGCCCGCCGCCGACCCCGTGTTGCTGCCGGTGGTCGCCGCGCTCAACGGCATCGGCCTGGTCATGATCTATCGGCTCGATCTGGCGAAGGCCGACGCCGCCCGGCGCGCGGGCGGGGAGGTACCCACCGGGGCGGCGCAGACCCAGCTCGTGTGGACACTGCTCGCGGTCGTGGTGTTCATCCTGGTCCTGGCGGTCGTGCGGGACCACCGCAGCCTCGCCCGGTACGGGTACACCGCGGGGCTGGTCGGTCTGGTGTTCCTCGTGCTGCCGATCGCGCCCGGCATCGGCGCCACGATCAACGGCGCCCGGCTGTGGCTGAAGGTCGGCCCGTTCTCGTTCCAGCCCAGCGAGGTCTCGAAGATCATTCTTATGATCTTCTTCGCCGCCTATCTGGTGAACAAGCGGGACGTGCTGTCGGTGGCGTCGCGGTCCTTCCTCGGCATGAAGGTCCCGCGCGCCCGCGATCTGGGGCCCGTCCTCGTCGCCTGGGCGGCCAGCCTCGGCGTCCTGGTCGTCCAGAAGGACCTCGGCTCGTCGCTGCTGTTCTTCGGGATGTTCCTGGTGATCCTGTATGTGGCGACCCAGCGGGCTTCCTGGGTGGCCATCGGGCTCGCGCTGTTCATGCTCGGCGCGGTGGTGGCGCACAGCCTGTTCGGCCATGTCCAGATCCGCGTCGACGGCTGGCTGCACGCCTTCGACGGGGACAACCCGTCCAGCACGTCCTATCAGCTCGTCCAGGGCCTCTACGGCTTCGCGGCGGGTGGCATCACCGGCACCGGTATCGGCCAGGGCAGCCCGCAGCGGGTGCCCTTCGCCAACACCGACTTCATCATGGCCAGCCTGGGCGAGGAGCTCGGGCTGACCGGTGTGATGGCGATCCTGCTGCTGTACGCGCTCGTCGCGGCGCGTGGGATCCGGGCCGCGCTCGGGGCCAAGGACCCGTTCGGCAAGCTGCTCGCCACCGGCCTGTCCGCGACCCTGGCACTTCAGGTGTTCGTGCAGGTCGGCGGCGTGATGCGGCTTATCCCACTGACCGGTCTGACGCTGCCGTTCGTCTCCTACGGTGGATCGTCGATAGTTGCCAACGCCGCGATCATCGCGCTGTTGCTGCGGATCAGCGACGCTGCCCGGCGGCTGGAGGAACCCGTCCCGGATGCCCCGCTGTTCGACCCGAGCGCAGTCTCCGAAAGCCCGACGCAGGTGGTGAAGACCACGTGAGCAGCCCTATTCGCCGGGTCGCCATCGCCTGCATGATCTTGTTTGCCGCCCTGCTGGTGAACGCGAACTGGATTCAGGTCGGTCAGGTCAACCGGCTCAAGAAGGAGCCGACCAACGCCCGCCAGATCACCGAACGGCTCGAACGGCAGCGCGGCGGGATCATCGCCGGCGACGAGGAGCTCGCGATCTCGGTGCCGGTCGACGACGAGTACAAGTACCAGCGCCAGTACCCCGCCGGTCAGCTCTACGCCAACGTCACCGGCTACTACACCCTGTTCACCGCCGCAGGCCTGGAGCGATCCGAGGACGTCTTCCTCTCCGGCGACGACGACCGCCTCCTCGCCAGCCGGGTCACCGACCTGTTCACCGGCGAGGAGCGGCGCGGCGGCACCGTCGTGACCACGATCGTCCCCCGCCTGCAGCAGGTGGCGACCGAGGCACTGGCGGGGCGCAAGGGCGCCGTCGTCGCGCTTGATCCCCGCACCGGCGCCATCCTGGCCATGGTCACCAGCCCGACCTACGACCCCAACACGCTCGCATCCCACGACGAGTCCGCCGCGACCGACTCGTACCAGGGGCTGTCCACCGACAAGAACCAGCCGCTGCTGAACCGGCCGGCACAGCAGACCTATCCACCCGGTTCGACGTTCAAGCTCATCACCGCCGCCGCGGCGTTGTCGTCCGGCCGCTACGAACCGGACACCCGGGTTCCCGCGCCCGATGAGCTCACACTTCCGCAGAGCACCACGGTGCTACCCAACTTCGACGGGGAAACCTGTGGGGACGGCGAGACCGATACTCTGATCCACGCACTGACCATCTCCTGCAACACAGCATTCGGCGAGCTGGGGATCGAACTGGGTGACGACGCGGTGCGGGCCCAGGCCGAGGCCTTCGGCTTCAACTCGACGATCGAGGACTTCCCTCTCCAGCAGGCACGCAGTATCTTCCCGAACGACCTGGACGGGGCCCAGACGGCACAGTCAGCGATCGGCCAGTTCAACGTCCAGGCGACGCCGTTGCAGATGGCGGAGGTGGCCGCGGCGATCGGCAACGGGGGTGTCCGCATGAAGCCGTATCTCGTCTCCGAGCTGCGCGGTCCGGATACGAAACGGATCAGCCGCACCGAGCCGACCGTGCTCAGCAAACCGATCACTCCCGAGGTCGCGGCCAAGCTCACCACGATGATGCAAAGTGTCGTGACCTCCGGCACTGGGCGTAAGGCCCAGATCAGCGGTGTCAATGTCGCGGGTAAGACAGGTACCGCCGAACACGGTGACGGCGAGGATCCGCACGCCTGGTTCGTCGGTTTCGCCCCGGCCAGCGCGCCGGAGGTCGCCGTGGCGGTGATCGTCGAGGACGGAGGCGGGGAGCTCGGAACCGGCGGCGCTGTCGCAGCGCCCGTTGCCCAGAAAGTCATGCAGGCCGCATTGGACACGCAACGATGAGCACATCTGCCAACAGTCCGTCTCCGTCGCAGCCGTTCGCCGGCGCAGCGTCTCCCAACACCGTGCTCGACAACCGCTACCGGCTCGACGGCCGTATCGCGACCGGCGGCATGGGCGAGGTGTGGCGCGGCCTCGACCAGACGCTGGGCCGGCCCGTGGCCGTGAAGCTGCTGCGCCCCGAGTACGCCAGCGACGAGTCCTTCCTGGTCCGCTTCCGGGGCGAGGCCCGGCACGCGGCCCGGCTCTCCCACCCCGGTGTCGCCTCCGTGTACGACTACGGCGAGGTGTCGACAGCCGACGACTACCCCACCGCCTACCTGGTGATGGAGCTGGTCGAGGGCGAGCCGCTCTCCGCCGTGCTGCACCGGGAGAAGCGCCTCACTCCCGACCGGATGCTCGACATCCTCGGGCAGTCCGCCGACGCACTGCAGGCTGCGCACGCGCTCGGCGTCGTCCACCGTGACGTCAAGCCCGGCAACCTGCTGATCCGCCATGACGGCGCGGTCAAGGTGACCGACTTCGGGATCGCCCGCGCGGTCGACGCGGCCCCGCTCACCGCGACCGGGATCATGATGGGGACGGCCTACTACGTCTCCCCCGAGCAGGCGTCCGGCCGCCCCGTCACACCGGCGAGTGACGTCTACTCGCTTGGGGTCGTGGCCTACGAGTGTCTGGCCGGGCGACGGCCCTTCGACGACCGGAACCCGATCGTCGTCGTGATGGCCCACCAGCAGGACACTCCGCCGCCGCTGCCCAACGACATCCCCTACCAGGTAAGGGCGCTGGTCGAGTCGGCGATGTCGAAGGACGCCTCGCGGCGGCCGAGCTCCGCGGGCGCGTTCGCGCGGTCCGCCGCGAGCATCCGGCGCAACCTGTGGAATGCCGAGGCCGGGCGGTGGAACGGTGGCCCGAGCACACCGGACATGACCGCACGCCACCCCGCTCCGTCGGCGCCGCCGGCCTTCGGGCCCGGGCACTCGCGCGCCCCGAGCGTGCCGCGGACACCCTCGTGGAACCGGCCCAACAACGGCGCCGCGTGGCCGCAGCAGCCGCCGATGCCGGACCCCGCGGGCGTCGGCCCCGGCGGCATGCCGGCCACGGCGCTGCACCCGAGCCCCGGCCCGGCCGGCCCCGGCCCCGGATCGGGCCCCGGATCGGGCTATGGACCCGGATCCGGTGGGCCCGGCGGGTCACGCGGAGGCACCGGGCGCCTGTACAGCCCCGGCGAATTCGCCGACTATGCGGCCAACTACTCCTCCGGCGGCGACCGTGGCTCACGGGCTCCGGGCGACCGGGGGGACGGCGGGCGGCCTGACCCGGCGAGCACGCTCTACCAGCCGTCCGCGCCGGCCTGGCAGAACGACCCGGGTGATCCGGTGGGTGGCCGCTCAGGCCGGCGGCGGGGCGCAGCCCCGGCGGGCCGGCGCAGGCTTCCACTGCCCGTCCTCATCGCGCTGCTGATCCTCACCGTGCTGGTGGTCGCCGTTATCACCCGCACCTTCGCGAATGCGGGCAACTCCGATAACGACACGGCGGCAGCCACCCAACATGTGCTATATCTCACACCCGAAGCGGGAAAGATCGCCGCTGCGGGCGGTGAGGCGGCTGGCACCGTGGTGGCCGGCGGTACCCAGCCGACGACGGGTGACAATCTGTGACCGATGTAACTGAGAGATACGACGCTCAGCCGAGACTTGTCGGCGAGCGGTACGAGCTCGGCGGCTGCATCGGTTACGGCGGCATGGCCGAGGTCTACCGGGGGCGCGACATCCGGCTGGGCCGCGAGGTGGCGGTGAAGACGCTGCGCGCCGACCTGGCGCGTGACCCGACCTTCCTCGCCCGCTTCCGCCGCGAGGCCCAGTCGTCGGCCTCACTGAACCACCCGGCGATCGTCTCGGTGTACGACACCGGTGAGGACGTCATCAACGGGACGCAGCTCCCGTACATCGTGATGGAGTACGTCGAGGGCCAGACCCTGCGGGACCTGCTCCAGGCCCGCGGCCCGTTCGATGAGCGCTACGCCCTGCAGGTCACCGCGGAGGTCTGCGCGGCGCTGGACTACAGCCACCGCATGGGCATCATCCACCGCGACATCAAGCCGGCGAACGTGATGGTTGGCGCGGACGGCGCGGCCAAGGTCATGGACTTCGGCATCGCCCGGGCGACCACCGCGACGTCCTCCACCATGACGGCGACGTCCGCTGTGATCGGGACGGCGCAGTACCTCTCCCCGGAGCAGGCCCGTGGCGCGCGGGTGGACTCGCGCAGCGACGTCTACTCCACCGGGGTGCTCCTCTACGAGCTGCTCACCGGAGAGCCACCGTTCCGCGGTGACAACCCGGTGGCGGTCGCCTACCAGCACGTGCGGGAGATCCCGCCGCCGCCGTCCAGCCACGACCCGCGCATCTCCCCCGAGGCCGACGCCATCGTGCTCAAGGCCATGGAGAAGGAGCCCGACGACCGGTACGCCACCGCCGGCGAGATGCGCGACGACCTGGAGCGGGCGCTGAGCGGGCAACGGGTGCACGCCATGCTGATGGGCGGCGCCGACCAGACGATGCTTGGCGCACAGAGCGCGGCGACAGCCGGCACCGCGCTGCTCGGCCGGTCGGGCGGCGGCTACGACGACCGCTACGACGACCGCGGCCGTTACCAGGGCGACGACTACGACGACCGCACGCAGGTGGGCCGCGCGCCCTACGACCGCTACGAGCAGACCGGCCCCTACGACCGCTACGACCAGCCTGGCCGGTTCGACGACGACGACCGCTACGCCGACCCCGGGCAGGGGAACGGACGCGGGCACCGCGACGACGACCGCTCCGGCGGTTCACCCGTCTGGAAGTTCGTGCTCGCCGGGCTCGGCGCCGTCGTGGTGTTCGTGGTGGTGGCGCTGCTCGCCTCGTCCATGTTCAGCGGCGGCGGCGACGACAAGGACACGGTCTCCTCAAAGGAGATCACGATCCCGAGCGGTCTACTCGGCCAGGACTACACCACTGCGGTCAATCGTCTGAAGGCCGGCGGGTGGACGGGGCAGCCCCAGCAGAAGGCCCAGGAGAGCGACCAGGCGGCCAATACCGTCCTGGCGGTCGATCCCACAGAAGGATCGAAGATCGCCTCCGACGCCGCGGTCACCTTCACAGTCGCGGCGGCTCCGAATCAGGTACTCGTCCCCGCCAACCTGATCGGCATGACTGAGCAGAAGGCGAGGGACGCCCTCAGCGCGCTCGGCCTCGAAGCCAGCGTCATGCCCTACTACGAGGCCGCAAAGCAGGACGTGGGCGAGGTCGAGCAGTCCGAGCCGGCGGCCGGGTCCTCCGTTCCCAAGAACTCCACGGTGACGATCTCGGTGGTCAACAAGAACGTCAACGTGCCGGACGTGCGGAACCTGGACGTCCAGACGGCCACCGTGAGGCTCGAGTCGTACGGGCTCAAGGTCGAGAAGACGCTGCGGCCGGATCCGTCCAGGCAGGCCGGCACGGTCGCCAACCAGAACCCGGTCGGCAGCGCTGTCCCCCGCGGCAGCACGGTGCAGATCATCGTCGTGTCGGCGAGCCAACAGACGACCTCACCGACCCCGACCAGCGACTCGGGTGAGCCTGAGGAGACGCCGTCTCCCGAGCACACGACTCCCCCGGCCAGCACCACGCCGCCGACGAGCACCACTCCGACGACAACGGCGACAGCAGGGTCGGGCCTGGGGGGCTTGGGCCTGGGCGGCGGCCGGCCCGGCAACGGCTGACGGCAGCCAACCGTCTGACCTGATCCGAGCCGGCGGCGGCCACCGCCGCCGGCTCGGCCGTTCTCAGGCGAAGGCGGCCAGACGCAGCGTCTCGACCTCCGCCGAAAGGGCCGGGGCGAGCCGCCGGGCCGCCCCGCCGTCACCGCAGGTCTCCAGCCAGCGGGCGAGCATGAGATGACCGCCCTGGGTCAGCACCGACTCGGGATGGAACTGGACGCCTTCCAGCGGCAGCTCGCGGTGCCGCATGGCCATGACCACGCCGCTTTCGGTGCGCGCCGTCACCTGGATCTGCGCGGGCAGGGTGTGCTCCTCCACCGCCAGCGAGTGGTAGCGCGTCGCGGTGAACGGCGAGGGCAGGTCCGCCAGCACACCGACCTGCTCGTGATGTACCACCGAGGTCTTGCCGTGCAGCAGCTCCGGCGCCCGGTCGACCGTGGCGCCGTAGGCCACCGCGAGCGCCTGGTGCCCCAGGCAGACGCCGAGCAGCGGAAGGCGACGCTCGGCACAGGCGCGCACCATCGGGATGCTGACCCCGGCCGCCTCGGGTGTCCCCGGGCCCGGGGAGAGGAGCACGCCGTCGATACCGAGCCCGTCGAGGCCGTCCAGCCCGTCGAGGGCGGCCGGGTCGATCTCGTCGTTGCGGCGCACCACGCACTCCGTCTCCAGCTGGCCCAGGTACTGGACCAGGTTGAACACGAACGAGTCGTAGTTGTCGACGACCAGGATCCGCATCGGACCTCCCACAGGCACCGCACCGCGCAAGACATCGCATCGCACCGCGCCGCCAGCCGGCAGGTGCTGGATCCATCCTGCCGCACGCTCGGCGCGTCCAGCCCCCGCCGGCGGCTCAGGGTCCGGTCAGCGATCCGCCGGTGTACGCGGGCAGCACCAGATCCGCCTCGGAGGTGACGCGGTAGCCCAGGCCGTAGGCAGCTACGTAGTCCCGGTAGAGCGCCACCCCCGGATCCGTGTCCAGCACGTTCCGCAGGGCGCCCGGATCACCGATCGCGCTGATGCGGAACGGGGGTGAATAGACCTGGTCCTCCAGCAGGAGGGTGTTCCCCACGCAGCGCACCGCCGTCCGGGGGGTCACCCGCTGGCCCATGATGGCCATCGCCTCCGCACCGCCCGACCACAGCGCGTTCACCACGGCCTGGACGTCCTGCTGATGCACGACGAGATCGTTCGGGCCGGGGGAGGGAACACCGGCGGGCAGCGGCCCGCCTCGGCTCTCCCGCGGCGCGTCGTCCAGCTCCACGGTCACCGCCGGCCCGCGCACGGCCGTGAGACCGACCTGCGCCGCGAGATCCGCGCGCCGAAGCAGCGGGTCCACCGGCGCGGCCGGGGCGGTACCGGGGACGGGAGCAGGGACGGTGACGGAGGGCTCCGGCTGGCCCCCGACCGGCGCCGGGGACCGCGTCGGTGCCGGCTCGGACGGCGCCGACGCTGGCGACCCCGGCGCGGACTCCAGCGCCTCCCGGTCGGCCCGGACCCGTTCGGACTCCTCGTCCAGGCGACGGCGCTCCGCCGCCACGAAACCCGCGGCGTTCAGCACCCCCGTTCCCCCGGGCCGGCCGCTCCGGGGCGCGCTGACCGCCTCCGCGACCACGACGGCGACCACGACGGCGACCAGCGCCGCCGCCAGGACCCGCCACCCGGCCACGGCGCGCGCGTTCCCACCGCGCTGGCCTGAGCTGCCGCTCTCACCCCCGCCGCCGCTCTCATCCGGGTCTCTGCTCTCATCCGGGTCGCCGTGCTCGCCCGGGTCGCCGTGCTCGCCCGAGCTGTCACTCTCGCCCGAGCTGCTGGCCTCCCCCGGGCTACTGCTCTCGTCCACGCCGCCGCTCTCGTCCGCGCCGCCTGTCATGTCGTCCGTCGCGTTTCGGGCCTTTCTGTGTGGCGCCGCCGGGAACCGGCCGCAGCTGGCAGGACGTCAACCACCGCGATTCCCCGCCGCAGGTTACGCCGCGTGCCACACCTCGCACACCGGCAGGACCACGCCGGGCATGGCGCTGGATGCTGCAGTGCCAGGGCCTGCCGGGCTACGGCGGCGGCATCATGACATCTGGCGCAGACATGTCGGCCGTGCCCACAGCTTCCGCACGGTCACCCTGTCTACCCTGGTGACGAACTTCGGAGATGACGTCGACCAAGCGACCCGGTCGGCGCGCCGTGTGAACCTGGTCACGAGGAGCTCGCAGTGCCCGAATCCCGATCCCGGAAGCCGAAGAAGTCGACGGCGACTGCCCCCGGGGGCAGTACCCGCGCGCCCAAGCGCAAGCCGCCGTCGCCGCCCTGGTTCGGCGCGATGATTCTGGCGTTCTTCCTGATCGGGATCGCCTACCTGCTCGTCTACTACTTCTCCAACGGCGGCGTGCTGGGGATGGAGAGCCTCGGCGGCTGGAACATCCTCATCGGGTTCGGGTTCGTGGTCATCGGCCTCGCCGTGTCGACCCAGTGGCGCTGACCACCCGACGACTGCCCGCTGTGCCAACGGTGTGACTTCCACGCGTGTTGTTCGTCCACAACCGTTGTCCACAATGTGGATATCCAGTGCCTCGAGCCCTTATGCCCGATGTGCCGGCCCCTCCCGGTGCCCGGACCCGCTGCGTCCGGAGCTGCTGATGGTCAGCCGGCGGAGGACGGCCGTGTGTACGAATCGCCGTCCTCCGCCCTGATCACATACATGACAGCGTTGATCAACGCCAGGTGGGTGAAGGCCTGCGGGAAGTTTCCCAGGTGCCGGCCGTCGGCCGGGTCGATCTCCTCGGCGTAGAGATCCAGCGGGCTCGCCAGGCTCAGCAGCCGTTCGCAGAGCTGGCGGGCCCGGGTCACCTCGCCGATCTCCACCAGGGCCGAGACCAACCAGAACGAGCAGATGAGGAACGCGCCTTCCTCGCCTGCGACGCCGTCGTCGGTCTGGTCCGTCCGGTAGCGCAGCACCAGGCCGTCGACGGTCAGCTCGTCCGCGATGGCGAGCACGGTCGCCTTGACCCGGTCGTCCGTCGGCGGCAGGAAGCCAAGCAGGGGCATCAGCAGCACGGAGGCGTCCAGCGCGGCCGAACCGTAGTACTGGGTGAACACACCGCGGTCGTCGACGCCCTTGGCCAGCACGTCCGCGTGGATCTCCGCGGCGATCTCGCTCCAGCGCTCGGCGGTGGTGTAGTCACCGCGCATCTGGGCGAGGCGCCGCCCACGGTCCAATGCCACCCAGCACAGCATCTTGGACACGGTGAAGTGCTGCGGCTTGCCGCGGACCTCCCACATGCCCCGATCGGGCTCCCGCCAGTGCTCCGCGGCAGCCTCGACCAGCCGGACGAGCACCGGCCACAGCCGCTCCGACAGGTAGTCCCGCGAACGTGTGTGCAGGTAGACCGAATCGAGGATGACACCCCACACGTCGTGCTGGCGCTGCTTCGCCGCCTCGTTGCCGATCCGGACGGGCGTGGCACCGTCATACCCGGACAGATGTCCGAGGATCTCCTCGTCGATCCGGGGCTCCCCACCCACCCGGTACATCACCTGGATGTCGTCGGCGTTCTCGGCGACGTCCGCGATGAAGGAGAAGAAGTCGTTGGCCTCGGAGTCGAGGCCGAGGGTGTAGAGACCCCAAAGCGCGAACGTCGAGTCCCGGATCCAGCTGTACCGGTAGTCCCAGTTCCGTTCCCCCTGCGGGGTCTCCGGCAGCGACGTCGTCGCGGCGGCGAGCAGCGCGCCGGTGGGGGCGTAGGTGAGGCCCTTGAGCGCCAGGGCGCTGCGCTGCAGGTGCTGGCGCCACGGGTGGTCCGGGAACGTCCCGCGCGAGAGCCACTGCCGCCAGAACTCGGTGGTGCGCTCGACGGCCGCGCAGGCCTGCTGGTAGCTGTCGGGCAGCATCGGGTCCTCCGCGCGCCAGGTCAGCGCGACGAAGGCGGTGTCCCCCTCCCGCAGGGTCGTCCTGGCCAGGGCCCGCCGGCCGTCGAAGCCCAGCCGCAGGTCGGTGCGCAGCCGCAGGGAGAGCAGCGAGGACGGATCGGGGTCCGAACCGGCGTGGGAGATGACCCCTGTGGAGTAGTCATTTCCTTCGTAGCGCCATGACTCGGGGCTTCTGCCGTAGTCGAAGTTGGGTTCGCAGACGAGGCTCAGATCGACCTCTCCGTGCTCGCAGCGGGCCAGCCGCAGCAGGACGTGGGCGGCGTCCCAGTCACCCGGTGTGCGGCGGTGCGTCTTGGAGCGCCGGTGGGTTCGATGCCACCGATCGACCACCAGGCAGTCCGTGACGATGAGCCAGCCCGTCGGTGTCTGCCATGTGGTCTCCAGGACGTTGGTGCCCGGCAGGTACCGCCGCCCGGCCGGGATGAACGTCCGATCCGGACCGAAGCGAAAACCGCCCGCGGCACGGTCCAGCACGGCACCGAACATGCTCGGCGCGTCCGGTCTGGGCACGCACATCCACTCGACGTTGCCGCTCGGGGCCACCAGGCAGTTCGACTCGCAGTCGGAGAGGAACCCGTACTCGGCGATCGGCGGGAAGGGACTGCCCCCACCTCGTCGCATCGGTATCTTCGCCACCGTTCCCCCTTCACCGGTCCGGACACCCGGAACGACCGTCGCAAAACGGCCGCAACTTTCAGTAAGGCTAAGAACGCGAATGGTAATCACGGCGTCATGCGGCGCAAGCGCACGTGCCGGGACGTCGGCAAACTGACACCGTCACCGGGCACCCTGAGCGAAGGACGCTGAGCGAAGGGCACCGGCGAAGGGAGCGACCGATGACGCCGGCCGAGCTGTCCTGGTCCCCTCCCCTGCTGCGCTGCGCCGGGTACGCCGTGGGAGGCCTCGTGCTGCTCGTCGTGGCGGCGGTGGCCGACCTCGCCTGGCGGGTCGCGTCGCTGGACAACGCGGGGCGCCTGCTCGTCGGCCTGGTAGGCCTGGGCCTGGTGGGCCTGGCCGTGCGCGACGCGGTGGCGCGGCCGGCGCTGCGGCTGACGTCCGGCGGCCTCGACCTCGTGGACGGGCTACGCCGGCGGCACCTGCCCTGGGCGGCGATCACCGGTGTGCACGCGTCGGCCCTGAGTCACGGCCGGCGCCTCGTGCACGTGCGCACGCTGGAGATCGAGACACTTGACGGCCCGGTGTTCCTCAGCCGCCGCCAGCTCGGCACGGACCCCACGCCGATCGCGACCATCATCGAGGAGCACCGCGCGCGCCTCGGCTGACCTCCACCGCGCGCGGCGAGCGTCCCGGGCGCACGCGGCGAGTGCCCTAGACCGGCAGCCCCAGCGAGGACGTCTTCACGACCGCCGCCACGAAGAGAACACCGATGAGTGTCAGCACCGCGGCCGCCTGGGCGCCCCCGCGGCGCGCCGGCAGGTAGGCGTAGATCGCGCCGACGATGGTCCCGGCCACCAGCCCACCGATGTGGCCCCAGCGGTCGATGCTGCTGAGCGAGAACGTGATCGCGAAGTTCAGCACGATCAGGATCAGGATCTGGGTGGTGTCAGCCCGCATCCGGCGGGCGATCACATAGAACGCGCCGAAGAAACCGAAGATCGCGGTCGATGCGCCGAGCGAGCTCGTCTCCAGGCCGTTCACGACATAGCTCAGGACGTTCCCCCCGACCGCGCCGGCGAGAAACAGCCCGATCAGCCGAAGTCGCCCGACGACCGCTTCCAGCTGGTGACCCATGATGAACAGCGCGTACAGGTTCACCAGGATGTGCAGGAAGTTCCCGTGCAGGAAGGCGGCCGTGACAATCCGGTAGTACTGGTCGTAGAAGGCGATGTCGACGCCGCTGAGCAGGAAGTCCTGGCTGAACTGGTTGAGGTTGTTCCCGCTCCGGTCGAGCCCGGGCAGGCCCTGCAGGACGTAGGCGACCGCGCACAGGCCCATGAGCACCTGGGTGACCAGCCCCTGCCGGCCCCGCCCGACCCGGCTCCCGAAACCCGGCCTGCTCCGGCTGCCGGACCGAGCCGTGCCAGCGCGCCCGGAGCCGCCGGATTCCTCCGGGCAGTGAAAGCCGACGGCCGCCGGCCGCATGCAGTCCGGGCAGATCGGTCGCCCGCATCGCTGGCAGGAGACGTACGTTTCGCGCTCCGGATGCCGGTAGCAGTGCGGCTGCTCCAAGGAGCCGGGCTGACCAGCCTGACCCGGCTGACCGGACTGACCGGGCTGGCTCCAGGAGCCGGGCTGACCAGGTTGGCCCGCAGGGCCGGGCTGGCCCCAGGGCCCGGGCTGACCGGACAGACCGGGCTGACCGGGCTGACCGGGCTGACCGGGCTCGTTCGACGGAGTCGGCTGGCCAGGCAGAACGGCGCCCCCGGGCGGGATGGGCCCACCCCACCGACCCGGCTGATCAGGCGCGGGAACAGCGCCGGGCGAGACCTCCCCGGAGGATCCCGCCGTGACCGGGCCCGACTCGACACCGCCACCGCCGGGCGGCGACGGAGTCACATCCCGCGGGCCGGCCGGGGCACGGCCGCCGTCACCCGCCGACGGTTCGGTCACGGCCGGACCCTCAGACGGACCGACGGTCGATGACGATCTCCTGGATCACGACGTCCGTCTTCGGACGGTCCTGCGCGCCCGTCTCCACCTTGCCGATCGCGTCGACGACCTCGGTGCCCCGGGTGACCTCGCCGAAGATCGTGTGCTTGCGGTTCAGCCAGTCGGTGGCAGCCGTCGTGATGAAGAACTGGGAGCCGTTGGTGCCGGGCCCCGCGTTCGCCATCGCGAGCAGGTAGGGCTTGTTGAACTGCAGGTCGGGGTGGAACTCGTCCGCGAACTTGTAGCCGGGGCCGCCACGGCCGCTGCCCAGCGGATCCCCACCCTGGATCATGAAGTTCGGGATCACGCGGTGGAAGATGGTCCCGCTGTACAGCGAAACTCCGTTCTTCTTCTCACCGGTGTTCGGGTCGGTCCACTCCCGGCTTCCGGTGGCGAGCCCGACGAAGTTCTTGACCGTCTTCGGCGCGTGATCGGGGAACAACCTGATCTCGATGTCGCCCTGAGTCGTGCGCAGCGTCGCGTACAGCTCCTCGGCCATGGCCTGCCTTCTCTCCGTCTTCGTCTTTCATCACGTACCGCTTGTCTCGCCCGATCGTATGCCGCCCCACCGAGCCGCATCGGGCACGTGGCGTGCCAGCTCCGGGCAGTGAGGCACCATCCGCCCGACGGGTCCACCGGGGACAGCACCGGGCATGTGTCGCAAGCGTAGGTGACACGGCACGGTGGGCCGCCGCGGTTGTAAGAGCCGGCGCACGGGGTACGGGAGACTGCACAGATCTTGACGGAGCGCTTCACCCGGTGGGGCTCCCACCACGCGCACGCCCTCACCTCCGATCGCGACACCCGACGACGCAGTCAGACGACGCAGTCAGCGGAAGGGAACCCATGAGCACAACACTCAAGGACAGACTGGCGCACGTGACGGACAGTGCGCCGGTGAGCGGGCTCCCGGGCGCCGCGCGCACCGTGGCCGACCGCGCCGGTGTCGCCGCGACGAAGGCCGCTTACAAGGCAGGCAGTACGGCCGGTTCCGCGGCGCATGCGACACGCGGTGTGGGCAGCACCCTCGCGCACCGGGTCACCGACGTCTCCTCCACCGGCGGCGCCGCGGCCAGCAAGGCGGCGGGGCTCGCGGCCGGCAAGGCCTCCGACGTCTCGGGGCGGACCTCGCGGCGCATCGAGAAGGCACGTACCAGCGCGGAGATCTCCGCGGAGCGCGCCCGGATGGCCACCGAGCTGCGGCTCGAGAAGTCGCGCTCACGACGCGCGATCCGCTCGGAGTCGAAGGCCCGCGAGCGGGCCGACCGTGCGCAGGAGCTGCTCGAGAAGCGGCTGGAGAAGGCGGAGGCACGGCTCGCGCGGGTGCACCGGCGGCGGCGGCGCGAGTTCGTCGCCCTGTTCCTGCTCGCCGGGGGTGCGGTCGCCGCTGTCGCGGCGCGCCGCTACCTTTCGTCCGGCGACGAGGCGACGATCACCGCCGAGCCCGTTCCGCCGGTGCGCAGCAACATCACGGACGGGGTCGGGCCGGAGGCGACCTCCGGGCTGGAGGAGATGCCGGGTGTGGACGCGATGACCGAAGCCGGCCGCCGCGTCTGAGCCTTTTCCATCTCACGGTCAACGGCACAGAAGCCGCAGGTCCCGAGTCGACGATGGAAAAAGCTCGCTGATCACCCGACGTCGTAGCGTCCTGGCGCGCCCGCCGGGACAGCCGGGTGGGCCGGTGCGACCGGGGCGATCCGCCGATATGGTGCGCCCAGCTCCGGGCGCGGGTCGGGTTCGCCCCGGTTCGGCCAGCAGGCCACGGCCCGCTCGGCCATGGCCGTGATGGTCAGGGACGGGTTGACCCCCAGGTTCGCCGGCACCGCGGCACCGTCCACCACGTGCAGGCCCGGATAGCCGAACACTCGATGATACGGATCGACCACGCCACGCGAGGGATCGGTGGAAAGTACCGCGCCGCCGAGAATGTGCGCGGTGATGGGGATGTCCGCGAGCTCGGTGATCGCGGTGCCGGGCTGGCCGCCCATCCGCTCAGCGACCAGCCGGGTGGCGCGGTTGCCCTCCGGAATCCAGGTCGGGCTCGGCTCGCCGTGCCCCGGCCGGCTGGTCAGCCATGAGATCCCGAACGGACCACGGCGCCGGCGGACCGTCAACGAGTTGTCCCGGGACTGCATGACGAGAGCGATCATGGTTCGCTCCGACCAGCGCCAGGGCAGGGTGAGCAGGAGCCGCTGGGGGCGGCGGGCCACGGTCAGCAGGAACTTCACCCAGCGGGGCGTCCGCCCACCGCCGTCGGTCATGGCGGTGGACAGCAGCGCCATGAGGTTGCTGCCCCGGCCGTAGCGCACCGGCTCCACATGAGTGTGATCGTTGGGATAGAAGGACGAGGTGATCGCGACACCGCGGGGAATCCGGCTGTCCGGCCGCATCTTGCTCGCGCCCAGGATCGCCTCGGAGTTCGTCCTGGTCAGATAGCCCAGCCGCGCGGAGAGCGCAGGCAGTTGCCCCTCGTCCCGCATGGCCAGCAGCAGGCGTTGGGTACCCAGGGCGCCGGCGGCGAACACCACCTGCCG
Organism: Frankia sp. R43; assembly: GCF_001306465.1. Taxonomy (NCBI): domain Bacteria; kingdom Bacillati; phylum Actinomycetota; class Actinomycetes; order Frankiales; family Frankiaceae; genus Frankia; species Frankia sp. R43. The sequence goes on along the minus strand of NZ_LFCW01000006.1, from coordinate 399,332 downwards.
CGCTCTGAATCGGCGGACGTCGTCCCGGCGGCGACGACCGCCGCCGGTGCGCACGGCCTCGATCTCGTAGCCACCGTGGCCGTCCGGACGAACAGCGCGCACGGTGGTGTCGGGCACGATCCGAGCGCCGAGACGCTCGGCCAGGTACAGGTAGTTGTGGTCCAAGGTGTTCTTGGCGCCGCGGCGGCACCCGGTCATGCACTCGCCGCACTCGACGCAGCCTGTGCGGCTGGGCCCGGCGCCACCGAAGTAGGGATCGGGGACTGTCACCCCCGGCTCACGCCGGCCATCTCGCCCGAAGAACACACCGACGTCGGTCAGACGGAAGGTGTCCGCGACGCCCAGATCACCCGCGACCGCCTGGAACACCTCGTCCGCCAGGGTCGTCGACGGGTTCCGGGTGGCACCGAGCATCCGCTCGGCCTGGTCGTAGAACGGCGCGAGCTCTGACCGCCAGTCAGTGACGTCGGCCCACTGTGGATCGCGGTAGAAGGCCTCCAGCGGGCGGTAGAGCGTGTTCGCGTAGACGACGGAACCGCCGCCGACAGCCGCCCCGGACAGCACCAGCACCTTGCCGAGCAGGGTGATCCGCTGGATGCCGCGGCATCCGAGCCGGGGCATCCACAGGTAGCTACGGAGGTCCCAGCTCGTCTTCGGCAGGGTCGCGGGGCTGAACCGCTGACCGGCCTCGACCACGGTGACCTGGTAGCCCTTTTCCGCGAGCCGAAGTGCGGCGACGCTGCCCCCGAAGCCGCTGCCGATCACCAGGACATCGCAGTCAGCCGAATCCGGGACGCCGCCCGGCCCCTCGACGGCCGCCCCTGCACGTTCGGTCCCGTCACCGCCCATGTGCCCCATCATGCCGCCGGAGTGCTGAACGTCGCTGGGAACCCGCCGAGGAGGCCCGCGCCGCCCTCAGCGCCGCGCCGCCCTCAGCTGCGCGACGTCATGGGGACCGCCGGCCTCGACAGCCATCCGCTCAGGGTTCCTGAGCGGGGTCCTCCAGCGGCTCCATCGCCGACTCAAGATCGAGCGCCGGTTGTTCCTGCCGCTCCGCTACCTCCCACTTCTCCTGCGCCTGCTGTTGCTCCTGCTGCTCGCGCTGCTCCTGTGCCTGCTGTTTTTCCAGCGCTTCCTGCGCCCCGGCCTCCGCCGCGGCCACGATCGCCGCCAGATCCGGCGGCGGCGGCAACGCCTGCGGCGTCGGTAACGGAAGCGGATCCGCGGGGGCGCTGGAGTTCACCGACGTCGACACGGGTGGGGCACCCGAGCCCCGCGCACCCGTCCTGCGTGTGCCCGCCTGGCCGCCCTGGGCCGAGGGCCGCCGAGGCGGTGCGGCGGAGCCGGGAGAGCCTCCGGCCGGGCTGCCGGCGGACGCCGCCGCCGGCCTGGTGGTCGCCGAGGTCGTGACCGCTCGCACCGGACCAGGCGGTGAGCCCGTACCACTTCCGCTTCCACCCGCCGCGGACGCACCTGCTGAACGTGGCGCGGGCCGAGCGGACGACTTCGGCTTCGATGGCCGGTCCGGCATGGCTCGCCAGCCGAGGCACGACTTGCAACTGCATTCGGTCACGCCCAGCGGCAGGCGGTCCATACGCCACCGAATGTTGTCCACAACCCCGCCGTCGTTCACCCAGACACCGTTGGCGACGAAGTTCACCAGATGGGTGGCCAGCTCGACCGGCGCCCAGTTGCTCTCGCAGAGCACGTCGAACACCTTCTTGTGCAGCTCGGCGAAGTCCTCGGCCGGGCAGCGCAGCATGTTCGCGAGGATGTCGATCACCTGGCGGGTGGCTGTACGGATCTCCTCCATGGCGGGATCCGGTTCGGGTTCGGGCTCGGGCTCGGGCTCGGGCTCGCAATCAGCCTCGGCCTCCGGCTCGCGATCGGTCTCCGGCTCGCGATCGGTCTCCGGCTCGGGCGCGGGAGTCGGCTCCCCGGGGGTCGGCTCGGGGTCCGGTTCCAGCCTGCCTGCCGACCCGGGCGGCTGCCCGCCCGACTCGATCGACGACCCGAGTGCCACCGGGCCGGATACCAGCGCTGCACTGCCGCCGTCTTCGGCTCGCTGGGTCTCCGCCGCTCGCGGCACGTCGGCCAACAGCGACGTCGGACCGGCGAGCGGCGAACCAGCATTGGTTCGTGGCTCGGTGTCTGCTCCCGCGCCGAACGTCACCGCGCCGGCCGACGAACCGCCGGCCGTGACCGCCGGCGTCGTGTCCCCCACGACCGGCGAACCGCCGGTCGACGCCGCATAGCCGGTCAGGCCGGCCGAGCCGGAGACCGCGTGCAGGTGCCCGGCCGCAGCAGGCCCGGGCTGGCTCCCCGGCGCCGGGACCACAGTGGAGCCCGCCGAGCCGAAGGGCACGTAGGCGGTCTCGCCGACAGCGGCGGCGCGCTCGTCGTAGTTGGTCTCGGGCCCCGCCGCCGAACCGGTGGGAGCGGCAGCACCACGCCCCATGGCGGCGGGCGACTGCATGGCCGCCGCACGCGGGTCCGTCACAGCCGCCGGCTCGAGGTTTCGCGGCTTGCGACGGACCCGGACGACCCCACGGCCGGCCGAACTGTACGTCGCACGCTTGCGACGCCGTAGCAGCGCCGGCCGCTCGGCCGCCGTGCCCGTGGGGAAGTCATCTTCCAGGGGCGGCGCAGCCTGGATCGAAGGCCGAGGCGACGCCGCAGCCTGACCCGACGGCGTGGGCGACTCCGCCCGGCCGGGATCCGCGAGGCCCTCAGCCGGACCGGGCTCGCCAGCCGCGCGGAGGTCGGCACCCGAACCGGATCCGACAACCGGACCGGCGAGGGCGATCTCCCCTGCCTGCGCGACCGTGCTCGGAACGCTCAGCAGGTACCGTGCAGGCCGGCCCGCCGCAGGACGGATGATCGTCACCAGCCAGCCCTTGGCACGCAGGGCCGACAGCTGGCGCTGGGAGTGGGTGCGGCTGAAGTTGGTCATCCCGCACAGGTCCGGCAGGCCTGGCGACGCGATGTAGGACCCGCTGGGCGCAGGCGGACCCGCCGGGCTGGCAAGGTTGGCGACCAAGGTGGCGACGAGCCGCATCGCCGGTGTCACGCCCGAGTTGGCGTTGAGGACGGCCTTTTCCCAGGCCTCCACGTCCGCGACGGGTACTCCTCGGTCAGGAGTGCAGACCATCACCAGCGCGCCGGGAATGAGCAACTGGGTCGTGGCGTCGGATTCCACGGTTCCTCCTTCCCTCCTTCCTGGTGGCCTGTGGTCGCCTGGTGCGCGGGGCACTGATGCCCCGCCAACTCCCGTGCCCGCGACCGGGTGGTCACGCAGCGACGACTGCCGGTCGGCGCGTTCGATGGTCTTTGCTATCAGTCGCGGAGGGCCTCCATGGCGGCTAGATCGCGTTGTTCTGAGGTCTCACCGTTGTCCGATCGAATTTTCGAGCAATTGACTGTCGCGTGCGTATGACTCCGGGCACGCAACACCATCACCCGAGAGCGGGTCTCGTCGAATGCAGCATTGTCATCCGTAACCAGCCGGGGCTTCTCAGTCAGCCCCGAGGGAAGAGACAACGATACGCGGGCCCTCGGCCGGACCCGCACGCTACTCCGCCGCACCACGGGACACGCCGGCCGCAGTCACCCCCCGCCCACACGGGGAACACAGTCTGTTCATCACGCTCACGGCCAGCCACGATGCCAGCGCGCCAAAATGCCGGGCCGGCAGCCTGAGAAGGCAACTGGAAGTACACAATGAGCACACAGCCGCCGGCATCCCAATGGACGCGGATGGCCCGGAAAGCTGCACCCCGGATGACTCCCGCGCAGCACACCGGTGCGGAACGCGCAGTGCGCGCGGACACAGAGAGATCACAAAGCGGAGCGCGCACGGCCGCACACGCCCGGCGGCGGTACGCCTGATCCGAGGCGGTTTTCTCCGATAATCGCCACTCGAGAGTACACACGTAACACAACGATGAAGATCTAAATACGCAATCATCGACACACACCCGTGGTGCCACTCACCACAAAAGCGACAACCGATTGACGCTCGGCCCGGTTGCTGCGCCCAGGCCGAAGCGTCACTGGCCACAGCCACCGGCCAGAGCGGCCAGAGCGCAGCATCGCCCGCAGGTTCCACTCAGGCAGGCCGGGTAGGTCCGCCACAGGGACCGTGCCGGCTCGGGGTCAGCCCTGTGTGCCGGCCCCCGTCATGTCATCGCGGGAGGGAGCTCCATGACCGACGACATCCGAAGCAGCCGGCGCGTCGGCGGCGTCGCCTCCACCCGTGACAGCAGCGCTTCCAGCGGTACCGCCAAGACCGACATCGTCGTCGGGATCGACGGTTCACCGGGATCCGAGTCCGCGCTGCGGTGGGCGATCGACGAGGCCGTCCGGCGGGGCGCGCGGATCCGCGCGGTTCTCGGGTCATGCGCCGGGGAGCAGCCACCCACGGTTCGCCGCTCTGCCGAGGCAGTCGCCGGCCCGCATGACAAGGAGGCGCTGGCCTGGGCCGCCAGCCAGATCCTGCATGAGGAACTCGACGCCGTGCCGATCCCGACGGGACTCGACATCGTCGAGGAGGTCGTCGACGCTTCGGGCACCGAGGCGCTGCTCACCTCCGGCCGGGACGCCGCGATGATCGTTGTCGGTACGCGAGGCCGTGGGCTGCTTCATCGCCTCCGGATCGGGTCGGTGAGCGCCTCCGTCGCCGTGCACTCACCGGTGCCTGTCGTCGTCGCCCGCACACGCCGGCCGTCGGATGACGCCGAAGCGGGCCGCGCTGACTCCTCCGACAGCGGGCCCACCGGACCCGCCGGCCCAGCGCCCGCCGGCTCAGCATCCGAGACCGAGGCGGACGCAGTGCACCCGGTGGTCGTCGGGGTCGACGGCTCGCCGAACTCTCTCGCGGCACTGCGTTGGGCGGCGAGCGAGGCAGCGCTGCGCGGCGCACCGCTGCATGTCGTGCACGCCTGGCTCGCGGCGATCCCGCTTCCGTTCGCCGAGAGCTCGGCCGAGATCCTGCCGGCGCTCGAGGATCAGGCTCGGCATGTACTGGACGAATCGATCGAGGCAGCCCTCGGCACCAGCGAGACCACGGACACGCGGAAGGTACGGGAGATCGACGTTCACAAGCTGCTGGTGGCGGCCTCCGCGACTCGAGCCCTGCTTGATGCGAGCCGGGACGCCGATCTGCTGGTCGTCGGGGCACGTGGCAAGGGCGGGTTCGCCGAGCTCCTCCTGGGCTCGGTCAGCCATCAGACGATGCTGCACTCGGCCGCGCCGGTCGCCATCGTCCGGGACGTCTGACCTACCCGCCGGCCTGCCCGCGGCCGGTCGCGCCGAGCTGGACTGTTCGGACGTCCGGGCGCAGGCTCGCCCACTGGCGCCAGACCAGCCGGTCGTCGGAGGCGGTCTGATCCCACGGGCTCCGGACGAGGACCCGCCCCGTGGGAGGGTCCGCGGCGAGGATCGCGTAGGCGTGCCCAGGGACAAGACCCGACGAGCCGGTCGGACGAGCGCGGGTCGACAGGGTCACCACGTCACCTGCCGCAAGCCTGGCGGCTATGCCCTCGACCGAGACCTGGTCTGGATCGACCCGATCCGGCTCCACTCCGGTCAGCTGTCGCATCGCGACCGCCGGATCACCGCCGTCGGTGCCCGCGTAGCTTCCGGCCAGCCGCGCGTACGCCTTCTCGTACAGGGCGACCCACAGCTCCGGATCACCGTCGGCGTTCTCCGCACCCGCGCCGATCTCCCGCCGGGTCTCCGCCTCCTCGGGCAGGCTCCTGGTGATCGTCACCGCGATTGGGCCCGGGGTTGAGCCCGCCCCGCCCGGAAAGGTGACGGTGACCGTGCCGTTCGGGTTCTCGCGAAGATTGCGGCGCAGGAGCCCTGGATCCGCGCGAACGATGCCGATGAGAGCGGCGAGCAGGTAGCAGTCACCCACTCGGCCCTGCCGGACGTCCGACGGGGTCGCGCCCCGGACCCAGACCGGCTCGCCGGTGTGGTCGCGGAGGACGAGCCCGGCGGCGGCGCCGCGGGCCGGGCTCCCCGCCCGGTGCCAAGGCCCGTAGCCGGCACCCGGGGGCGGGTCGAGCCACGGGAACAGCTGCACGATCTCGCCGAGCATCGACGACGGCGCGACCCGAAGGATCACGTCAGCGATCGAGACAACTGTCGGTAGAAGGCTCAGCGTGCCGAGATCGAGCCGGGCAGGGGCCAGGGCCACCGCGGTGGCCAGCACCTGGAGCGGACGCCCCCGCAACCCGCTGATCACCTGCGACGCGACGCCCGCCTCCAGCCGTGCCAGCTGCTCGGCGATGGCCCGCAGCTCACGAACACCCAGTTTCAACGGGTTGGTGCCGATGGACGTGACCAGCTCGGCGACGGCGGAGCTCGCTTCCCCTGCACGCGGCCGGGCCGGCGACGCATGCGGCCGGACCAGGATGCTCCCAGCCCCACCCCAGCCGGGCGACGAGGCCTCCGCAGCAGCGGAGGCGGCGAGTCGGCGGTCGATCGCCGCAGCCATGACCCCGGCCTCGGCACGCACCAGATCGAGGCCCTGGCAGGCTCCGGCGGCCCGCCCCAGCGGGCCCATGTCGCCGGCGAGACGGGCCGCCTGGCGCTCGGCGACCCGTAATCGGCGAGCCAGCTCCGCGAGCCGCTCCGGTTCGAAACAGACGGCGTCATCAACGGCGACAGCCACCCCCGGGCCGCCGCCCAGGCCGGCGGCTGCAGCCACACCAGCCGCGGCGACACCGGCGACACCGGAAGCCTGCTCCCCCACGCCAGCAGGAAAGGGCTCCGGGCGGGAATCCAGCGCGTCGGCCCGCTCCCGGGCCCGGCGGGCACCGATGACCAGTGCCAGCCACCAGGCACCGATACAGGCGTGGCACCGCCGCTGCCAGGGCGACCGCCAGGTGCTGTCGTTGTCGAGAGCGATCACCGGCACAAGCAGCAGAAGGCTCTCCGCTGCCGCGCGACGCAGGGCAGCGGCCAGGCCGCGACGCGACGCGACGTCTCCCTCACCGACAGCAGCCACGTTCATCACGCTAGATGGTCATCAGCCCACCGTGACGGGGCGTTCAGCGAGAGACAACAACGAGTTCCGGTTTGCCCGCCCCGGTCCCGGGCCGGGCCGGAGCCTCCGACCCTGATCTAGAGTCCGGCTGCCGCCATCACCTGAAGGCAGCGGGTCTCCAGGTGGCAGACCATCTTCCAGTAGTCACGGAACGCCGGGTTCGTGGTCTGTCCGTGGTGGTAGCGGAAGTAGATCTGTTGCGCGATCACCGCCAGCCGGAACAGCCCGAACACCTGGTAGAAGGGCCACCGGCCGATGTCGACGCCGCGGCGCGCCCCGTAGTACTCGACTATCTCGGCCCGGGTGGGCATCCCGGGGCTGTGGCTGGGCTGACGCCGGGTGAGGCGGTAGATCTCGTCGTCGTCCGCCTGGACCCAGTAGGCGAGCGCGCCCCCGAGGTCCATCAGTGGATCGCCGATCGTCGCCATCTCCCAGTCCAGCACTCCGCTGATCCGCGGTAGGCCATCTGCGGTCGGATGGGACACGTCGAAGACCACGTTGTCCAGCCGGAAGTCGTTGTGAATCAGACAGGAGGCGACGTCCTCCGGCGCGTACTCGGCGAGCCAGCTCATGATCGCCTCGTAGGACGGGACGTTCGGCGTACGCGCATCCCGGTAGCGACGCGTCCATCCGCGGATCTGCCGGTCCACGTAGCCGACGCCACGCCCGAGGTCCGAGAGCCCGTGGGCGGCCGGGTCGATGTCGTGCAGCTCGACCAGCAGATCCACAACCTTGAAGGCGAGCTGGCGGGTCCGGACAGGATCCAGCGTGAGCGAGCGCGGGAACTCCGATCGGGGGATGACGCCGGGCACCTTCTCCATGACGTAGAAGTCCGAGCCGATCACCGTCGGGTCATCGCAGAAGGCGACCATGCGGGGCACGTAACGGAACGCCGGCCGCAGCCGGGTCTGCACCCGGAACTCACGTGCCATGTCGTGCGCGCCGGTCGCCTTGCGCCCCTGCGGCGGACGACGCAGAACAAGATCCCGATCCTGGTAGCGAAGCAGATAGGTGAGGTTGGAGGCGCCGCCCGAGAACTGCCGGACCTCGGGACGGCCAGCAGGCGGGACAGTCTGGACCTCGCTCGCGGCCTCATAGCCCGCCTGTGTGCCGAGGCCCTCTGCAACGGCGGCCGGCACCGCGGCGCCGGCGGTCTCTGGATCGGTCTGTTTCCGAAGGTACTGGCGCAACCAGTCGTCCACTGCGGGTATGTCGAGCGCGTCCTCGTCCCGCACCGGGCGTGACCCCGCCAGATCATCCACGGCCATCGGTAGAGCCTAGTGCTCAGGCTGGCGTTCGGGGAGCCCGGACGGCCCCGGGAAAAATCCAGAATCCCTTGTACGACAGACGATTGTCGGGTGCGGCGAGCGAGTGGTCAGCCAGCCAGCCCGCTGGCAGGCTCCGCGCCCGGCGGCTCCACCAGGTCGAGGGACGGGCCGCTCAGGTCGCCAGACGGGCTGCCGTCCACGAGCGCTCGCTGATCGGGCAGGCCGATGGACGTCGCCTCGGTTCCGCCAGGCTTGTTCCGAGCGGCCGGAACCGAGAGGGGGCCTTCCGTCGCCACCGCCGCAGCACCCCGGTCGGGCTGTCCCTCCGGCCCTGACTGGGCCCCCACCTGCAGCTGTCCTGCCCCTGCCGGCGCCTGAGCCACGACCGGCACCTGGGCCACGACCGGCACCCGAACCGCCACCGGGACCTGAGCGCCGGACCGTACCCCGGCCCAGGCCGTGCGGGACACGGAGCGCAGCCGGGTCTGCACTTCCGGCCTGGTCATGAAGACCGCGAGCGCGACCAGGCCACCACCGATGACGCCATCCATCCAGTAGTGGTTCGCCGTGATCACGACAACGATGACGGTCAGTACCGGATGCAGGATCATCAACCAGCGCGCCCGGGCCCGCAGGATGGTGACCGTCCCCCACGCAACGATGATCGACCAGCCGACGTGCAGGCTCGGCATCGCGGCGTACTGGTTCGCCACCTTGTCGCCGCCCGAGTAGGGCGACGGGCCGAAGACCGCGCCGGTGTCGACGAGCGACACATGCGGCAGCACCTGCGGCAGGAAACGCGGCGGCGCCAGCGGGTACAGCATGTGGATCACCAGCGCGGCACCCGTCGAGGCGAGGATGACCATCCGCACCCGCGGCCACGCGTCCCGATGCCGGAGCATGACCCACAGCAGGAACGCGACAGAGGCCGGGAAGTGCACGCCGATGTAGAAGCGGTTCGCGAGCTCCAGCAGCTCCGTCGAGTGCAGCGCGAGGCGTTGCAGCGCGGATTCGTCGGGCAGGTCGATGAGCCGCTCGAAGCTCCAGACGTCCCGGGCGTTGGCCAGCGCCTGCGGCTCCCGGCCGACGGCGAGCTGGCGGCCGAGCCGGTAGACCATGAACAACGCGGCCATGAGCAGCACCTGGCCGCCGTAGAACAGCGCCGAGGATGTCGCCCGACCCAGCCGGGTGGCGTGCAGCCAGGACGTCCGCAAGGTCACCGCCAGCGGCGGCACCGCCACCGGCCCGGTCGCGGACCGTGCCTGGTCACGCGAAGGAATCGGAATGCTCACCATGAGCCCTCCCGGCGCGTCTCACGCCCTCCCGACGACATGCCCTGTTAACCCTCCCGTTCCTACCGGCCGATCGGTAAGCAGAGCAAGGATCGAATCCCTGTGATGCCCCACTCATCCCACAACACGGCCGGGTACTGACACTCCGTCACCACCCCCGGCGGATCACCCGGTCAGGGTCACCGCGGTGACTCGCCGACATGTCGCACCGGTCGGCAGTGAAGTGACAGTGAGATAAACCAACAGCGAACAACCCTCGGCTATTTCCACCACATGGGCACGCTTGTCCCGTCGCTCTGTCAGACGGGCGACACCGAACGGTCACCCCCGCGCAAGGCCTGCGCGGTCGCCAGCGGCTGCCAACGTGCCACTCCGCGCCTTCCCTGGCAACAGGCGCACCCCGGCGCAGCCACCGTCGCCCCATCCGAAGCCGCAGGAGACGTCGCTCTCACGACCCACACCAACCGGGCCGATCGTGGCCTATATCACATGGGTTGCCAGCAGCGGGGACGCAGGAACATCCCTCGATCAACCCACACGCCCGGCGAAGCACGCAAAATTGATGAAGCGGACCTTTACGGCATGCGTCCCTTCCGACCTGCCGGTGGCCGCGAACCGTGTTACCCCGGAACTACCGCTCCGCCCGAACGGCCCAGGGTGCCACGTCCCAGGACGCCATGACCCCGGGAGGCCGCGACCGGCGGAGCCGCCGGGCGATGGTGGCGGGACGGCTGCTCCGGGCGTGCCACCTCGATCGCTGGCATCGCGCACCGAGGCCGAAGGGAGAAACATCATGTACGCATCGGTAGGCGACCGCTTCGTCGTCCACGGCCGGACGGTGGGGGACCCCGAGCGTCACGGCGTGATCATCGAGGTCCGCGGGGCAGCCGGCGGGCCGCCGTTCATGGTCCGCTGGGACGACGGCCACGAGGGCCTTTTCTTCCCTGGCGCCGACTCGAACATCGAGCTGCGGCCGGCACGTGAGCATGTGACCGTCTGAGAGCTGGCCCCGGCGCCCCACGGCACACTTCCCCCAGCACCCGCTCATGGCCGCTGGGGCGCCGGCGGCCCGCCCACGCGCAGTCCGTCACGGGCTGGACGTCCGCCCGCCTCCGGGCGGCCCGGACGTCGGTTCAGCCAGATCAATCGCCCGATCGGGGCGCCGGCCCCACCACCGCCACAGGTAATTGTGCCCGCCCGGACCAAACCACCACGGTGCGCGACAGAAACGACTACCTGCTGGCACGTACGGTCTGTCCGGGTCCCGGTTCGACTCCGGTCCGGAAGGATTGCCGTACGCCAGGGGTCGGCTCCTGGATGTGATGTGCGTTATACACCATGGAAACCGTCTCGGGTGTTCCCCTATGGGGGTGCACCGAGCGCAACGCTGATCCCGGAGCAACTTGATGCCAAGTTCGTCAGTGCCGTCTGACAGGTCTTCCCGACCAGGCGGCACGGCCCGTTTCTGGTTCGGCGTCGGGCGGGTGGTCGGCAGCCGTACCGGCCTGGTCGCAGCCGTCACCGCGATCGTCACGGTGGCACTCGGACTTGGCCTGACCAGGCTGGAGTTCACCACCGGTCAGGAGAACTACCTCAACGCGGACTCGCAGGTCGCGAAGGACAACGTCGCCTACCAGGACCTCTTCGGCGGCCAGGCGATGATCACGCTCTTCACGACGAAGCCCGACGCCGACCTGGTCGATCTCTTCACCGCCGCCAATGTCAAGAAGTTCCGGGATCTGTCGGCCACCCTGGAGAAGGACCCTCGCATCGAGAGCGTGATCACGCCGCTCACGGCGCTCCAGTTCACCGCGAATCTCGTGACCAGCTCGGACGGTCAAATCATCAACAGCGCGGCCGGGAAGATCCTCCTGGCGGCGCAGCAGCGTGATCCCGACCCGAAGTCCCAGGCAGTTCGGCTCGCCGACTCGCTGCGGACGCTGGAGCGGGCGAACGCGATTCCCCAGGATCAGCGCACGTTCGACGATCCGGCCTGGGTCGATTTCTTGCTGCACGACAACTCCGGGGCCATCCGCAAGTCACTGCAGTCTTTCTTCCCGACCGACAAGAACGCGCAGATGATCGTGCGGCTGACCGGAAACGCCTCGATCAAGGAGGAGGGCAAGGGCGCCACCGCGGTCGAGAACGCCATGAACGGGCTGGCCTTCGACAACGCCGACGTCATGACCACCGGCGCATCGGTCCTGCTCCGTGACATCAACGACTACCTGCGCGGCGGCTTCCTCACTCTGGGTGGAATTTCGCTCCTCATCATGGCCGCGCTGCTGCTGGTCGCGTTCGCCGTCCGCTGGCGGCTGCTGCCCCTGGCGGTCGTGGGCATCGGGCTGGTGTGGGCCTTCGGGCTGGCCGGCTACCTGGACATCCCGCTCTCGGTGGTCACCATCGCCGGCATGCCCGTCCTGCTCGGCGTCGGCATCGACTTCGCCGTTCAGCTACACAGCCGGGTCCAGGAGGAAGCGCAGCTCGACCGGGCCCGGGAACCCGTCGCGGCGGCGCTGGGCCACCTCATGCCGGCGCTGGCGCTGGCCACCGTCGCCGGTATCGTCGCCTTCCTCGCGCTGGAGTTCAGCGAGGTCCCGATGATCCGTGACTTCGGTGTCCTGCTCGCCATCGGACTGCCGGTCATCGTCCTCGCGACCGTGCTGCTCAGCACCGCCTCGCTCGGCTTCCGGGAGCGCCGCTCCCCCACCGCGCCGAAGGACGCCTCACGCGGCGCGCTCGGCCACACCGTCGTCTGGCTCGGATCCCTGCCCCGGCTGGCCGCGATCCCGCTCGTCGTCATCGCCGCCGGCATCTTCGCCGGCGGGCTCGTCGTCGAAGGTGACCTCAAGGTCCAGACGGACCCGGAGAAGTGGGTCAACCAGAACTCCCAGGTCGTGCACGACATCCAGTACCTCAAGGCGCAGACCGGTTCGAGCAGCGAGCTGGGCATCTTCATCCAGTCGGACGACATCTTCGACGACAGGACCGTCAAGTTCGTCCACGACCTCGCCTACCAGCAGCTCGACGAGCACCCCAACGAGCTGCTGACGGCGTCGAGCCTGGTGACCACGGTCAGCTTCCTCATGGAGGTGCCGAACACCACCCTGCTCGCGCCGACCGGCAAAGACATCCAGCTGGCGTATGACGTCACACCGGAACCGATCAGGAAGAGCACCGTCGACATCGACGGGAAGGCACTCAACCTGATCTTCCGCACCGGGCCGGGAGCGCTGGAGGAACGCGCCGTCGTCGTGAACGACATCCGGGACACGGTCACCCCCCCGGAGGGAATCCGCGCGACACCGTCGGGTCTCGCCGTCGTCGGCACGGGGCTGCTGGAGAACTTCGAGAAGAACCGCGTGGAGCTGACCTACTTCGCGTTGATCGGCGTCTTCATCATCCTGCTGCTGCGCCACCTGAACATCGTCCGCGCGGTGGTGTCGGTGGTTCCGGTGCTGATCGCGGTGGGTCTGACGGCCATCATCTCCCGGCTCGCGGGCTTCGAGCTCAGCCCGCTCACCGCGGTCGGCGGACCACTCGTGATCGCGCTCTGCACCGAGTTCACCACGCTGATCGTCATGCGGCACGTCGAAGAACGACAGCGTGGACGGGACCCGCTGGCAGCCACCGAGGAGGCGGCGGCCCGGACCGGAGTCGCCTTCATGGTCTCGGCGCTCGCCGCCGTGATCGGAATCGTGGTCCTGGCGTTCAGCTCGCTGCCGCTGCTGCGCGACTTCGGCCTCGTGGTGGCTCTCAACGTCGGGGTGGCCCTGCTCTCGGCGCTGATCGTGCTGCCGCCGCTGCTGCTGTGGGCGGACGAACGCGGCTGGGTCTACCGCGGCCCGCAGCTGGTGCCCGCGGGCACCAGCCCCGCCGCGCCGGTGCCGGCCTCCGTGGTGCCGGCCTCCGTGGTGCCGAACGCCCCCGCACCGGCCTCCGCGGCACCGGCGGCCGTGGCACCGGCGGCCGTGGTGCCGGCAGCCGCCGCGCCGGCCGACGACGTGGCCGGCCCCAGTGCCAGCCCCAGTGCCGACGCCAGTGCCGGTGGCACAGCCGAGCCCAATGCTGGTGACACAGCCAGGCCCACGGCTGGTGACACAGCCGAGAGCTGAGACATTCGAGCGCGCGAAACAGTGCGGCGGCTCGCTCCGCGTGACGCGGGACAACGCGCTATCCGGTGAAGACCCGGCCCGATGTGACGCGACCGGGCCGGGTCTTCGCGGTTCCTCACGCCTATGGCACGCTCAAAGCTCACACCGCCGTCTGCCTATGACGGTCACAGAGCCGGCCGGCAGCGGAACGTGACACCGCCACAGAGGCTCGGCAGCCATCCGAGCGCAACGAGGAGAAGGCATGACTTTCGACTTCAAGGTCGCGGATCTCGCGCTGGCCGAGTTCGGCCGCAAGGAGATCCGGCTTGCCGAGCACGAGATGCCCGGGCTGATGGCTACCCGCGCGGAGTACGCCGCCAGCCAGCCCCTGAAGGGCGCCCGGATCATGGGTTCCCTGCACATGACCATCCAGACCGCTGTGCTGATCGAGACGCTGGTCGCGCTTGGCGCCGACGTCCGCTGGGTTTCCTGCAACATCTTCTCCACCCAGGACCACGCGGCCGCCGCGATCGTCGTCGGGCCGAACGGCACCAAGGACGACCCGCAGGGCGTGCCCGTCTTCGCCTGGAAGGGCGAGACCCTCGAGGAGTACTGGTGGTGCACCGACCAGGCGCTGGCCTGGCCGGATGGCGGCGCCCCGAACATGATCCTCGACGACGGCGGTGACGCGACCCTGCTCGTCCACAAGGGCGCCGAGTTCGAGCTGGCGGGCGCCGTGCCGGCGACCGACACCGCGGACTCCGAGGAGTACGCGATCATCCTGGAGACGCTGCGCCAGACGATCGCCGCGAAGCCGGGCCGCTGGACCGAGGCCGCCGCCTCGATCAAGGGCGTCACGGAGGAGACCACGACCGGCGTCCACCGGCTGTACGAGATGGCGAAGGCGGGCACGCTGGCCTTCCCCGCGATCAACGTGAACGACTCGGTCACCAAGTCGAAGTTCGACAACAAGTACGGCTGCCGCCACTCCGTCATCGACGGTCTGAACCGGGCGACCGACGTGCTCATCGGCGGCAAGGTCGCGGTCGTCGCCGGCTACGGCGACGTCGGCAAGGGCTGCGCGGACGCACTGCGCGGCCAGGGTGCCCGCGTCATCGTCACCGAGATCGACCCGATCTGCGCCCTGCAGGCCGCGATGGACGGCTTCCAGGTCGCCACCCTCGAGGACGTCGTCTCGATCGCCGACATCTTCGTGACGACCACCGGAAACTTCAACATCATCATGGCCAGCCACATGGCCGCGATGAAGCACCAGGCGATCGTCTCCAACATCGGCCACTTCGACAACGAGATCGACATGGCCGGCCTGGTGAAGGTCGAAGGCATCGAGAAGGTCAACATCAAGCCGCAGGTCGACGAGTGGGTGTTCCCGGACGGGCACTCGATCATCGTGCTGGCCGAAGGCCGGCTGATGAACCTCGGCTGCGCGACCGGCCACCCGAGCTTCGTGATGTCGAACAGCTTCACCAACCAGGTGATCGCGCAGATCGAGCTGTTCACCAAGACCGACCAGTACCCGGTCGGCGTCTACATCCTGCCCAAGCACCTCGATGAGAAGGTCGCCCGGCTGCACCTGGACGCACTCGGCGTCAAGCTCACGACGCTGACCAAGCAGCAGGCGGACTACATCGGTGTCCCGGTGGAGGGCCCCTACAAGGCGGACCACTACCGCTACTGATCTTCCAGGCTCCACGACGAGGGCCGTCCCCGTTCCCGGGGGGCGGCCCTCGTCGCGTCACCCCACGTCAGGCTGCACGGCGTCAGGCTTCGCCGCCTCCGGCCTCGCTGCCTCCGGCTCCGCCGCCTCCGGCTTCACAGCGTCAGGCTTCGCTGGGGTCAGGCGTAGCGGCGGGCGGGGCCGTGCGGTACCAGCACACCGCCGTCCAGGTGATCTTCGAGTGTCGATGTGACGGTGCGTGCGCCGACCGCGCGGTGCCGGCACTGCCAGCGGCCTGCGCGTCCAGCTCCGACGCGTCCAGCTCTGCGGCAAGCGTGTACCAGCCCGCGGGCAGGTAGGCCCCGGAGCGCGCCACCTCCGCGGACTCGAAGCCGGCCGGAATCTCGTCGGGTACCAGCAGTTCGCGGGCCCCACTGCCGCAGCCCACGTCGTTGGACCCGGCCACCCCCGCGCTCGGCTGGGCCCGGCCCGAGCCCGTCTCGCACAGGATGGCGGACCGCGGCGGCCAGAAGGAGGCCGTCTGCGCGTAGTACCCGGCGGCGAGTTGCACCGGTGCGCCGGCATCCGGCTCATCGCCCGGGGCGCTCACCGTGTACTCCCGCCCGCCGGGGCATTCGGCTGCCGGCGTGCCGCCCGCCTGGGCGGCCGGCTGACCGGCCACCGCGAGCGCGCCCACGACGGTCAGAACAGCGGCGAGCCCCATCCTGCCGATCCGAACTGATCGCATGACTGTCACCGTGAACACCTCTCCCTGCACAGGGAGTCAGACAAACATGTCGGACGGACGTCGACGCCCAGCTGCCCGGCAACACACACGCTGTCGTCTTGACGACAGCAGCCCCGACACCCCGTCACCCGGCTCCGCCGCCGGCACGCGCCGCGGAACCACCTGGCAAGCATGACAATCCTCATAATCTGTCAGAAATAGGATGTCGGTGCTCACTTACGGGCGGCATCCACCTCATGACGTGAATGACCCAGATGCGGCGCGCCTGAAGCGTAGCGGTAGGAATCCCTCAGAGCCATGCAGGCCAGGCCGGGCAGGCGCCACGCGTGCCGGCAGACATCTGGGGAACAAGAGGAAACGTGACTCGCCAAGACCCACGGCAGTTGGAACCGGCAATGCCGACCGGCCCGAGAACCCAGGAAGCGACGCCGACGGACAGCCGGGACTGACGATGGCGACCACCCTTTACCCACCTGCGGCCTACCGCCCGGTCCGGAACACCTCGGGCACCATGACGCAGCCGACCCGCGGCCTGATTCCGCACGTCCAGGTCGGCAACGGATCGTTGTTCGGATGGTTCGACAACCCGGCCAGCGAGGTGAGCGCACATCTGTGGCTGGCGAAGACGGGCGAGTTCGAGCAGTACGTCCCGTTCGACCGCCGGGCCTGGGCGCAGGCCGCGGGAAACTCGTTCTGGATCAGTGTCGAGTGCGAGGGGTACGACACCGAGGACTACACACCGATCCAGATCACCCGGCTCGGCGAGTTCTTCGCGTGGGGAATCCGCGAATTCGGCTGGCGGGCTGAGATCACCGATTCGGTGAACGGCTACGGGCTCGGCACCCACCGCATGGGCGGCGCGGCGTGGGGAGCGCATTCCTGCCCCGGGGAGATCCGGGCCAACCGCAGAGGAGACATCCTGGCGGCCGCGCTGGGCCCCGCAACGCTGGCGGACCCCCGCCAGCGCTACGCGGGCATGCCGACCCTGCGGGAGAAGTCCCGCGGGCCCGAGGTCGTCACCCTCCAGAACGCACTGAACATCATCTTCGGTCACGAGGCGACATCCGGCGACCCTTACCGGCTCGTCCCCGACGGGGTGTACGGCCCACTGACGACCGCGCGGGTGGCGGCCGTGCAGCGCTATGCCACGCCATGGTTCGGACGCATTCCCGACGACGGCGTCTGCGGCCCCAACACCTGGCGCAAGATCGGATATGTGCTCACCGGCATGAACCGCCAGGTTTAGCGGACTGCGGGAAGACGAGAATCCTCTGCTCTTCGAACGGCCTGGGGACCCCGGGGACACGACGGACTCCGGGGACACAGGCCGCTCAGGCCCGGCGCACGGCCTCCTTGAACGCGACGCGGGCACCGGTTCGGAGGACCGCGTTGTGGTAGATCCGGCCGGTGATCCGGATGAGCAGGCCGATCAGGGCCAGGGCCAGGAACACGGACAGGACGAGCTGCCAGAGCGGCGCCACCCCGAGCGCGATACGCATCGGCATGAGCAGCGGAGAGAACAACGGAACCAGGGAGAGGATCTCGACCAGGCCGTTGTCGGGATCACCGGGCACAATCGAGACCCCGACCACCCAGGGGACGATGAGCGCCAGCACGATGGGGCTGGAGATTCCGCCGAGATCCTCCTGCCTGGACACCATCGCGCCGACCGCGGCGAACGGCAGCGCGTACAGGAAGAATCCGATCACGTACCAGGCCACGGACCAGACGACGGTGCCGGTCGCCTCGCTGGACGGCAGCTCGAGCGCGCCGGTGGTCAGCGCGGCGACAAGCCCACCGCCGGCGATCACGACCATCTGGATCAGCGCGACCAGCCCGATGCCCAGGACCTTGCCCGCCATGAGCGTCCACGGCCGGACCGTCGACAACAGCAGCTCCACGACCCGGCTCGACTTCTCCTCGACGACGCCCTGCGAGACCGCCGGTCCGAAGAGCATCAGGCCCATGTAGATCAGGAACGCCGATGCCAGCCCCAGGAAGAGCCGTTCGTCCTGGTCATCCGGTACGGGGTCGAGCTCCGCGACGTCCAGGCCGGCGGCGGCGACGGTCTCGTTGACCCGGGCCGGGTCCCCGCCGAGCACGCTGATCTCGTTGTCGAGCACCTGTTGCCGGGCCAGCACCGCGAGCACCCCGCGCAGGTCTTCGCTCAGCTCCTCCTTGACCGCGACCCGCAGACCGCTCGGAGCGGCGGTCACCAGCACGTCGAGATCACCGTCGGAGACCTCACGCAGACCGGTGGCCTCGTCGGGCACCTCACGGGTCGCGACGTCGACCCCCAGGCCGTCGGCGACGGCCTCAAGCGGATCGGCGAGCACGGACTCCGCCGCGATGAGACCGACCGACTTCGCGGACTCGTGCCCACCCAGCATGCTGATCACCACCGAAGCGCCGACCAGCAGCACGAGGAACGCGGCCGTCGTGATCACGAAGACCTTCGAGCGCAGCCGGATGGCCAGCTCCCGCCCGGCGACGAGGCGCACCACCACCCAGGCGGCCAAGGGCGGGAACCCGCCGTGCTCGGGCGGCTCGGCGGCCGCCCGTCCGGACGCCGAGGCGGCCGGCGGCCCGGTCACCCACGCCCCACGGTCGTCCGGCGGCGTGCCACCCTGCGTCGGGACGCTGGGGAGCTGTCCCCTGTCTCCGCCGGACCCGCCGTCGGCTCCGGTGCTCATACCGCCGTCTCCTCATCCGCCGCCCGCACGTCGTTGCCGGAGCTCGCCAGCCCGGCAGGCCCAGCCCGCCCGGCTGGCCCAGTCAGCCCAGCTGGCCCCGCCCGCCCAGCAGGGCTCGGGACGTCACCCGGCCCGCCGGCGGAGCCACCGGCCGCAGCGGGGACGGTGGCCACGGTGGCCGCGGCGGGGACAGTGGTCACCGAGCGGAACAGCTCCGCCAGCGTCGGCCTGCGGCGGCGGAACTCGCGCACCGGCCCGGCCGCCAGCGCCCGGCGCAACAGATCCTGATCGTCCGCTCCCGGGGCGAGATCGACGGTCGTCCGGTCGCCCTCGGTGTGGCGGACGGTGATCCCTGGCAGGTCGAGCGCCCACCCGGCGGGCGCGCCGGGCACCTCCACCACGATCTGCTCGGTCCCGGCCCTGCGCAGCTCATCCACCGTGCCGCAGGCGACCATGCGGCCCGACGCGACGATGCCGACCCGGTCACAGAGCCGCTCGACGAGCTCCAGCTGGTGGCTGGAGAACACCACGGGGACCCCGGCCGCGCTGCGTTCGCGCAGCACCTGGCTCATCACGTCGACCGCGACCGGGTCCAGGCCGGAGAACGGCTCGTCGAGCACGAGGACCTCCGGGTCGTGGACGAGCGCCGCGGCGAGCTGAACCCGCTGCTGGTTGCCGAGGCTGAGGTTCTGGACCTCGTCGTCGCGCCGTGCCGCCACACCGAGCCGCTCCAGCCACGCCTCGGCGCTGCGTCGGGCGGCCCCGGCCGGCATCCCGTGCAGCCGGGCCAGGTAGACGATCTGGTCCCGGACCTTCATCTTGGGGTAAAGACCCCGCTCTTCCGGCATGTAGCCGATCCGGCGACGGACGGCGAGGTCGACCGGCCGACCGGCCCAGCGGACCTCACCCGCGTCGGCCGCGAGCACCCCGAGCACGATCCGCATCGTCGTCGTCTTGCCAGCGCCGTTACTGCCGACGAAACCGAAAAGCTCCCCGGCGCGCACCTCAAAGGTCATGCCGTCCAGAGCGGTCACCTCGCCGTAGCGTTTGCGAACGCCGTCGATCTCCAGACGTCTGTTCGCCATCAGCCACCTCCGGATCGCCCCCGACGCGCGGTCGATGACATCGTAACGGCAGAAAGTTCTGCCACTTTGATATCGAATCGCCGCTCGACCGGTCGTGCGCCGCAGGCGCGGATGGCCGCCGAGACAGCGTCGAACCAGGCCTATCCGCTCATTCATCCATTCACTGGCCCGAGCTGGGCAGTCGTTCGTGGAATCAGCCCGTGTTTCGTTTGACCGCCCACCAGAACCGATCGAAACGCGGGTGTGCCGGCTGCCCGCCACCGCTGGGCAGGCAGCGGGCGAGCGGTGTCGCGAAGACCTGAGGATTCTCGTCGCACCGGCCACCACGCCCCGCCGGCCTCGCTCGGCGGCAGCGGCAGCGCCCGCCACCCCGCCGCGGGCCGCCCCGCCGTCAGGTGGCCGAGATCAGGTGGCCGAGATGAGGCCGGTTCCCAGCAGGAAGAGCAGCACGCTGCCGAGGGCGAGCCGGTAGATGATGAAGACGCTGTAGCTGTGCCGCGCGACGAACTTGAGCAGCCAGGAGATGGCGAAATAGGCGGTCACGAAACTCACCGCCGTCGCGGTGATGGTCATGGTCCAGCCGACACCGTTCGAGATGTTGGCCGACTCGGTGACGACCTGGAGCAGCGCCGCGGCGAAAAGCGCGGGGATGGAGAGGAAGAACGACAGCCGGGTCACCGTGACGCGGTCGATCCCGCGCAGCAGACCGGCCGACATCGTCGAGCCGGAACGCGAGATCCCGGGAATCAGGGCCATGCACTGGACGACCCCGATGACCAGGGTGTCCTTCCAGGTGACGTCGTCCTCGTGGCGCTTCTGGGTGGCAACGCGGTCGGCATAGGCCATGACCCCGCTCCACCCGACCAGCGCGAGGCTGACGAACCACAGACTCCGCAGAGTCGTCTCGATCTGGTCCTTGAACAGAAGCCCGACGATCCCGATCGGAATTGACCCCACGATCACGGCCACACCGAACCGGAAGTCCGGATGATCCCGGTACGCCGGGCGCGTCGCCCCGCGGCCCAGGGCCGCGATGATGCGCCGGAAATCGTGCCGGAGATACAACAGCGTGGCAAAGACCGCACCAACCTGGATGATCGCGGTGAAGGCGGTGATGTCCGGGCTGTCGATCTCGTAACCGAGCGCCTTCTCCATGATCGTCAGATGACCGGTGCTGGAGATCGGGAGAAACTCGGTCAGCCCTTCGACCGCACCGAAGAAAACCGCTTCGACGATATTCATCCAAGTCCTTCCTCGGTGCCCACCTCCGGCCAGCGGACGGCAGAAGTGTATGCCGGGAAAGATCAGCTATTCGCACCGGGTCCGCCACGGGCTGCTTCCACGGGCTGGTCTCAGCGGACAGCCAGGCCGACGACCAGCCACGACAAGCAGCAGACGCCCGCGAGCAGCGGCATCAGCGCGGACAGCGACCACCACGGCCGGCAGCGCCGCGGCCTGTCGTGCGGCCTGCGCCCACCTGCCGCTCCCAACCCGCGGGAGGCCCTCCGCCGGCGCGGCGCAGAATATACTTCTGCGTGGAACAGAAGAAAATTCCGCGCCTGTTCCATCCCGCATCCAAAGGACGGCGACGTGAGCGACACTACCGGAGTGGAATGGCACGATGTGCCGACGTCGGTGCGTGCCGCGGTCGACCGTGCGCTGAACCGCCACCAGCGGGATGCGTTGAGTGAGGTCGAACAGATCCTCAACGCCGCGCTGCGGGTCGCGGTACGTGTTTCGCCCGCCGAGCCGAAAGTCGCCGACATCGTCGCCGAGGCCGGCACGTCCAACCAGACCTTCTACCGGTACTTCGCCGGCAAGAACGAGCTGATGCACGCCGTGCTGGAGCGCGGGATCATGCTCGTGAACTCCTATCTGCGCCACCAGATGGCGAAGCATTCCGAGCCGGTCGACCAGCTGACCGCCTGGGTCGAAGGCATGATCGCGCAGATCACCCGGCCGACCGTGGCCCAGCAGGGCACCACGGTGAACCGGCTCCTCGCCCGCGCCGGCGAGTCCGCTCCGGGGCGCGCCACCCTGGACGGGCAGCTCGGCGACCTGCTCATCGCTCCGCTGACCGCGGCCGGCCGCCCACGGCCGGACCTCGACGCCCGGGTGATCCAGGACGCGGTGCTCGGCACGATGCAGCGGCATGTGGAGCCCGGCACGATCCCCGACGAGGACGAGCAGCGCCACCTCGTCGACTTCTGCGTCGCGGTCATCGAACACCCACCGGCAGCCCGCGGCGAGTGATGTCCGGCCAGGGCGGTTCCGCTGGCGCTGACCCCGGCCGTTGCCGGGGCCAGCGCAGGTTGGAGTCGGTCAGCCCTGGTCAGCCCTGGCCGTCGTTGCCGGCGATGCGGAGAACCGTCTTTCCGATCGCATGACCGTCGGCCACGTAGCGCAGAGCGGCGGCGCTCTCCTCGAAGGCGAAGGTCGCGCCGATGTGCGGACTGACCTTGCCGGCGGCGAAGAGCTCGATGAGCTCCCGCTCGTTGCGCCGCATCTCCTCCGGGGCGTGGGTTCCGAAGTCGCGCAGCTGCATCCCGGTGACCTGGATGCCCTTGAGCAGCACCAGATTGAGCGGAATCCGCGGAATCGTGCCCGCGGCGAAGCCGACCGTGACGAACCGGCCGCGCCACCGCAGGCAACGCAGCGCCGGCTCGGCCAGGTCGCCTCCGACCGGGTCGATCACGACGTCGGCCCCGTCGGGAAGCGTCTTCTTCAGCGCCGCGCGCAGGTCCGTCGAACGATGATCGATGAGGTTGGTGGCTCCGTTGGCCGCGGCCACCTCCAGCTTCCGCGCCGAGGACGCCACCGCCGTCACCGTCGCTCCCAGCGCCACGCCGAGCTGCACCGCGGCCAGCCCCACACCGCCACCGGCGCCGAGCACGACGAGCTGATCGCCCGGCGCCAGGGCGGCCGCCGACCGGAGCATGTGGTAGGAGGTGCGGTGCGCGACCCCGAAGGCGGCGGCGACGTCGTCGGAGACCGCGTCCGGGGTGCGGGTGACACCCTCGGCGCGGCCGATGGCCACCTCGCCGAACCCGCCGACGATGCCGGTACCGAAGACGCGGTCGCCGACGGCCAGGCCGGTGACGCCCTCCCCGACCGTTTCGACCACCCCGGCGAACTCACTACCCGGCACGAACGGCGGCGGCACCTTGATCTGGTATTCACCGGCGACCAGCAGCACGTCGGAGAAGTTCACGGCCGCCGCGTGCACCCGCACGGCGACCTGGCCCGCCTCGGGAACCGGGGTCGGGAACTCCTCGACCCGTACGACGTCCGGCGGGCCGTACTCACGGCAGACAGCGGCCCGCATCTCAGCGGCCCCAGCCCCAGCCCCGGCCCCGGGCCCGGCCGCGAGCGGCGGCGGGGGCTGGGGCGGGTGCGGGTGCGGGGGCGGCTGGGATGCATGGGATGCGGGCGAAGGCCTCCGGCAAGGTCAGCGTCCCTTCCACTGGGGCTCGCGCTTCTCGATGAACGCCATCGCGCCCTCCTTGGCGTCCTCGCTGGCGAAGACGGCCGGTGAGAGCTGCGCCATCCGCTCCTGGCCACGGGCGGGATCGGCCGCGGCGGCGCGGACGATCTCCTTCGTCGCCGCGACGGCAAGCGGACCGTTGGCGGCGACGCGCCCCGCGAGCGCGAGCGCCGCCTCGAGCACCTGTGCCGGCTCGACCACCGTGTTGACGAGCCCGAGCTGCTGCGCGCGGGCCGCGTCGAACAGGTCCCCGGTGAGGGTCAGCTCGAGCGCGAGCGCCAACGGCAGCCGGCTGCCGATCGCGACGGCGCCGCCACCGGCGGCCAGCAGCCCCCGCTTCACCTCGGGCAGGCCGAACTTCGCCGCGGACGAGGCCACAACCAGGTCACAGGAGAGCAGCAGCTCGAAGCCGCCACCGACCGCTGTGCCGTTCGCCGCGCCGATGAGGGGGACCGTCACCTCCCCCTTCGTCAGCCGGCCGAAGGCCTCCATGCCCTTCTTGTCCTCCTCCGAGCCGCCGCCGTAGCTGGCGCCCTTGGTGAAGGCCTTCAGGTCCATGCCCACGCAGAACGCCCGGTCGCCGGTGGCGGTGAGGATCGCCGCCCGGATCTCGGGGTCGGACTCGGCCTCGATGACCGCCAGGCCGATCGCGCTCAGGAGCGAGGGCGTCAGCGCGTTGCGCGCCTCCGGCCGGTTGAGCCGGATGACCAGGACGGCGCCGACGCGCTCCAGCAGGATCTCGGATGTGTCGCTCATGACCGGTAGTCTGTCGTCTCGGCCAGGTCTGCCGCCTCTTTCATCGCGCCCAGCACGACAGGCCCGAACGACTGCAGCTTCACGTCGTCACCCGCCCGCTGGAAGCCCTGCTCCAGCACGATGGCGATCTTGAACTTGGCGAGGATCAGGTAGTAGTCGAAGTCGTCGACCTGCCGGCCGGAAACCTCCGCGTAGTGCGCGAGAAGCTGCGACCTCGTCGGCATGGCGTAGAGGTCCGCGTAGCCCTTGCCGGTCAGCTCGCGTGAGCTGGTGTCTTCCGGCCAGCTCTGCAGCATCCAGGCCAAGTCGAGCTTGGGGTCGCCGACCGTCCCCATCTCCCAGTCGACGATCGCGGCCAGCTTCGCCGGCGCGCCGTGCCGGAACATGACGTTCGCGAACTGGTAGTCGCCGTGCATGAGCCCGGGGACGAAGTCGATCGGCCGGTGGGTGCGCAGCCAGTTCGCGGCGACGTCGAAGCCGGGCAGCTCCCGCTTCTTGATCCGATCGAGGAAGGCCGTCCAGCGGTCGACCTGCCGCTCGTGGAAACCGTCGGGCCGGCCGAGGTCGTGCAGGCCCTTGGCCCGCCAGTCCACCTTGGACAGCAGCGCGATGCCCTCGGCGAGCTGGTAGGACAGGCCCTTGCGGGCTTCGATGTCGGAGGCGAACGGCTCCGGCCAGGCGCCGCGGGTGTCCATCGGCGACCAGCCGTCGACGAAGCCCATCAGGTAGAAGGTGCGGCCGAGAACCGCGGGATCGTCGCACATGCCGAGGGCCTCGGTGTGCGGGACGTCCGTCCCGTCGAGGGCCTCGATGATGCGCCACTCCCGCAGGATGCCGGCGTCGCGGCTGGCGGGCGCCGTCGCCGGCGGGATCCGCAGCGCGCCGTGCAGCTCACCGCGCCGGATCTCGTAGATCTCGTTCTGGGTGCCGCCGGAGACGTACCGGGCCTCGGTCGGCTCACCCTTGCCGGGCAGGCCGGTCTCGTCGAGCCAGGTCGCGAGGCGGTCGATGTCGATCACAGGTTCCCCACTTCGTGGTCCAGGAACTCGGCGTACTTCTCCTTGGCCGCGGCGAGGCGCTTCGGCAGGTGCTGGGTGGGCCAGATGTCGTCGCTGGGCTTGTAGTCCCGCAGGACCTGCTTGGCGACGGTGACCTTGTGCACCTCGGTCGGCCCGTCGGCGAGGCCCATGACGTACGAGCCCATCACCATCTGGTGGAACGGCATCTCGTTGCTGGCACCCAGCGCGCCGTGGACCTGCAGCGAACGCGACGCGATGTCGTGCAGGACCGCGGGCATCACGACCTTCACGGCGGCGATGTCCTTGCGGACCTTGCGGTAGTCGTTGTGCTTGTCGATCGCCCACGCGGTGTGGATCACGAGCAGCCGGAACTGCTTGAGCTGGGCGTACGAGTCGGCGATGAAGCCCTGGACGAACTGCTTGTCGGCCAGCAGGCTGCCCTGGGTGCGCCGGCTCAGCGCCCGCTCGCACATCATGTCCAGCGCCTTCTGCGCCAGGCCGATCGTGCGCATGGCGTGATGGATCCGCCCGCCACCGAGGCGGGTCTGGGCGATCGCGAACGCCTGGCCCTCGCCGCCGAGCAGCGCGTCGTCGGGAACCCGCACGTTCTCGTAGTGGATGAGAGCGTGATGCCCCTCGCCCAGCGGCTCGCCCGGCAGCCCGACATTGCGGACGATGTTGATGCCCGGCGTGTCCGTCGGGATCAGGAACATCGACATGCCCCGGTAGGCGCCCGCGTCGGGGTTGGTGACCACCATGACGATGACGAACCGGGCCGTGCTGGCGTTCGAGGAGAAGAACTTCCAGCCGTTGATGACCCAGCCGTCGCCGTCCTTCTCCGCCCGGCAGGTGAACTGGGTCGGGTCCGAACCGGCCTGCGGCTCGGTCATCGAGTAGGACGAGAAGCACTCACCGTCCAGCAGGGGCT
This sequence comes from Frankia sp. R43, assembly GCF_001306465.1. Classification (NCBI taxonomy): domain Bacteria; kingdom Bacillati; phylum Actinomycetota; class Actinomycetes; order Frankiales; family Frankiaceae; genus Frankia; species Frankia sp. R43. The sequence continues at coordinate 373,236 of NZ_LFCW01000006.1, read as the reverse complement.
GCAGGTACTGCTTCTTCTGCGCCTCCGTGCCGTAGTGCGCGATGATCTCGGCGTTACCGGTGTCCGGCGCCTGGCAGCCGAAGATCAGCGGCGCCCAGCTGGAGCGGCCCAGGATCTCGTTGAGCAGCGACAGCTTCAGCTGCCCATGCCCCTGACCGCCCAGCGCGGGGCCGAGATGCGTGGCCCACAGGCCCCGCTCTCTGACCTGCGCCCGCAGTGGATCGATGACCCGCCGCAGGTTCTCGTCCGGCGGTACGAACTGCAGGTTCGGCCAGGCAAGATCCAGGGGCTCGACCTCCTCGCGGACGAACTCGTCCGCCCAGTCGAGCTGGGCCTGGTACTCGGGCTCCGTCTCGAAATCCCACGCCATCGTCGGCACTCCTCTCGGCGCCCTCAGAATAGCGTTCTCGCAGTACAGAACACAACTTCCGAGGTTCTGGAACTTCGATCCTCCACGACGTCCCGCCAGCCGGCCAGCCGGCCCGCCGGCGATCGGGCATGCGGGTGGCCGGGCATGCGGGTGGCCGGGCATGCGGGTGGCCGGGCATGCGGGTGGCCGGGCATGCGGGTGGCCGGGCATGCGAAAGGGGGCCGCCGGTCAACCGGCGACCCCCTGCACTCGCTGCCTCGCCAGGGCGCTGGGCGCTTACCTCGCCCAGGCGCTCTGGCCCTGGCTCAGGCGCTCTGGCCCTGCTTCTCCGCGAAGAGGCGTGCCCACTCCTTGCGGGAGCGGATGGCGGTGTCGACGTCCGTCGCGATGGCGCGCCGGGCACCGACGGTGGCCCGCTCGCGGGGGATCTCGGCGAACGGGTCCCAGTTGAAGAACCGGCAGGCGTTCTCCCAGGTGATCTTGTTGATCTCCTCGTCGGTCGCCCCGGCCCCGTTCAGCTCGTTGAGGACGAACTCGGGCGCGTCCGGCCAGATCGAGTCGGAGTGCGGGTAGTCGCATTCCCAGGCGATGTTGTCGATGCCGATCTCGCGGCGCAGCTTCAGGGAGGTCGGGTCGGTGACGTAGCAGGCCAGTGAGTGCTCGCGGAACACCTCGCTGGGCAGCCGGCCACCGAAGTCGCGGCGCAGCCACTTCTGGTTGGTGTAGTGGCGGTCGCAGCGGTCGAGGTAGAACGGGATCCAGCCGATGCCGCCCTCGGAGAAGGCGAACTTCAGGCCCGGGTAGTTGCGCATCGCCGGGCCCCACAGCAGGTCCTGCACGGCCAGCGAGGAGATCTGGCAGGCCAGGATGATCAGGTTGTCGATCGGGCCGTCGGGTGCCAGCTTCAGCGCACCGAACCCGGTGCCGATGTGCAGGCACATCACCATGTCCGTGTCCACCAGCGCCTTGAACACCGGCGCCCAGAACTCCTCGTTGTGGTAGCTGGGCAGCCCTTCCAGGTGCGGCAGCTCCGGCATGGTGACCGCGCGGCAGCCCTTGGCGGCGACGCGGCGGATCTCGTTCACCATCAGCTGCGGGTCCCAGGTGGGCAGCAGCGCGAGCGGGATGAACCGGCCCGGGTAGGTGCCGGCCCACTCGTCGATGTGCCAGTTGTTGTACGCCTGGATCATGGTGACGGTGGTGTCGGTCTTGTAGTGGTTCAGGTGCCCGGCCGAGAACCCCGCGAAGGTCGGGAAGCACATCGAGGCCAGAATGCCGTTGCGGTCCATGTCCCGCACCCGGTCATGGATGTCGTACACACCCGGGCGCATCTCCGCGAACCCGGCCGGGTCCTTGCCCCACTCCTCGGCGGGCCAGGAGACGACGGCGTTCAGGCCGCTGACACCGGTGACCCGACCCTGGTAGATCCACTGGTCGACGCCCTTGTCGTTGCGCACGACATGCGGCGCCTGGTCGGCGAGCTTCGCCGGAACGTGGTTCTTGAACATGTCGGGCGGCTCGACCACGTGGTCGTCGATGCTCACCAGGATCATGTCGTCGATGTTCATGGGCCTCCTCGACCTCCCGTCCGGGAGTGTGCTCCCGACCACACCATTACTTCTACGCTCCCCGCTCCTGACCGTCTCCGCACAGTCGGCCAGGAAACCCGCGAAACCGGCCAGCACCGGCATGGAATATGCGTCCCGTAGTCGCATTGTGTCGATGCGTCATGCCAGCCCGGCGCGACGGAAAGCCGACCGATTCCCCCGCCGATCCCCGTCCGGCCGGCCGGCCAGGTCGCCATCCATCTCCAACAGTGACCCACCGGCCGCGCGGGCGCCATCGATCAGGCGCCGTAAAGGCACCGCCGAGGCGCCGTGCGCCGCGCCCACCACGTGAAGAACGTCGCACGGTGGTGGCCTGGGTCCGGGACGTAACCAGGGTGCTTTTCTCCGAAGATCCCGACACCGCGTCAGGGATCGGCATCCACGCAGAGGCGGGCTGATGAGCAGGAAGATGTACAGCGCGCAGGAGATCAAGGAATTCATCGAGGAGTTCCGGGCCAACGGGGGCCGACCTGCGGGCCTCTTCGAGGGCGCCACACTGCTGCTCCTGGACAGCGGCCCCGAGCCGGACGGGTCACCGCACGTGTGCCCGCTGAACTTCTACCTCGACAAGGGCCGCTACTACGTCTTCGCCGCCAACGACGGCGCCGACGAGGATCCCAGCTGGCTGGGCCAGTTGCGGGCCAACCCGGCCGCCACCATCGAGGTCGACGGCCAGGTGCTGCAGGTGACCGCCATCGAGCTGCACGGCGGCGAGCGCAGCTCGATCTACAAGCGCCAGGCGGCGCGTAACCCGCAGTTCGAGCACTACCAGGAGCTGACGTCCCGGGTCATACCGGTCGTCGCGCTCGTCCCCACCAAGGGCGCCTGACCGGACGGCGGCCCCACCCAGCCCCACCCCAGAACCAGCTCCACTTCAGAACCGGCTCCACGCCGAACTGAACCCGGTGCCCCGTCAGCTTCGGCGGGGCACCGCACCTGGACTCGACGTCGGCAGCACATGCGTGTCGCACGACACATGCACAATGCACGGCACCTGCACTCTGCGCTACTCATGCATAGTGCACATCCGCGCACAGGCACCGCGTCCATGGTCAGGGTCATACGAACGGAGCTGGTCCCGGTGAGCACTCCTGCCAGCACGCCCCCGGTCGGCCGCGGTGTCGTGGGCGTCCTCGCCGGCGCCGGAATCATGGTCTCGCTGATGCAGACCCTGGTCATACCGCTGATCCCACGGCTGCCGGAGCTGCTCGACACCAGCGTCTCCAACACCTCCTGGGTGATCACCGCGACGCTGCTCACCTCGGCCGTCGCGACCCCGCTGCTCGGCCGGCTCGGCGATCTCTACGGCAAGCGCCGGCTGATGCTGGTCGCCCTGCTGTCCGTGTCGGCGGGCTCCCTGGTGTGCGCGCTGAGCTCGTCACTGGCACCCGTGATCGTCGGACGAGTTCTGCAGGGCCTGGGTATCTCGCTCATCCCGCTCGGCATGAGCATCATGCGGGACGTCCTGCCACCCGAACGGCTCGGGCGAGCGGTCGCGCTGATGAGCTCGTCGCTCGGTGTGGGTGGCGCGCTGGGCCTGCCGCTGTCCGCGGTCATCGCCCAGCATCTGGGCTGGCACGCGCTGTTCTGGTTCGCCGCCGCGCTGTCGGCCCTCGTCGCGGTACTGATCGCCAGGGTGGTGCCCGAGTCCCCCGTCCGCGTTCGGCAGCGGTTCGACGCCAAGGGGGCCGTCGGCCTGTCCGTGGGGCTGGTCGCGTTGCTGCTCGCGATCTCCAAGGGCGCCGAGTGGGGCTGGACGAGCGCAACCGTCCTGTGCCTCTTCGTCGGCTCACTGACCGTACTGGTGCTCTGGGGCACCTGGGAGCTGCGTGCCCCGTCACCCATCGTGGACCTGCGCACCAGCGCCCGCCGCCCGGTGCTGATGACCAACCTCGCGACCATCGTCGTCGGCTTCGCGATGTACTCCACGAGTCTGCTCGGGCCTCAGATGCTTCAGCTGCCCACCGCCACCGGCTACGGGCAGGGGCTGTCCATGCTCGAGGCCGGGCTGCTGATGGCGCCCGGAGGCCTGGCGATGATGACGGTCTCACCGTTCGCCGCGCGGCTGGCGCAGGCCCGCGGGCCCAGGACCTGCCTGCTGCTGGGCACTATGATCATCTGCTTCGGCAACGTCCTGGCGCAGCTTCTCATCGGCACCGCCTGGGGCGTCACGCTGTTCGGCATCGTGAACAGCGCCGGCGTCGGCTTCGCCTACGCCGCCACACCGACCCTGATCATGAGGTCGGTGCCCCGGTCGGCGACGGCCGCGGCCAACGGCCTCAACTCCCTGGCCCGCTCGCTGGGGACGTCCACCGCCAGCACGGTGGTGGGCCTCGTTCTCGGCCAGATGACGATCAGGATCGGCACGACTGCCGTCCCGGCGGAGAACGGCATCCGGGTGTGCCTGGCGATCTGCGCCGGCAGCGCGGCCCTGGCCGCGCTCGTGGAGCTGGCCATCCCGAGGCTGCAAGCCCCCGTCCCCGAAACCCCCGTCCCGGCCGCCGCCGCAGCTTCCGCTCCGGCCGCGGCCCCGGTGGCGGCGCCTGCTCCGATCACCCGTTAAGCGGCGCATTGAATCGCCTGTGAAGCGGCACATTGATAGGAAGGCGGCACACCTGCGGGTGGCCTGTCTGTCGGCCGAAGGAGGAGACGGGAATTGAGTGAACGGGAGATCGCCCAGCTCGAACACGAGCTTGTGCTCCTGACGCGTCACCCGTCGATGGGAGCGTTCGCCGGTGGCTGGGATCCGGGCAGCCAACAGCTGGAACGCAGTGCGTATCTCCTCATGGGCCGGCTCGAGAGCGCGGGCCCACAGTCCATCGGGCAGCTGGCCGAGACCTTCCGGCTCAACGCGTCCACCGTGAACCGGCAGACCGCGGCCATGCTGCGCGCCGGGCTCGTCGAGCGCATCCTCGACCCCGCCGGTGGAATGGCGCGGATGTTCCGGCTCACCCCGCACGGCAGGGAACGGCTTGACCAGCACCGCTCATGGTCGGTACGCGGCCTGGAGCGGGTCCTCACCGACTGGGACCCCACCGAGATCAGCGAACTCGTCCGCTCGTTGAGCCGCCTCAACCGCAGCATCCAGCACCGGATCGAGAATTCGCTGCCCGACCGGGCCGGCGCCACCAGGTAGTCGGCGCCGCCAGGTAGGCGGCCCTGCGACGCGGCGCCGTTCGTCAGCGTCCCGGTGCCCTGGTGTCTCAGGGCGCGGTGAGTGCTTCGGTGGGTTGGAGGCGGGAGGCGCGGGTGGCGGGGTAGATCCCGGCGGCCGCGCCGATGACGATGGTGGCGCTGACGGCGAGGAGCATCGCCCAGGACGGGACGACGGTAGGCCAGGCTTGAATGGTGGCGTAGCACGTGGTGACGCCGGTGCCGAGGATGAGACCCGTGATCCCGCCGAGGGCGGACAGGAGAAGCGCCTCGGCGAGGAACTGGTTTCGGATGTCCCCGCGGGTGGCGCCGAGCGCGCGGCGAAGTCCTATCTCGCCTCGTCGTTCGAGTACTGAGATGACCATGGTGTTCGCGACCCCGATGCCGCCGACGAGCAGTGCGACTGACCCGAGGCCGAGCAGGAGCCCGCCGAGGGTGGAGTCGGCCGCGTGCTGTGCGGCGAGGGCGTCGGAAGGACGTGAGACGTCGACCTCGTTGGGGGCGGTCGGGTTGGCGGTACGGGCGAGCAACGTCTGTACGGCCTCGACGTTCCCGGGGTCTGTGCGGGTGTACAGGGTGGTCGGGAAGCTGTCGAAGCCGAGCAGGTCGGCGGCGACGGGCCAGCCGACGAGGGCGGCGCGGTCGAGTTCGGGGGCGAGGCCGACGGGGGCGAGGATGCCGACGACGGTGAAACACTGGCCACCGAGGTGGATCTGCTGGTCCGGTCCGGTCGAGTCGACGCCCAGGTGGGCTGCTGCGTCCGATCCGAGGACCACGGCGGGATAGTGCTGGGTCGCCTCGTTGAGGTAGGTGCCGGCGACGATGTCGGCCCCGACGGTGTGAGGCAGGTCCAGCCTGGTTGCCAGCACGGCGATACCGCCGGATTCCGCGGCCGGGATGTGGTCGTTGCGATAGACCTTGGCGTCCGGCACCAGGCCGGTGGCACTGATCGACTCGACGTGGCCGATCGCGCCGATCATCGCGACTGCCTCGGTCGGGAGGTGCGCCTGGTCGCCGAAGAGGCTCTGGCCGGGACTGACAGTGAGCAGGTTGGTACCAAGTGCGGCGATCTGGCGGTGGAAGGCCTCCCGGCTCGAGGAGGAGATACCGATTACCGAGATCATGGCCGCGATGCCGATCGCGATGCCCAGGGCGGACAGTGCGACACGCATCGGTCGGGAGCGAAGTCCGGAGGAGCCGACGCGGATGAGGTCCGGCGCGGTGAGCCGGACCGGGCGCAGGACCAGGGTGGCGTCCGGCACCAGCCCCCGGTGGGTCACATGTCCGGTCCTGTCCGTCGCCAGGATGCCGCCCCGGGTAGACGCATCAGTCGTTGATCGGGTGGCGGTCATGCACGGGCTCCCTGAGGTGTCCGGATGTCTCCGCTGTCGCCGACTTTGTGGCCGTCCCGCATCTCGATGCGTCGTGGCAGGGCGGCGGCGATGTCGCGGTCATGCGTGATGATCACGACGGTGGTTCCGGCGGAGCGGAGCTGTTGTAGCAGGGCCATCACCTCTGATCCGGACGAGGAGTCGAGGTTGCCGGTGGGTTCGTCGGCAAGCAGCAGTGCGGGCTCGCCGACGACAGCGCGGGCGATTGCGACACGTTGGCGTTCGCCGCCGGACAGTTGGTGCGGCCGGTGGTGGACCCGGTGGCCGAGACCAACCCGGTCAAGGGCGGCGCGTGCACGTTCGAGCCGTTCCGGACGGCGCACGCCGGTGTACAACAGCCCATCAGCCACGTTGTCCAGCGCCGGCACGCCCGAGGCGAGGTGGAACTGCTGGAAGATGAACCCGATGCGTTGCGCGCGTAGCGCCGAACGCTGGTCGTCACTCAGCGCGTGGACCGGTTGGCCGTCGACGGTCACGGTTCCCGTCGTCGGCCGGTCGAGGGTGCCGAGCAGGTGGAGCATCGTCGACTTGCCCGACCCGGACGGCCCGACGATCCCGACAAGCTCGCCCTCGTTGATCCGCAGGCTGACGTCGGCCAGCGCGCTGACCGTGCCAAAGGACCTGGACACCCGGTCGAGGACGACGATGGCAACCACGGCGCTCACTGGGCGACCCGCACGGTGAGGCCTTCGCTGATCTCGGCTCCGCTGATCTCGACCTTGCCGCCCGCGAACATGCCGATCGTCACTGGCACGAACGTCAGCCGTCCGTCCCGGACCGCCTGGACGGCGTACCCGCCATCGGGGTTCGCCAGGAGCGCGGTAATCGGAACAGTCAGCACGTTCGCCCGCTGCCCGGTGACGATTGCCAATGTCACCGGCGACGAGTCGAAGCCTCCGGCGAGCGCGGAGGGATCGTCGAACGACACGATCACGGTGATGAAGGTCTTGTCCTGCTCCTCGATGGTCTGTGCGACGGCGCCGACGCTTCTGACCGTGCCGTCGAGACGCTGGCCCGTCGGAAGGGTGACGGTCGCCGGATCTCCGGTGTGGACGAGATGTTGCAGCGAAACGTCCAGTGGGATCGATGCCACCTGTGTGGCGCCGCTGTAGGTGATGACCTGCTGATTGGGTTGCAGGCCCAGGCGGCTGCCGGCCGGGATGACCTGGAGGGCGACTCGGATGTCGCCGTCGTGGACGAAGATCTGGTCAGGCGGGACGGTGCCTGTGACAGGCAGACCACTTTTGGCCTGCCACACCCGCACAGCCGAGGCGGTGGCGGCGTCGAAGGTTTCGTCGACGGTGAAACCGGTGTAGCCCAGGTTCTTCAGGCTGGTCTCGAGCTCCTTCACATCCGGGCCCAAGGTGCCCGTGGCCAGTGTCCGGTACGGCGTCGCGGTGCCGTGCAGGAGAATGACCGGCCTGCTGTCGACCGTGTACACGGGTTGGCCGATCTTCACCGTCGTGCCCGGGGCAGCGATCCAGGTGAGGACTCCGGACTGTTGCTGCGCGACGAGTCCGACCGGCTCGCCGTAGGAGATCAGACCACCGACCTGCTGGGTCTGGGTCAGGGTCGTGCGTAGGACCACCGCGGTCGCCGCGGGAAGCGGCCCGGTCGGCGGCGACGAGCTGCCACCGAAGCCCACCGCGGCAGCGGCGATCAGCGTGACGGCCCCCGCCCCCGCCCCTGCCAGGGCGAGCAGGTGCCGGCGGCGCCGCAGGCGCCGTAGCGATCTCCTAGCCAGCGGTGCGACCACCGCCCGTGTCCAAGCCCCGCTGGGCACATCCGGGCCGCCCGCCCTGCGCCCGACAGCCGCCGGCGGGGCGGTCACGGAAGTCTCACTGGTTCTGGTCTCTCCTGGCCCGGTCCCGGCCATGTCACGCGCCTGCGTTGTCGAGGATGTCCTGGCACTGCTGGGCCGCCTGCTGGAACGCCGGGTCGTCGCGGTCGACGTCCGCGCCGGCGAACAGACCGCCGGCCGAGCCGGGCTGGGGGTCGGGGAAGCCCGGCAGGCCGTTGTCGCGCATGCACTGCGCAAAGGCCACATAGGCGCCGAGGTCGGCGTCGTTCGGTTCTCCCCGGCTGCCGGCGGGCAGCCGATCCTGGCAGGCGGCCAGCGCCTGCTTCACGGCCGGACTGTTCGGGTCGACGCCCTCCCCGAACTGCGGAACTCCCGTGGACGGGTCCGGGTCAGCCATGTCGACGTCGTGGTCGCGCATGCACTGTGCATACGTCTGTACCGTCGGTGCCCCAGTGCCACCGGCACCGGACACCGTCCCGACCGGCGCCGCGCCACCGCCGGAGCCGCAACCGGCCAACCCCATGACCACCAGGCTCAGGCCGGTGGCCACCACTGCCAGCGGAAGTGTGGTCCTGATCATCCGTGTCCTCCGTCGTGGTTGAGCGATATCGACTACGGCGCTCAGTGGACGGCATCGCGGATAACCAGGCCGTAACGTCGGCGGCCGCTCGTTATCCGACGGTTATGCCCGCGGCGCCATGCTGAACGGGCACCGCACCGGGGCGCAGACGAGGCGAAGGGGGAAACCAGATGGTTCGGGTGATGGTCGTGGAGGACGAACCAGAGCTCGCCGGTGCGCTCTGCGAGGCGTTGACACGCGAGTCGTTCGCCGTCGACGTGGCCTACGACGGCGAAGAGGCGCTGGAGAAATGCGCCACTCACGACTACGACGTCGTCGTTCTGGACCGGGACCTGCCCGTCGTGCACGGCGATGAGGTCTGCCGCGCGATCGTCGCCGCCCGACGATCAACGCGGGTCCTGATGCTTACCGCCGCCTCGGCGGTCCGCGCCCGGGTCGAAGGGCTCGCGATCGGCGCCGACGACTACCTCGTGAAGCCGTTCGCGCTGGCCGAGTTGTCCGCCCGCGTGCACGCTCTCGCCCGCCGCACCGCGCCGGCCGCCGCTCCGATTCTCGAACGCGCCGGCCTACGTGTGGATCAGGCCAGCCGGACCGTCACTCGAGACGGCCATTTCGTCACTCTGACGAACAAGGAGTACGCGGTCCTGGTCGAACTGCTCCGCGCCGCCGGCGGTGTTCTGTCCGCTGAGCAACTGCTGGAGAAGGTCTGGGACGAGAACATCGATCCCTTCACCAACACCGTCCGCATGACGGTGATGAAACTGCGCCGCAAGCTCGGCACACCACAACTGATCGAAACACTGCCGGCGGCCGGTTACCGCATACCGTGAACAGCCTGAGCCTGCGCGCCCGTCTCACCATTCTCTACGGCGCGCTGTCGATCCTCGCCGGAGCGGTCATCCTCACGCTGCTCTACCTGGTCGTCCAGGCCCGCCTCGACGCCGAGCTCACCGGGGACTCCGACTTCCGCATCGCCGCTCTTCGACAGCGGGCCGGCCAGGCGGGCGAAGCGACCATCACCGCACCCAGCGGGAGCCGAATCAGCCTCGACGACCTCGCCGAGCAGATCAGAGGCAACGAGGAAAGGATCAGGAATGCCGCCCTCGACACACTGCTCGTTCGGGGAAGCGGCATCGTCCTCGCCATAGGCCTCGCCACCGCGGGCACCGGCTGGATCATCGCCGGCCGCGGCCTGCGACCACTCGATGCCATCACCGCCACCGCCGAGCAGATCGCACGGTCCACCGGCCGGCACCGCGACCTTAGCCAGCGGATCGCGCTGACCGGACACAGCGACGACATCAGACGGCTAGCCAATGCCTTCGACGCCATGCTCGAAACCCTCGACCACGCCTTCGATGGCCAGCGCCGCTTCGTCGCAAGCGCCTCCCACGAACTGCGGACCCCGCTCGCGCTGGAACGTGCCGTGATCGAGCTCGAAGCGACCAAGGCGACCGCTCACCCCGACATCGTCCACTTCGCCGACCGCCTGCTGGCCATCAACACCAGGAACACCGATCTCGTCGACCGGCTCCTGACCCTCGCCGACGGAGGCAACGAACTCACCGAACCGATCCCCGTCGATCTAGCCGACGTCGCGGCCGACGTTCTCGCCCACACCAACACGGACACCCTGACCAGCGCCCGGATCACCGCCGACCTGGCTACCGCTCCGGTGCTCGGCGATCCCATCCTGCTCCACCAACTCGTCCGCAATCTGGTCGAGAACGCGGTCAATCACAATGTTCCGGGCGGCTGGATCGAGATCGGCACCGGCACCGGCACCGGCACCGGCACCGGCACCGGCCAGATGTACCTGGCCATCGCGAACAGCGGCCCGCTGCTGCTCGCCCATGACGTGAACGGCCTCTTCGAACCCTTCCGGCGCGGACGGCCCGACCGAACACGGGACGCAGGCCGTCGGGGGTTCGGCCTCGGTCTCACGATCGTCAAGGCCATCGCCGACAGCCATCACGCACGGATCATCGCTCTCCCCAGGCAGGACGGCGGACTGGACCTGCGCATCACATTCCCGGCAGCATCTACATCCGGTGATGGCCCAGCCGGGACAACGCCGTGATCCTCCGATGCACTGAGCACCTAAGCGCCTGGTCACCTCGCCGTGCCCGCACATCCGACCGAGGCAGCACCACATCGGCGCATGCCTGCCGCAGGCGGGCATGCCTGACCTACGCGAGGAGGCGGCCCGGCGGTCAGGTCGTTCGCTCGTTCTCGCACGCGGAGCGATCAATGGGAGGTTGGCTGGGGGACACGTCCTCGGAGGCGACAGTCCAGGCTATGAGGTCGTAGAGCCGGCCCGCGCACGAAAAAACCCGGCCCGCGAGGGGGCCGGGTGGGCTAGACGCCTAGGCTCGCATGCGGTAGGCCCGGTGTCAAAGCCGGGCCCACCATCGCCGTGTCTACCAACCGGGAGGTCGGCTGATCGTGCCGATCTGGACCGGCAGCTGCGCCACGGTGAGGTCGACCGCGCGCAGATTGTACCACCAGTGCCGGCCAACACCGGTGTCCGGCACTCCTCGCAGCGCACCGGCGGTGTAGCCCTTGCTGGGGTTGATGACTCCGACGGGTACGAGGTCGCGGGCCTGCGCCACAGGAAAGGCGAGATCGCTGTCGTTGCTGATCACGATGGCGGCGGCGATCCGCTTGTGCAGCAGGTCGAGCAGGAGGTGGGAGGCAACATTGACGTCGGATCCCTTCTCCTCCCGCTGAGCGACCGAGACCAGGAAGACAGCGTCGCGAACCGGCTGACCAGCCGAGTCCTGGATCATCACCGGCCATCCCGACCTGGTCAGGTTCGCCTGGCCGTTCGGGCCGGCCACCGCCAGCGGCGCCCGGACGACCTTGGTGATGTACCGGCCCTTCGTGATCTCGTCGACGGCGCCGCCGGCGCGCAGCGCCCGCAGGTAGATCTCCTGGTCGCGTCGAACAGTTCCGCGGTCGGGCTGACCTCCCATGGCTGCGGCTTCACGATCTTCGCCACGCCTGCGCGACGTTCCTCCTCGCCGCCGGCGTCGAACCTCGGACCGCAATGGAGATCCTCGGGCACACAACATCCCAGATGACGATGGAGCGCTACGGCCACACGCTCCCCGAACGTCTGCACGCCGCCGCCGAGGCCATAGACGACTTCCTCCGCAGGACGGCTGTGGACACCAGGCGGGGAGCACCGCTGAAGCGGCTTGGCTACACGGTTGGCCACATAACGATCATCCCGGCCCCGCCAGGTCGGGCGAAGCCCGACACTCGGGGGTCCGGGGGTCGCCCCCCGGGCAGACATCCAACCTCGGCGAAGCCGACCAGAGGCCGGCGAGCAGCCAGCGAGTGGAGACGAGGGGACTTGAACCCCTAACCCCTGCCTTGCAAACACTGCGCTTCCGCGACATGTGGGCGTTTTGCGTGACTTCCGGTGTCGCCTGGCGTGGTCTTCATGTGGTCCCGTGTCGACCGGTGACGGCTGGTGCTGACGGTCGTGCTGACGATCGGCTGACTTCGATCATGGCTCGTTCGCGGGTGCCCTGCGACGTGCCGACGCGCCGAATGGGGTCGGCGGTCGACGCGCCACGGGGTGCCGACCGGAGGGAGGCGGGGCCCCGTGTCGCGCGGCGAACCGACTGGGGCCCTGCTCGGCGCGGCGTGCGCGGCGCGGGGCTCCTGCGGGGGGGCGTCAGCCCCCCGCCTTGAACAAGTAAGGAAAGTTGGCACACCCCCCGGTTGACATGTGGGGTGGCGCAGAGTGACATGACGGTGACGTCGCAGGTGATCGCATGGTGATTGGTGTCCTAGGGCACGGTGTAGTATGGGAGGTACTGGGTACTGGTCTAGTCCAAGGGAGGTGGGACGGATGGCTCCGGAAGTTCGGCGTGAGCTGCCGCCTTTTCGTCAAGTGGCAGAAGATATCAAGGCAAGAATCGTGTCCGGCGAACTAGGGGAGGGGGATCCGGTTCCATCTGTTCGGAAGATTTCTCAGGAGTGGCGAATCTCGAACGCGACGGCCACTAAGGTGATTGCCACCCTTCAGTCGGAAGGGCTCGTTCGAACGATTCCCGGGATTGGAACTGTTGTGAGTACACTGGCTGGAAGTGGTCCGCGCGATCGATTTATCGCAATGAGGGTGGCCGGCAAGATCTATCCTCAAAACGAGTATGCGCGCATCGTCGCTGCGACCGTGGTTCCGGCTCCCGCTCGGGTCGCTAGTGCGCTAGGCCTTTCGGAGGGGTCGGACGCCATTAGGCGTGAACGTGTTACGTATCGTGATGACGTTCCAGTGGAGACTTCGGTCTCGTGGTTCGATGGCGGCTTGGCTGCTACCGCTCCGAAGCTTCTTGAGTCGGAGCGTATCCAGGGTGGAACACCTGCCTATATCGAGAGTATGGCAGGACGGACGGTCGTGTCCGGCAAGGAGCTGGTTGACGCTAGGGCGGCCACCTCGGGCGAAGCTGCAGCCCTTGGGGTTGATGGTGGCTCTCCCGTTCGGGCGGGCGAAAACTGGCTGTTTGACCAGAGCGGTGAGGTGATTGAGTACGGAGAGTACGTTTCCGTACCCGGTCGACCGGCTGCGTACGAGTACGATCTTCCTGCATAGGCGGCACGGAGGGTAGTCGAGAGGCTACCCTCCAACTATGTTGACAGTGTACTAGAGCACCGTGTACTATTACGGTACCGAGCGAGACAGTCGCTCTCTTTCGAAGGGTCCTCGGATCATGGCTGTGCCGATGAGGATCCCCGTGAGCTTCGGGGACGTGTTCCCCCACGGGGCGTTCGTGCTGGGCGTGGAAGCGGAGAACGACTTTGACAAGGTCCGCGACAAGGTCCCCAATCCTCAGGTCCGCGACAAGGACACTGGGATGCTGGTGTGGATCGTGCGGGTGTTGGATGCATCGCCGGACCTGCGGGCCGGGCAGGCTGAGGTGAAAGTGAAGATCTCGGCGGAGCATCAGCCGGTCCCGCCTGAGGCGATGCCGGGTACGCCGTTCCGGCCGGTGGAGTTCGACGGGCTGACGGTCACCGCGTACGTCGATCAGTCGCGGAAGACCCCCCGTGTCGGCTTCAGCCTGCGTGCCCGTGAGATGCGTGCTCCGGCTGCGGCGCGATCCGGAAAGGCTGCCTAACCTTCTGGCATTCGGGTGCGTGTATCTGAGTTGCCCGCTCCTGCGCGCACCCGACGTTCGTAAGTCCCGGTAATTCCCTGCGACGAAAGGTGTATTCGGCATGCGCTCGAACAAGGAGATCCAGCGTGCGGCTGCGCTGGCTGCGGCGGACGGCGCTCGGGATCGAGTGTCGACCCTCAAGGTGAACGGTGCCTCGGGTGAGGCGCTCCGCGCGGCGGAAAAGGCGGAGCACGCGGCGTGGTCGCGGTACCGCGACAGTTCCTGACCAGCTGAGCTGAGGTGGCGTCCCGGAACGGGGCTGAGTTTGCCCGCTCCTCCCGTTCCCGGGGCGCCACGTGTCCGGTTTCCCCTGCGACAGAGAAAGGACTCTCCATGTCTACCACACAGGCGTCCAGTCAACCCGGGGCGCGGCGATGCCACTGCGGTCCGGGGATGGCCTGCCGACACCGGGACCCGCTCCCCGGTGACCGTGCCGTACGGCGACCGGCGAGGCTCGGCCGGTGAGCGAGGTGCACTCCTACTCCTGTGACCGGTGTGGCCTGGCCTCGCAGCCGGTGGCCTCGATCGCGGAAATGAGCGGCCTGCGGGACACGCATGACCGGCTCGTGCACGGTCACATGTCCGGCGGCGACTCCGACCGGAAAGGCCGTGCCCGTAAGGCGCGTTCCTGACCCGAAAAAACGATGGCGATATCGCGTCGCCAGTGGAAGGACACGGCATGTCTGCTGAGAACAAGCCCAAGGGTCGCCGCGCGATGGTCGCTCCGGGCGCCGCTTCTACATTCCGCTCGGGAATTCCCGTCACAGTCCTCAAGGTCGATGAGGAAAAGCAGTCGGCGAAGATTCGGCTGGACAACGGTCGGGAGTGCTCGGTCTATTCGAAGCGGATCTATCGCTACCTCGACGATGAAGGCGGGTCATGATGGCTCGTCGGCGTAAGAATCAGGCGGACGGGCAGATGCCGCTGCCGTTCGACGGGGACGGTCCGCCAGCACCGGCACCGTTCGCGATTCCGCTGGTCCCGGCACGTGAGGCGGCGGAACCGATTCCGCTCGAACCACGACGCCGGCGACGGTCACGGGGCTGATGCCCCTTCTGGATTGGGGAACGGGCCCTCCGGGGTCCCGTGGAAGCGTCGGCGATCCTGAGCCGTGCGTGCTCTGCGGGAAACAGGCGATGGTCCGTTCCCCTGCCGGGAAACCGGTTCACAAGGTATGCGCCGAATCCTGGTACGACAGGAATCCGGGCGCCTACACGGAACACGAAGGTACCAATCACGGGAAGGTGAACGGCTGATGCGTAGAGACAGGTTGTCGGGGTGGATGACGGGTGAGGCGGTCGCGCGTATCCGCAGTGCGCAGAAGTCGGCGCGGGATTCCTGGCCACCGCTGGAACGGCTCGCCTCGACGTTCAACGACGTCAACGACGACGATTTCCGTGCGCTGGTGAAGCGGGTCGCCGTGGCCATGGACGACCTGGATCGCTATTTCGTACTGCTGCTGATGGAAGCGAGGAGGAGGGGAGTCGGATGACCTCATCACACCTTCGCTTCCTGCTCGCGGACGCTGATCCGGCGCGGCGGGTCCTGGTCTCACGCCGGGTCCCGCTCGCGGTGTCCTCGGACGACACGATCGGGCAGACCCTCTGGGCGCTGGCGGGGTGGGCGGTGCGTGCCGGCCTGTCGGGTGCGCTGCGGCTGGTCCTGCGGTTCCCCCGGACGATGTTCGCGGTGCTGTCGGCGCTGCTGCTGGTGGATCGGGTCGGCTGGGTCCTGCCGCTGCTGCTGGCCTGTCTGCTGGCGCTGTCGGCGCTGGTCTGGCGGTTGGCGCATCCGGGGTCGTACCGGATGTGGCTGGGCCTGCGGCTGCGGTCGTGGTGGCTGCGCTGGACCCGCTACTCGCCGCGCTGGGGGCGGCTGATGCGCGCGCATGCCCTGACGGTCAAGCCGACAGAGGAAGTGGAGGCGTGGCCTCGGATCCTGCGGGTGCGGTCAACGGGGGCGGCGGATTCGCTGCTGCTGCGCCTGCGGGACGGGCAGGCACCCGAGGATCTGGAAGCGAAGGTGATTCCTCTGGCCCATGCGTTGGGTTCGGAGGATGTGCGGGTCCGCACGGTGGCTCCGGGGCGGCTGTGGCTCGATATCCGCCGTCGTGACCTGCTCGCCGCGACGATTCCCGCTCTGCCGGTCCCCGCGGCTCCGGACCTGTCCCGGTTGGAGATCGGCCGGTGTGACGACGGGTCGCCGTGGCTGCTGCGCCTGCTCGGGACGCATGTCCTGGTGGCGGGTGCGACCGGTGCGGGGAAGGGGTCGGTGCTGCAGAGCATCCTGCGTGCGCTGGCTCCGCTGATCGCGTCGGGGGTGGTGGAGGTGTGGGCGATCGACCCGAAGGGCGGGATGGAGCTGTACCCGGTGCGGTCGCTGTTCACCCGCTACGCGGATGAGAGCACGAAGGAGATGGCGGGCCTGCTGACCGACTTCGCGCGTGTCACCCGTGAGCGCTCGACCGCGTTGAAGGGCCACGGACGGAAGTTCGTGCCGAGTGTCGCCACGCCGTTCCGGCTGTGCGTCGTGGATGAGTTCGCGTTCCTGTCCGCTTACCAGCCCGATCACACCCTCGCGCGGGAGGTGGACTCCGCCGTTCAGATCATCTGCTCGCAAGGTCGTGCTCCGGGCTCGGCGCTGCTCGTCGCGGTCCAGGACCCGAGCAAGGAAGTCGTGCCCTACCGGCAGCTGTTCCCCACCCGTATCGCACTGCGGCTCGACGAACCGACGCAGGTCGGCATGGTGCTGGGGCCTGGCGCGTGGGAACGGGGCGCACGCTGCGAGGAAATCCCGACCTGGGCGCACGGCACCGGCTATGTGAAGCTCGACGGTCGCCGTGAACCGGTCCGGGTCCGCGCCGCCTACCCGGATGACGACGACGTCGCCGCCCTGGCGGCGGCCTACCCCGCTCCGCTCGCTGCCTCGCGAAGCCTGCCGGTGGCGTCGTCCGTGGCGGCAACACGTCCCCTGACCGACTTGTCCTCGGCGATCGACGGGGCATTCACCTCGGAAACCCCTCTCGGTGACGGCGCCTACCTCGACGATGACGAACTCGATGCGGCCTGGGTGGAGTTCTCCCGCGACTTCCAACGGCGAAACCAGACCTCGAACTCCGACCTGTGAAAGGGATGATTCCATGCCTCGACGGAACATCAACTCTGGGAATGCTCGACGCTCCTGCCGTGCCTGTGAAGGGCAGGGTGCAGGTGGGTGCCGTGCGTGCCGTGGACAGGGCACGGTGACCGTGTCTCGCCGTTCCCGGCGCGGATGAGCGGTTTAACGGCGGCGTTGATCTGTCCGGTGTGCCGGGGGCTTGCGGTGCGTAAGCCCCCGGCGTCGCTGACCGACTACGCCCACTCCGGACCGCTCCTCGTGCAGTTCACCCACACCAACGGCGAACCGCTCTGCCTGACCACAGGACCAACCGGATACCGACCCACCCAACCGGTATGGTCCCAACCCCTTTCATTTTTTTCCCGGCTCCGGGCGCCTTTCCAAACTATCGGTCGGTGGTTCTGTCAAGGGCGTTCACGTAGTGCCCTTGATAGGGCCGCTGTCCGATAGACAATTCTGCGCCCCCGGAACGGGAAACCGGTGAGTCGCCGCTGCGACCGTCCACCCACAGCAATCCGAGACGTCACGCACCCAGCATCGTCAGCCTGTTCTTGTCCGGGTTCGGTCCGGGTCTCGTCCGGGTTCTGTCTACCCGGGTCCCACGTGTCCGGGGTTTGTCCGGGAAACCGCACGCTTTCGGACCTGGGAATGTCCGGGTCCAAAGGTCCACGCTGAAAGCGCACCGAGAAAGGAGGGGGGCGATGCTTCCCGACTCATTGACCGCGATGCGGGAACGCATCGAAGATGGCACCCTGCCGGCGTTCCTCACCCAGCTCGACAGGGTGGCGGGCTGCACCAGCCCGATCCGGCTGGTCGGCGCTGTCGATCACGTCGACGTCGCGACCGGTGAGGTTCGCCGTGTCCTCGACAGCGCCACCATGCCGGACGGCACCATTCTCGTTCCCTGCGGGAACCGACGGGCCTCGGTCTGCCCGTCCTGCTCCTACCTTTACCAGGGCGACGCTTGGCAGATCGTCCACGCGGGCCTGTCCGGCGGCCCGGACGTACCCGCCACGGTCGGCTCACACCCGGGCCTGTTCGTCACGCTGACGGCTCCCTCATTCGGTCCGGTGCACTCCCGCCGTTCCAACCACGGACCTGCCCAGGTCTGCCGGCCACGCCGGGGCCGCTGCCCCCACGGCCGTTCCCGCGGCTGCTTCCGCGTACACGGCGACGGTGACCCGCTGCTCGGGCAGGCGCTCTGCCCGGAGTGCTTCGACTACCCGGCGGCGGTCGTGTGGAACGCCTGCGTCTCCAGGCTGTGGAAGCGCACCGTGGATCTCACCTACCGCAAGCTCGCCACCCACCTGAGCACCTCGGAGCGGGCGGTACGCACCGCGCTACGCATCTCGTACGTCAAGGTCGCGGAAATGCAAGCGCGGGGCCTGGTCCATCTGCACGCGATTCTCCGGCTCGACCGTGGCTCCACCCGAGACGGCGAGTGGATCACTCCACCGGACTGGGCGACCGGCGAGCTGGTGGGGCGCTGCCTGCGACAGGCGGCGGAAACGGTGCGGGTGCCCTGCCCTGACCCGCACCTGCACGCCCCGATCACCATGGAACAGGCACTCGCCACCCTCGCTGGCGCTGGCCTGACCGACACCGCTCCGGCGACCGGCCCGACACCGGTCCACGGGGCGGAAGTCCGCTGGGGCGCACAGCTCGACATCCGACGCATCCATGTCGAGACCGGTGACCTCACACCGGCGACGGTCGGGAACTATCTCGCGAAGTACATCACGAAATCGACCACAGATTCCGGCAGGCTCGACCGGCGGATACGCGACGGTGAGGAACTCTCGGCACTGCTGCCGTTCCTCACGGAGCATCAGGCGGCGCTCGTGAAAGCGGCGTGGCGGCTCGGTGTCTGGCCCGAATTCGATGACCTACGCCTGCACACCCATGCTCACGAGTTCGGATTCCGTGGGCATTGGCTCACCAAATCGCGGCGCTACTCGACCACCTTCGGCAAGCGGCGGGAGGCACGCCGAATCTGGCAACGCACCCACACACCGAACGGCCAGGAACGGGTACCACTCGACGCATTCGGCAGGCCAGACGACTCCGACGAAACCGTGATCGTCGCTACCTGGCGGTTCCACTCCGTCGGCTACCGACGCGATGGCGACCGATGGCTCGCACTCCAAGCGGCAGACCAAGCCCGGTCACGACGCGAGGAAGCACACCTGGCTCGGAACGTTGCCGCATGAATTCTGCTGAGGAGGTTTGACGTCGTGGCCGAAAGTGCCGCTCTGAAGCGGCTTACCTACACCGTCGATGAGGTGGCGGTACTTCTGGGGGTGAGTCGTGGCGTGGCTTACGCCATGGCGAGATCGGGTGAAATTCCGGCGATCCGTGCCGGTGAGCGCCGCTGGGTAGTCCCTCGGGCGCGTTTCGAAGCGTGGATTTCCGGGCGAATGGAGGTGGCCTGATGGGGCACGTGGTAAGGACTCCAGCGGGAACCTGGCGGGCAAACTGGCGCGACCCGTCCGGCGCGCAGAAGGCCAAAACCTTCCGCACGAAAAAAGACGCTTCCGGATTCCTGGCGACGGTGGAAGCGGAGAAGTCGCGGGGAACCTACCTCGATCCGTCGGCGGGTCGGGTGCTGTTTCGCGACCACGCCTGCCGGTGGGAGGGAAGTCGTCGGGTGGAGCTGACCACGGCAGATGCCGCGAAGTCGCGGATGCGCTGCCACATCGTTCCGCAGTGGGGAGATTGGCCGTTGAACAAGATCTCATTTCTCGATGTCCAGGCGTGGGTAACTCGCCTGGCGGGCAAGCTTGCGGCACAGACGGTGGTCTCCTGCTTCGGCTTGATGTCCTCGATCATGAAGGCTGCCGTCCGGGACCGACTGATTGCGATCAACCCGTGTGAGGGCGTCCGGCTGCCCGCGCGCCGCAAGGGTGCGTCGTCCGATGAGCTGATCACTCGCGAGGAGTTGACGGGGAAGCTCCTGGTGGAGGTGCCGGAACGGTACCGGGCGCTCGTCCTGGCGGCGGGCTACGCGGGGCTCCGGTGGGGTGAGTGCGTCGGTCTCCACTGGCGGAACGTCGACCTGGCGGCCGGACGGATCGTCGTCGTGGAAACGGCGGTGGAGGTCTCAGGGCGGATCAGTATGAAGCCCTACCCGAAGAGTGAGGCCGGACGGCGGATCGTGCCCGTTCCGTCCCTACTCGGGGCTGCGCTCCGGCGACAAGCTGAGATCGTCACCGCGGGGTCGGATGATCTCGTTTTCCCGGACTCGGTCGGACACCACCTGCGGCGCTCGAACTTCCGGCGGAACGTGTGGGTGCCGGCGCGTGACGCTGCCGGCCTGCCGTCGTCGCTGACCTTCCACAGGCTCCGGCACTGCTACGCGACGTGGCTGGTCTCTGAGGGCGTACCGGTGAACCTGGTCCAGGCGGCGCTGGGGCACGAACACGCGAGTACGACCCTCGACCGGTACACCCACCGGCCGGCGGACTACGAAGATCGGTTGCGGTCGGCGTTCGATGACTGCTGACGATCTGCTGACGATCGTCAGCTAGTGACGATCGTCGATCATGCAAACCTGCTGGTGGAGACGAGGGGACTTGAACCCCTAACCCCTGCCTTGCAAAGGCAGTGCTCTGCCAGTTGAGCTACGCCCCCGTGGGTCTGGCCGCCAGGACGCGAGATCCGGGTGACCAACGTCCCCAGACTACGGCATCGCTCACCGCTGGGACGCCTGCCGCCGAGGTTTCTTCACCCTTGATCTTCGGCGGCGGGGGTCGCGGCGTGGGCGGCAACCACCGCGTTGTCCACAGCCAGTACCCCCAGCCCGCCGAGGCGGCAGCCCCTTCGATCGGCTCCACCGGCCCGCCACCCACGGCTCTCCGTAGATCAGAGTTGTGATCATCTTGGCAGTTCTGCCAGCTCAGGCCGGGTTCAACGATGCAAGGCCGACCAGAGTGCACCCCTCGTGTCAGCGTGGGTCGAGATTGTGGATAACCCGACCCCTCTCGGCGCACGCTGCCCATATATGGAGTGCGTTCAAGTTCTCGGCGCCATTCCGTGCCGAGGTACAGACATAAAGCGAGCAATGTGCCATGATTGCCACAACGCACGTTGTCTGGAAATATGTCTGGAACACGCCACGCCATCGGCGATGAGTCGGCCTGAGTCCCACCGGGCCGCGACGACATCGATGGCGCTTGTGTGTTGGTAGTGACGTCGTCAGGTCGGTCTCGGTCGTGCTGCCGCTCCGCGGCGGGGGGCTCGGTTCGGTTCGACAGCTGTGGAAAGCCCGCCGGAGCTCGGCCTCGCCGTGGGTGAACGAGACCCATGGGTGGAAATCGTTAGCTGTTCTCCGCCTGTGTGGCTGGTTCGCGCGGGATCTTCGTTGCTCCGTCGGCCAGCTGCGAGGGCACGCGCCGCAGCGAACCCGGGTTGGCGGCCTGTGCGCAGGCGCCGGCCGGCAGGCAGAAACGGTCCAGACTTATCCACACGATGCCCACCAGCGGTCATCGTTCCCGCCGTGGACCACCGAACTGTGGACAGCGTGGCCCCGCGCTCCAGCGCACGTTGACCACAGGCCTCGCGCAGCAGGCCTCGGCCCCACGACGACAGGTCCACGCGCAACCCGAATCCGGTGCGGAGGCTTCTCCGTGGCAGTGGCGACACATCCGATTCGCGCGACCGCTCCGGCGGGATGGTCACGTCGTCCGCGTGGGCCGCACGGCCGATGCGGGACGCCCAAGGCACGGCTGCGACTGCGGCTGCGACGACAAGGTGCCTGCGGCGGCAGCCCCTGGGCGATGGGAGTCACTGCAGCTACGGGAGTTCCGCAGGGGCACCGACCCTGCTCGCGGCCAGCACGCGGGTACTCCCGGCGACGATGGCCCGAGCCCAGTTTGGAGTCCGCCATCTTTTGCTAATAAGCAAACGTTCTACACTCACGCCATTGACGAGCGCGACGACAAGGAGCTGGCGTAAGCCATCACGCCCGTAGATCGCCGGGACCATCTCGGAATTCGTTCCCGTCGGCGACACTCTCCGTCGATGGCTTCCAAGCAAAAATTTGACAGAAACCCCACCGGGAGTCAGTCAAATTTTGTCAATCAGCAAACGTTGTAAACTAACTCCCTGGGCGGTCGGCGCGCAAATCGTCCACCGGATTCCCTCGATGGTCAAAGATGCCGGTTGATGCCAAGCAAACTCATCGAACTTCTGCGACAGTCACCGCGGAGGATCAAGGTGCCCTCGTACAGCCAAAACTGCAGGTGGGTACTGTTGAATTTTGCGCATGAGCAAAATAATCCGACAGAAACCCGGGGTGGTAGGGGTTCGCATCACCGACCCTTTTCACGACCGGCGATCGACGACGTTTGCTGACTAGCAAAATGGTTTCACCATGACCACCGCCGGCCGTCGTCAGCGTCGCCAACCATGACCATCCCTGGAGTGTGCGTTATTTTGTTGCAAAGCAAAATAAGTGAACGTTCACCGGATCTGGAAATCGTCGGACGATGTACCGATCGCCACGCAAGGTGAACGACAGATTTTTCTTTGAAGAAAAATGATTCGACAGTCACCGTGGGCAGTTTTCGTACGCGGATTCGGGCAGCCACAGACAGGGGCAACGTCGACCTTTTGCGACAAGCAAATATCGTGCACGGTCACCATCACAGGGATGCCTGCGGGCTGCCGCACAATCGAGTCCCGGCTCCCACGCCGCGGTACCTGAGCCGGGGTGAACGAGGCGCTGCGGTCCGCGCAGAGGGACTGTTGGCCGCGAGCTACCGCTGTTGTCGACGGCGAAGCGGCAGACAGACTGCGCGGGGAAGGACGAAGCGACGAGACACGGACGGACCACAGTGGGCGAAGCCGGGGACGGACGCGGAACAGGCCTGACCGAGGCTGGCCGCCGGTTCCTCAGGTCCAGGCGGCCAAGGTAGGCCAGGCAGGGTCGCCTTCGGCCCGGCCGGCCATCCAGCGCAGCGCTGCCCCGGCGGGGAGATCGACCCGGACGATCCGGGCGCCCCTCCCGGCGGCGAGCGACGGGCGATCCCCTGGTGTGAGGTGGAGCGTGACGTCCGACGGAAGCCGTTCCACCAGGCGGCGGGTGGACCAGGCCCATTCGGCCTCGATGTAGGCCGGGCTCAGGTCGCCCCAGTTCGGGCCGCCGAGATCGGTGAGGCCCAGATCGACCAGGTGGACCTCGATCTCACGCCATCGCAGGAACACGAGATCCGCGAGGCTGGTGCTGCCCTGGGTGCTCGTCCGGCCGAGGCCGCCGCGCCAGGTGTTGACGTGGGTGTCGTCCCAGGCCCGTTCGAGGCGCCGCACCGAATCGGCGACGTCGGCGACCAGCTGCTGCGCCGGGCGGCCGGCGCCGGCCTCGATCGCGGTGTTCCGCTGCTCCGGGCCACCCGGGTACTGATCCTCGACGTACCCGTCGCGCGCCGCGTCGAGCATGTCGGCGTGGCTGTCGGCGTTTCGTGCGAGATGGGTGATCAGATGCCCGACGGTCCAGCCGGGAAGTAGTGAGGGGCGACGCGCGACGGCGTCGTCAACGCGGGCCAGCAGCTCCAGCAGCCGCGCATGGGCCCGTGCGCAGCCCAGCAGCCGGTCGAGCGGCACCGCGGACGGCGTGTACTCGGGAGGCTGCGGCGGCTCCGAGAGGACGACAGAGGAGGACACCGGCTGCGAGTCCGAATGCGGCGCGCTGGGAGTGGCCATGGGGACCAGACTCCCCCCTCGCTCGCCGCGAGCGCCACTTCGCCACCCCGGCAGGGTGCCCGGCGGGATGAGGAAGCGGCACTCGCCGCTACGGATGGGTCAGCGGGTGCCCTGCGCGGCCGTCGCCTCGCGCCAAAGGTCGATCTCGTCCTTGTTGCGGCGGCGGCGGACGGCGGTGAGGAGAGCCCCGGCGCTCGCCGCCACGGCGATGAGAGTGAACTTGCGCATACCGACTCCCCTTGGTCGACTGCCACTACCCGCTCACCGTATCGCGCGTGAAACCGCTGCGCCGACGCCGAACGCTGTCGGATCACCGTCCAGACACAGGCACAGGAAAGTCAGCGCCGACGAACAGGTCGGCGCCGACCGTGGGCGACCAGGTAACCGGCGACCGGGGCGACATCCGCGGGAGCCCGTCCTGCGAGGACGGGCGTCCGGCCACCGTGTTCGGGGTGGCCGGCAGCGGCTGCCGGGGTCGCGCCCTGGGGTGGGGGCGGCTGAGGTTCAGCGCTGGTAGGTCGCCCGCAGGACGCCCCGAGCCAGGGTGTGGAAGGTGAGGTTGAAGCCGACGACGGCCGGGGCCACGCTCGCGTCGATCTCGAGCTTCGGCACGTCGACGGCATGGACCACAAAGACGTAACGGTGCGGGCGGTCGCCCTCGGGGGGAGCGGCACCGCCGTAGTTCGGCGTCCCCCAGTCGCTGCGGACGTGGTACGAGCCCGCGGGAAGACCGGACAGGTCACCGCTGGCGGCACCGGTGGCCAGCTCCGTGACGTCCGCCGGGATGTCGACGAGCACCCAGTGCCAGAAACCGCTGCCGGTGGGCGCGTCGGGGTCGAAGCAGGTTACGGCGAAGCTCTTGGTCTCTGCCGGGAAGCCGCTCCAGGACAGCTGCGGCGACAGGTCCGCGCCGCCCGCACCCCCGTACACCTGGTCCAGGCCGAGCGGGCTGCCATCCGTTATGTCGCTGCTGGTCAGGGCGAACGAGGGCAGGGCGGGCAGCAGGTCGAGCGGGTCCGGTGCGGTGTTCCGGTCCAGCAGGGACATCGGTCGGTCCTCTCGTCGAGATCGGATGACGCCCGCATTGACGGGCATCCGCCGGATTGGATGACAATCGCGAGACCGCGTTGTCATCTGTGGGCTTTACGCTTCTCCGCGATGAAACATCATTACGCCACCAGAGGTGGAGCCGGGTCTTGAAGCTCGTGACGGCGATCCTGCGCCCGCACCGCGTGGATGATGTCCGCGCCGCACTGACGACGTTCGGGGTACAAGGAATGACCCTGAGTCAGGTTACGGGCTTCGGCCTCGAGCTCTGGCGTACACAGGCGTATCGAGGCAACGTCTTCCATGACGAATCCGTGAGCAACGTCCGGCTTGAGCTGATCGTGCCCGACGTCGACGCGACTGATGTGGTGAACGTCATCCGGCGGGCGGCGGCGTCGGCAAGCAGCGGGGCCGGCAAGATCTGGGTCCTGCCGGTGGAGGGTCTTGTCCGGATCCGTACCGGGGAGCGAGGCATGGACGCTCTCTGATCGCCACCCAACGTCACCCAGGGCAACCAGAATGTGGACTTTCAGACACGGAAAGTAACCGCACTATGCCCGTCTTGCGCTAGTTCATCATCTTTTCGGGGATAATTGGGCCGTGGGCGCGACGTAGGGCCGACCGGGCGGATACGGTAGCTGTGTTCCGGCGGGTGTCTCCCACTGAATCCCCCCGTATCAGTGGGTCGCCCGCCGGAACCCTTTTCGTTTCCGGCCTTCGCGCCCGGCTGTCGGCTCGGGTGGCCCCTCGGCACAGCGGCCCGGCACAGTTGCGCGGGCCGATCCCGAGCGAGGCAGGCTCGCCGGCGACCAGCCCGCGCGACGACGCTCAGCGGTTCCGGGGCGCCGAATGCCTGCCGCCACCTCCACGCCGCGGGTTCCGCTCGATTCGCATCGTCTGCTCACTCTCGCCCGGCCCCGCCGGTGTGCCCGCAAGCTGGTCGGCGTAGGTCCGACCGCCCGCGACCGGATCGTGCGCACCACTCGCGCCCGTGCCCGTGGGCTGGCCCCCGGTACTGCCGGTGGCCGCGGTGGCGGCCTTTCTGCGACGAGCCCGCAGATACTCCACGCCGATCGGCAGCACCGAGACCAGCACAAGCAGGATGAGCATCGCCTCGACGTTGTCCCGAACGAAGGCGATCTTCCCGAGGTAATAGCCGAGAACGGTGACGCCGCAGCCCCAGAGCAGCCCGCCGATCACATTGAAGGTCACGAAGGTCCGGTAGTGCATGCGGCCCACGCCGGCGATCACCGGGGTGAACGTCCGCACGATCGGGACGAACCTGGCCAGCACGATCGACCGGGGGCCGTGCTTCTCGAAGAACTCCTGTGCCTGGTCGACGTACTCCTGTTTGAACAACCGCGAGTCCTGGCGCCGGAACAGTGCCGGCCCGACCTTTCGGCCGAAGAGATAGCCGACCTGGTCACCCGCGATGGCGGCGACGGCGATCAGCGCACAGGCCAGCCACAGCGGCGTGGACACCTCATCCCGCGAGATCAGTAGACCCAGCGTGAACAGCATGGAGTCGCCGGGGAGGAAGAACCCCACCAACAGCCCGGATTCGGCGAAGACGATCAGCAGGACCATGACGAGGCCAGCCTTGGCCAGGCTGTCAGCGCTGATTGCGTCCGGCCCGAGGGCCAGGGTGTTCGACGCGAACGTGGTCACTGTCGAGGGCCTCCTGGGGATCGAACGGACCGCGCGCGGCAGCGCCGTAGGTAAATCCAGGGTCTCACGTCCACGGGGCGGCTCCGCTCCGGCCTCGGGCCGGGCCCGAAACCCACCGGGACAGCGGGCGGACGGCAGGTGCACGGCAGACGGGCAGCGGGCGGGCAGCGGGACAGCGGAAACACAGCTGACGCTCAGATGGTGCCGACCCTGGCAAAGCACCCATAACCTTTCGGGGTGACGAGACCCCGGATCCGTCTCCTCTGCCTCACCCTCGGCGTCACCGCTCTGGCCACGCCACTCGCGGCCTGCACCGCGCGCTCGACCTCCGCCACAGCCCTGCGTCCAACAGCACCGACAGTGGCGTCGGCCACCGCGCCGACGAGGACGTCCAAAACGACGAATCAGCCCAGGGCAACCGGAACGGCGCCCTCCACCGCCAGCTACCAGCTGAGCGGCTACGGCCTGAAGGACCTCACCGTCAACGGCCGCACCGGATCCGAGGACCTCGCCGACCTGCCCGCCGGGAAGCCCGGTGAGCTGGTGTCGACCGCCCCGGTGACCGCGCCGGACGGCCTGCGGGCCTGGCGGATGCTGTACCACTCCACCGGTCCGGACGGGGAGGACCGGCTCGTCACGGGTCTCGTGGTGGCCCCGGCGGCAGGCACGCCCGTTCCGCCCGCTGGCCGCCAGCTGGTCGCGTTCGGCCACGGGACCACCGGGATCAACGACAGCTGCGCCCCGTCGAGAGCGGACTCGCCGCTGTCCACCGTCGGCGGGACGCTCCAGCTCGCCAGGGATGGGAACGTCCTGGCCATCACCGACTACACCGGCCTCGGCGGGCCCGGTGAGCATCCGATCTACGTGGCCGACGTCGAGGGGAAGGCAGTTCTGGACGCCGCCCGGGCCGCGCGCTCCCTCACCGCCGCCCAGGTGGGCCGTGATGTCGTCCTCTGGGGGTATTCGCAGGGCGGCCAGGCGGTGCTCGCCGCCAGTGGTCTCGCCGCCGCCTACGCGCCTGACCTGCGGGTTCGTGGGGTAGCGGCGACCGCGCCCCTGGCCGATGTGCGGACGTCCCTGCGTGAGCTGCTGGCGACGCCGGGGGGCGTCGGCTACCTGCTGCTCGCGGTGCTGGGTGTCACCGCCGCCGATCCGGCTGTCAACCCGGCGGGCCTGCTCACCGCCACCGGCCGGAGGCTGAGCGCCGTGGCGCACAACCGGTGCGCGATCGACCTTCTGCAGGCGAGCACCGGTGAGTCCGTCACCAGTGTGTTCACCAGCGATCCACTGCGCACGGAGCCGTTCGCCGGCGCCCTGGAACGTCAGTGGCAGCAGCTGGAGAAGCCTGGGCCGCCGAAGCTCGTGCTCCAGGGCGATCTGGACACCGTGATCCGCCAGCCCACCACGGACAACGTGGTCCGCGCGCTGTGCGCGGCTGGCGGCCCGGTGGAGTACCGCCGCTACCAGCTGGCCGATCACCTCACGGTCGTCAACGCGTCCATGCGGGACCTCTCCGCCTGGATCAACGCGCGCTTCGCCACCGACGGCACGGCCGAGCCGGACAGCTGTTCGCGGCTCTGACCGCGCCGCCCCCCACAACCGTGCAATCGCGACCGCGGCCGTGACCGCAGCCGCTGGCCAGGACGTCCACGTCACCCACCCACGGGCAGGGTGGGGGCGGAATCCCGGGCTGCGGCGAGGGAGTATTCGACGAGCCTGCGGTGGAAGGCGGTCACCGGCCCAGCAGCGTCCGGCCCACCTGCGTCCGGACCACCTGTGCCGTCCGGGCGATCGGGGTCCGGCCCATCGGGGCCCGGGCTGCCGGGGTCCGGGCTGCCGGGGTCCGGGCTGCCGGGGTCCGGGCTGCCGGGGTCCGGGCTGCCGGGGTCCGGGCTGCCGGGGTCCGGGCTGCCGGGGTCCGGGCTGCCGGGTGGGCTGCCGTAGCCGAACGCCTGCCGTCCGAACGCCTGCCGGGTCAGCAGCACGCCCAGGAAGGCACTGGCGGCCAGATCGGTGTCCAGGTCCGGCCGGGTCTCGCCGCGCAGCCGGGCGTCGTGGAAGGCATCCTGGACAGCTGCCGCGCACCGGTCCACCGACTCCCGCCGGAAGGCCGCGTACAGGTCGGGATAACGCGAGAGCTCGGCCAGGCAGCGGGCGAGGATCGACATCCGCGGCTCGGTGAAGACGGCGTCGACCTGCGGTGCCAGTCTGAGCAGGTCCGCGCGCAGCGAGCCGGTCCGGGGTGGCACGAGACCGGCGGCCAACGTGCCCAGGGCGGCGAGCACCAGTCCGTCACGGGTGGGCCAGCGGGCGTAGATGCCGCGTTTCGCCACTCCCGCGCGGGCCGCGACGCTGTTGACGCTGAATCCGCCGACACCCTGGTCGGCCAGCTCCTCGACGGCGGCCCGCAGGACCCGATCGTCGATCGTGGCGTCCCGGGGGCGGCCCCGACGCGGCCGCGAACAGTCCTCGGCCGGATCATCGGGAGCCATCCGTCCAGGGTAGGCGTCTGACCGCAGCCCAGCGGAAACCACACAGCGTAGCCGCAGGACGTGGGAGGTGGACCGGGTCCCGGCCGGGGGCGCGGCCTGGGTCGCCGGACCTGCTCCAGGACGGGACTTGGCAGGTCGCGGATGGTTCGTACCCGAAGGAACCGGCTGCCCAATGTACGGACAACGACGTCCGGACCGGCCGTGGCACCAACTACGCTAAGTAGCCGGATTTGCCCGAAAGCAGCCGAAAGTATCCGGATTCCGTGAAGATCGGCGCCTAATGTCCTAGTGTTCCAGCAACGGCGCTGTCCACGGGCTCGCGGGACCCGCAGGAGGCCGCGAGCGATGGAGGGCGCACCGTTGCGGATTGCGTTGTTGTCGTACCGAAGTCTGCCTACCTGTGGTGGCCAGGGAGTGTACGTACGGCACCTCTCGCGTGAACTGGTTACGCTAGGTCACCAGGTCCACGTTGTGAGTGGGCCGCCCTACCCGGTGCTCGACCCGGGCGTGGAACTCACCGAACTGCCGAGCCTCGACCTCTACCGCGACGGCGATCCGTTCCGCTGGCCGGGGTTCCGGGAGTTCAGGTCCCTGGCGGACGTGGCCGAGTTCGGCATGATGCGCACCGGGCAGTTCTCCGAGCCGCTGGCGTTCTCGATCCGGGCGTTCGAGGCACTGCGCCCGCGGCGCGGGCAAGGCCGGCCGGACTTCGACATCGTCCACGACAACCAGACGCTGGGCTACGGCCTGTTGCCGCTGCGCCGGGCACTGCGCCCCTACGGGATCCCGGTCGTCTCCACGATCCACCACCCGATCACCGTCGACCGCCGTCTGCACCTGGCCGCGACGACCGGCCGACGAGCCCGGCTCGGTGTTCGTCGCTGGTACTCGTTCCTGCCCATGCAGGGACGGGTAGCCCGTGGTCTCGACGGTGTGGTCGTGCCGTCGGAGAGCTCGCGGCACGAGATCGTCGCCGACATGAACGTGCCGCTTGATCTGATGCACACCGTTCCGCTCGGCGTCGAGTCCGACGTGTTCACCCCGAGCCCGGCCGGACCCACTGGCGACCAGGACGGCCAGGGCGACCAGGCCGCCGCTGCCAGCACCCGGGTCCCGGGACGGATCGTGGTGGTCACCAGCGCGGACGTCCCCCTCAAGGGCCTGATGGTGCTGTTGGAGGCGCTGGCGAAGCTGCGGGTCGAGCGCCCGGCGCACCTGGTGTGCATCGGGAAGGTCCGGGAGGGCGGGGCGGCGCAGCGCCGAGTCGTCGAGCTCGGGCTCACCGAGGCGGTCACCTTCCGGTCCAATGTGCCCCAGCCCGAGATGGTCGAGCTGCTGCGCACCGCCGAGGTCGCCGTGGTGCCCTCGCTCTACGAGGGCTTCAGCCTCCCCGCGGTGGAGGAGATGGCCTGCGGGCTGCCGCTGGTCGCGACGACCGCCGGCGCGCTGCCCGAGGTGGCCGGGCCGAGCGGGGAGGCCGCGCTGCTGGTGCCCCCGGGCGACGCCGACGCGCTCGCGGGCGCGATCAGGACACTGCAGGACGACCCCGAGCTGCGCGCGCGGATGGGTGCCGCCGGCCGGCGCCGGGTCGAGGAGCTGTTCTCCTGGAAGGCCGCTGCGGCCGGCACCGCCGCCTGGTACGAGAAGGTGCTCCGCGAGGCCAGGCCGGCCGCCGGCCACGACAACCAGGCATCCGCCGCATGCTGACCGTCGATTTCGACCGCTTTCCCGTCCCGGGGAAGGCCCTCGTCCTCGACCTCGGCTGCGGTGCCGGCCGGCACTCGTTCGAGGCGCTGCGCCGCGGTGCCCGGGTCATCGCACTCGACTACTCGGCCGACGAGGTGGCCGGGGTGAACGCGATGTTCGGCGCGATGGCCGCCGAGGACCAGGTGCCCCCGGGCGGGCAGGCGGGGGCGGTGCGCGGTGACGCGCTGTCGCTGCCCTTCGCGGACGGCACCTTCGACCGGATCATCGCGGCCGAGGTGCTGGAGCACCTCCCCGCGGACGCCGGCGCGATCGCCGAGCTGGCCCGCGTGCTGCGCCCCGGCGGACTCGCCGCGGTCACCGTGCCCGCGCGTTTCCCCGAGCGGATCTGCTGGGCGCTGTCGGACGACTACCACAACGTCGAGGGCGGCCACGTCCGCATCTACCGCCAGGACGACCTCGTCACGAAGCTGCGCGCGGGTGGCCTGGACCTGATCGGCCAGCACCGCGCGCACGCGCTGCACGCCCCGTACTGGTGGCTGCGGTGCCTGGTCGGTGTGCACGACGACAACCATCGGGCCACAAAGCTCTACCACCGGCTGCTGGTCTGGGACATGATGCGCCAGCCGGCGATCACCCGCCGGACGGAACAGCTGCTCGACCCGGTCCTGGGCAAGAGCCTGGTGCTGTACCTGCGCAAACCACGAGTGCAACCACCGGCCCGGACGTCCGATCGCTCGGCAGGTGATCACCTCACCGTGGGGGGCCCGCGTGCCGGCGAGTGACGCCTCGCCTGACGCCTCGCCTGATGCCTCGCCGACCGGACCGATCCTCGACGCCGCGCAGCTACGTGCCACCGCGGACGCCATAGCGGCCGCCCAGGAGCCCGACGGGGCCATCCCGTGGTTCCCGGGCGGGCACACCGACGCCTGGGACCATCTGGAATGCGCGATGGCACTGCTGATCGCCGGGCGCCTCGACGCCGCCGACGCCGCCTGGGACTGGCTGCGCCGCAAGCAGCGCCCGGACGGCTCCTGGCCGGCCAAGACCGTCGGCGGCGTCATCACGGAGGACTTCGCCGACAACAACCAGTGCGCCTACGTGGCGACCGCGCTCTGGCACCGCTGGCTCGCCACCGGCGACCGGGCATTCGTCGACCAGCTGTGGCCGGTCGCCCGGGCCGCGCTCGACTTCGTCGTGGACATGCAGGCGCCCGCCGGCCAGATCTGGTGGGCCCGCGACGCCGCCGGGAACGACTACCCCGAGGCGCTGCTGACGGGATGTTCGTCCACCCTGCACAGCCTGCGCTGCGGGCTCGGGCTGGCAGCGCTCGTCGACGATCCGCAACCTGACTGGGAGCTGGCCGCGGGCCGGCTGTGGCACGCCCTGCGCCACCACCCGGAGAACTTCATCTCCCGGGATCGCTGGTCGATGGACTGGTACTACCCGGTGATCGGCGGCGCGCTGCACGGCACGGAGGCGCGAGCCCGGCTACGCAGCCGCTGGGACGACTTCGTGGTGGACGACCTGGGCATCCGCTGTGTCGACGACGAGCCGTGGGTCACCGGTGCGGAGACCTGCGAGCTGGCCATCGCGCTGCACCTCGCCGGCGAGTCCGACGAGGCCGCCCGGATGGTGCGCAACATGCAGCATCTGCGCACCGCGGACGGCGCCTACTGGACCGGCTGGCAGTTCGTGGCCCAGTGCCACTGGCCGGAGGAGCAGTCGACCTGGACCGCGGCCGCGGTCATCCTCGCCGTCGACACGCTCGCCGGCGGGCCCACCGAGCGGGCCTTCCGCGGCGACGGCCTGCCCGAGGCCCTGCAGCCCGCTTCGGCAGCGCACGGGGCGTCCGCACCGCACGCCGACCTGCCCGGACCCCGCCGGGCCCCCGATTCCCCGGAGCGCGGGTCCCAGAGCCCCCACCAGCAGCCCGCGGACGAGTCGCCGCGGGCCTGATCCGGACCTGACCCGGGCCTGCTGCCCAGGGGCCTAGGGCAGGGGCCTGCTGAGCGGGGCCTGCTGAGCGGGGCTCAGAACAGCCGGCGGAGTACCCGCAGGGATCCCGTCCGCGACATCTCGGTGAATCCGTCCCGGACGGCGCGGAGCAGCACGTGGTACGGCGCCTGGCCGCCATCCGCCGGGTCGGGGAACACGTCGTGGATGACCAGCCGGCCGCCGGGACGCACATGGCGGGCCCAGGCCTCGTAGTCGGCCTGGGCCTGCTTCTCGGTGTGCCCGCCGTCCAGGAAAAGCAGGTCGATCGGCGTCGACCACCAGCGGCCGACCATCTCCGAGCGCCCGATGACGGGTGTGACGACGTCCTCGACGCCGGCGGCCTCCAGCGTGGAGCGCAGGGTCGGCAGCGTGTCCATCCGCCCGCTCCGCTCGTCGACGAGCGTGGTGTCGTGGTACTCCCAGCCCGCCTGGTTCTCCTCCGAGCCGCGGTGGTGGTCGACGGTGACCACCACGGCACCGACGAGCCGGGCCGCCGAGGCGAGGTAGAGGGTGGACTTGCCGCAGTAGGTGCCGATCTCGCAGATGAGCCCACCGCCGGGAAGCTCGGCGGCGGCCGCATGCAGCGCCTGTCCTTCCTCGGGTGGCATGAAGCCCTTGGCAGCCTCGGCCGCCTGCCGCAACGCCACGTCCACGTCGTCGTCTCCTCGTCCCAGGTGGGGGATCCGGGTGGGATCCGGGGTCCGCGACCAGCGGGATGACCCGCTCGGCTCCCCGCCCCGTAGCCGATGCCGCCTGCTCGTCTTACCAGAACTGGCAAAGCGCATGCATGGGATGCGGGCCGGCACTTCGCCCACCGGTGCGCGGCTCGCACCCATCCACCCGTGGCGTTCGTGTCGGCTTCCAGACACCACTCACCACGATTGGCACCCACATAGCGGCCTATCCACAGGATCATCCACAGCTTTATCCACAGCCCTGTGCACAGACCCGTGGACAACCACAGGACCACAAGGACCAGACCACGCTAAGCCCCCCGCACCCCACCGGCGGTACCCGTGCGGATGAACCCGAGGGCGATATCCACAAGACTGAGCCGGTACAGGCCGACGACGTCCGTCAGCGGGATCCAGGCGGCCAGGTCGGTGGTGCCGCCCACCTCGGACCGCAGCTCACCGCCGACGACGTGGCCCGAGTACACGATCCGCAGCCCGTGGAAGTCGGTGTTCCTGTCGGCCCAGAACTCGCGGATGGAGTCGACGCCGAGCAGACCGGTGATCTCGACGTCGAGGCCGGTCTCCTCCTCGACCTCCCGAACGGCGCCCGCCTCCGGCTGCTCACCGTGGTCCAGCCCACCCCCTGGCAGCGTCCACCGCGCCGCGTCCGCGGCCACGCTCGGACCCGTCCGGACCAGCAGCAACCGCTCATCCTGGACGCAGACCACATAGGCGGCGATCCGCTGGTACTTCCGGGCGCCCCCACCACCCCCAGCAAGCCGCACAAGCCCTCCCAGCACCGATTCGTCCACCCAGGCCGATTCTGGTGCCGCCAGGCCCCCACAGACCACCAAACCCCACAACCACCCGACCGCCCCGCCGCCGTGGGCGGCCCCGGCGGACGCCCGGGTGGCTCAGCCCCACATCAGCCGGATCTCGCCCGAACGGCCACCCTTCGGGGATCCCACCCCGCCCCGGCGCACCGACAATTCATCTCAAAAGCGGGCAAAAAGGGGTACGGGTTGCCTGGCAACCCGCAAGAAAGAAGGATTTCGGTCGTCGGAGCGACCAAAATCGTTCACTCTTGCGACTCACCACACCGGGCCACCGGGCGACCGGGTGCTCGGAGGTCCGGCCGCGTTCGTGGGGTGCGGACCTCCCCGCCCACCATCCAGCGATCTTGATCGGCGCCAGCCTGCGCCAGGCTCCCAACGACCAAAATCCTCAGATCGTGCCAGGCACCAATAGCTCCATCGCCCGAAGCCACACCGCAGGACCCGGGAGGAACCGACCAAGCAAACCCAATCAACCAGGCAATGCCGGCTAAGACCCCCCGAAGCCCCAGGCCCCAGGCCCCAGGCCCCCGCTGATCTTCGAGGATTCCCGTGGGGGTTCGGCCCCCCGACCAACATCCCGCGGGCCCCAGGGAGCCCCCGAGCAGAGGGACGAACACACAAAGCCGACCAACCAGGCAAACCCTGCGAACCAGAAAACCCCCGAAGCCCCAGACCCCCACCATCTCCGGGGGGTTCCCGTGGGGGGTCCCGGGGGGCTCGGCCCCCCGACCAACATCCCGCGGGAGCCAGGGAGCCCCCCACCAGGGGGGCGAACACGCAAAGCCGATCGCGTGGACCTAGGTGGACTTGAACCACCGGCCTCTTCCTTATCAGGGCAAACCAGACAGTAGGCACGAAGGGGGACGCATGATCGGCTAGTCGAGGCCCCTGGCGCCCCAGGCGTTCGGATGTCGCCCGGAGTCGGCCGTTCCGGACCGTTCGGACCTCCGGGTGGGCACGTTCCTGGGCACGCCACGGCAGCCAGCCGACAACCACACGCAGCAGCACGAAGGGCACCTCGAAGCCGGGGTGCCCTTCGGTATTTCAGGTCCTGTCAGCCGAGGTGAGGCTCTCCGGGGTGGCCGAGGTAGTGGGTCACCCGTAGCAACATCGACGGGTGGATGTTCAGGCCGTCGAGTTCAGCCACGGTGAAGAACCGGGCGTCCTTCGCTTCGCTCCCGTCCGCCATCAGCGTGCCCCCGACGATCCGGGCCTCGTAGCAGATGGCGAACTGCTGCCGAACCTCTCCGTCGTCGTAGGCGATCACATGGCGCGGGTCGGTGAAGGTGCCGACGATCCCCACCACCTCGACGTCGAGCCCGGTTTCCTCCTTGACCTCCCGCACGGCGGTGCCGGGCAGCGACTCGCCCACGTCCATCGTCCCGCCCGGCAGGGCCCACAGGCCGTTGTCAGACCGGCGAATCAGCAGGACTCGCCGCTCATCGTCCGGAACCACGACGGTCGTAGCCGGGACGAGAGAGTTGGGCTTTGGCGCGGTCGGGTCGTCGTAGAAATCTCGACGGGCCATCAGGCAGCACCTTTCCCGGTCGCGGGAGCCGATTGGCTCCACACCTTTTCAAAACTGGTCAGGTAGTGGTCGAACAGGCGTCCGCCAGGAACCCGCTGTATGTGGATCACCGGGGACTGCGAGGCTGGTGCGCCGTAGACATGGCTGTTCGCAAGCAGGGTGTCATCGAATCGATAAATCGAGTTGTAGAGGGTCGCCGACTGTAGCCGGATATCGATCCCCGGCTGGTTCATCGCGCCCTGAAGGTGGGTCAGGCTCAGCCTCACGCGGGCAGCGACCCCATCGAATACCCCTTCCTCGGCGCCACGCAGGGCCACGGCTTCCGAGTTCGGATCTCCCAGCACCAGCCGTACCCGCGTCCCATCCTCACCTTTGCGTATCAGGGTCTTCGCGATGTCCGGTGTGCCGTCCATAAAAAAGAGACCGGCGTAGATGAGGATGTCGACGCAGTCCCGAGCCTGCTCAAGGAGGGACGACCAGAGGTGAATCGGCACGGCGCCGCGATGGGGGTAAAGGGCGACGAACTCGGCGATGCTCGCCGACTTCTCCCGGGTGTCGTCGAGTAGTCCAGGCCAGAGATACAGCTCATCAGCTTTGAGGACTGAGGCCGTGGCCGCCCTGTGCGCACGCCTGGGAATGCGGTCCTTGCTCACCCACCGCTCGACGGTCTTCGGGTCCACTCCCACGATTTCGGCCAGTCGATCCACCGTGAGGCCAGCACTCGCGAGGCTCCCCCGTAGGCGCTCGTTCGGCATCTTCCTCGACTCCTGTTGAGCTGGGACGTCTCGGGACGGTCACGGGACGCAACGATCATAGCCCGGACGTCCCTTACCGTCCGCGACAAGCGGTAACCGCGTCCCTCGGTATCTGTCATGGTCTGACCTGGGCGCCCCGGGATCACTGACCGGATCGCACACGACCGGGGTGCCCACCCGAACGCCCCCGGGTGTGCTGCCGCCACCGATGCCGGTATGCCCGGGGGCCCTACGGCGGCAGGCAGGGGAGGGCAGTCCGATGCCGTACGTCATGGTGAGCCGTACGGGGGCCAAACCGAAGGAGATCTTCCTACCGTGGTCCCGAGTCATGGCGACCGGCATAGACACGCTGGTCAGGCAGCAGCTGGTGAAGACCGGCGTGACCGCCGTCGAGCTGGTGGACGATGCCCGCTCGCGGGTGGCCGTCGTCGAGAAACCGGTTGCGGTGGCCAGGGCTCAGAGACGCGCCGTGTTGGGGTACGCCGCTGCTGAACTGCGCCAATGCTGACCGTCGTCGTTCACTACGGGGACAGTCCCACACCGGCCATGACCATGACCGGGTCCGACCTGTTCGGCGACTCCGACCTTCCCGCCCTTGCCGCGCGCCTAGCGCTGATGCTGCCGGCCGCCGAGCGAGTGCAGATCTTCGACGATGCAAGCCTCGTAGCTGACACAGACACGGACCCTCCCGAGACGAGACCTCCCGCCACCGGTAACGCGCTCGTTCTGCCCCGTGGGGCAGGGACGACCCGATGACGCCGTATCTACGACTCGTCTCCGGGGCCGAAGGGGTGCCTTTTCCTCGTACGGCCAGCGGCCTACCGGTCCGGGTCCGACCCGCCGATACCCATCCCGAGATAGAGGTGTTCGACATCAGCAGTGTTGATCTCGCCGATTTGCGGCGGATCGTTGAGCGTCTTCACGCCCTGGACTGACAGGGCGAGCAGTGCCGTATGTCGTCGTGGAACGCGACAACCAAAGACCTATCGAGCACTACCTACCGCAGAGTTCCGTGGAGGGTCTCACCTTAAGGGCCATCGCGGAAGAGGCACTGGCGGAGCATTCGGCCTGTTGCGTGACGATCCTCAACGAGCACCGGGACTCCATCTACGAAATCAAACACCATGAACCGAAGGCCACGGCAAGGGTGGGCCTGCCATATTTCCACTTCACCAAATAGGCCCCATACTGCGGCAATGGTTGCCGCAGGGCGATTGTAGGAGTGTGTATGCAGCCAATCGACGATCTGGTGGTGGCCGTCGAGGCCCTTACCCAGATTCAGGACCGGT
Organism: Frankia sp. R43; assembly: GCF_001306465.1. Lineage (NCBI taxonomy): Bacteria > Bacillati > Actinomycetota > Actinomycetes > Frankiales > Frankiaceae > Frankia > Frankia sp. R43. The sequence goes on along the minus strand of NZ_LFCW01000006.1, from coordinate 335,359 downwards.
ACGACGCCGAGCACTCCGACGGCGGCGGCACCGGCCGGAGCGACGGCGGGGGCGGCGACGGCCTGAACCTGCCGGAGGACTGACCGAAGAACTCCGCCCGGCCCAACGTCCCACGAATCATCGAGATCAGGAGGTCAGCATGACCCTCGCGAACCACCTTTTGGTCCAGGGGATTCAGAAGGCGTTGGGCTGGTCGGACGTCTCGCCCCTCGGCGTCTCGTTCAGCCGAGGCCACCTGCCAGACCCGTCTATCTGCCGACGGCTGATGACCTCGACACGGCTCCTCGACATCGTGACCCGGCGCAGCCTTGAACCGCCTCAGCTCCGGTGCTTCAAGAACGGCGCCGAACTACATCCCAGTGACTATCTGCGATCGGCGCCGAACCGGCGACGGCAGACCATCCGGGTCGTAGATCAGACCGCGGTGACATGGCTCCTCGACACCGGGGCCACGCTCGTGCTCGACGCCCTCGACACGTTCGACCCGACCATGGACGTCGCGACCCGTGCCCTTCAGTGGTGGTCCCACGAACTCGTCCAGGTCAACGCCTACCTGACCACCCGATCGAGTGCCGGGTTCCCGATCCACTGGGATGACCACGACGTCATCGTGGTCCAGCTCGCCGGGGCCAAGACCTGGGATGTCCGCAGCTACTCCCGTCGGGTCCCGATGTACCGGGACGCCGACCCGAACTCCGAGGTCTCCGACGACATCGTTTGGCAGGGGACGATGGAACCGGGCGACGTGATGCACATCCCGCGCGGCTACTGGCATCAGGCGACCCGCGACGGCAGTCAGGACCCGCTGAGCCTTCACCTGACCTTCGGCTTCGTGAAGCGCACCGGGGTTGACTGGCTCGCCTCGCTCGCCGATCGAGCCCGGGAAGTCGAGCTGTTCCGCCAGGACCTCACCCGCTCGCCGGAGGACCGGGAGTCCGAACGGCAGCGGCTCGAAGCCGCCGCGATCGACCTTCTCAGGACCTACCCGCCCGGGGCCTACCTCCGGTCTCGGGAGGTCTCGCAGCCACCGGCCCGGCAGGCGCCCCACTTCCCGCCCGGGGAACTCCCGACGTCGGTGGTGTGCGTGACGGAGTTCGCCCCGGAGCTACAGCGCGGGGAGGACGCGGTCACGGTCCATGCCGCAGGCAAGCGGCTCACGGTCAAGGGCAAGGCCGAAGGGGCGCTGTCCGTCCTGCTCTCCGGGCGCCCGGTCGATGTTCTCGCTCTGAACGAGGCCAGTGGCCTCGACGTCCGGCCGCTCGCCGGAACGCTAGTCGAAGAGGGGATATGCGCCCACCTGACCGACGAATCACGCTCGGGCTATACCGGACTCGTCACAGCCGAGGCATCCTAGAAGCCGCTCTGGACCTGGGCATCAGAGATCTTGACACCGCGCACAACTACGCCGACTTCGCGTCGCTCACCCTGCTTGCAGGGGTAGCCGCTGACCTGCTGCCGCAGTTCTTCTTGTCCACCAAGGTCGGGTTCTTCCCGTCGCCCACCGGCCACACCGAGCACTCCCTAGACCCGGCTCGGCTGCGTGAGGCGATGGAGACCACCGCGGAGTCCCTCGGGCGCGCCCCTGACGTCGTGTTCCTCCACAACCCCGAACGCAGCATCCGTCAGGGCCCGCACCGGGCCGCCCATGACCTGCTCGCCGCAGCCTGCGACGTCATGCGGGACGCCGCCCGGTCCGGACTGTGTGTCGAGTGGGGCATCTCGACCTGGGACCCTCGAAGCCTCGTCCGGGTCCTCGACCACGGCCGGGGACTACCCGCCTCACCCGCCCATCTGATGCACCGCTCCGGCGTGCTCGCCGGTGCCGCTGTCGTCGAGGCCTCCGAGACCCTCGCGGACCTGCTCGACGTGGCCCCGGAACAACGGTGGGGCATGAGCCCCTTCGCGGGCGACACCCGCGCGCCGTTCTGGGACACGGTCAACCTCGCCCCGCTGCTGAGCAGCCCGGGGCACCACAGCACCGTCGAGACGGCCTTCCGCCTGGCGTACGAACTCCCGCAGGTCGGGCGAGTCGCGGTCAGCGCCAACGACCCGGAGCACCTTCGCCAACTGGTCGAAGCCACACGCCTCGACGTCGACCGCGCCGCAGCCGACCGGTACCGATCTCTCCTACGGGCCCGGCGACTACCCAAGCCGAAGGCGCTACTTTCGCGCTGACAACTCGATCACGAGCCGGTCAGCCTCGCGGGCCAGCGGCTCGGCAAGGTCCGGATGATCGCCGAAGTTGCGGCACATCCTCAGCAGCTCGACACACATGAACAACCGGGCCAGAGCGCCGGACCGGCACGCCAGGTCATCGGCGAACAGGTCGGCCACCTGCCCGGCGACGGCCGGGACAAGCAGCGAGAACGCCCACAGGGTCGCGCCGTCGAGCCCACGCGGCCCCAGGCCCCACCCTTCCCAGTCCAGGAGCACCATGCGCGGGGCGGTCAGGTTCGCCCAATGCACGTCGGCGTGAGCCGGTAGCCACTCGTCCACGGCGGGGTCCACCGCCGGACCGGCGTACTCACGAACCCGCCGACTGATCAGGTCCTGCCGGACGGCAACACGGGTCGTCTTCGCCTCGGCGAGCGCGCCGAGCGAGCCACGCAGGGACTCCCACCACTCGACGGTCAGGCCCGGCGGTTCCTCCCGGATCTCCGGCGTGGAGCTGACGGCAGGCGCCTCGACGCGAGTCGTCTCGTCCGCCCGCCATACCAGGCCCCGCGCGTCGTCGAGCCAGCACACCGAGCCGAGAAGCCGCGGCTTCGATACGCCCGTGAGCACCGAGGCACATTCCTCCCCGGTCCAGATGCGTTCGTTGATCTGCGAAGCGGGACGGAACAGGATCTTGACCCAGGTCCCCCGGCTCGTCCCGAACCCCATCGACTTGCCACCCCATCCGAAGGCCGGGTGTTCGATGTCGAGATCGACGGAGAGAGCCGCCACACAGCGATCGATCACATCCGGCACCGGAGTCTCTCGCAGGTCGAGCACCGTGATCCTCTCCGACAGTATGGATCTTGAGAGCGACCCTACTGCACCGAAGTCGCTCCTCTGGCATCGTCCGGGAAGGGCGGACAGCGGAACCCCTTGCTCGATATGAGCAACACCAAGAGGATAGAACACGCCGGAGACGCAATAAACCAATAAAGGAACCATCGAACGTTCCTGGATTCTTCGGAACGTTCCAGGAATCCGCACAGCGGATCGCAAAAAGTACTTTTTAGGAACGCCGAAAGTACTTTCCACGACGAACTGCAAACACTTAACCGGAAGCGGTGTAACGTAGCGGAACCCCCATGGCGTAGCTTCCTGCCCGTGGTCCTAGAGCTTCTTTCTGCCCCTGCTGCGGCAGCCGCTGTCTCTGCGGCATGCGGGGCGCTTGCGACTTGGGTCAGCCGACGGCCGCCCCGTGAGCGCACGCCGTCTGCCGACGACGCAGCAGCTGTACCTTCGATCCGAGCGACCTACCAGGGGCGGGCGCTCGTGATCCTTGTACCCTGCCTGACGGTGATCGTTCTCGCCTGTATCGTGACCTACGCCTACCTGAAGGCGACCGGCGGAAGCCGCCCCGGTCCATGACCAACGGGGTGACCGCTCGCCCCCGTCGCCCGTGTGACTGATTGGCTGATGTGTAGACACGCACGCCGGAGGAATGCGGCGGATATCAGCTACCGTCACCCAGACTTTCACGCCTCCCAGTCGAGGCGGTTGGCACGGCTCGCATTGTGGCGCCGGCACGCGGGCCGTAGGTTATCTAGTTCGTTGGTGCCTCCGAGCGACAGCGGCAGGATGTGATCCACCGTGGTAGCTGCGGCTGTGCAGCCCTCGACGAAGCAGCACGGGCCATCCGCTAGGACGATGGCCCGGTTTCGCCGGTATTCGGCGTTGTAGCCACGCTGATAGGGGCTAGGGCGATGAGCCGCGCGTTGGCGTTCCTTGGAACGTCTTCGGGCGGTAGCGCAGGCAGGGCAGCGTGAGCCCTGCGAGAGCTTCCCGCAGTCCAGGCAGGCGAGTGACGGCAAAGGTGATCCCATGGGCTGGTTGACGGGCGCATGCCGTAGAAGGGCTTTGGCGCCCCTGTGGGTCGTTTAGAGAATTACCAGGGGTGCCATCCGGGCACCCTTCCTAGGACAGGAGGATTAGAGGGCCACCGGGCCCTCGATCGGAATCTATTCGCCACGGCCAGGAGATGAGCCGTGGCCAGGAAGTACACCAACGGCACGACGAACGTAGGCCGAGATCTTCCCCATCGGCCGGAGTGAGGAGTCAAACGACGAACTAGCACACCGGCCTGCCGTGGCCGGTGTGAAGCAATGGCCGAACGGCAGTGAGGCGTGTGCCCTTCTGCGTAGGCCGAAGCTTCCGGCGTAGGCCGAAGCGTAAGAAATAGTACGGACGGCCCCCGGATAGGGGCCGCCGTCAGACTGATGGTCTGGCCTGTGGTGGATTAGGTCCGGAGGCCTTCCGGAGGACCGTAGTCGGGTTCTTCTCTATCTCTGCCCTACCCCCCGCTTCGCCGATGGCGGCTACGCGGGGATCAACAGCTTTTGGTCATTTGGGTTCTTGGGCTGCCGGCCCGGCAGCGGTGCCGGACCGGTCCCGACTTACTCAGCCCGGGACTCGCCGTTAGGCTCGCCCCGTCGCAGGGGCATCAAGGGCATGGAAACTCTCCCCCCACCTGCCCTCACTCACGTTCGGGTCCCCCCTCTCTTATTAGTGGCCCTCGTGTACCCAGGTGCTGACGCTCCGCGGTTCCCCTTAGAACACAGGGGAAACCGACCCAGGAATGAGATCATCCTCGCCATTGGCGACAATAACCCCGTACCGATGGAAGATTGCCACGTCGGGGTATCCGACCGTGGCGCTTCCCGACAGGGCAAGGTCGTCTACCAGCACTTCCACGGGTAGCGTCTCGACGACCACTGCCGGCAGAGTCAGAAGCCGTACATGGGAGCGGCTCTTCATTTCGCCCGTGCGGGCCAGGAAGCCCCCGCGTTCGGCCGCAGCGATGATCCCTCGGGCTTCCTTCCGGGACATCAGCTGTCGGCTGGCAAGCCTCTCCACGCCAACGAAGGTCTCTCCGTCGCTGTCGGCATGGCACATCAGATCAACGAGGAGTTGGTAGGCACCCTCTCCGATCGCCTCTCCGGCCCTGGCCGGCTGAAGGTAGAAGTCGTACCAGGTCGATGGGGAAACCCGCGCATGATCTGCCGTCACGCGGCTTCGCGTCGAGCCGCCATCCACTCGTCAAGGTCAGACGCCTTGAACCTCAGCCCCTGGCCGACCCGGTAGGCCGGGATGCCCAGACGTCGCCAGTTGTCGTACAGCCACGACTCCTTGACGCACAGGTGGTTAGCAGCTTCGCCGATCAAGATGTAGGGCTCCCGCATGTGTGCTCCGTTCCGCCGGTCCGGCCGCCCGCTGGCGAGCCGTGGCGAGAACCATAACATGCTTGTCGACCGTGGTAGGCGGTCGTGTTATGGTGCCGTGGTCGGGTGACGTGGTGCAGGGAGGAGGTAGGTTCAGATCATGACCAAGGACCAGCAGACCGACGTGATCCAGCCCTTCGACCGGGCCACCAGTGCAGGCGACCGGATGAGCCTCACGAAGGATCTCGACGGCGGCGTGACGCTGACGGTCACGCTCGATCGGGACGAGGAGGGCCGGCTGTGCCCGCGCGGCATAGAGATCGGTACACCGCTCGGATCGCTCGCAGACTCCGCCCCCATCACTGCAGCCGCAGGGAGCGCACAGCACTACTGGGACGAGGCTGCCCGGATCGCTCGTGCGCTCGAAGGCATCGCCGAACGGCTCGACTGGCGCGGCATGCTGCGAACGACGCTCGCGGACAGGCCGTCCACAGGCCGGTATGAGGACGACTTCTATGCGCTGATCGCCCTTGGGTTCATGAGCCTGACCACCGGTGGGTCACGTCGGCCGATGAAGGACCTGGCGGAAGCCGTCGACATCAACCCCCACACCGTCCATCGGTGGCTGAACGAGGCGCGGCGGCGCGCCCTGCTCACCAGCCCGGAACGCGGGCAGATGGGCGGCAGGTTGACGACCACGGCGCAAGAACTGATCGACAAACTAGGGAGAGGGTCACAAAATGCCGAAGCGGAGTAACACCCGTCAGCTTCCGTCTGGACGCTGGCAGGGCCGGTACGTCGGCCCGGACGGCAAGCGTCATCAGAAGACCTTCGACACGGACGCCGAGGCCTCGGCGTGGGTCAAGACTGAGCAGGTGGCGGCCAACGAGGGCGATTGGGTCAGCCCGATCAGCGGCAAGGCGATGTTCGGCCCGTGGGCCGAAGGCTGGCTGACGACTCGTGTAAACGTGCGCGCCTCGACGATGGCGCGGGACGAGTCGGTGATCAGGTGCTACGTCCTCCCCAGCTTCGAAGAGCGGGAGGTCTCCAGCATCGAAGAGGCCGAGGTCCGCGAGTGGGTGACCTCTCTCGTGAAGAGCGGGAAGTCAGCCGCTACGACGATCAAGGCGTACCAGCTCCTGGCCAACATCATGAGCGCCGCTGTCGACGCGAAGCTCATCCGCCGGTCGCCCTGCTACAACGTGCCGCTCCCGAAGATCGAGCACCAGGAGCAGCGGTTCCTCACGGTCTCGGAGGTCCACCGGCTCGCCGAGGCGGTGCCGGCCCGGTATCGGGCGCTCGTGCTCGTCTGCTGCTACGGCGGGCTACGGATCGGTGAAGCGGCGGGCCTGGACCGTCGTCACGTCGAGGGCGACAAACTGAAGATCTCTCAGGGCGCCGTCGAGGTGCGTGGCGTTCTCACGGTGGGGCCGCTGAAGACCAGGAAGGCCCGGCGGACGGTCAGCCTGCCCCCGGCGGTCGCCGAGGTGCTTCGGGCACACATGGACGAGTACGTGGAGACGGAGCCGGATGCGCCGGTGTTTCCCACTCCGTGGAACACCCGCCTTCGGCCGAACGGCTTCCGCTCCCGGGTGTGGGCGAAGGCCGTCAAGGATGCTGGTCTCGCCCGCCTGCGAGTTCATGACATGCGTCACACCGCGGTGGCCATCTGGATCTCTACCGGTGCGCCGGTGCTGCTGGTCAGCCGTCGTGCCGGCCACGCCTCGGTCAGCTTCACCCTGGACCGCTACGGCCACCTGTACGAGGAGGCGGACGACGCCCTTGTAGCGGGTCTCAGCGCCGCGTACGAGCGCGCCACGCCTGCGGTGCCGGCCAGCCCAACCACGGAGGCCAGGCCAGCGGCTGAGGCGGGCTCAGAGCCTTCGAGCGGGGCGGGGCTCGCCCCGGTTATCCCGCTGAAGCGGGCAAGTTGAACCAACTCGGAAGCTTGCTGGGCACGTGGTGGGCACGTGACCTCAGCGGATGATCTAGCGAAGCTTGGAAGATGCTGCGCCATAGGGTGGACCTAGGTGGACTTGAACCACCGGCCTCTTCCTTATCAGGGAAGCGCTCTAACCGACTGAGCTATAGGTCCTTGGCTGTTGATGAGAGTACAGGATGGCGACAGCTGCGTGACGGCTGCCGCCATCCGAATTCTGGGAGATCTTCTACTGGTCGCTCAAGGTCACTTCGAGGCCGCCGATCATCTCGGCGCAGAGGTTGTAGAGGAGGGCGCCGAGGGTCGCGAGCGCGGTCATCAGCACCACGTTGATGGCGCCTACGAGCAGGCTGATCTGCATGGCGCGGCCGAAGGACAGCCAGTTGGACACGTCGGCGTTGGTGCCGTTGGTGAGCGTGTCGGCGGCGTCGGTGACGCTGTCGAAGACGCCGATCGAGTTGAGCACGAACCACAGCACCGCGACGGCGACCATCATGATCAGGAAGACGCACAGCGAGAACGCGAACGAGAGCTTGGTCACCGACAGCGGTTCGACCCGGGACAGGCGTAGCCGGGCGCGCCGGCCGCTGGCGGGGGGGCGCCGTTCGGCTGGTTCCGCCCGGTCGCTCCGGAGCGGCTCGTAGCCGCCATGGTCGCGGCCGCCCTGCGGAGGGCTCTGGGCACCTCGGGGGCCGGCCTGGGGGCCGGGAGGACCGAGCGGCCCCGGGCGGGACTGCATCGGGCCGTCAGGGGGGCCCAGCGGCTCGGTGGACAGCGCGCCCGGGCCGAGGCGGCCGGGGGGCGGCTGTACGCCTGGCGGCGTGCCAGGGCGGTCGTAGGGCGCGGTGCGGTCGGCCGCGGGGGCGGGCCGCCCGGCCCCTGAACCGGCCCGTACGGGCTCGGGGGTGGGTCGGCGTTCCGCGGGCATCCGCTCGGTGACGGCGGCGCGGTCGGTCTTCTTCATGCTGTCGCCGCCGCGGTCGGTCGTGCTGCCGGTTCCGCGCCTGGGCAGGTTGGGGCGCACCAGGGAGATCGTGTCGGTGTCCCGCGGCCCGTCCAGTGCCGATGTGGGTCGGGCCGCGGGGGTCGCGACGGTGCTCTGCGCATCGTGCTTTCTGGTGGTGTCGGATCTGGACCCGTCTGTTCGGGCGGTGTTCGGCCCGGCCGCCGTGGCGGGGGTACGGGTGTCGGTGCCGGTCCGGGTCTTGGCCACGGAGGGCTTGCGGGGGTCGCCGCTGCCCGGGTCCGCTGGGTCGCCGTCCCGGGTGGCGGCCGTGGCCGTGGTCTTGGATGTGGTCTTGTCTGTGCTCTTGACTGTGGTCTTGGCGGTGGTGGTCCGCGCCCCGGCGCCGCGGTCGGCGTCGCTGCCGCGGGGAGCCGGAGTGGCACGGTCGGTGCCGCCGGGCTTCCTCGCGGCCGAGGTACCGGAACCCGACGCGGATCCCGAAGTACCGGAGCCGGAACCAGCGGACGAGTTGCCCTCCTTGGTGGGCTCTCCCGCTGCGGCGGCGCCGGAACGCGCCTCGCTCCTGGCAGCCCCCGGCGCCTTGCCCCGGTCGTTCGAGGAGCTGGAGTCGCGCCCGTTCCGCTGGAAGAAGGGACTGGACGCGCCTCCCGAACCGGCGGCCGAGCCCGAGCCCGAGCCCGCCGAGCCCGCCGAGCCCGCCGCTGATCCCGAGGGGCCACCGCCCGCGGGGCGGCCGTCATCGGCCCGGCTCTCGCCCCGGCCGGTCCCCGGCAGGGAGGAGCGCCTCGGCGCGTCGCTGCCGCCGTCGGCGGCGGCAGCGCTCGCGGCATCCCCGGGCCGCCGCGTCAGGTCGGGATCGTCCAACCGGCCGGCACCCACGGGTGACTCCTGGCGGCCCGGGGATGCGCGGTGGACGGCCGACCGGGCTGGCCGGTCACTCTGACTGTCGCTCACGGATACTCCCCGTCCACTCCTGGTCGCACGTGGGACCTGCCCGTCGGCAGTCCTGGCTGGCGCCGACGACGCGCGACGTGGCCGTCAGGCCGCCGGATCGCCGAACTCAGGTGGCCGGCCCGTCCGACCCCGCATTCTCGCCGCTTCCGTCACTGTCGTTGGCATCAGCATTGCGCGCCACACCGACGACCTGCACACCGGCCTCCAGGTCGATGAGCCGTACGCCCATGGTCTGCCGCTGTGCCCGACGGACATCCTTCGCTACGGTACGCAACACACCGCCGTTGGATGTGATGGCGTAGAGCTGGTCGTCCGGTGCGACGACGAGCGCTCCGACCAGACCACCCCGAGTTGATACGATCTTGGCGGTCAGAACCCCCTTGCCGCCCCGCCCCTGAACGGGGTATTCGGCGAGCGGTGTCCGCTTCGCGTAGCCACCGCTGGTGGCGACCAGCAGGTCCGCGGTGGTCTCCGGCACGACGACGTCCATCGAGAGCAGTTCGTCCGAGTCGTCGAACCGCATGCCGATCACGCCGGACGTAGCCCGCCCCATCGGGCGGAGCTGCTCGTCGTCGGCGTGGAACCGGATCGACTGCGCGTTGCGGCTGACCAGCAGAAGGTCGTCGCCCGGTGCCACGAGACGCGCGGCGATCAGCTCGTCGTCGTCGCGCAGGTTGATGGCGACCAGGCCGCCGGCGCGGTTGGAGTCGAAGTCGGTCAGCGCCGTCTTCTTGCACAGGCCCCGCTTGGTCGCGAGCACCAGGTAGGGGGCGGCCTCGTAGTCCTGGATCGCCATCACCTCGGCGATCCGCTCGTCCTGGCTGAACGCGAGGATGTTCGCGACGTGCTGCCCCTTGGCGCTGCGGGCCTGCTCGGGCAGCTCGTGCGCCTTCGCCCGGTAGACCCGCCCCTTGTTCGTGAAGAACAGCAGCCAGTGGTGGGTGGTGGTGACGAAGAAGTGCTCGACGATGTCGTCCTCGCGCAGCGCCGCGCCCTGCACGCCCTTGCCGCCGCGCTTCTGCGAGCGGTAGAGGTCGGTCTTGGTGCGCTTGGCGTAGCCGCCACGGGTGACGGTGACGACGACGTCCTCGCGGGCGATGAGGTCCTCGACGGACATGTCGCCCTCGAACGGGACGAGGCGGGTGCGCCGCTCGTCGCCGTACTTCTCGACGATCTCCGCCAGCTCCTGGCCGATGATCTCGCGCTGCCGGGCCGGTGAGGCCAGGATGGCCTCGAGCTCGGAGACCTTCGCCCGCAGCTCCGCGGCCTCGTCGATGATCCGCTGCCGCTCCAGGGCGGCCAGGCGGCGCAGCTGCATGTCGAGGATCGCGGTGGCCTGGATCTCGGAGAGGGAGAACCGCTCCATGAGCTGGCCGCGGGCGACGTCCGCCGACTCGGCGTTGCGGATGAGGGCGATGACCTCGTCCAGGTGGTCGAGCGCGATGAGCAGGCCGTCGAGGACGTGCAGCCGCTCGCGCGCCTTGCGCAGCTGGTAGCGCGTCCGCCGGACGATGACCTCGATCTGGTGCTCGACGTAGTACGAGATGATCTGGTCGAGCCGCAGCGTGCGGGGCACGCCGTCGACGATCGCCAGCATGTTGACGCCGAAGGTGTCCTGCAGCTGGGTGTGCTTGTAGAGGTTGTTCAGCACGACCTTGGCGACGGCGTCGCGCTTGAGGTCGATGACGAGCCGCTGCCCGATGCGCGCGGACGTCTCGTCGCGGACGTCCGAGATGCCGGTGATCTTGTTGTCGCGGACCAGCTCGGCGATCTTCTCGGCGAGGTTGTCCGGGTTGACCTGGTACGGCAGCTCGGTGACGACGAGCTGGGTGCGGCCCTTGTTCTCCTCGACGTTGACGACCGCGCGCATCCGGATGCTGCCGCGACCGGTGCGGTAGGCGTCCTCGATGCCGTTGCGGCCGACGATCAGGCCGTAGGTCGGGAAGTCCGGGCCCTTGATGATGCCGATCAGGGCTTCGAGCAGCTCCTCGGGGGTGGCGTCCGGGTGGTCGAGCGCCCACTGCACGCCCTTGGAGACCTCCACCAGGTTGTGCGGCGGAATGTTCGTCGCCATGCCCACCGCGATGCCGCCGGCGCCGTTGACGAGCAGGTTCGGGAACCGGCTCGGCAGGACCAGCGGCTCCTGCGAACGGCCGTCGTAGTTCGGCGCGAAGTCGACCGTCTCCTGGTCGATGTCGCGCAGCATCTCCATGGCCAGCGGGGCCATCCGGGCCTCGGTGTACCGCATGGCGGCCGGCGGGTCGTTGCCCGGCGAACCGAAGTTGCCGTTGCCGTCGACCAGCGGGTAACGCAGCGACCAGGACTGGGCCAGCCGGACGAGCGTGTCGTAGATCGCCGAGTCACCGTGCGGGTGGTAGTTACCCATGACGTCACCGACGACGCGGGAGCACTTGAAGTACCCCCGGTCCGGCCGGTAACCGCCGTCGTACATGGCGTACAGAACCCTGCGGTGGACGGGCTTCAGCCCGTCACGCACCTCCGGCAGGGCACGGCCGACGATGACGGACATGGCGTAGTCGAGGTACGACCGCTGCATCTCGACTTCGATGCCGATGGGCTCGATGCGGTCGCCGGGGGGCGGGGGTAGGACGTCGACCACGGGGTCCTTCCAGGCAGTGGGAGCGATGAGTCGGCGGGTGCGGGCCGGGCGCCGGGCCGCGGGGAGTGGCCCGGTCCGTCCCCTGGCGTCCGCGGGCCGCTCACTCGCGGATCCGCCGGGATCAGATCGGTTTCAGATCGGTCCAGCTCAGTGCGGGAGTCCCAGCTCAGTGCCGGATCAGTGCCACCAGCCGCCGGACGGGGTCGGCGGGCCCGGCCAGCGCCCGGACCCCACCGGCGAACTGGCCTAGATGTCCAGGAAACGCACGTCCTTCGCGTTGCGCTGGATGAAGCTGCGGCGCGCGTCGACGTCCTCGCCCATGAGGACGGAGAACAGCTCGTCGGCGACGGCGGCGTCGTCCAGGGTCACCTGGAGCAGGATCCGCCGGTCCGGGTCCATGGTGGTGTCCCAGAGCTCGGTGGCGTTCATCTCGCCGAGACCCTTGAAGCGCTGGATCGCGTCCTTGGGCAGCTTGCGCCCGGCCTCGGTACCCCGCTCCAGCAGGCCGTCACGCTCGCGGTCGGAGTAGGCGTACTCCCAGTCCTCACGACCCCACTTGATCTTGTAGAGCGGGGGCTGCGCCAGGAAGACATGGCCGGCTTCGACCAGCGGGCGCATGAACCGGAACAGCAGGGTGAGCAGCAGGGTGCGGATGTGCTGGCCGTCGACGTCGGCGTCCGCCATCAGCACGATCTTGTGGTAGCGCAGCTTGGCGATGTCGAAGTCGTCGTGGATGCCGGTGCCCAGCGCCTGGATGAGCGCCTGGACCTCGGTGTTCTTCAGAACCCGGTCGATACGGGCCTTCTCGACGTTCAGGATCTTGCCACGCAGCGGCAGGATGGCCTGGAACTTCGAGTCCCGCCCACCCTTGGCCGAGCCGCCGGCCGAGTCACCCTCGACGATGTAGAGCTCGCACCGCTCCGGGTCGGTGTACTGGCAGTCCGAGAGCTTGCCGGGCAGGCCGGTCCCGCCGAGCAGGCCCTTGCGGCGGGTCAGATCGCGGGCCTGCCGTGCGGCGATGCGAGCCCGCTGCGCGTCCAGCGCCTTGCTGACGATGGCGCGGGCCTCGGTCCGGTTGACCTCGAACCAGTCCTTGAGCGCCGCGTAGCACATCTCCTGGACGAACTTCTTGGCCTCGGTGTTGCCGAGCTTCGTCTTGGTCTGGCCCTCGAACTGGGGCTGCGCGAGCTTCACCGAGATGATCGCGGTGAGGCCCTCCCGGATGTCGTCGCCGGAGAGCCGCTCGTCGGTGTTCTTGGAGCCGGCCTTGACCGGCTTCAGGAGGTTCTGATCCTTCGCGTAGGCGTTGACCGCGCTGGTGAGCGCCGCCCGGAACCCCTCTTCGTGGGTTCCGCCCTCGTGGGTGTTGATCGTGTTCGCGAAGGTGTAGACCGACTCGTTGTAGCCGGAGTTCCACTGCATCGCGAGCTCGGCCTCGATGCCCGTGCCCTTGGACTCCAGCGAGATCACGCTGCGGTGGACGGCGTCCTTGGTCGCGTTGAGGTGACCGACGAAGTCGACCAGGCCGTTGTCGTACTTGAAGGTGACCTCGACCGGCTCGGTCACCTCCTCCGCCGCCGCGGTCTGGGCGCTGCTCGCCTCCACGGAGCCGGTCTCGGCCGCGGATGCCTCGGCCTCACCTGCCGCGGCCGCTGCCTCGGCGGCCTCAGCGGCCTTCGCGGCCAGCGCCGGGTTCTTGGCGGCCGCACTCCGCTCGTCGCGCAGGGTGATGGACAGGCCCTTGTTCAGGAAGGCCATCTCCTGCAGGCGCCGGTAAAGCGTCTCGTACTTGTACGTGGTGGTCTCGAAGATCGTCGGGTCGGCCCAGAACGAGATCGTCGTGCCGGTCTTCTTCGAGGTTCCGGTCTTCGCCAGCGGCGCCGCGGGGCGGGATGCCACGTAGGGCTGGAACCAGGAGTGGCCGTCGGTCTCGACGGCGACGTCGAGCCGGGTGGAGAGGGCGTTCACGACGCTGACACCCACACCGTGCAGGCCACCGGAGACCGCGTACGCCTGGCCGTCGAACTTTCCTCCGGCGTGCAGGGTGGTCAGCACGAGTTCCACAGTGGGAATCTTCTTGACGGGGTGCTCACCGACCGGGATGCCTCGGCCGTTGTCGGTGACACGTACGCCGCCGTCGGCCAGCAGGGTCACGGTGATCGTGTCGCAGTAGCCGGCGAGGGCCTCGTCCACCGCGTTGTCCACAACCTCGTAGACAAGGTGGTGCAGGCCCCGCTCCCCGGTGGAACCGATGTACATGCCGGGGCGCTTGCGTACTGCGTCGAGACCCTCGAGAACCTTGATCGAACTAGCGTCGTAGGCCACGCGGCAGGTCCCCTCGCTCTGACGGAAGTATTCCTCAGTCTACCCGGCAACCCGTCGTAACGGACGCAAGGTGCCGTCTCAGCTGTGCGCTGGGCCCCGAACTCGGGTCGGCTGTGGCCCCCTACCAGCTCCACGCACCCTGAGGCCTTGCGTCCATCTGCGACCGGTCACCGAGGTCACCGCGACAGTCACTCTGATCCGTTCGCCGACCGGAGGTCTCGTTGCCGCGGCCCGCGAGGCCCGATTCGGCGGGACGTCCGGGGGTGCGCGGGATACAGAGACAGCACAGGATTACAGAGAGAGACCGGGCGGGGTATGAGGTGTCATCCGTATGTATCCCGCGGGCCGCGCCCACCGCTGGTGGACATACCGCCGTGATTCCAGGAGGGCGCGGCCGGGCCCCGCACCGTGATCCGGCGGACGACGTGCGGTCCCAGCTCCTTGCGAAGGATCCCGAGAATCTGCCTGGAAAGCATCCGCAGCTGGGTGGCCCAGGCCGTCGACTCCGCGACCAGTTCCAGCTCTCCGTCACGCAGCGAGACCGGCGAGCAGTGCGCGGCGATGTCCGGGCCGACGAGGACATCCCACCGGGCCAGCACCGATGCGTCCGTGGCCCGGCTCTGCCAGCCACGTTCCGCGACAAGGCGGGCGATCGACGAACCGACCACCATCGGCGTCCGCCAGTCGCGACCAGGTGCTGCGATACCTGGCAGCCGCGGGCGCGGCGGCGGATCACCAGAACTTTCCCGCCCCCGCCGACCGGGGTCGTGCCCGCCGGCACCCGCACCGGTCTCCGCATCGGCACCAGCGCCGGTGCCGGCGCCTCGACCCGACGACGTGCCCGGGCGACCCTGGCCACGCGCGCGGGCGTCCCGCTTCGCCCGGGCCAGCATCTCGCGCGCGAGATCGGCGCCCCGCGCCCCCGAAGCCGGCGCGGTGGACGGGTCCGCCCCCGAAGCCGTGGCCGGACCCGATGCCGGCGCCGGACCCGCGGGCGGCTCTGCCGGTGAAGGCGGCGGCGATGACGACCCTGCCGCACCGAACTGGTCAGCCGACACGACGCACCTCCCCGGAGCTCACCTCGAACCGCACCCCGGCCAGCTCGGCGGGGACGTCCGCCTCAACCGCCGCGGTCACCAGAACCTGCTCGGCCGGCGCGACGAGGGCGGCGAGCCGGGCCCGTCGTCGGACGTCCAGCTCGGCGAAAACGTCGTCCAGCAGCAGCACAGGCTCCCGGTCGTCGGCTCGGAGCAGGTCATAGGAGGCCAGCCGCAGCGCCAGCGCCAGCGACCAGGACTCGCCATGGCTCGCGTAGCCCCGGGCCGGCCGCCCCTTCACCGACAGCAGGAGGTCGTCGCGATGCGGCCCGACCAGGGTGACCCCGCGTTCGATCTCCTGGGAGCGGACCGCGGCCAGCCCGGTCAGGATGGCTTCGGCCAGCTCGGCCCGCAGATCCGAACGGCTGGGCCGGCCGCCGGGCCGCGTCTCGTCCGAGCCTTCGGCGCCTTCGGCCTGCCCTGCGCTCGGAGCCGGCCCGGCCGCCTGATCCGTCGGCGCGGACGAGACGTCGGGAGCACCCGGAGCGAGCTCGGTGCCCGAGTCGGTGTGGCCGGCGGCTGCCGTCCGGTCGGGTATCGCCCGGTATGGGACCGTCGAGCGATAGTCGACGTCGGTGGGCGAGTCCTCGCCGGCGACCGCCGCGTAGGCGCTGCGCACCCGTGGCCTGAGCTCCTCGACCAGCGCGAGACGGGCCGCAAGCAGCTCCGCGCCGTGGTCTGCGAGATGACCGTCCCAGACGTCAAGGGTCCTCAGATCGCCCCGGCCGCCGGATCGACGCGCCGCACCGGCGGTTCGCAGCAGCGCGGACCGTTGCTTCAGCACCCGTTCGTAGTCCGCCTGGACGGCGGCCATGCGCGGCGAGCGGGCGACAAGCAGTTCGTCGAGGAACCGACGCCGTTCGGCCGGATCGCCCTTCACCAGGGCGAGGTCCTCCGGGGCGAAGAGCACCGTGGCCAGCAGCCCGGCGACGTCACGAGCCCGTGGCACCGGCGCCCGGTTCAGCCGCACCCGGTTCGCCTTCCCCGGCACGATCTGGATCTCCACCAACGCCGCCCGGTCACCGCGCACGATGCGTGACCGGACGACCGCCTGCGTGGTTCCCTCTCGCACAAGCGGAGCATCCGTCGCCACCCGATGACTACCCAGCGTGGCGACGAATCCGATCGCTTCGATCAGATTCGTCTTTCCCTGGCCGTTCGAACCAACGAACGTCGTGACTCCCGGCTCCAGAACCAGATCGAGCCGTGGGTAGGACCGGAAGTCAGTCAGGGACAGGTGAGTTAGATGCACGTCACCCGTTGAGGCGAATGGGCATCAGCAGGTAGCGATAGTCGGGGATCTCGGTCTGGTCGTCGCCGCCCTTACCCGTGAGGATCGCGGGCTTGTTCGCCGCCAGCGCGGGGTCCTCGTCGCTGGCGAAACCGATCCGGACGATGTCGGACTCCAGCGCGCCGAGTGCGTCCAGCAGGTACGTCGGGTTGAACGCGACCGTGAGCTCAGGCCCGTCGTAGGTCACCGGCAGCGTCTCGGACGCCTGGGCCTCGCCGCCCGTGCCCGCCTCGAGTACGAGGTGATCAGGCGTGAACGTGAGCTGCACCGGAGCGGTGCGGGGCGCCACGAGGGCCACCCGCTTCACGGCCTCGGTCAGCGGCGCGATCTCCAGCTGGGCGATCAGCGGTGAGCTGTCGGGAAGCAGCTTGCGGTAGGGCGGGAACGTTCCCTCGAGCAGCCGGGTGGTGGTCTGGCGGGTGTTACCCGCGAAGCCGGCCAGGGTCTCCCCCGACGGACCGGTTCCCAGCGCGATCGCCACCTCGACGCCGGTGCCGGACAGCGACTTCGCGGTGTCGAGCAGGGTACGAGCCGGAACCAGCGCGACGCCGGACGCCTCCGGCGTCGCCGGACGCCACTTGAGCGTGCGGACGGCGAGGCGGTACCGGTCGGTCGCGGCGAGGGTGAGCGTGTCCCCGTCGATCTCGAGCCGGACGCCGGTGAGGACCGGCAGCGTGTCGTCGCGCCCGGCGGCGACCGCGACCTGCGCGACCGCGCTCCCGAACGCGGCGCCCTCGATGTGGCCGGTGATCTCCGGCATCGGGGGCAGGGTCGGGTAGTCGTCGACGGGCAGCATCGGCAGCGCGAACCGTGCGTTGCCGCAGGCGACGACGAGCCTCGTCCCATCCACGCTGACGTCGACCGGGGCTGCCGGCAGCGAGCGGGTGATGTCCGCCAGCATCTTGCCGTTGACCAGGCCACGGCCCTCTTCGGTGACGGTGGCGTCGACCTCGCCCTGTGCGGCGACCTCGTAGTCGAAGGCGGCCACCTTCAGCGCCGGACCAGTTGCGTCGAGCAACAGGCCGGCAAGCACCTGCAGCTGGGTGGTTGCCCGGCTCGGCAGGGTTCGCGCCGTCCAGGCCACCGCATCGGTGAATTCGTCCCGTTCCACGCGGAACTTCATGGACACGTCCTCCCGTCGTTCCACGCCTGCCGTAGCCACGGCGAGCCGCGGAACCTGACATCACCGGTTGAGCCACCCAGCGCCGGCCGCCCGGATCGCGCCGCACCCGGAGACGGGTGCCGAACGACCACGGTGTCGGGCCTGAGCCCATCCAGCATCCCAGAGCCGGACCGGCGGATGACGAGCGGTCTGTGTTCCGAGGGTGGCACACCTGGCCGAGCACCGAAGACGGGTGTCGGCCAGGACGCATCCCGTCATCACGCGTCACCACCTGCGCACTCGATCGGTGAGAGCAGCCCGGTGGCGCTGGTGGCTGGTTTCGGCGGTCGAGGGTCAGGGCAGATCCGACTTGCGGTTCGGCACCGAGACGCTACCTCGTTCGACCCGGGCACTTTCCGTGACGACCACGTCCGCGTCGTGCGTGCGCATGCGTGCCCTGAAGGTCGGGGGCCACATCAAGATCGCTTCTGGGCGTTCATCCCCAGGCCCTACTGCTTCGAGCTTTGATCTCTCCTGGAAGAAATTTGGTTCGTCGTAGTAGTAGGGGCTGTGGAAACTGTGGAAAACCGCCGTTTTCCCAGCTCAGAGCCCCTGAGGCCCTGTGCGCATCCTGGGGGTGGAGGTGTGGATGATCAAGGTACTTATCCCCAGGGCCCGATCGACTCCACAGCTGTCCCTCAGCTACACACAGTCTGTACACATGTTCATCCACTGGCTACCCACAGGTTAGGAGGCCACTGTCCCCAGGCTTCTGGCGCCCATGGACATCCCGACGGCCGCTCCCGGCCTGTGCACAGAGGCGGGAATTGCTACTTATCCACAGCCTTCTCCACAAGGTGTGGGTAAAGGCCACAGTGGTCCCTTGAGTCGATCGATGCGGAGTCGGCCCGGGAAGACCACGGTGCCTGCAGGGTCGAACCCGACATCGCAGGAGAGGGACCCGTTCAGGTGCCTCTGATCTGATTCACCCGATATAGGGAATTAACACTTCATTGGTGAGTTGTTTCCACTTGGGTAACCAGTGGATGCCTCGCGCGCGGACGATGACAACCGAGCAGGTGGCGACGGCACCCGAGCAGGTGGAGGCGCGGCGGAGCAGAGGGCGGTGCGGCGGGGCCATGGCGCACCCACATCCGCATCCCGAGCGGCGGTCTCTGAGCACCCGGCTGGCCCGCCGTCCCGGACGCATCGGTCGCAGCGCGCGCCCGGGGCGCGCAGCGCTCGAAAGCCGGTAGCAACCCGGACATCGGCCGACTGGTCTACCCGGCAGGGACGTTCGTGCATGGCCTGAGTAGGCCGCGTGCCGGGGCGGAGGGACGGCTGCGAGGGATGCGGTGCAGACGAACATGTTGGTATGGACATGCGCAGAAGAACGTGTGAGTCGACCGTAGTCGTTCAGCCGGTGACGACCGGGGTCGTCACATTTCAAGGAACCGACCTCGTGGGGCCAGAGATCCGGTTCCGGGAATCAATCCCGGTGGCCCAGGTCCTGCCCGATGGCGATTGGTCCGAAGTGCAGGCGCATTGGGTCGTTCGCCTGAGTGGCGAGGCGTCCGCCGACCGGCCCACCCCAATGGTTGGAGCGCGGAGGTCGGACGGTGAGAAATTCAGGATTTCGGTCGTTGAAGAGCCTTTGGCGTAGCCCGAGCCTCGGGCTACGGTTGCTGCCGGGCAAAAGCGGAGGATTTTGGTCGTTGGGACGACCAAAATCCTCCACTCCTCGAGCCGCGAGCCGCGAGCCGCCGGTGGCGCCACCGGCGCCGAGCAAGATCCGAAGATCGTGGCTGCCAGGACGGCCGAAATCCTCAGGATCCCGCCAACGAGGGCAGGAGCGGACACGGTGCCACCGCGGCCGGCGGACAGCGGATCAGGCGTGCCGAGCCTGCGCGCGGATCCGGTTGGTCAGCTCGGTGACCTGGTTGTAGATGGCGCGTCGTTCGGCCATCAGACCGCGGATCTTTCGGTCCGCGTGCATGACGGTGGTGTGGTCGCGCCCGCCGAAGTGCTGGCCGATCTTGGGCAGTGACAGGTCGGTCAGCTCCCGGCACAGGTACATCGCGATCTGCCGGGCCGTGACCAGCACCCGGCTGCGTGAAGTACCGCAGAGGTCATCCATCGAGATCCCGAAGTACGCGGCGGTGGCGTTCATGATCGCCGCTGCGGTGATCTCGGGGTTCGCCGCGTCGGGGATGAGATCGCGCAGGACGATCTCGGCCAGCGTGCGGTCGACGTGCGACTTGTTCAGACTGGCGAACGCCGCGACCCGGATGAGCGCGCCCTCGAGCTCGCGGATGTTCCGCTCGATGTGGGTCGCGATGTACTCGAGGACGTCCGGCGGCACCGGCAGCCGCTCGGTCGCCGCCTTCTTGGAGAGAATCGCGATGCGGGTCTCCAGGTCGGGCGGGGTGACGTCGGTGATCAGCCCCCACTCGAACCGGCTGCGCAGCCTGTCCTCCAGTGCCGCCAGCTGCTTGGGCGAGCGGTCGGAGCTGATGACGATCTGCTTCTCGGTGTCGTGCAGGACGTTGAAGGTGTGGAAGAACTCCTCCTGCGTCCGCTCCTTGTTCTCCAGGAACTGGATGTCGTCGACGAGGAGGACGTCGATATCCCGGTAACGACGTTGGAAGGCGAGCTGCCGGTCGTCGCGGATCGAGGCGATGAAGTCGTTGGTGAACTCCTCCATGCTCACATATTTGATCCTGCTCTCCGGGTAGAGCTTGACCGTGTAGTGACCGATCGCATGCAGCAGGTGAGTCTTGCCGAGCCCGGAGTCACCGTAGATGAACAGCGGGTTGTAGGCCTTCGCGGGAGCCTCCGCGACCGCGACCGCGGCGGCGTGAGGAAACCGGTTGCTGTCACCGATGACGAAGGTCTCGAACAGATAGCGCGGATTGAGCCTGGCTGGTTCGGACGGCCTCGGGGACGGATCACGGCCAAGACCTGGCGAAACCCTGCCGGGCGCGGGCCCGTCGACCCGGACACCGTCGACGCTCTCGGCACCCTCGTCCAGTGCGGTGCCGGACCCCCCGCCCATCAGGTGCTGGGTCAGGTCCGCGGTGGTGGCGGGCCGGATGAGTGGTCCGGTCATCGGCTCGGGGTCCGGTGTGTGCTCCACGGTGACCGCGACCCGGATCTCGCGTCCATAGGCTCTGGACAGGGCCGTGGACAGGAACGGCCGCAGCCGCGAGTCGAGCAGGTCCTTGGTGAACTCGTTCGGAGCGGCGAGCAGCGCCGTGTCCTGCACCAGGCCGAGTGGGCGGGTCAGCCTCAGCCACGCCCGCTGCTGTGCCGACAGCGCACCGTCCGCAACGCCCGCCACAGCCTGCTCCCACACCGCCGACAGGTCGGGATCTGACGGCGGTGTGGCTCCCCGGGACGGCAGACCTGCGACGGAATCGGCGCTGAGGTCGGTCACTGCGGGGCTCCTCGTGGTTCTTCGTGGCTGTTCGGAGGGATGACACGACCGTAGGTAGCCGAAGTCGCTGACTGACTCTGACTGGCAGTGTGACCCGTGGTGTCTCTGGTAGCCGTCCTGTGTGGGTAATCGTCGGAAGTGTCGGCAGGACGACCCCGCCGAGGTGATCGGCGGGCGTGGATCCCGGCAGCGACGCGGTCGGTTCGCTCCCCGGGCCGACCGCGCCCGGGTCGGCCGTACCCGGGTCTGCGTCGCCCCTGGCGGCGATGCGGCGTCCACTGCCGGCGGCACACAGCATCCTCCGAGAAGAGTTCTCCACATCGTCGTCCACAACCTGTGCATGGACATGACACCGCATCGGGCGTGGCATCGCCGGCAGGGCCACAAACTGGACGACAGCCGGGAAGCCACGGAGTGCGTTGCGCCGACGAGCGGGTGGTGACGGTGCTGCCACCTACAGCCTCCGCGCGCTTCGTGGAGGGCAGGCGGTTCGCGGACGGAGGTGACGGCGGCACGGACAGAGCACCAAACGTTAACAGCCCGGTCCCTGGGGCGGGATTCGGGCCTCCCTGCGATCCCCCCGCGACTGCCCGGCGGCGACGGGACCGTGGCCTACGGTCAGGACGGACCCGGCGATGGTGGCATCGTGTGTAGGCTAGGGAGAACCACGGCGACGGTCGGCTCCCATGTACCTCGGTGACATCACGTACCTCGGTGCCATGGGGCCTGGCTTCCCGGATGTTGGGATTTGGCGAAAGGCACCCTCCGCACAGGGGGTCCGGCCGGTCGGCGACCCAGGTCCGCGCCCCGTAGCCGAGGCGTCAGTCATGACCGGCAATCCACGCCGGTGTCCCGCCGTCTGTGTCTCCGGAGTCCTCACGTGAGCAAGCGCACCTTCCAGCCGAACAACCGCCGGCGGGCCCGCACCCACGGGTTCCGGCTCCGGATGCGGACCCGCGCCGGCCGCGCCATCCTGTCCGGTCGCCGCCGTAAGGGCCGCAACGAGCTCTCCGCCTGACGGCGGAACCAACGCGCCTGCCGCCGTCCAGCCATGCTCCCCCGGGGCTCGCGAGTACGTACGAAATCGGACCACGCCATCCTCGGGCGGTCCGGCCGGCGTATTCGGGCGGGGTCAATCGTTGTCCACAGCATGCACACCGATGTGGACAGTCCACCCCGGGCGGGCTTTGTCGTAGGGCGGCGTGTCGGTAACGCGGTGGTTCGTAACCGTGTCCGTCGGCGTCTTCGCGAACAGACCCGGTCCCGGCTGCCTCTGCTACCGCCGGGAACCGCGGTTCTGGTTCGAGCGTTGCCTGAAGCGGCGACCGCGACGTCGGCAGATCTGGGCCGATCGCTCGACTCGGCCTTCGGCGCGGTTCGTTCCGGCCGGTCCCCACGATCGGCGCGCTTCGGATGAGCGTGGCCCGGTACGCGGGGATCCTGGTGGTCCTGATGGCACTCGTCGACCTCGTGTTCGCCGCGCCGATCACCGCCAGGAGATTTCCCACCCTGGCCCGGACCTCCGACCAGGCGGTCCGTGGGCCTCTTGCGTGGGCTCTCACGGCGCTGGTCCGGCTGTACCGCGCCGGCTGGTCGGCGCGGAACGCGGGCTGCTGCCGGTTTGAACCGTCCTGTAGCGCCTATGCCCTGACCGCTCTGCGGCGGCACGGTGGCGTCGTCGGTGGTTTGTTGGCTCTCCGTCGGCTGTTGCGTTGCCAGCCGCTGTCGGCTGGCGGCTACGACCCGGTGCCAGGTGTCGGGTCCGGTGTCGCTGGCAGCCCTGGCAGGGGTCCTGCGGCCCCGAGCCCGACGGGCATCGACCGGGCAACGGGCATCGGCCGGGCGGATGCCGCCCGGGCCGCTGCCGGGCCCGGGCATCGCACCGCGTCCCCGCTCGGGGGGACGCGTTCCGAGATCGTCGGTTCCCGTCGCGGAACGCGGGTGTGAGGAGACAGACAGGTGTTGGATCCGCTTTACCATCTCGCGGCAAACGCGATCGTCTTCTTCCACAAGGGCTTCGGGCCGATCTTCGGCAGGGACAGCTTCTTCGCCTGGGCGCTGTCGGTCATCCTGCTCGTCATCTGCGTCCGCATCCTGATCTTCCCGCTGTTCGTCAAGCAGGTGAAGTCCCAGCGGACGATGCAGATGATGCAGCCGCGCATCAAGGAGATCAAGGAGAAGTACGGGCACGACAAGCAGCAGATGCAGCTGGAGATCATGAAGCTCCAGAAGGAGCACGGAAATCCACTGCTCGGCTGTCTGCCCATCCTCCTGCAGATCCCGCTGTTCATCTCGCTGTTCCACGTCTTCACGCACCTGGCGCCGATGAACGAGGGCCCGGGCGGCTCTCTGGTCTGGCGGCCCCGGGTCGGCCTGTCCGCCGATCAGGTCGAACAGATCGCCACGGCGAAGCTGTGGGGCATTTCGCTGTCGAGCAAGTTCACGTCGTCACCGGACTTCCTGGACTTCCTCGGCGCCAACGGGATGCACACGAAGATCCTCGCGGTCGTGCTGATCGTCACGATGGGCGTGACGACCTTCCTGACCCAGCGCCAGATCATGAACCGTGCCGGCACCGCGGTCGACCCGCAGCAGGCGATGGTCCAGAAGATCCTGCTGTACGGTTCGCCGCTCATGCTGGCGATCTTCGGATTCCGGTTCCCGATCGCCGTCCTGCTGTACTGGCTGACCACCAACCTGTGGAGCCTCGGCCAGCAGTTCTTCGTCATCAGGAAGATGCCGCCGATCCAGCCGCTCGCCGCCGGCGGCCGGGTTCCCGGGGCACGCACGGCCACCACGGACGGCACGACGGTTTCCCGTCCGGCGCCCGGTGCGCGGCCGGCCCCCGGCGCCCGCGCGGGAGCGAAGTCGAAGAGCCTCGGGGCCCGGGCAGCGCAGTCCACGGCGGACACGGCGGCAAGCGGCTCGGGTGCTGGCACCGACGCGCCTCGGCCGGGCAGCCGCCCGTCGAAGGCTCCCCCCGGAACCCGCTCCAGGTCCGGTGCCGCGGCCGGCAACGACTCGGCGAAACCCGCTGCCGCCAAGGGCGGCCAGACGAAGGCTGATTCGTCCGGTGCCGGTGCCGGTGGAGGCAGTGGCAAGGGCCGCCTGACGAAGGGCGGTGCGGCGGGCACCGGTGGGGCCATCTCGTCGCCGACCGCGGCCGCAGCCGGCGAGACGTCGGGCGCGAAGAACGGCATCGCCGACGGCGTGGGCGACAGCAAGTCTGGTTCGGCGTCGGCGTCGGCGGGAACCTCTCGTAACGGTGTCGCCGACTCGGATGCCGCCGCCGCTTCCCGGTCGTCCCAGGCCCCCGTCCCCGCCGGCGCGCGGCGGGCTCCCGGCGGATCTCGCCCCGCCAAGCGTCGCGGGAAGGGCAAGCGGCCGGGCGGGCGTCGCTGATGGGCCGGTGGTCGGCGCTAGTGCGTGCGCATCCGGTCGCGGCCGCCGCTGGGCGACCTGGCCGGGTACCGGCCCCGCGCCCACCCCTGAGCATCGTCCGGGCAGTCAGGCCGGGACGACACGGAACGTCCGAAGCGGCAGCGCCCCGCCACCGTCGCGTTGACCCCGCGGCGGTCGGACGTGCCGTACTGTCGGCATCGCCGCCCACTTTCCCCTGGAGTAACGCTGATGACCGGTTCGGCACCTGACCTCGCCGTGGAAGAACCCGAGGCCAACGAGGACAGCCCTGCGGCCGGGGCCGACGAGGCCGTGACCGACTCGGCCGCGGCGACCGGAGGGTCGGGGTCCGCGGGTGGCGGCGAGCGCCGCGTCGCCGACCTGGAGCAGGAAGGCGAGATCGCCGCGGACTACATCGAGGGTCTGCTCGACATCGTCGACATGGACGGCGACCTCGACCTCGACGTCGAAGGCGGGCGTGCGGTCGTCGCCGTCGTCGGGGACGGCCTGGACAAGCTGATCGGCACCGGCGGCGAGACCCTTGAGGCTCTACAGGAGCTGACCCGGCTCGCGGTGCTGCAGAAGACCGGTGTCCGCAGCCGGCTCATGCTCGACGTGGGCGGGCATCGCGCTCGTCGGCGGGTGGAGCTGCGCAAGGTCGCGACCTCGGCGGCACGTAAGGTCCTCGACACCGGCGAGCCTCGGAAGCTGGCCGCGATGACCCCGTTCGAGCGCAAGGTCGTGCACGACGTGATCGCCACGATCGATGGTGTGCACAGCGAGTCCGAGGGCGAGGAGCCCAGCCGTCGGGTCGTGGTCCTGCCCGACTGACCTCGCGTGTAGCGTCGGCTGGGCTTTCCCGGGCTCGGCCGCGTGATCCCTGCGTGACGTGACGCCCGCGCGCGGCCTGATTCGTGCGCGGGCGTGGAACGGCTAACCTGCGGCACACGCCGGCAGGTCAGCGGATTCCCGATCCCGGCTGCGCAGCGAGGCGATCGGGAGGCGCACGGGTGGTTCCGCCACGGGCACAGGCACCGGCCATCTCGCCCAAGGCGGTGAAGCCGTCGGCGCCGGCCAGTCCTCCCGCTGCCGCGACGGCTCCTCCCACGGCGTCGCCGTCGCCGTCGTCCGCAACGGCCGCGGCACCTCCCGCCGCTGACAACACGGCCGACGCCCCCTCTCAGCACCCGCGGTTCTCGCGGTTCTCGCGAGCCTGGCTGATCGGGTGTGTGGTGCTCCTGCTGACGGGGCCCGTCGCACTGCTCGCCGCCTACCTGCGCCGACCGTTCTGGTACGACGAGATCTGGCGTGGTCATTTCGTCAGTGAGCCTCTGAGCTCGGTGTGGTCCGAGCTGGCGGTTGCCAACACCCCGTCCGCGCTCGGGTGGTTCGGACTCGTCCGGCTGTCCGGGGAGGCGTTCGGCTGGCATACCTGGGCACTGCGACTGCCCGGCCTGCTCGCGCTTCCCGTGCTGGGCGTGGCGGTCGCGGTTCTCGTTCGCCGGTTCGCCGGGTCGGTGGCGGCTGCCTTCGCGGTCTGCTGGCTGTGCCTGAACGCCACCTTTCTCGACCTCGCGACCCAGCTCAAGCCGTACACGGTCGAGACCGTCGCGACCGTCGCGGTGGTGCTGCTGTGGCTGGGGCCGGTGCGAGGCGACGACACGCGTGGCCGGGGTTCCCGCAGGATGGCCGCCGGGGTGGTCGCCCTGTGCTCCGTTCCAGCGGTGTTCGTGATCGTGCCGCTCGCGGCGATGGACGTCCTGGGCGGTGGCGTCGGCGGTGGTGGCGGCGGAGGCCGAAGCCTGCTGCGCCGAGGCCAGTTGCGCCGAAGCCAACTGGGCCGGCGTCTGCGTGAGACGTTGCCGGCCGTCGTGCTGGTGACGGTGCACACCCTGGTCTTCCTCGGCCACCAGTCCGCCCAGCGCGCGGGGGACTACTGGGACACGCAGTTCCTCGCCGGACGGGATCCGTGGCAGGCCGTGTGTTTCGTCGGCGATCAGCTCTGGCGGATCCTCGCCGGCTCGCCGCCGGGAATCGACCAGTTCGATCCGAGCCTCGTGCCGGGGTACCTGCACCTGCCGCACTATCTGCCGTGGCTGCTCGCCCCGCTGACCGGGGTGTTCGGCGCGGTCGGCATCGCCGCGCTGGCCCGCCGGGCGGACGGGCGGCGGGTCCTGGCCGCGCTCGTCGGAGCCGAGGTGCTGATGCTCGGCGCGAGTGCGGTGCGCTTCTGGCCGTTCGGGCCGACGAGGACGAACCAGTTCGTCGTTCCGCTGCTGCTGCTTGTCGTGGTTGTCGGCGTGGATCGAGTGGTCCGTCAGGTGGTCCGACGGGTGACCCGCGACCGGGCTGATGCTGCGCCCCGTGACCGACTGCTTTCGGCGCTGGGGGTGACATCCGGGGCGATGGTGCTGCTGATGGTCGCGGGTGTGGCGCTGGCGGGCGGCCTGTCCGGGGACCGGCTCCTGTGGGAGCGGCGGGACCGCCTGCGCGGACTGGATCTGATGGTCGATGCCACGGTGGCCACCCGGCGTCTGGTCCGTCCGGGCGATGTCGTCGTGGTCGGCGGGCGCCTTGCCCGTCCGGGCTGGATCTACGCCATGGAGGTCAGCGATGACCTGCCACGTCAGCCGGAGGCGCTCCCCCCGGTGCCGGCGGGGACCGCTGCCGGGGTGGAGGCACCGCGGGTCGCGCGAGCTGACACGGTGTTCGTCGTCCCGGGCCTCCTGCGTCGCGCCGAGCTCGCGGCGTCCATCGCGACCGCCTCGGCAGACTCGGCCGCGGCAGCTGATTCGGCCGCGGCAGCTGATTCGGCCGCGGCAGCTGACTCCGGCATCGCGGTGGACAAGGCGGCTGCCACTTTGGCGGACACGGCCGTCACCGGCTCCACCGCCGACTCCGATTCCGTCGGCGCGGACAACGCGGCTGATGTCGCCACGGTGGCTCACCTCCAGCGATCGGAGCGGCTCATCGTCTTCGTCTTCGACATCGAGGAGAAGGCGATGGCCTCCGACCTCGCGGCGCTGCGGCAGGACGGCTGGTGCCCAGGCGAAGAATGGTCGTTCCGGCTCACCGGCTCGGTGACGGTCTACGAGCGGTGCGTGGCACGAACGGCGCAGAGCGCGAAATGATTCACGGGAAACATTTCCCGTAGGGCGATCGTCCCCGGCCTGATTCCCGACACAACGACAATCCGAAGCAGTACCTGACGCGCGTGCGCCGGTTCACCGGGGATGCTGGGTCCGTGCCTTCATGCCCGACCAGTCCCCGTCATCCCGGGCGCCCGGCTTCGCCTGGATGCCACTCCCCTGCCGGCCGGAGTCCGTCCGCCGTTCCCGGGAGGGCGGTCAGTTCCAGCCTCTCTCGAGGTGAACCGGTCCAATCGGCCCTCCTCGCGCCCTTCCAGGCAGCCCACCGGAGCGGTCTCCCGAACCTGTTGGGCCAGTCCGGCTTTCGTGGCACCACCCGCTCGGGGGGCGCGGCTCGCCGCGCCGCAACGGAGGCCGGGCGGTGAGTACTCCCCCGACGGACTCCGCCGACGGTCTCCTGGACTCCGGCACCGCCGCGGACGTTCGGTCCGAGGCGATCGAGGAGAGCCAGGAGACCGAAGTCGTCCCCGATGCCGCGACCCGCGTCTTCGGTGATCGGTTGGAGCTGGCCGTCCAGTACGCGGAGCTGCTGGCGACGGCGGGCGTGGAACGAGGCCTGATCGGCCCGCGTGAGACCGGCCGGTTGTGGTCCCGGCATCTGCTGAACTCCGCAGTGCTCGCCGAGGCCGTTCCCGCCGCCGCCGAGCTCCCCGGCGCATCCGGACGGGTGCCTGAGGTCGTGGACGTCGGCAGCGGCGCCGGGCTGCCCGGTGTTCCCCTCGCCCTGGCCCGGCCGGACCTGCGGGTCACCCTGCTCGAACCAATGGAACGAAGGTGTCGCTTCCTGAGCGAAGTTGTGGCACAACTTGGCCTGGAAGAACAGATTGAAGTGGTGCGTGGTCGGGCACCGGACCTCGCACAGCGTCCGCCACACCGTGATTTCGACGTATCCGTGGCCCGTGCGGTGGCTCCACTCGGCCGCCTTGGCGCGGTACTGCTGCCGATGACCCGTTCAGGCGGTGTCATGCTTGCACTACGCGGCTCGCGAATCCTTGAGGAATTGCAGGCGGCGCGTAGTGATCTCGATTCCCAGGGTTGGCGCGAGGTGGACGTCGTGACGTGCGGAGCTGACCTGGTGGAGGAACCCACCCGCGTGCTTCGTGCGACGCGTACCGTCGCGGCGGCCCGCGGGGACGGCGGGAGGGGACGGCGCGGCACGGATGACCGGCAGGCCAGACGGGCGACACAGCCACGGCGAGTACGGGAGGGAACTCCTGATCGACCGGCACGTGGGCGGTCACGTTCCACGTGAAACAGAGATGCCTTACCAGACGGCGATGGCACCTGAAGCAGCGTCGACGGATCGAGGAGGCCTGACCTATGGGACGTCACCGGGCGGTGGGTCCGGATTCCCGGGGCTGGACCCTCTCGATTCATCGACCCCGATCGGAGCGGCGGCAGCAGCGGCGGTGGAAGCACTGACGATGGAACGACGACGACCCTTCCCGCGACCCAACCGGCGGCGCATCATCACCGTCGCGAACCAGAAAGGTGGCGTCGGCAAGACGACGACCACCGTCAATCTCGCGGCCGCACTGGCCATGCACGGCATCCGGGTGCTCGTGGTGGACCTGGATCCCCAGGGCAACGCCTCGACCGCGCTGGGAGTGGACCACCGCTCCGGGACACCCTCGATCTACGAGGTGCTGGTCGGCGACCGTCCGCTTGACGAGATCGTCGTGCAGTCGGGAGAGGCCGAAGGGCTCTTCTGCGCGCCGGCCACCATCGACCTCGCGGGTGCGGAGATCGAGCTGGTCTCCCTGGTCGCGCGGGAGACCCGGCTGCGGCGGGCCATCGAGGGCATGCGCAACGAGGTCGACTACGTCCTCATCGACTGTCCGCCATCACTCGGCCTGCTCACGGTCAACGCGCTGGTCGCGGCCCGTGAGCTCCTGATACCGATCCAGTGCGAGTACTACGCGCTGGAGGGCCTCGGCCAGCTACTGCGTAACGTCGAGCTGGTCCAGGCACATCTCAATCAGGAGCTCCGGCTGTCGACCATCCTGCTGACCATGTACGACTCGCGCACCCGGCTCGCCGACCAGGTTGTGCACGAGGTCAAAGAGCATTTCGGGGATCGGGTCCTGAACACCACGATCCCACGTAACGTGCGGCTGGCCGAAGCGCCTAGCTACGGGCAGTCCGCCCTCACCTACGACCCGGCGTCCCGTGGGTCGCTGTCCTACCTCGCGGCGGCGCGGGAGCTCGCCGAGCGGGGGGCCGACCGCGGGCCGCGTGGCGGTGGGCTGGCCGGCGGAGCTCCGCCGGTGGGCGATGCCCGGGCCGCGGCCGAATCCGTGCCTCGGGCCGATCACGGGCCAGGGGCCGGCGCGGGCGTGCCCGCTGCGGCCGCCCCGAACGCCGCTGGGGCGACGAGTGGCCACTCCCCCGCCGGACATCCCGGTGCCGGTGGTTTCGTTGCGCACGGGCCGGCTGAGCGGCACGCGACGGGCGCACCCTACGGTCCCGCGGACCGTCGCGGCGGCCCGGCTGACGGCTACGGCCCGGCTGACGGCTATGAGGCGGCGGACGGCTACGGCGCCCCGAACGGAGCCCGTCGATGACAGCGCGGCGAGGCGGCCTCGGCCGTGGGCTCGGAGCGCTCATTCCCGCGGCTGCCGAAAGCGCGGACGCCTACCAGTCGATGTCCGCCGACCGCGGCTACGCCCCCGCTCCGGTCGCGGGGGCGGTCTTCCGTGAGATCCCGCTGGACTCGGTCACGCCCAACCCGCGCCAGCCTCGCAACCACTTCGACGAGGACGCGCTCGCGGAGCTGGCCGAGAGCCTCAAGGAAGTCGGCCTGCTACAGCCGATCGTGGTGCGTGAGCTGCTTCCAGGCCGGTACGAGCTCGTCATGGGCGAGCGCCGTTGGCGCGCGTCGAGGCTGGCCGGGCTCGACCAGGTCCCCGCCATCGTGCGGGAGACCGCGGACGACGCCATGCTGCGCGACGCGCTCCTGGAGAACCTGCATCGCCAGCAGCTCAATCCGCTGGAGGAAGCGGCTGCCTACGAGCAGCTGCTGCGGGACTTCGGCGCGACCCACGAGGAGCTCGCCGGGCGGCTGGGGCGTTCCCGTTCGCATGTCACGAACACCATCCGCCTGCTGGGCCTGCCGCCGGCGGTCCAGCGGCGGGTCGCGGCCGGGGTGCTGTCGGCCGGGCACGCCCGCGCCCTGCTCTCCCTGGACGATGCCGACGCCCAGGATCGGCTGGCGACCCGGATCGTCGCGGAGGGCCTGTCCGTCCGGGCGGTCGAGGAGATCGTGGCTCTCGGCGAGGAGGGGCCGCGCAAGCGTGCTCCGCGCAAGCCGCGCTCCCCTGTCCCGGCGCTGACCCAGATCGCCGATCGGCTCGCCGACCGGCTGGAGACCCGGGTCAAGGTGGACATGGGCCGCAACAAGGGCCGGATCACCGTTGAGTTCGCCACGCTGGAAGACCTTGAACGCATCGTCGAGGCCATGTCCCCCGACTCGACGATCTCCTGACTGGACGGGGGCCCTCGGAGTCATCACCACGGCCCGGATCCCGGCTGGACCGGATTCGGCCACGAGACTCCGAGCGGCCCGCCCACGCTGGGCCCGCCCACGCCGGCTTCGAGAAGCCGGCCCACGCCCGACGCCGGCCCTGACGGGCGGCGGAAGTCGGCTCAGATCGCCCCGGGAACGGGGTTCACCTGGCCGCGTAGCACGCCTTCGGGACTCATGGACCCCAGGAGACGCTCCAGGGCCACCTCGACGTCCTCCCGCCAGCTCACCGCGTTCTTGACCTCGAGGCGCAGGCGGGGCCAGCGATGATGCGGCCGGACGGTCTTGAACCCGACGGCGAGCAGGTAGTCGGCCGGCACCACGCAGCGGGTGTCGGAACCCTTCAGATCCCCGAAGGCCTCGATCGCCCGGTAGCCGCGTCGGGTGATCTCCTTCGCGACCGCCTGGACCAGCACCCGGCCCAGACCCTGGCCGGTGAACTCCTCGACGATCTGGGCCGTCATCAGCAGCACCGCGTCCGGGCTGACCGGACTTGTCGGAAACGCCACCGAGCGGGGTACGTGCGCCGGCGGCGCGAACATCACAAAGCCGGCCGGGACGTCGTCGACATAAGCGATTTTTCCGCAGCTGCCCCATTCGAGGAGGGCGGCGGAGACCCAGGCTTCCTTCTCGATGTCCGTGGCGCCGGCCTCTTCTGCGCGGCTGCGGGCGACCGGATCGAGTTCCCAGAAGACGCATCGCCGACATGGGAGCGGTATGTCGTCGATGTTGTCGAGCGTGATGTTCGCGATCCGTCGACTCATCGAGCTACGCCTCCCAGCGGTTCGGACAGCCTTGTCCGGCCGGAACTATCGCCTACTTCCGACAGCCTAGGGCGCCTGCCGGCATTGATGGCGACGGGCACGCCGTGAGGTGTTCCACGTGAAACTTTGCCGGGTGGGCGTTGCGGACCGAGGCACGGCGTGCGTTGCAGGGGAGCGGCGTCCGCTACCCGGCAGCGGCGCGGTTCGGGGGTGGCGCCGAGCACTGGAAGCAGGCGCTGAGCAGCGGAGCGGCTGCGGGCCGCCGAGGGGTATCGGACAGCGGAACGGCGTCGGATGGCCGAGGGCGTCGGGCAGCAGAGCGGTGTCGGGTGGTCCACGGGTGTCGGACAGCAGAGCGATGCCGGGCAGCAGAGCGATGCCGGGTGACCGAGGGGTGTCGGGCAGCAGAACGGTGCTGGGCGGGATGGATCGGCACGATCGGCGGCACGGCGAAGCGTTCGAACGGCGAAGTCAGCGGGGCAGCCGAGTAGGCCGAGCAGGGGAGTCGCCGCGGCGCAGGTGGTTCTGTGTGGTGGCCCGCCTCGGGCCGCCGGGGCCACTGCCGGAGCTGTCGCCACTAGCCGGACAGGATCTGAGGATCGTGGTCGGCAGGACGACGACAATCCTCAGATCTTCGGTCCGCCGCTCACCCGGCCGCGGCGCGTTCCGGCCTGTCGGCCAGGTTCGGCCCGTCGGTCAGGTTCGAGCTGCGATGCGTGGCACCCGCAGCTGGCCCGTCGGCGGGTCCTGCTCCGGCGGGAGGAACAGCCGCTGCGTGGCGGCGAGCAGCGCCTCCGCCACCGCGGCCCGGAACTCGGTGGACGCCAGGGCGGCCACGTCGTGGGCGTTGGTGAGATAGCCGAGATCGATCTGCACCGCGGGCATGCGGGTACGGCGCAGCAGCTCCCAGGTCTTGGGGTGGGCCCGGCAGTCGACCATGTCGGTCCGCGAGATGATCTCTCGCTGGACCAGCAGGGCGAAGCGCTCACCGACGGCCGACGACCCGCGTGCATGCCCGTAGTAGTAGGTCGAGACGCCCTGCGCCTGGCTCGAGCCGCTCGCATCGACGTGTAGCGAGACGAGGAGGTCGGCGCCGATCTCGTTCGCGCGCGCGGCGCGCTCCGCCTCGGACGGAGACTCGTGCGGGCCGTGGACCAGATGCGCCTCGAGTCCGGAGGCGAGCAGGCGCGCCTCCAGCCGGGACGCCAGATCCGCCATCAGATCGCGCTCGCACAGCGGACCGCTCGTCACACCGGGGTCGTCGCCGCCATGGCCGGGGTCGATCGCGACGACCATGCCGAGCAGGGACGGACCACGGGCCAGCAGACGCACCGACTCACGCAGGACGTCCGGGCGGCCGCCGGTGACGGTGCGCTCCAGCCGCTTGAGCTCACGAAGCGTCCGCGGGCCGCACAGGCCGTCCGGGTCGAGCCCACGGTTGCGCTGGAAGTCGCGGACGGCGACGTCGGTGCGGGCGCCGAAGATTCCGTCGGCACGGCCGACGTCGAAGCCCATGTTCGACAGTCGCTCCTGCAACGCGGTGACGTCGTCGCCGACGAAGGGGTGCGTCACGCTGAAGTAGAGGAGCCGGTCACCCAGGCGGCGCCGAGCCTCCTCGATGGCCCGGAACGTGTCGGGGCCGATGATCCCGTCGACGGAGAGCCCCCGGCTCTGCTGAAAGGCCCGGACCGCGTTGTCGAGCTCGCGGTCGAACAGATCAGCCGTCACAGCCGGCTCGGTCGCCGCGGCCGACCGCTCCGCCTCGGTGGCCCCGGTCTGCCCGCCAGGCTCCGCAGGCTCGGCGGCCCCGGCGGTGGTAGCGGTGGCCGGCCCGGTCGCGGTGACAGGCGCGTTGTCCGCCACGGCGGCCTGGCGTGGTGCGACCGGCAGGAAACCGAGGTGGATGAAAGCTGCCCGTGCCTCGGCTACGGAGGGATCACGGTCACCAAGGCGCAGCAGCTTCACGAATGAGCACCTTTCGAATGTGCGTTCATCGAACCGTCAACCAGCGTCGAACCGGTTCGGCCGCCGAATCCCGCCATCAGATTAGGGCATCGCCGCTGGTCCGCGAGGGCTGCGATCCCCAACGTCCGGTTTTCCCGCTCCGCGACGGCTTTCGCCGGCCCGCGACGGATTCGCCGGCCCACGTGACGACGTCCGCGCGGTGTGACGGTTGCCTGTCACCGGCCGTGAGCGAGGGTAACGGGCCGGGCCCAGGTACCGGGCTGCATCCATCAATCGATCATGTCCACGGCCCGTACAGCCCCGTGGAGGGCACTTGCCGGTCCGGGCCACCTCCAGTGGCGGGCTGCGTCCACCAGGAGTGCCGAGGATGTCACCGGTGGTCGCGGAACCTGCCGCAACAGCAACGGCCCGCTCCACAGGGAACGGGCCGTTGCTGTTGGTGCGGCCGGTGCGTGCCGGTGTTGCTGCTGACGCGGGATCAACGGCTCCGCGGAACCGTCATGCCCGCGGCGAAGCGGCGCGGCGAGGCACCGCTCAGACGTAGGCCGCCAGATCGCGCAGCAGCGCCGCCTTCGGCTTCGCCCCGACGATGGTCCGGTCGACCTCGCCGTTGACGAACACTGCCATGGTCGGAATCGACATGATCTGGTACTCGCGGGCGACCTGCGGGTTCTCGTCGATGTTGAGCTTGACGATCCGCAGCTTCTCGCCGTGCTCCTTGGCGATCTCCTCGAGCACCGGGGCGACCATCTTGCACGGGCCGCACCACTCGGCCCAGAAGTCGACCAGCACCGGCTTGTCGCTCTTCAGTACCTCGGTGGCGAACGTGTCGTCCGTCACCACACCGGTTGCACCTGCCATGGGGTTCTCCTCGGGTCGTTCCTGGTCTTCGCTGTCTCTAGCTGCCTGGGTGTGGCGGCCGCCGGTAGCTGGCGGCCCGCCTGCTGCTCGACGGGGGTGGCGCTCCTCCCCCGTCGGCCAGCCAATTGTCTGGCCAAACCGGGCGGATGGGGTACTCCGCCGCCCGGATGGCCCGCCCTTCCGAGCGACCAGCCCGGGCCGAGCGACCAGCGCAGGCCGGGTGGTCAGCGCGGTTCAGCTCGCCAGCGCGGGATCCGGCACCCGCGCCGCGACGGCGGTCGGGTCGGCGACGCCCTCACTGCCGGCGATGTAGCGCTCGGCGTCCAGTGCCGCCGAGCAGCCGGTACCGGCGGCCGTGATCGCCTGGCGGTAGGTGTGGTCGACCACGTCGCCACAGGCGAACACGCCGGGGATGTTGGTCGCCGTGGTCGGGTGGGCCACCTTGACGTAACCCTCCTTGTCGAGCTCGAGCTGGTCGGCGACCAGCTCTGTCCGGGGCGTGTGGCCGATCGCCACGAACAGGCCCGTCACGGGAATCTCGTCGGTCTCGCCGGTGACCGTGTCGCGCAGCCGGACGCCCGTCAGCTTGTCGTCGCCGAGGACCTCCGCGACCTCCGAGTTCCACCGGAACCTGATCTTCGGGTCGGCGAAGGCGCGCTCCTGCATGATCACGCTCGCGCGCAGCTTGTCGCGCCGATGCACGATCGTCACCGACTTCGCGAACCGGGTGAGGAACGTCGCCTCCTCCATCGCGGAGTCGCCGCCGCCGACGACCACGATGTCGTGGTCCCGGAAGAAGAAGCCGTCACAGGTCGCGCAGGCGGACACACCGCGGCCGAGCAGCCGGTCCTCGTGCTCGATCCCGAGCTTCTTGTAGGCCGAGCCGGTGGCGACGATGACGGACCGGGTGAGGTAGGTCTCCTCACCGACCTTGACCACCTTCGGGTTGGCGGCCAGGTCGACCTCGGTGACATCGTCGGGGATGAGCTCTGCGCCGAAACGCTCCGCCTGGGCGCGCAGGTTGCCCATGAGCTCCGGTCCCTGGATGCCCTCGGGGAAACCGGGGAAGTTCTCGACCTCGGTCGTGGTCATCAGCGCGCCACCGGAGGTGACCGCACCCTCGAACACCACCGGCCGCAGGTTCGCCCTGGCGGTGTAGATCGCCGCCGTGTACCCGGCCGGGCCGGATCCGATGATGACGACGTCCAGGACCCGCTCCCCGGAACGTTCGGTCCCGGCGGTCGGGACCGCCTGGTCCTTGCCCTGGGCTGCCACACCCGCTCCCTTCATGATCGTCGACGGCCTGCCGCCGACGTCCCTCGCCTCGCCTGGTTTGGTTCGACTTCTCTTCGGTTCTTCGATACTGCGGTTCTTCAGATCCTTCAGGTACTGACGTCTGCCCGCATAACCGCGCGCGCCTGTCGCTGATTCCAGCAGTGGATCACAGTGGCCCGCCACCTACATGTGACGTCGGCACGCCGGGCCGGCTGGATGGTTGGCGGCTCACCCGCCTGCCGGGCGTCCGGGCTGTTCGGCGGCGCTCGACCCGCTAGCCACGGCTCGCGTTCACGCTGTACCAGACGGCACCCGGAATCGGGACGGATCCGCAGTGCGCGTCGATGACGACGAGGTGGGCGGTGGTCGGCTGCCCGGCGACCGAGAGCACGAGCATGATCGCCTGCTGGTCGTCGAAACGCACCCGGTCGAGCGCGATGACGGAACCGCCGGTCTGCGCGGAGAGGGTTTCGTAGCACATCCGTAGCTGCGGGGTGTCGTAAACCCGGGCCAGCGACTCAGGCGTCGTCGCCAACACCTGGTCGGCACCGGCGGCCTGGTCGGCGGAGGCGGCGCCGGCGCCGGCGGATGGAGGAGAGGAAGCGGCGGTCGCGGCCCCGTTGGTGGCGGCGGATGTGGGCGCCGCGGCCTCCGTCGCGCCGGAGCGGCTGCCCAGGGCGGACCAGGCAAGCCGTGTCATCGCGAGCTGGCCCGCGAGCAGCTGCTGGCCGTGGGCGACGACGCCGGCGGGGCGCAGGACCTTGTCGGTGTCGGCGACGAGCACCCAGCCACTGCCGGCAGCCGACGTTCCACCGGCGGCAGCCGCCTCGTTCGCCGCGGACGAGGCGGCTGTGGGCAGTGCCTCGCGCTGCGGTTGGGCAGCTGCGCCGAAGGTGCCCGCCTCCGCCGGGTTGGCAGCGGCGACGGCGGCGTCAGCCGTGGTCTCCGCGCTGGTTCCGGAGGTGAGCCCGCGCACCGCGAGAACCGCGGCGCCGAAGGCGACCAGCGCGACGCACGCGGCCGCGATGGAGATCCAGTCCCGAGCACCGCTGCTGCGGTTCCCCGCTGGCCGGCCGCGGCGCCCACCGGCATCGTGCTGCCGGGATCCGGACCGGGGCCGGGGTCCGGATCCGGGCCGGGAGCCTGAGGCCCCGTCCACGAGGCTCATCCGCCGGATACCCGCGGGCGTGATGTCGGCTGCCGGGACGTCAGCGGCGTCGTCGAGGCCGTCAGCGGGGTCGGTGCCGAGCGGACGGCCCGCGGGCCTGCCGCCGGCGGCCGAGGCGCCGGAGCGGGCGGCGAGGGCCGCCTGGATCCGCTCGGCGACGTCGTCCGGCATCGTCATGCTGGCCAGCCGGGCGAGCTCGGCCCGGACCCGGCGCAGCGCGCTCAGCGTGTCCTGGCAGGCGAGGCAGGAACGGAGATGGCGGTCAACCCGGCTCGCGGTCACGCCCGGGGATGCGCCGGGGCCCGGTGGATCAGGATGGGTGTCGAGGTAGGCGTCGAGCACCTCGATGTCGGGATGGGCGTCCCGCCGCCAGGCTCGCCCCTGGCCGGCCTGGCCCGGCCCGCCGGTACCGATACCGCCAGCACCGTCAGCGAGTTCGGAACAACCGGAATCATCGGAATCGCCGGGGCCCGTGAGGTGCCAGCCCGGATCAGAGTCCTGGGTGCCGTGCTCGTCCGTCATCACCGTCGATCACCTCCTCCGGCGAGTCAGTCGACCGGCCCTGCGGGCGGTCGGGTTCGTGTTGTCGCCCGCCCCTGAGCCTGCGGCCTGGCCTTTGGATCCGTCCGGCGCGTCACGCCGTCCCACATCTGAGACGGAAGGGGACGCCGGCTGGTTCCCGCCAGGGGGCTGGGGTGCCCTTTCGGGGGCGAGATGTCCGAGATGAACGGCGAGTTGGGCCCGGGCCCGCGCGCAGCGGCTTTTGACCGTTCCGACCGGTATATCCAGGAGCTGGGCAACCTCGGCGACCGGTCGGCCCTCGACGTCCACCAGCACGACCGGGGCGCGCAGTGTGACGGGAAGCATGCCGAGCGCGGTCTGGATGTCCATCCGGGTGTCGTGGTCGGTGATCGCGTCGCGGACGTCCACCGGCTCGCGGGGAAGACCGTCGGGAGACGACGGAAGAGGCACGGTCGGGCGCGCCGC
The DNA here is from genome assembly GCF_001306465.1 of Frankia sp. R43. Taxonomy (NCBI): domain Bacteria; kingdom Bacillati; phylum Actinomycetota; class Actinomycetes; order Frankiales; family Frankiaceae; genus Frankia; species Frankia sp. R43. The sequence continues at coordinate 297,165 of NZ_LFCW01000006.1, read as the reverse complement.
CCGGCGGCGCAGGCGGTCCAGGGCCGCGTTGGTGACGATGCGGTGCAGCCACGTCCCGACGGCCGCCTCGCCGCGGAAGTCGGCGGCCCGGCGGTGCGCCGAGAGCATCGCCTCCTGGACGGCGTCCGCCGCCTCCTCCGCGTCGCTCAGCAGGTTGAACGCGACCGCCCACAGCCGGTCCGCGTGCGCGCGGAACAGTTCGCCGAACGCCTCCGGATCACCGGCCACATGCCGACGAAGCGCGTCGGCGTCCGCCGCCACACCAGCGTTCGGGGCCGCCGCCGCCGCTGCGGCCCCGGCCCCGTTCCCGCGCGTGCCGTGTCGGCTGTCAGGCGGGGACTCCGCCCGCCCCGCTGCAGACGGGTTCACCGTCTCCCCAGCCCCGCCGCCGCGACCCGATCAGCGCTTGAACTCGACCTCGGCGATCGAGCCCTTGAGCTTCCCGTCCGCACCCGCGGGCAGCTCAGTCAGCCAGACCACCCAGTACTTGTGCTTCTGTTGGTCGGACGGCATCGTGATCGAAACCTTGCCGGACTTGCCCTGCTGCGCCACGCCGACGAGCGGATAGGTGTTGATGTCGTTGGCCTCGGTGTCGCCAGCCCGCAGCTCGAACGAGACTGGAGCCAGGGAGCCAATGGTGACCGCCACCTCGCTGGGTGCGACGGGCTCGTTGAAGGTGAACCGAAGACCGACACCTTCCTTCAACCCACCGAACTGCCGAGGCGGCGCGTAGCCACTGGTGGTCCACTCCGTCGACGTGTTCCCGTCGGCCGCCTTCGAGACCGAGTCGTTGTTCTCCTCGCCGTCACCCGGCGGAGGGTCGAAGGCGGTGACGCCCGCGATATCGATCTTCTGTCCCGTCGAGAGCATCGTCGTCGACGACGGGCTGGTGCCGGGGTCCGTCCCCGGAGTTTGGTCGTCCTTGTTCTGCAGTGCGATCACGGCGACGATGGCGACGAGGACGACGACCACGGCGAGCGCCAGCCAGGGCAGGACGCGCCGGGCGGTCGAGCCGCCGCGGACCCCGTCGGGCGGCGGGATCCGGTTGTCGTCCGGGTGCCGCCGAGTCTCGGACGGACCACGCTGCGCCGGATAGCCGTCGTAGCCACGCTCGCGCTCGTCGCCGCGGTCGTAACCGCCCCCGCCCGCGCCCCCACCTGCGCCGTACCCGCGCTCCTCGTAGGCGGTCTGGTCGTAGCCGCCGCGGCCCATGTAGGCGGTCTGGTCGTAGCCCCGGCGGTCGTAGCCGCTGCCCGTAGCACCAGCAGCACTGCCCGCACCGCCGTAACCGCCGCCGCCCGGGCCGGGGTAGCCGCCACGGTTGTCGTAGTCACCCCGGCTGCCGTAACCGCCACGGTTGTCGTAATCACCCCGGTTGTCGTAGCCGCCGCGACCGTCATAGTCGCCCCGGCCGCCGTAGCCATCTCGGTTGCCGTAGCTGTTCGGGCCGCTGTCGTAGCCGCCGTAGCCGCCCCGGTCCTGGAAGTCGCCGGTGGCCGGGCCGTAGCCGTCCACCGGCATCGCCTCGGTGCTGGCCGGGCCCTCGTCGCCGAGGCTCATCAGACCGGTGTCGAGCACCTGATCGACGGGGCTGACCGCCTCCAGCTCGGCGACCAGCTCGGCGGCGGTGGTGATGGGTGCGCCGGCCCGCTCGTCGCCGAGGGTCGCCAGCGCGATCGCGTCGAGGTCGCGGGGGACCGCGGCGTTGACCTGCCTGGGCGTCCGCAGCCGACCGTTGGCCGTCGGGGCCGCCGGCAGCGCGTGCTCGCCGAGCAGCGGCCACGCGCCGGTCAGGCCCGCGTAGAGCAGCGCGCCGAGGGCACGGACGTCCGCCAGGTCGCCGGCGGCGCCGGCACCCGCCCCGTCGCCGCCGTTCGCCTCCGAGCTCGAGCCCGCGTCGCCGTCCGCACCCGCACCCGAGTCCGTGCCGGCGCCGACGGTCGGCTCGGCGCCGGTGGCCGAACCGTCCAGCCCGGCCAGGATCCCGCCGATCTCAAGATCGACGACCTTCACGGTGCCGTGGCCGGAGACGATGACATCGCCCGGGTTGAGCCCGCCGTGGTGGATCCCGCGCTCGTGCGCCGCGGCGAGGACCCGGGCGGCGGCGAGCACGATGGCCCCCGCCTGCTCGGGGCGCGGCGGGCCCTCGGCGGCGAGCTGGCGCAGCGTGCGCCCTTCCACCCACTCCGAGACGACGTAGGAGATGCGGGTCGACCCGGTGGTGGTCGTCGTCGCGTCATAGGTGGACGCGGCACCGGGATGAACCAGCCGGCCCGAGCTGATCGCGGCCTTCAGCAACGACTCGGCGACCTCCTCGAGGGCAGCCTGGTCGGCCTCGGACCCGGGATCGCCGGAGCCGTCCGGGTGTTCGACGATGCGCACCGCCACCGGCCGGGCGAGAACGTTGTCGTCGCCCCGCCAAAGTGTGACCGGGCCGCGGGTGTTCAGCGGCGCGAGCAGCCGGTAACGCCGGTCGAGAACGGATTCGGCGAGGACGGCGGTGCTGGCGGGCAGGTGCGCCGGCGCATCGTTGGTCACGTTGTTATCGACGTCCGCGCCCTGCGGTCGGTTGCTTCCGTCGACCACAGTGCCTCCGTCGTCCGCATACCCGCCGGTGGGTCACCCCACCCGAACCGGGCAGAGGATCCGCCCAGCGTTCCACCACTGCGAACGAACACCCGGGCACCCTCCGTCGCCTTGTCAGACGTAGGGCGCCCAAGGTGCCCCAAGCCTGGGTGCTGCGCCTGGTTCACCGGCGACGTTGGGCGGGGCCCGCGCACAGCGTGTTCAGTGTACGAGGCCAGCCCTGACATCTTGCGGATGTCTCCAGACAAGCCAGGTTGACGCACCGAGTGACTGCGTCCGCCCAGGTAACGGCCACGGAAACCGGGACCGGTGTGACCGGGTCGAGAACAGGCCCTCCACTCGTAACGGGCGAGGCTTCTGGCGTTTCCGGTTGGCTTCTCTTGGTGTCTGATCCTCGCTGGCGGCCGGCAAATTTTCGACAGATAGTCACGCGAGAACTACCTTTAGTTGTTTCGCGGGCGGGGTTGTCATCATCGGAGGTCGCGGAAGGGGGCGGCGGCCACGTGGCTGCTTCTCCGGACCCACCTGGTCGAGGTCGCCGCCACGCTCACACTGGCCAGACGTATCGGGCGTATCGGACGGATCGGTCTGGCTGGTCCTGATTCGTCCGTCGGGGCGAAGGCGGCCTGTCGGTGTGTCGTTCGCGGCCGCGCGAGCGGAGCCGGCCACCTTCCGTTGCTTTTGAGCAAGACCGAACGATCGTGGTCGCCGGGACGACCAGAATCCTTCAGTCTTCGAGTCTCCACCGCCGCTGCCCCGCTCGTGCGACCGCTGCCGACTCGCGCGGGACATGCCCGGCCGGTCCGCGGCAGCGGGCACCCGACCAGCACCCGACCAGCACCCGACCAGCGCGGGATTCGAGCTCAGCGGGGGCGACGCCGCGGGTCGGGGGGTCCGCCGCGGCCTCCGGACGAACCCCGCGATCCACGTTCGCCGCTGCCGCGTCCACCGCGTCCGCTGTTGTCAGCGCCGCTGCCGCGGCCACGTCCGCCACCGCTGCGGCTACCGCCGGGACCTCGCCCGCCGGGGTCGCGCCCGCCGGCATCACGTCCGCGCTGTTCGCGCTGTTCGCGCTGTTCGCGCGGTTCGCGCGGTTCCCGCCGCTCCCGCGGTTCACGGGCGCGATCCTGATCCGCCGGGACCCTGGGCGGCCCCGACGACCGGCTGGCCGCGGGACGTGCGCCCGAGGACGTCCCGCCCTTGCCCGCGCCGCCCTTGCCCGAGCTGCCCGGGGACGCCTCGCTCTGGCGGGCCGGTCCGCGCCGGCCCGCGCCGAGCTTGCCGCCGACCATCCGCATCAGTGCCGTCATCTCGTAGAGCCCGCTGCGCACCGAGATCACGACGAAGGCGAGACCGCCGACGACGAGCCCGATGACGACCGCGATCCCCGATCCGAGCCAGCCGTGCCCGAGCACGTCGCGGACGACGTCCGCGATGACGCTGGCCAGCACGGCGCCGATGCCGGCGGTCACGCTCACCCGGGTCGTCACCCGGGCGACGCGGTTGCCGTCGATGCCGCCGAGCTTGCGCCGCAGCAGGACGGTCGTCGCGACCAGGCCGCTCATGTAGGCGAGCGCGAAGCCGAGCGGCAGCACGACCGCGCGATGCTCCGGCGCCGCCAGGTGGGACAGCACGAGGGCGGCGACGATGTTCGTCGCGACCACGCCGATGTTGACCAGCGCGGGGGTGCGGCTGTCCCGGTAGGCGTAGAAGGCCCGCAGCTGCACCTGGAACAGGGCGAAGGGCACGAGCGCGATGGCGAAGGCGCTCAGGGAGTCGCCGATCCGCACCGCGCCGGCGACGTCGACCGCGCCGTGGTTGAAGATCGTCACGGCGATCGGGCGGCCCAGCGCCAGCAGGAACAGGGCGGACGGAACGATCGCGGTGACCGTCATCCGGGTCGCGGTCGACAGGTCCTCGCGGACGAGCGCGGTCTTGCCGGCGGCCGCGTGGTTGCTCATCCGGGGGAGCAGCGCGGTGACCACCGAGACGCCGATGATCGCGTAGGGGAGCTGGAAGAGCTGGTAGGCGTTCTGGTAGATCGTGGTGACTTCGCTGTGCTTGTCGTTCGTCAGGTTGGTGATCACCGCGAAGCCGAGCTGGCTGACCAGGACGTAGAGCAGCGTCCAGCCCGCTAGCTGGTAGGCCGACCGCAGCCCCGGGTGGCGCAGGTCGAGGCGGGGCCGGTAGCGGAAGCCGACGGCACGCACGGTCGGGAGCAGCGCGACGGTCATGATGATCACGCCGAGGGTGGTTCCGCCGGCCAGGACGAAGGTCTGGGCGCCGGTGATCCCGTCCACCGTCGGCGGGCGGTCGCCCGGGACGAGGAAGAACGCCACACAGGTCGCGATGACCACCAGGTTGTTCAGCACCGGCGCGAACATGGGCGCGGCGAAGGACTGCCTGGTGTTGAGGATCGCCCCGAGCACCGCGCCGACCCCGTAGAAGAGCACCTGGGGCATGAACCAGCGCAGCAGGTCCGTCGCCAGTGCCTTCTTGGCGGGATCGTTGCCGTGCATGTAGATGCCGATGATCTCGGGCGCGAGGATCATCCCGAGCACCACGGCGGCGCCGAGGCCGAGCACCGTCAGGGTGACCAGGGACGACGCGAAGCCGTCCCCGCCGTCCGGATCCTCCTTCGAGGCACGGACCAGCACCGGGACGACGGCGCTGGTGAGGATGCCGCCGAGCAGCAGGTCGTAGAGGACGTTCGGGGTCGTGTTCGCGGTGGTGTACGCGTTGCTCACCACACCGACGCCGATCGCCGCCGAGATCGCGACGGTGCGCAGGAAGCCGGTGGCCCGCGAGGCGATGGTGCCGATCGCCATGATGCCGCTGGCCCGGCCCAGGCCGGCGCTCTTCGCCGGCGCCTTCTTGCGGCTACCGGTGCCGGTGCTGGTGCCCCGGCCGGTCTGCGTGGACGTCGTCCGCCGGCCGGCCGGGGCCGGTGGCTGCCGCGGCGGGCCTTTCCGGGCCGGTGCCGCCGGCCGCGGGGTCCTGGCTTTGGGCGGCGCCGCGCTCGGCGGTGGCAGCCGAGCGGTGCGATCGTCGTAGGCGTCCTCGTAGGCCTCTTCGTAGGGACCCTCGTGGACGTCCTCGAAGGGCTCCTCGTAGGCCGCGTCCTGGATCGGCTCGTAGGGCGGCTCGTCGAGGTCCTCGAACGGCTGGACGGGCGGCTGCGCGGGCGGGCGGTTCCGGGGCGGCCCGGTGTGCCGCGTCGGCTCACTGAGGTACGCGGGCTCGCCGTGCCGCATCGGCCCGCTGTGGTGTGAGGGCTCGCCGTGGTGTGTCGGCTCGCCGTGGTGCACCGGGTGGCCGCGGGGGGCGGTGCCTGGGGCCGGTGTGCGGGCACGCGCCGCCCGCGTCGCGGGCCCCCCTTCGGACGGGGGCGGGACGGGCGGGGCGCTCGGGAGCCTGCGGGTCTGCTCACCCCGCTCGACAGGCCCCCGCGGGTCGGCGGGGTACCCGCTGATCCGCTCGTCGTCCACCTGGTAAGACTTAGGCGACATGCCCGGGTACGGGGTGATACGGCCGGCTCCGCTGTCGTACGGGTTTCCGGTGTTGTGGTGGCCGGCTACCGGTGATGGTGGCCGTGCCGGCGCCGGTGGGGTCGGTGGACCGCCCGGATAGGCGGAGCCGGACGGCACCCGGCTGGTAGGCGATGATCCGTCCGGATACCGGGCCTGGCCGGGGTCGGTCGACGGGCGTGCCTGGTCGCCGCGACGGCTCCGTTCGTATGCGTCGTATTCGGCGCGGTTGATGTAGCCCGCGCGGCCTGGGTGGCCGGCGTGGCCGGCGTTCTGATCGGGTACCGGCCGGCCGTACCCGGCATCGTCGTCGTAACCTGGTGCGCCTGGGCCGTAGCCGCGCTGGTCGCGGAGCCGCCGCTGGTCACTGTGGCCACGCTGGTCGCTGATTCGGCGCTGATCGCCGTAGCCGTCGCCAGCGCCGTGCCCATGCTGGTTGCTGCGCCGACGCGGGTCGTCGTAGTCCTGCTGATCGCGGTAGTCCTGCGGGACGTCGTAGCCGTGCTGGTCGCTGTGCCGGGGCGGGTCGTAGGGTGCCGCCGACTCGTAACCGCCCTGCCCGTACGTGCCATGGTGGTCCTGGGAAGACCGTGACCGGGTAGTCGGCGGCAGGTGACCGTCGGATGGCCCCCACCCGTCGCGCTGCTGCTCATACGGGGGCTGGGTCGCGCGGCCCCGGTGCTGGGCGGGGTCGTCCCAGTGCGCTGCGGAGTCTCCGGCGGGTCGGGCCACGTTCGGACGGTAGCTGTCCGGGCGCTCGCGGGCATCGGGAAACGGTGGTGCTTCCGTGCCCGGCTCGGGTGCGTTCACGTACTGGTCGTCTCCGTGGCCGGTGTACCGCTCGACCACATACGGATCGTCGGCCGCGGGGCGGTAGGGCCGATCATCATGATGATCGTCGGAAGGCCGCCGGCCATGACCGTCGTACGGTCCCATCACCGGCCATCCGGGTGCTGGGGCTGGGGCTGGGCTGTCGACCCTGCCGGTGCCGCCGGGCGGCCGAAGCTCCACGGCCCGGCGCGGCCGAGATCCGGGCCGCCGGCATGGTGCGGGTCGCGGGCGCGGCCCGGGTCGCGACCATGGTCCAGGCCGCCAGCGTGGTCCAGGCCGCCGGCATGGCGTGGGTCGTGCGCATGGCGCGGGTCACCGGCATGGTGCGGATCACTGGGGTGGTGCGGTCCCCCGGCGTGATGCGGGAACCAGTCCGGCGGCGGGGGCGGAGCTGGATAAGGGGCCCCGCCCGCACCGGCGGAGGGGTACTTCCTGAGCGGGAGGGTCGCCCGTTCTGCCACCTGGGGTGCCGGTGCGGGCGGGCCAGCGGAGTCAGCCTGCCCCGGTCCCGGTCCGCCCGGGAGGTCGTCGGGGGGCGCGCCCTGGGAACGCGAACGGGCCCGGAGCCGGCGGACGAGGCGGATCAGCACGGCGGCGAAGAGCACGCCGACCGCCCCGACCGTGATGCCGATGGCGATGGCCCCGTAGACGGTCGAATGGACCAGCACCCGCGCGGACGCCTCCGGGCCGATGGCCTGGCCGTCGACGGTCTCCAGCCGGATGTCGACCGGGAAGGTGCCGGCGCTCTCCGCGTCGACCTCGATCTCGATCTGGTCCTTCTGGCCAGCCTTGAGCACGCGGGTGATCTTGGTGGCGGAGATGAGCCGGCCGCGGTCGCTGGACGACAGCTTCACGACCACGGTCGCGTCCCAGTCGGAGCTGTTCTCCAGGGTGACGGGTACCCGGCCGCGGCTGCTGGTGAGGTTGACCATCTGTGATCCGACGACCCGGATGCTGGACTGCTTCTCCTGCACGGCGCCGTCGGCCTGCTGGACGAGCGAGGTTCCGCCCGCGCTGTCCGTGCGCCAGGCCGCCGACAATCCCGTGATCAAAGTATTGATCACGGGATCGCGCCTGGTCCTCAGACAGGTCTCGGTCGCCAGGGCCGGGGTCGCGTCCGGCTGGCAGAAGACGGACCCGAGGACGTAGGCCTTGCCCCGGATCTCCTCGACCCGGTTGACGTACTCGGCCGGCAGCTCCTTCGCCTGCGCCGCCTCGCCGTAGGTCAGCGCGGACCGCTGCCGGGTGGCGTCCAGCCTGGCGTCGGCGGTCGCGTCGCCCAGACTGATCCCGGTCGAATAGGTGCTCGTCGTGACGGTGTCGAGAATGACCCGAAGCCAGCTGGCGGAGACGGCTGCGTACCGGGGGAGCGCGAGCACGACGAGGCGCCGCCGGTCCGGCGCCTGATCCGTGATCATCGCGAGCTCCGCCTGGAAGCGGGCGAGGGCGGGATCGTTCTGGCTGCCGTCAACGATGCCGTCGGGGTCGGCGACGAGGCCGGCCAGCACGTGGTCGGCGGCCAGCAGGCGGACCTGGCCGGTCGCGGTCGCCATCGTGGTGGCTGCCGACGGTGTGTACGTCAGGCCCCTGGCGGCGGGGAGGAGCTGGTCGTCGACGATCACTGTGCCGTAGCCGTTGGCGCTCAGCGCGTTCACGGTGCCGGCGTCGGCGAGCCCGTCCGCGGGGAAGGCGGTCCAGCTCCCCTCCTGGGCCAGTACCGGCTTCTCCAGGAGCTCGGCGATCACCTGCTGGCCGGTGTTGACCGAGTACTTCAGCGCGTCGAGCTGGTCGGCGTGGACGAGCGCGGGCAGGTCGGTGTCCCCGTACGGCAGCGCGAAGACGGTGCCGCCCCGGCGCGCGTAATCCCTGATCATTTCCAGGTACGCGATCGCGTCAGTGCTCTCGGTGGTCGTCGGCTCCCCGGACGGTGTCGCGTAGGAGTACCGCGTACTCATCCGAGTCAGGGCCTGCACCAGGGTGGGGTCGACGCCGAGTGCGACGGCCGTTGTGTGGGACTGGATCACTCCCTTCAGCAGCTCCCGGAGCCGGCCGCCCTCCGCGACGTCCTGGGCCAGCGTGTTGTCGGTGAGCAGGCCGTCGGAGCGCAGCCGCGGCTTGCTCGCCAGCGGTACCACGGTCAGCACCGGCGTCCGCTGCGACTGCGCCACCCGGGGAGCGGACAGGACCACGAAGGTCGTCAGCGTCGCCAGCCTGCTGTCCAGGGCGCCTCCGTTGACCCGGCCGACGACGCGGACCTGAACCGGGCGCACCTCCAGACCGCTGGCCGGTATCAGCTCGGCTACCGGGACATCGGCGGTGAACCCGCCGGTCGGATCGACCGTGGCACTGGCGGCCGCCGAGGAGCTGGGAGAGGCTCCCGCACCGCCGGCGGCCACCTTCTGTAGCTGGCTGCGGGAGGTCAGGGCGGCGCCGAGGTCGACCCGGACGCCGAGCCCCGTGATCGAAGCGCCGCCCTGGGTGACTACCGAGCCGGAGATCCGTAGCACGGTCGAGCCGTTGCCGGGCGGGGTGACCTCGGTGACGGTGAGCTGGACGGCCTGGTTCGTGCCGGCGGAACTGGACGCGCCACCAGAGCTGCCCGAAGTGCCGCTTGTGTCCGGAGATGTCCTGGTGACCGGCTGGATTGTTGCGGTCGTTCCAGCCGCGATACCCACAGATGAGGCCGATCCTGTGGACAACTCTGTGGACAGCCCTGTGGAAACTGTGGATGAAGCTGTGGTCGCGGCGTTGTCCAGCGACGATCCCGCCACCGAGCGTGTGGTAGCGCTCGCCGGTTGCCCGCCGGTGACCCCCACGGCCAGGCTGAGAGCTGCCACCACACCGGCGGCGAGCCGCGTCGGGAACCGCACGCGGCTCGCCCGGCGCCGCCGCCGGGACGGGTAGGCCACGCTCACGACGCTTCGGCGAGGATCGTCGGGATCTCGTCGAGCAGCCGCCGTTCGTCCGCGTAGGCGAGGCGGTCGGCGACCTCGGCGAGCGGCACCCAGGCGACCTCCTCGACCTCGATGTCGTCGTCGGAGAGCGCGCCCCCGGTGCGCACCAGGAGGAAGTGGTGCACGGTCTTGTGCACCCGGGCCTCCCCGGCGACGAACCAGAAGTCGATGGTGCCCAGCGGGGCCAGCACCGCCCCGGTCACCCCGGTCTCCTCGGCGACCTCCCGGACGGCTGCCTCCTCCGTGGTCTCGTCGGCCTCCACATGCCCCTTCGGCAGTGACCACAACAGTCGCCCACGTCTGTCCCTACGGGCGATCAGGGCCGCGTTCGCCCCGGCTGACGGCGTGTCGAGCACCAGGCCACCCGCCGAGGTCTCCTCCACCCGGCGCAGCGGCCGGCGGCCGGGCGTCGTCCTGGGCGGGGAGGGCATGCCCTGATCGTACGAGCAGCGGCCGAATCGGCCTCGTTGTGTGTCCGGTTCGTCCGCGTGAATCGGCTCAGTTCCTGGTTCGGGACGTCCCGAGCGTGACGGGCCGGGCCATGGACCGGCTGTGGACGTCCCGGTGGGGCCGGGCACCCGTAATCTGAACGTGTGGCTGTAATCAGTCTTGACAATCCCCGGGATTCGGCGGAGCAGGTGGTGAGCGAACTGCTGCGGGTGCCCGCGCCCGCGGATGAGCTGGGCCGGATCTTCGCCGACCATGGGCATGCCCTGTACCTGGTCGGCGGCTCCGTCCGGGACTCGCTGCTGGGCCGGGCCAAGAGCGCCCCAGACCTCGACTTCACCACGGACGCCCGCCCCGAGCGGGTCCTGGAGATCACCCGGGGCTGGGCTGAGGCGACCTGGGAAGCGGGCATCGCCTTCGGCACGGTCGGCCTGGCCCGCCGCGGGGTGCGGTTCGAGGTCACCACCTACCGCAGCGAGACCTACGACCGGACGTCCCGCAACCCGACCGTGACCTACGGTGACGGGCTGCATGATGACCTGGTCCGGCGGGACTTCACCGTCAACGCGATGGCGGTGTCCGTCCCGGGGCATGACTTCGTCGACCTGTTCGGCGGCATGGCGGACCTGGCTCGCGGGGTTCTGCGTACCCCCGGCGCGCCGGAGGCGTCCTTCGACGACGATCCGCTGCGGATCCTGCGCGCCGCCCGGTTCGAGGCGGCACTCGGGCTCACCCCGGAGCCCGAGCTGGTGGCGGCGATGCGGTCGCGGGCCGCGCGCATCAAGATCGTCTCCCCGGAGCGGGTGCGCGACGAGCTGCGCAAGCTGATCGCCAGCCCGAACCCGATCGCCGGGCTGGAGCGGCTCGTCGAGGTCGGCATCGCCGACATCGTGCTGCCCGAGCTCGGCGCGATGCGGATGGAGATCGACGAGCACCACCAGCACAAGGACGTCTACGCGCACACGATGACCGTGCTGAGCCAGGCGATGGCGCTGGAGGACGACGGCCCGGACGAGATCCTGCGCTGGGCCGCGCTGCTGCACGACATCGGCAAGCCGCGCACCCGCCGGCACATCCCCGGCGGGCGGGTGTCCTTCCACCACCACGAGGTCGTCGGGCGCGACATGACGCGCCGGCGCCTCACCGCGCTGCGCTTCCCGAAGGACGTCACCGACGCGATCTGCTCGCTGGTCTTCCTGCACCTGCGCTTCCACGGTTACGGCTCCGGTGAGTGGACGGACTCCGCGGTGCGACGGTACGTCCACGACGCCGGCCCGCAGCTGAACCGCCTCCACAAGCTGGTCCGCTCGGACTGCACGACCCGCAACCGCCGCAAGGCCGAAAGTCTGGCCCGGACCTACGACTCGCTGGAGGAGCGGATCGCCGACCTCGCCGCGAGCGAGGAGATCGCCTCCATCCGGCCGGAGCTCTCCGGCGACGACATCATGGCGCTGCTGGCGCTGCCGCCGTCGCGGCTCGTCGGGAAGGCACGCGAGCACATGCTCGACGTCCGGTTCGAGCGCGGGCTGCTGGGCCGCGAGGCCGCCGAGGCGGAGCTGCTCCGGTGGGCGCAGGAGAACGGCATACCCGTCCCCGTTCCCGGAGACGAACCGGGCAGCGACGTCTAGTGCGGCGCCTCCAGTAGTTCCTTGCCGTCGGCGGCCAGCGCGGCCCTCGGGGCCCAGCCAAAACCGCTCCTCCCTGCCCGAAAGCAGCCGCAACGGCGGCAGCAGCGGCAGCAGCGGCAGCGGCGTGAAGAGTGAAGGGTTTTGGTCGTTCCGGCGACCAGAATCCTTCACTCTTACTCGGAAGCAGCCACGTCCGTCCGGCTATCGGTCTTTGGTGGAGCGTTTTCAGGACCGCGAGACGGGCTGCTTCAGCCAGGCCCGGACGAACGTCCGGAATCCCTGGTGGATGCCCCGTGGCTCGCACCCGGAAAAGTGACAGAGGCGTCTGAAACCTGAATCGTTCCCATCTGTTGAATGAATGGCGGGCGGGCCGCGACCAGTGATCACGGGCTCACGGCGGCCGCGGGCGGCCCGCGGCCGCGGCCGCCGTTGGCCCGGCGCGGTGTCGGAGCGGCCGGCATGACCTCAACAACCCCTGTGACCAGCGGCTCAAGGGCCCATCAGCGGCGCCCGCGGCTCGCTGGACGCACGAGATCCCACCGCCGCGGGGCTCGGCGAGGTTCGCTGGAACGACGATCAAGGGGCTCTTTGTGGCTCTTCCGATAACCGCTCATCGAAGCCTTGTAAAACCGGCGACGAAATGGATGTCAAGAGATCCGGAGGAAGGGAAACGAGGAGCCCTCTAGTCTCGTGAATGGAAAAGGCGCGCCCGCGTCGAAAGCTGGCCAGTGCTGTCAGAAACCAAATAGATCGACCAGGCGCACAGCTCGCCGCCGGCGCGGCCCGCCGCCCGCGCGGTCCGTTGCCCGCGCGGTCTGCCGCGCCGATCGGCGGCTGTGGCTGTAACGGCTGCTTCCGGGCAGGCTCGAGACGCTGGGGGTGCTGCTGCCAAGCAGAACCTGAGAATCTTGGCCTGCGGGAGCGGCTGTCGCAGAATCGCGAGCTTCGAGCTTCTGCTGTCGCTGCTTCCGAGCGTGAAATGAGAATTTTGGTCGCTACAGGAACCGAAATCCTCGCCTCTTGCGGATCACCAGGTGACCCTTTGCCGCTTTTTGCTGCTATTGACACTAATTGCTGGCGGTGGCGGTGGCGGTGCGGGATCCCGGTGGGTCGCCGTGCGGAGGGAGGGTGGGCACGGACGGCCAGGTCGATATCGGGGGCCAGATCCGCCACTTCTCACTGAGGCGCACCGCCAGGGTGCTGAGGCGCACCGCCAGGGCGGGCGATGTCAGCTTGTGAGCGGCGTGCTCGTCGACGGTGACGTGCTGGCCGCGTTCGTCACCGTCGACGAGCCGGCGCCGCTCGGGCCGTCGATCGCCTGGTTGTCGATCGCCGGGTTGTCGACGACCGGCGCGCCGATCGACGGCCCGTCGATCGACGGCCCGGCGGCGAGTGGGCTGTCGGTGATCGGGCTGTCGGCGGCCCGGTTGTGGGCCGCTCCGACGCCGCGGATCACCCGGTCCTCGGGGTGGCGCATCGCGGCCTGGTAGTAGACGAGGCCCGCGAGGCAGTAGCCGACCCCGGCGACGATGATGGTCGGCGCGGAGCGGCCGTCCTCGGGCACGATGAGGGCGGCGACCGCGGCGGCCGCTACGAAGGCCAGGTTGAACAGCAGGTCGTAGAGCGAGAACGCCCGGCCGCGGTAGGCGTCCTCCGTCTCCTCCTGCACGATCGTGTCGACGCAGATCTTGCTGGCCTGGGCGGAGAAGCCGAGCAGCAGGCCGGCGACGACGAACAGCAGCGACTGGAACGGCAGCCCCAGCGCGATCTCGACGACACCGCCCCCGACGAGGACGGTCGCGATCCAGCGCGCCTTCGGCATCCGCTGCGTCACCCGGGGGTGACCACGGCGGCCAGCACCGTCCCGATCCCGCTGGCGGCGACCACCTGGGCGAGGCCGGCGAGGCCGCCCGTGGCGCCGGTGAAGTGGTTGCGGTAGAGCAGCACCGTCAGCACCAGCACCAGCCCGTAGGCGGCCCGGGACGCCGTCAGCGCCGCCAGGGCGCGCCGCGCCGGACCGTGATGCCACAGGTAGCGCACGCCGTCGGCCAGGTCGGCGGCCACGCTGCGGGCCTGTGACCAGGCGCCCTGCCAGGGTGCCGCCTCGACCGGGCCGAAGGCGAGCCGGGCCGGGCGTGACGCTGTCACGGCGGCGGCCACATAGGCGAGCGCCGCGAGGCCCGCGACCAGCGCGACCTCCTTGTCGTCACCGCCGGTGAGCCCGCGCAGACCGCTGCCGATGCCGGCGCCCAGCAGCGTGGCGACGGTGCCCGAGGTGACGGACAGCGCGTTGGCGGTGACGAGGCGGTCGACGTCCACGACCATCGGCAGGCCCGCGGACAGGGCGGCCAGCACGAACCGGTTCACGCTGACCGCGGCGAGCGCCGTCGCGTAGAAGTCGGCACCGGTGCGCCCGCCGAGGATCAGCCCGACGAGCACGACCATCAGCAGTGCGCGGATCACGGAGGAGACCACGAGGACCCGCTGCCGGGAGACGCGGTCGAGCACGATGCCGGCGAACGGGCCGATCACGCTGAAGGGCAGCACCACCACGGCGAGGGACGCCGCGAGCGCGCCGGCGGACGTCGCGCGCTCCGGCGAGAACAGGACGTAGCTGACCAGGCTTGCCTGGAAGACACCGTCCGCGGCCTGCGATGACAGCCGGGCGGCGTAGAGCTGGCGGAACCCGCGGCCGAGAAGCAGGGTACGCAGATCACCGGTCCACTGCTTGCCGGGCGAGTTGCCGGTCGAGGCCACCTCGTCAGCCTACGAAGTGCACGGCCCGATCGGAATGGCGGGCCACCGCAGGAGCGCCCACGAAATGAAGGGTGATCTCTCCGGGGAGACTTCCGTTTCCGGGTCATCGCAATGGCGCCACCATGCTCGCGCGGGTCTTTGGGGGTGCATCAATGCAGACACTGCGGTCGTCTGTGGTGGCGCCGGGTCGAGGAGGGTCCGCTACGGTCACCTCGCGTAGATCGACCGTTTCGGAGGTCCCGGTCTGATGTCTGGTGCCCGGCACCGGTACCGCCGCACCGGCCCGTCCGTCCGCCGGATCACGGCGCTGGCCGCGATCCCGGTGCTCGCCGCAGCCCTGACCAGCGGCTGGGTGTTCCTCCGCGGCAGTCCGGCGGTCGCCACCTGCGCCGGCACCGTGACGCTGACGGTCGCCGTGGCCCCGTCGTTGGCCGACCCGATGGAGGAGCTCGCGACGGCCTACCACGACGAGCATCCCGCCGTCTTCGGGTACTGCGCGTCCATCCAGGTGGACGCCGTCGACAGCGGCCGGGCCGCGGCGTACCTGCGCGGCGGCTGGAGCGACCCGGGCGCCGGGGAGATCCCCGACATCTGGGTGCCGGACTCCGCCGACTGGCTGGCCCTGGCGCGAACCACCGAACCGGCCAACCGGCTGCTGACCGACACCGGTCAGCTGATCGCCACGTCGCCCGTCGTCATCGCGATGCCGCGGCCGATGGCGGTGGCGCTCGGGTGGCCCGGGCATCAGCTCTCCTGGGCCGACCTGGGTAGGCAGCTGGCGGAGCCGGGCGATGACGACTACTGGACCGCGCACGGGAACGCGGCCTGGGGCGATTTCACGATCGGCCTGCCCGACCCGCGCACCACGACGTCCGGCCTGTCCGCGCTGACCGTCCTCGTCGCCCAGGCCCTGGACCGGCCGGCCGCGCGGCTCATCGAGAAGGACATCACCGACGACCTCACTGACGATCTCACGACCGACAGCGCCATCCTGCGGCTCGAACGTGCGGCGAGCCTGCTCCCGGGCTCCGACGCGAGCCTGCTCGCGACGCTGCGCGGCACCGGCCTCGACGATCCGGGCGCGTCGCGCCTGTCCGCGATCCCGCTTTCCGAGAGCCTCGTCTACCAGTACAACGCCGGGGTCGGGCTCGGCGCGCGGCTGCCGGACGGGGACGGGCCCGAGCTCGTCGCGTCCTACCCGTCCGACGGGCTCATGCTGGACGAGATCCGCTACGTCCAGCTGAGCCGGGTCTCGTCCGACCCGGTGAAAAGCCAGGTGGCCGCGGACCTGCTGGCGCTGCTGAGGTCGGGGCGGGGCGTGGCGGCGCTGGCCGGTCACGGTTTCCGAACCGTCGACGGGGCCGCCGACTCCCTCGGACCCGAGACCGGGCTCGCGGCCCGGCCGCAGGAGCTGGGCAGGAAGCCGGTGATGGTGCCGACGGTCATGACCGCGCTGCAGGCGACCTTCGTCGGGGTGCATCAGCAGACCAACACGCTGATGGTCCTGGACAGTTCGGGCTCCATGGCCGAGCCGGTGCCCGCCAGCGGAGACCGCAGCCGGCTGGCGGTGGCCCTGGACGCCGCGAAGGCCGCCCTGCCGATGTTCGCGGACGGCAGCAACCTCGGGCTGTGGCGGTTCTCCTCCCGGCTGCACGGCGCCGACGACTGGGACGAACTCGTCGGGCTCGGCCCGGTGGAGGAACGGGTCGGCGGGGCAGACGGGGCTGGCGGGGTACCCCGACGGCAGGCCGTCATCGACGAGATGAGCCGGATCGAACCTCGCGGTGACACCGGGCTGTACGAGACCACGCTCGCCGCGTTCCGGCATCTGAACCAGCACTATGAGGATGGCTGGCCCAACCAGGTGGTGCTGCTGACCGACGGCCGCAACTCCGACCCGGGCAGCATGTCGCTCGACGAGCTGGTCCGGACGCTGCGCCGCGAGTACTCGCCGCTGCATCCGGTGCGGATCATCACGATCGGCTATGGCGAGGACGCCGACCTGGAGGCGCTGGCCCGGATCTCCGACGCGACCGGCGCCCAGAGCTACCCGGCCCTCGACCCGAACAGCATCTTCGTGGTGCTCGTCGGAGCGTTCACCGAGATTCCCGGCTGACCGCCTCCGGACGCCGGTCCGCCTCTCGACGCCAGCCTGCCTCCGGATGCCAGCCGCCTGCCTCCGGACGCGGCGATGGCCCCGGGACAGACGTCCTCGGGGCCATCGCCGTCATCTTCAGTGCGGCGCGATCAGCGTCGTGCGATCACGCGCGGTGGTGCCGCTCGCTCAGCCCTCGCCGCGGATGAAGGACTCGACCTTGTCGCGGGCCTCGCTGTCGCGGTACTGCTCCGGCGGGGACTTCATGAAGTAGGAGGACGCCGAGAGGATCGGCCCACCGATGCCGCGGTCCAGCGCGACCTTCGCGCAGCGGACGGCGTCGATGACCACGCCGGCGCTGTTGGGGGAGTCCCAGACCTCGAGCTTGTACTCCAGGTTCAGCGGGACGTCACCGAACGCGCGGCCCTCGAGGCGGACGTAGGCCCACTTGCGGTCGTCGAGCCAGGCGACGTAGTCGGACGGGCCGATGTGCACGTTGTCCTTGCCCAGGTCGTGGGAGACCTGGGAGGTCACAGCCTGGGTCTTGGAGATCTTCTTGGACTCCAGCCGCTCCCGCTCGAGCATGTTCTTGAAGTCCATGTTGCCGCCGACGTTCAGCTGCATCGTGCGGTCGAGGATGACGCCGCGGTCCTCGAACAGCTTCGCCAGCACCCGGTGCGTGATGGTGGCGCCGACCTGCGACTTGATGTCGTCGCCGACGATCGGCACACCCGCGGCGCGGAACTTCTCGGCCCACTCGGGGACACCCGCGATGAAGACCGGGAGGCAGTTGATGAAGGCGACGCCGGCGTCGATGGCGCACTGGGCGTAGAACTTCGCCGCGTCGTCGGAGCCGACCGGGAGGTAGCAGACGAGGACGTCGGCGCGGGCCTCACGCAGCGCGGCGACGACGTCGACCGGGGCCTCGTCGGACTCCTCGATCGTCTCGCGGTAGTAGCGGCCGAGGCCGTCGAGGGTGTGCCCACGGGCGACGGTGACGCCGAGCGGGGGCACATCGGCGATCTTGATGGTGTTGTTCTCGCTGGCCACGATGGCCTCGGAGAGGTCGCGGCCGACCTTCTTCGCGTCGACGTCGAACGCGGCGACGAAGGTGAGGTCGGAGACGTGGTAGTCGCCGAGCGTCACATGCATCAGACCAGGGACCTGGGCCGACGGGTCGGCGTCGCGGTAGTACTCGACCCCTTGGACGAGAGATGCGGCGCAGTTGCCCACACCGACGATGGCGACACGAACCGAACCCATGACGGATGCGCTCCTTAGCTGGTGAATGGGATGCTGGCGTTGCTGGCGGCCTGGAACTGCTGAAGGCCTGGCGTTGCTGGGTGGCAAGGTGCGGGACCTGGCTGGACGGTGACTACCTGCGTCAACCGTGCGAGCCCGACCACGCGCCGAACCAGACCCCTGCCGTGATGCCCGGGGCCGCACTGCCGGTGGTGCGCTGCGCTAGGTGCCGGGGGCTGGGGACGGGGCCGCGTCGCTGGGGCCTTCGCCACGGATCCGCGTGTCTGCCGGCGGGGCCGTTGGCTCCACCGACTCCACGTCAGCTGTGGACGAACCTGTGGACAACTCTGTGGATGATGTGGACAACACCTGCGGCCCTGGCCTGGGCGCAGGCGCCTGGGCCCGCTCGGTCTCGATCAGCTCGTTGAGCCACCGAACCTCGCGCTCGACCGATTCGAGGCCGTGGCGCTGCAGCTCGAGGGTGTAGGAGTCGAGCCGCTTCTGGGTGCGGGTCAGCGCCGAGCGAACCTTCTCGCCACGCTCCTCGAGTCGGCCGCGCCGCCCCTCGAGGATCCGCAGCCGCACCGCCGCGTCCGTCTTGGAGAAGAAGGCGAAGCGGACGCCGAACATCTCGTCCTCCCAGGAGGACGGCCCACCTTCACCCAGCAGATCGGAGAGCTTCTCCTTGCCCTCGGCGGTGAGGGTGTAGACGACCCGGCTGCGCCCGCCGATCCGGGCGGCCGCGCCGGCGTCGTCCGCGGTCACGAAACCGGACGCCTGTAGCCGGCGCAGGCAGGGATACAGCGAACCATAGCTGAAGCGGTGGAAGGACCCGAGCACGGCGGCGAGTCGCTTGCGCAGCTCGTAGCCATGCATGGGGCACTCCGACAGGAGCGCGAGCACCGCCAGCTCCAACATGCGCGCTCACCTCCCGCGGCAGCTACCAGGCCCGCACCGGCCCGGTGGCCCGGACCTGTGTATCGGCTCCGTGTGTATCGGCTGTGTGTATCGGAGCTGTGTATCGACTAGTACTGTCGCACCGACATATCGATGCGATACATCGAGGATAGACGCCTCGGTACGCCCACGGCAACACCGGATTGCGTACTGGCGACCGGACGATGACAGATCGAGGATTCGCCGCAGGTCAGAAGCACTGCGGTGGATGGACACGAGGGTTCGGCGCCGGCTCGTGCGACGCCGCTGCCGGGTGACATCCGCGCCAGGCACGGTCCGGGCCCGCCAGGCCGGGTCGGGCGCCCGGGAGCCGCCGCCGGCGAAAGGCGTGGAGCGCGTCAACTTCTGTCGTTACCGTCTGCCCGGCGACCGCCGTCGGCGTACCGTGGCAGGCATGCGTCCACGGTCGGTCATCGACTATGCGCTCGCCCGCAGGGCGACGCTGGGCGACCTGTTCGCGGGCCGGGTCTCCTCGGCCGACGTGTGCGACGCACATCCCTACCTGGTACGGGCGGCCAGGTACCACGGCGAGCCGACGAAGAAGCGGTGCCCGGTCTGCCGCGGCGCCGACCCGCTCATCAACGTCACCTATACCTATGGTGACGAACTGGGGCCCAGCTCGGGCCGGGTGCGAGCCACCAAGGAACTGCCCGGCCTGGCCACCCGCTACAGCGAGCTGAACGTCTACGTGGTCGAGGTCTGTCCGCCCTGTGGCTGGAACCATCTGATCACGTCGTACGTGATCGGTACCGGTGAGCCACCGGCCAGGAAGCAGTCACGCCGACGGGCCGCCGACACCTGAGAGCCTCGGCCGAGCTCCGTCGCCTTGATCGGCCTGTGTCGGTCCAGGCCGCCTACACTTCGGTGCCCTCTCGTGGGTGGTCGAATCTGGCATGAGATTCTGGTCTGCCATGTGGGCTTCCACGTGGGTGCGGCCGACTTCGGCGCGGTGGCGCGGGTTCGGGGAGCGCTGGCCGGATCATGGCCTCAGCACAGTGACCGGGGGGCACACGGCGAACGGACGGGGTAGCTGGTGAGTACTCCCTATAGCCAGGGTGCACGGCCGAACAGCCAGGGTGCACGGCCGGCAGGCACTCGTGCCGGCGACGGGCAGCCATCGCCTGACGGCCCGCGGCCGGCCGGTGGGCCACCGGACCGACGCTTCGACTCCGCCGGGGACCCGGCCGCGACCTCGGTGAGCAACCCCGAGCCCGCCGGCTGGGCGCCCGATCCCGGTGCCGCGGCTCGCCGCCGGGCCGCTGCCGGCCGTGACGGTGGCGACTCCACCGCCGGCCGTCGAGCCGCCGGCCCCAGCGGCCCTGACTCCAGGGGCCCTGACTCCAGGGGGCAGGGCTCAAGCGGCCCGGGCTCCAGCGGGTCGGGCGACCAGCGGGCCGCCTCCGGTCAGCCCGCGCGGCCCACGACGGGGCCGCGCAACGCGGGTGCGGGTGCGGGAACCGGTCCGGCGTCCGGCGGGCGGGGCTTCTCCGACCGTGCGGAGGGCAGCCGATCCGGTTCCCGGCAGACCGGTGCGGAGCGCACCGGGTCCGGGCGGGTCCTCAACCCCCGCAGCACCAACCCGCGCAGCACCAGCCCCCGCAACACGTCGGCCGGCCGCACCCCGCCCACGGGCGGACCTGCCCGCGGCGACGTCGCCGGGCCCGGCCCGGCTGGCGGGCCCGGCGGTCGCGGCGGCTCCGGCCGCCCGCAGGCCGGCGGCGCGGGTGCCGACTCCACCGCCCTGCTCAACGGGGGGCCGGCCGCGGATCGCCCGTCACGACCGGTGGCGGGCCGTGCCGCCGCCGCACGTGCCCGGGCCACCGGCGCCACCGGCGCCGCGGGAGGAGCGGGAGGAGCGGGAGCCACGGCGGGAGCTGGCGGCAGCCGGAGCGAACGACTCTCCGGCGCCACCACCCGGCTGCGTGCCTACCGCCCGGGCGGGGGGCGTCAGTCGCCGGCCGACCAGCCACCCGGCCAGGTGAACGCCCTCTACGACACCGTCGACCAGGCCGCGCTGCGGCGGGTCGACGTGCACGAGCGCACCGCGGACGCGACTGTCTACCGCAAGGTGGCACGCGGCGGCGCTGCTGTCGACGGGATCGACTCGCTGGACTCCCTGGACCGCGACGGGCGCTCCGGCATGTCGGCGTCCCGGATGGGCGGCGCCGATGGGCGGCGTCCCGGTGGCCCTCAGGGCCCGGGTGGGCGGACCGGACCACGTTCCGCCACGAACCCCACCGGGGCACGCGCCGCCGTCGGTGGCCGCGGGAACCCCCGGCGCAACGTGGGCCGGCATGGCCCGAGATGGTGGCGTAACCGCCCGCGCTGGTTCCGCCGCCTGGTGCTGGCCAGCTTCCTGTCCGGCTCGCTGCTGTTCGTCGCCGGCCTCGCGGTGATCTATGCGGCCACCCGCATCCCGCTGCCCGACGAGGTCAAGACCGACCAGACCTCGATCATCACCTGGGCGGGCGGTGGCGAGATCACCCGGATCGGGACGGTGAACCGTACCGACGTCCCGCTCTCGCAGGTGTCGAAGGACGTCCAGCACGCGGTGCTGGCCGCCGAGAACAAGGACTTCTACAGCGAGCCCGGGATCTCCCCGAAGGGCATCGCGCGAGCGATGTGGGTGAACGTCACCGGCGGTGAGATCGCCCAGGGTGGCTCGACCATCACCCAGCAGTACGTGAAGAACGCGTATCTCACCCAGGACCGCACGTTCACCCGGAAGATGCGGGAGATCGTGATGGCGGTGAAGATCTCCAGGAAGTACTCCAAGGACCAGATCCTGGAGTTCTACCTGAACACGATCTACTTCGGCCGCGGCGCCTACGGCATCGAGGCGGCGTCCAAGGCGTACTTCAACAAACCGGCGTCCCAGCTGACCGCGGGTGAGGGTGCGGTGATCGCCGGGCTCATCCGGTCGCCGAACTACCTGGACCCGAAGGAGAACCCGAAAGACGCGGAGGCGCGGTGGAAGGACGTCGTGGCCACGATGGTCGCCGAGGGCTGGGCGCCGGCCTCGCTGGCGAACGAGAAGCCACCGGCGGTGATCGACAAGAACGAGGGCTCCTCCTACACGTCCTCCGACCAGGTCGGCTACATCCGCGATCAGGTCCTGAAGGAGCTGGACGACAAGGGCATCACCGAGGACCAGATCAACCGGGGTGGCCTGCGCATCACCACGACGCTGGACGAGGCCAAGCAGACCGCGGCCTTCCAGGCGGTCAGCAAGGAGATCGGGACGGCCTACGCGGCCGTGCCCGAACTGCGCACCGGCCTGGTGGCGGTGAAACCGGGGACCGGTGAGGTGCTCGCCTGGTACGGCGGCTCCCTGTACGGCAAGGGTGAGAACGGCCAGGAGCAGTACGAGGACAACGTCGGGACCGCGGAGGTCCAGCCCGGCTCCACCTTCAAGACCATCACGTTGGTGGCAGCCCTGAAGGCGGGCATCAGCCTCAAATCGACCTACCACGCCCCCGCTCATATGAACATCGGCACCTACGAGTTCAGTAATGACGAGAGCGAACCGGGTGATCTCGGCTATCCGGATCTGATCGAGTCGACCGCCGAGTCGATCAACACCGTGTATGTCCCGCTGGGTAACGACATCGGTGTCAACAACATCATCGAGACCGCTCATGACATGGGGATCGACGCGGACACCAAGCTGGAGGACGTCGCCGGTGTCACCCTCGGCAAGGACGGCGTCACGGCGCTGGAGATGACCGACGTCTACAGCACCCTGGCCAGCGGGGGCTACCAGGCGACCCCGCACATCGTCGCGACGGTCGAGGACAACTCCGGCGAGGTCATCCTGCGCGGCGGGGACAGCGCGCAGACCTCCAAGGACCCGGTGATCCCGCCGAGTGTCGCGCGGGACGCGACCTACGCGCTGCAGGCCGTGATCGACCACGGCACCGGCACGAAGGCGAAGCTCGCGGACAACCGGCCGGCGGCCGGAAAGACCGGCACCACGGACAACTTCCGCTCCGCCTGGTTCTGCGGGTACACGAAGGAGATCGCCTCCTGCGTGAACATGTTCCGCGGCCAGGGCAGGGAATCGGACCAGCTCAGGGGGATCCCCGGCGTTACGAACGGCGTCGTCTACGGCGGGACCTACCCGGCGAGGATCTGGAAGACGTTCATGGACGCGGCCCTGAAGGGCGAGCCGATCAAGCAGTTCGACCCGCCGGCCTACGGCGGGTCCGTCACGCTGCGCAGCCCGTCGCCGACGCCGGAGCCGACACCGTCCGACCTGCCGAGCCAGACGCCGGTCGGTGGCACCGACGACTGGGACATCTTCGGGGACAACGAGAACCGCACCAGCCAGTCCCGGCAGACCAACCGGGCCACCTCGGGCACCAGCGGCCAACAGACGACACGCCCACAACCGACGAGGTCGCCGACAGGCATCGTCGGCGACATCTTCGGCGGGCATTAGCTGCCGCCGCTGCCGGACAGGATCTGAGGACCGTGGTCGTGACAACGACCGCGGTCCTCAGATCTTCCGGCGGTGGCACGGGGCCCCACGGGCGCCTGATCAGTGTCGTCGAACGGGCACTCAGGTCCGTGTACCAGAATGACCCGCATGGCCACGACCCCGGCGTTGCCCACCCGGTCCAGCCCGGCGCAGAACGACCCCGTGGTCGCGGGCGCCAGCGAGCTGATCGGGGGGCCGCCCGGGCGGCACGCCGTCGTCGGTACCACGCGGACCTGGTGGAGCCCGCTACGGGTGCTGATGCTCTTCGTGGTCATCACCTGCGTGCTCGGCTACGCGCAGAAGTCCGGCTGCCGCGACACCCGTAACTGGACGGACGAGTACCAGTACACCCGGATGTGCTACTCGGACGTGGTCGCCCTCTACAGCCAGGAGGGCCTGGTAGACGGCAAGATCCCCTACCTGGACTACCCCACCGAGTACCCGCCGCTCATCGGCGCGGCGATGCAGCTCGTCTCCTCGTTCGCCGGCCTCGGCTCCGCGCCCGTCGCCGTCTTCCGCACCGAGGGCGGGCCGCCCGGCGCCCAGGTCTTCGACCACTACTCGATGGACACCCGCTCGGCGCTGTTCTACGACTTCACCGCGCTGCTGTTCCTGATCGCCGCCTGCGTGGCCGTCGCCTGCACCGCGATGACGGCCGGCCAGCGCCGGGTGTGGGACGCGGCCCTGCTCGCGCTGGCGCCGATGCTCGCGCTGCACCTGCTGACCAACTGGGACATCCTCGCCGTGGCCTTCGCCGCCGGCGGCCTGCTCGCCTGGTCACGCCGAGCGCCGCGACTCGCCGGCATCCTGTTCGGCCTCGGCATCGTCACGAAGCTCTACCCGGTGTTCTTCCTGGTCGGCCTGGCGGCGCTGTGCCTGCGCGCCGGGCGGCTGCGCCCGCTGGTGCGCAGCGTGCTCTACGCGGCCGGCACCGTGGTCGGTGTGTTGCTGCCGGTGTGGCTCACCGCCGGCTACTTCAACGGGACGGACAAGGTCAGCGACGGCATCTGGTCCACCTTCTGGGGCGGCGGGAACTGGACCGCGCTGCTCGACGGCGAGTACGCGGGCGGGCACAACGGCCTGCAGCGCTTCTTCGAGCTCAACTCCGAGCGCGGCGCCGACTGGGACTCGCTGGCCTTCGCCCTGTCCTGGGCCGCCGGGAAGTACGACACCCGCTGGTTCGCGCCGGCGCACCTCGTCGTGATGCTCCTCGGCCTCGCCGCCGTCGGGGCGCTCGCCGCGGTGGCGCTGCGCAACTGGCCCTGGCGGGCCCCGCGGATCATCGGTGCGGCGGCGGTGTGCTGGCTGCTGGTCGCCATCGCCACGCCGCTGCTGCTCACCGCGGTGCACAAGCACGGCATTCCCGTCGGAACCCTGAACGCGGTGACCGCGGTGGCGCTGATCCTGGCCGTCGCCGGGGTGATCGCCCTGGCGCTGCTGGCACCGCGCCGCCCGCGGGTGCCACAGGTCGTGCTGCTCCTCGTCATCGCGTTCCTGCTGACCAACAAGGTCTTCTCGCCGCAGTACACGATCTGGCTGCTGCCCCTGGTCGCGCTGGCCAGGCCCCGCTGGCGGCTGTTCCTGCTCTGGCAGGCCTGCGAGATCTGGGTGCTGTTCACCAGGTTTATGCACTTCATCTTCAACGACACCTCCGGCGCCGACGGAATCGACCGGGGCTGGTTCGTCGGCGCGGTCGTGCTGCGCGACCTCGTCCTGTGCGTGCTCGCGGCGTTCGTCGTGTCGGAGATCCTGCGGCCCGAGCGCGACGTCGTCCGCGCCGACGGACTGGACGACCCGGCCGGGGGCGTGCTCGACGGGGCACCCGACGTGCGCGGTGGGCGCCTCGGGGCTCGGACCCTGCTGCCGCTGCGCAGGGGGGCCTGGGCCGACAGCGCGGCCCCGTCCGGGCCGGAAGATCCGGCCGGAGCGGCCCGCCCAGCCGAGGCTGCCGACGTGGCCGGGTCCATCACGTCCGTCCATGCCGTCCATGCCGTCCACGCTGTGCACGACGCGCCGTCCGCTCGTTCGGTCCTGTCTGCTGAGTCCGTCCTGTCCACCGAGTCCGTCCAGTCCGGCCTGGCTGCTCCGTCCGTCCAGTCCGTCCGGCGTGCTTTGCCGCGGCTTCCATCGATCCTCCGCCCGCGGGGGGATGCAGGGTGACCTCGGAGACCCGGGAGGTCGTCGCGGCGGAGCCGGGGAAGCCGGGCGGCTGGGGCGGCTTCGGCGCGGTGCGCACCGCCTGGGCCCGGCTTCCCGCGTGCGTGCAGGCGACCCTGCCGCTGTGGGTGGCGAGCCGGGTCGCGGTGGCCCTCGCGTCGCTCGCCGGGGCGCGCCTGCTCTCCAACGGCCCGGCCCGGGACGTCCCCGGGCTGACGACGCTGTGGGACCGCTGGGATGTCGGCCTGTTCACCAAGGTGGCTCGCTACGGCTACCTCTCGCCGTCCTACTCGGACCGCACCGAGGTCGACTTCCCTGGACTGCCGCTGGCCATCCGGGCTGTGCACGTGGTCGTTCCCGACTGGATCGGCGCCGGTCTGGTGGTCTCGTTCGTGGTCGGCGCGATCGGTGTGGCCGCACTGTGGCGGCTGGCGGCCGACGAGGTGGACGACGGCGACGCGCGGTTCGCGGTCCTCGCGCTGGTGTGCTTCCCGTACGCGGTGTTCCTCTTCGCCGCGTACTCCGAAGGCTTCTTCCTCGGCTTCGCGACCGCCTCCTGGCTGGCCGCGCGCCGTGACCGATGGCTGCTCGCCGGCCTGCTGGGAGCGGCGGCGGCCTCCGCGCGGGTGACCGGCATCGCGTTCTGCGCCGCGCTCATCGTCCAGTACGTGCTGGTGCGGCGTGCCGCTGGACGTCCGCTGATCGCGAGGCCGGCGCTGGCACTTGCCATCCCGCCGCTGCCGATCGCCGGCTACCTCGTCTACCTGCGGGTCCGCAGCGGGCGGTGGGACTCCTACACCGACGCCATGCACGACGGCTGGCATCGTGCCGTCGACTGGCCCTGGAACGGCTGGTCGCGGACCTGGGGCTCGGCCTTCGACGGCGACGGGGCGTCGACGTTCGTCTGGTTCTGGCGCGGCGAGCTGCTCGCGGTCGTCATCGGTGTGCTGCTCACCGGTGCCCTGATCTGGGGCAGGCGGTGGGGGGAGGCGACGTTCGTCGGGCTCATGACGGTGATCATGAGCTTCACGAACTACTACGCGTCCGGGATCCGTGGCATTCTCGTCGCCTTCCCGCTGTATCTGCTGCTCGCGCGGGCCGGTGCACGCTGGCCATGGGTGCGGGGCGCCTACGTCTGGGTGTGCGGACCGCTCATGGTGATCTTCGTCGTGGCCTTCACCCAGGGCTACTGGGTGGACTGACGCCGTGCTGTGGCGTGCCTCGTCGTGCCGTGGCGTCGTCCGGCCGGGGTGCGGGTGTGGGTGCGACACGGCCAAGCTGATCGGATGCGTGCCCGGCCGGCCGGACATACGCGAGGATGTGAGCCGTGACGGGCGACGACCGACAGGGTGGCAGCGCGGGGCCGACCGTGGCGCCCGCGCGCGCGAACGTGCCGCAGCGGCTGGTGGTACCGGCGGCCGCCGCCGGCGTGCTGGCCCTGCTCTTCCTGATCCTGGCGATCGTGGCGGCCGACCCGTCCCGGCACGCCCGCGGGCTGCTGGTCGTCATCGACCTGGTCGGGGTCGTCGGGGTCGGTGTCGCGTGGGTCCGGGTCAGCCGGCTGCTGAGCCTCGCCGACCACACCGGGCGGGTCGAGTAATCTCGACCAGACATACCGTGTGCCGACGGTGCGCGCGCCTGTAGACGGCGCTCCGCTCACCGGCGCCTGGTTTCCTCCTGCCACGGGTGATTCCGTGGCCGTTAGAGTCCACAGGAGGTGGGTTCAACCTTGCCACGCCACTATGAACTGATGGTGATCCTCGACCCCGAGCTCGAGGAGCGCACCGTCGCTCCCTCGCTCGACCAGTACCTCAACGTCGTCCGCCAGGGCGGCGGGGTCGTCGAGAAGGTCGACGTCTGGGGCCGCCGCAGGCTCTCCTACGAGATCGCGAAGAGCTACGAGGGCATCTACGCGGTCATCGACCTGCACACCGAGCCGGCCATCGTCGCCGAGCTGGACCGCCAGCTCGTGCTGAACGAGTCGGTCATCCGCACCAAGGTGATCCGGCTGCCCGAGCCGAAGGCTCCGCGGGCCCCCCGCCGGGCAGCGGCGTGACGCGAGCCGCCCGTTCGGCGCGTAGCGCGCCGGCACGGGCCGTCCAGCGAGGGGAGTGTGATCATGGCCGGTGAGACGGTGATCACGGTCGTCGGCAACCTGACCGGCGATCCCGAACTGCGTTTCACGCCGAACGGCGCCGCGGTCGCGAGCTTCACGGTCGCGGCGACCCCGCGCACACTCGATCGCAACACGAACGAGTGGAAGGACGGCGAGGCGCTCTTCCTGCGTTGCTCGATCTGGCGCCAGGCGGCCGAGAATGTCGCCGAATCCCTCACCAAGGGTTCGCGCGTGATTGTTCAGGGCCGTCTCAAGCAGCGCTCCTTCGAGACCCGCGAGGGCGAGAAGCGCACCGTCATCGAGCTTGACGTTGACGAGATCGGCCCGTCGCTGCGCTACGCCACCACGAAGGTCACCAAGGCTTCCCGCGGTGGCGGGGGCGGTGGCTTCGGCGGCCAGGGCGGCGGTTTCGGTGGTGGCCAGGGTGGTCCTGGCGGTCCAGGTGGTCAGGGCGGCGGCGGCTACGGCGGCGGCCAGGGCGGCCCCGGCGGCGGCTACGGCGGTGGTCAGGGCGGTGGTGGCGGCGGCGGTTACGCCGGCGGCGGCCCCGCAGACGACCCGTGGTCACAGCCAGCTGGCGGCTATTCCGACGAGCCCCCGTTCTAAGGCGGTCGAATGTCTTCAACGCGCGATCGGAACTCGCGTAACCAAAGAGGTAGGAGCACATCCATGGCCAAGGCGGCCGTGCGCAAGCCCAAGAAGAAGGTTTGCGTCTTCTGTAAGGACAAGGTTCACTACATCGATTACAAGGACACCTCGCTGCTCCGCAAGTTCATCTCGGACCGCGGGAAGATCCGCGCCCGTCGGGTGACCGGTAACTGCAGCCAGCACCAGCGTGACGTGGCGACCGCGGTGAAGAACAGCCGCGAGATGGCGCTGCTTCCGTACACCTCGACGGCTCGCTGAGGGGGATGAGATGAAGCTCGTCCTCACCCAGGAGGTCCCCGGCCTCGGTAGCCCGGGGGACATCGTCGACGTGGCTGACGGCTACGGCCGCAACTACCTGGTGCCGCGCAAGTACGCGATCCTCGCGACCCGCGGCGCCGAGCGTCAGGTCGCGCAGATCAAGCGGGCGCGGGACGCGCGCGCTGTGCGTGACCTCGACCACGCCAAGGAGATCGCCGGCCAGCTGGCCGGTCTGTCCGTGCGGCTGACCGGCCGCGCGGGCAAGGAGGGCCGGCTGTTCGGCTCGGTGACCGCGGCTGACGTCGTCGCCGCCGTCACCAACGCCGGGGGCCCGGAGCTGGACCGTCGCCGCGTCGAGCTGAGCACGCCGATCAAGGCGCTTGGCTCGCACTCCGTCTCGGTCCACCTGCACCCGGAGATCACCGCGAAGCTGACCGTCCAGGTCGTCTCCGCCTGACTTCGCCACCGGTGTCGCGGCTGCCCCCTCGCCGGGGGCGCCGCGGCACCGGTGACGGTCCACCCGCGGCGCCGCGCCTTGTCGTCGGCGCCGCGTTTCTTTGCCGCTGCCACGCGTAGATCACTGTGGATCGGTGTCCGGTCGGCGTGTGCGCCCAGGAAGCGGAAGCGGCAGCGGGACACTTGAGGCGAACGGGATCGGCGTCCACTGGGGCGTTCGGTCCGTCTGGTGGTGTGGTGGCGTGGTGGCGGGGCCAGCTGCGGAGGGTGAGATCGGACGTTAGGGCGATATAGCCCGAATGGGCCAGCCTGCGCAGTAGCCCGAAAGTCGGCTGAACTATTTTCCGTCCACAGGTTGGATCGGGCCGCTGGCCGTTGCGCGCTGCGGGTTCGCGTCAGGATCGCAGGGCCCTGTCCACAACCGGTCGGGGCACTATCCCGAGGTGGTCCCCAGATCTTCCGCAGTTACCAACAGGTTGTCCACAGGGTGCTGTGGACAACTTTTTGGAGCCTCCCTGTGTCTGCGCCTACTGTCGGACCCTCCACACTGGCTAGCTATCCCCTGGATCGGGATAGTCCGTACGGGCGGGGGGTTAATGATCTTGAGGTGGTCGGGCGGACGGGCGAGTTGACAGGTCCCGCAGGCCAATCGAACATAGGTTCGATTTCGGTGGCTGGGGCGGGCCTGCGTCGGATGGGCCCGCCGTTGACGGGCCGGGTTCGGGTGGGCCCAGGGCGGGGGGGTAGGGCGTGAGCGTCACCGATATCAATCGCGGGTCCGGAGCGCCGGTCGAGTTCGACCGGACCCCGCCGCACGATCTTCCGGCCGAGCAGAGCGTGCTCGGCGGGATGCTGCTCTCGAAGGACGCGATCGCCGACGTCGTCGAGGTGCTCACCGCGAACGACTTCTACCGGCCGGCACACGCGACCGTGTTCGAGACGATCGGTGATCTCTACGGGCGGGGTGAGCCGGCCGACGTCATCAGCGTCGCCGCCGAGCTCGGCCGGCAGAACCTGCTGGAGCGGGTCGGTGGGCCCGCCTACATGCACACGCTGATCTCCAGCGTCCCGACCGCGGCGAACGCCGGCTACTACGCCCGGATCGTCGCGGAGAAGGCCGTCCTGCGCCGGCTGGCCGAAGCCGGTACCCGCATCGTCCAGCTCGCCTTCGGCCCCGCACCCGACGTGAGCGAGGTCGTCGACCGGGCCCAGGCCGCCGTGTACGAGGTGACGGAGCGGCGGTCCAGTGATGACTACACCCCCCTCGGGGAGCTGCTCAACCCGGCGCTGGAGGAGATCGAGGCCATCCAGGGCCATGACGGGGCGCTCACCGGCGTCCCGACCGGCTTCACCGACCTCGACGAGCTCACCAACGGCCTGCACGGCGGCCAGCTCTGGATCGTCGCGGCCCGGCCCGCGGTCGGAAAGTCCACCCTTGGCCTGGACTTCGCCCGGGCCGCGTCCATCAAGAACGGGATGACCTCGGTCATCTTCTCGCTGGAGATGAGCCGTATGGAGATCACCATGCGGCTGCTCTCCGCGGAGGCTCGGGTGTCGCTGCAGAACATCCGCACCGGTCGGCTCACGGACGACGACTGGGGCCGGCTCGCCCGGCGGATGGGCGAGGTCGCGGAGGCGCCGCTGTACATCGATGACAGCCCGAACCTGACGATGATGGAGATCCGGGCCAAGGCCCGGCGCCTCAAGCAGCGCAACGACCTGCGCCTGGTCATCCTCGACTACCTGCAGCTCATGTCGTCGCCGAAGAAGGTGGAGAGCCGCCAGCAGGAGGTCAGCGAGATCTCGCGGTCACTGAAGCTGCTGGCGAAGGAGCTGGAGGTTCCGGTCGTGGCGATCTCGCAGCTCAACCGTGCCTCCGAGCAGCGGGCCGACAAGCGCCCGCAGGTGTCCGACCTGCGTGAGTCCGGAAGCCTCGAGCAGGACGCCGACGCGGTCATCCTGCTGTACCGCGAGGACGCGGTGGAGAAGGAGTCCGCCCGCGCCGGCGAGGCCGACCTCATCATCGCCAAGCACCGTAACGGCCCCACCGGCACGGTCACGGTCGCGTTCCAGGGCCACTACTCGCGCTTCGTCGACATGGCCAACTGATCGTCGGTCGCGTCACAACCACATCGCAGCGTCGGACCACGGGCAAACGTGCCACTGGTCGTGGCAGCCGGCCTGAAGTCCCCGGTCCTCGGTGACAGACTGGACGCCATGAGCGTTTCCGGTGTTCCCCCGCGCGACTCCGGGGTGGTCGAGGTCGCGAGGTTCGAAGTCAGGCCTGGCAGCGAGGACGACTTCGCGGCGGCCTATCGGCTTGTCCGCCATGAGCTGGTCAGCACCCCTGGATGTCGGTCCGTCCGGATGACGCGGGGTGTCGAGTCGCCGTCCCGGTTCGTGCTGCTCGTCGACTGGGACAGCCTGGAGGCACACACCGAGACGTTCCGCGGCTCCGACCGGTTCACCCGGTGGCGGGCGGCGCTGTCGCCGTTCTTCGCCGGCGACCCGTCGGTGGAGCACGTCGTGGCGATCGCGGACCGCCCGGAGCCGGCCGCGCCGGGCTCGTCGGCCTAGCGCGCCCCGGGCCAGCCTGAACCGATGGCCACGTTCTTCGAGTACCTCGTCTTCGCTCCGCTCACCGCCGTCTTCTTCGGTTTCCTTCTGTGGCTTTTCGTCGCGATCGTGCTGCGCAGGGTGGTCGAGCGGGTGAGGTTCCGCCCGATCGTCTTCTTCGTGACCGGCTACGCCTTCATCGGCGTGCTGAGCGTCTACCAGCTGATCGGGTACGAGGACCATGACGTCGCTCCGCTGCTGGGCACCGTCGCCTCGTTGGTCCTCGTGGTGCTGATCAACCGGTGGTGGCGAGGCCGGCAAGGGTCGAGGACGGTCGCGCGCTTCAACCGGGCGACGGGGCCACAGCCGGGTTCGCGGCTGCTCGGAGGCCCGGTCGGGTACGGCACCGCCCAGCCGGGGGGTGCGCCCGGCGTTCCCGGAGCACCGGGAGCGCCCGGAACGCCGGGTGCGCCGGGAGTGCCGGGAGTGCCCGGAGCACCGGGGGCGGCTGGCCCGTATGGGCCGTACGGTCCGCCGGGGTACCCGCACTACCCGGGGAGCGGTCCGGGCGTCCCGGGGTATCAGGGGTATCCACCCCACTACCCGGGGTACCCGGGGAACGCGGGTCAGGTCGCCCATCCGGGCTACCCCGGAGCCGCGACGCCAGCCGGTGAGCCGTTCGTCCCGCCGCACGGCCGGCCTGATGAGCCGGGCTGGACGCCTGCCCCTCAGCCGCCGCCGGGCGCCGGCCGTCGGGCCGGGTACCCGTTCGCGGCACCGCCGCCGGAAGGAAGCACCGGTCTGCCCGGGACTCCCCCACCCGGTTCCGCGGAACCGGCCCGCGGTTCCGCGGAACCGGCGCCCGGGGACGCCGCCCATGGGAATCCGTCAACGCCAGGCCCGTTCCCCGCAGCCGACGCGCCGGCGCCGGAGACGCCGGGGCCGGATCCCGACCGGCCGGATCCGAACACGCAAGCGGATATCGATCCGACCTGGCTGGAGTTCCTGGCCACCGAATCCGGCGGTTCCGGTCTCGGCCCCGACTCCGGCTCAGGGTCCGGTCCTGGCCGGCCCAGCGGGCCCGACAGGCCACCGGGGCCGGGCGGGCCTGACCGGCCTGGCCGCACCGGTCGGCGAGGCACGTCCGGGCCGCCCTCGGCGCCGAACGGACCGACGGGTCCGTCGGGCATCGATGACACCGACGGGACCGACGACCCGGGTTTCGGCCCGGGCCGAGGCTGGACGCCCTGACCGGCACCGTCGCCGTCCCGACGGCGTCCCGACGACGTCCCGACGGATGCAGGGCGTAGCCTGAGCGGTGGCGAGCCTCCGGACCGGGGCGCGCCTGGAGTGTCTGCGGTCGGCTCGGGAACCTCGGTGTCGGCCCCGCTGTGCGGGCGACGCGGACGATGTGGATCGGCGCCCACCCGCCCGAGCCCAGGTCTGGCGTCCCGAGCACACCGTCCGTTCGTGCCCCGAAATTCCAGCCCAGAGGTCGAGATGCCCGCTCTGCGTTCCCGCACCACCACCCACGGCCGCAACATGGCCGGTGCCCGCGCTCTCTGGCGGGCCACCGGCATGACGGATGACGACTTCGGCAAGCCGATCATCGCGATCGCGAACAGCTTCACCCAGTTCGTCCCAGGCCACGTCCACCTGCGCGATCTGGGGACGATCGTCGCGGATGCCGTGGTCGGCTCGGGCGGTGTGGCCAAGGAGTTCAACACGATCGCCGTGGACGACGGGATCGCGATGGGCCACGGCGGCATGCTGTACTCCCTGCCGTCCCGGGAGATCATCGCGGACAGCGTCGAGTACATGGTCAACGCGCACTGCGCCGACGCGCTGGTCTGCATCTCCAACTGTGACAAAATCACCCCGGGCATGCTGCTGGCCGCGCTGCGGCTGAACATCCCCACCGTGTTCGTGTCCGGCGGGGCGATGGAGTCGGGGCAGGCCGTCATCACCGGCGGGGTGGCCCGCTCCCGGCTGGACCTGATCGACGCGATGATCGCCGCGGTGAACCCGGCGGTGAGTGACGAGCAGCTCGACACCATCGAGCGTTCCGCCTGCCCGACCTGCGGCTCCTGTTCCGGGATGTTCACCGCGAACTCGATGAACTGCCTGACCGAGGCGCTGGGCCTGGCGCTGCCGGGCAACGGGTCGGCGCTGGCGACCTCCGCGGCGCGCCGCGGCCTGTTCGTCGAGGCCGGCCGCCTGGTCGTCGACCTGGCCCGGCGCTACTACGAGAAGGACGACGAGGCCGTCCTGCCGCGCTCGATCGCGACCGCGGCCGCGTTCCGCAACGCCTTCACGGTGGACGTCGCGATGGGCGGCTCCACGAACACGGTGCTGCACCTGCTCGCCGCCGCCGTCGAGGCCGGTGTCGACGTCACGCTCGACGACATCGACCAGATCTCCCGGTCGGTGGCCTGCCTGTGCAAGGTGGCGCCGAGCTCGACCGACTACTACATGGAGGACGTCCACCGGGCCGGCGGGATCCCGGCGATCCTCGGTGAGCTCGACCGCGGTGGGCTGCTCGACCCGAACGTGCACAGTGTGCACGCGGCGAGCCTGCGCGAGTTCCTCGATCGCTGGGACGTGCGCGGCGCGGATCCGTCCCCGGACGCGGTCGAGCTGTTCCACGCGGCGCCCGGCGGGGTGCGTACCGTCGAGCCGTTCAGCTCGACGAACCGGTGGGACACCCTCGACACCGACGCGGAGAAGGGCTGCATCCGCTCGGTGGCGCACGCCTACTCGGCCGACGGTGGTCTCGCTGTGCTCCGTGGCAACCTGGCGCCCGACGGCGCCGTGGTGAAGACCGCCGGCGTCCCCGAAAGCCAGTGGTCGTTCCGCGGTCCGGCTGTGGTGGTGGAAAGCCAGGAGGCCGCGGTCGACGCGATCCTGAACAAGGTCGTCAAGGCCGGCGATGTGATCATCGTCCGCTACGAGGGCCCGCGCGGCGGCCCGGGCATGCAGGAGATGCTCTACCCGACCGCGTTCCTCAAGGGCCGTGGGCTCGGCCCGCAGTGCGCTCTGATCACCGACGGCCGTTTCTCCGGCGGCAGCTCGGGCCTGTCGATCGGCCATGTCTCGCCGGAGGCGGCGCACGGCGGGCCGATCGCGCTGG
Organism: Frankia sp. R43; assembly: GCF_001306465.1. NCBI lineage: Bacteria > Bacillati > Actinomycetota > Actinomycetes > Frankiales > Frankiaceae > Frankia > Frankia sp. R43. Next base: position 262,340 of record NZ_LFCW01000006.1, on the reverse strand, counting down.
TGCGTGACGGCGACATCGTCGAGATCGACATCCCGACCCGGCGGCTGGAGCTGCTGGTGTCGGAGGAGGAGCTCGCTGCGCGGCGGGCGGAGATCGAGGCCGGTGCCGGCTACCGCCCGGTGGGCCGGGAGCGCCAGGTGTCGGCCGCGTTGCGCGCGTACGCGGCGATGGCGACCTCGGCGTCGACCGGCGCCGCCCGCGACGTCGGGCTGATCACCGGCTGATCACCGGCTCAGTCCTGACCACCGGCCTGGCGGCCGTCCCGGCTCAGGCCGGGACGGCCAGCGTCAGCGCGAAGTCGCCGTCCGGGTCGGTCCACTGCGCGCTGGTGCCGAGGCCGGCCGCCGCGAGCTCGGCCCGGATGCCTTCGAGCGTGAACTTGGCGCTGATCTCGGTGCGCATCTGCTCGTCCGCGCCGAAGCGGGTGACCAGGCCGAGGGCGCGCACGCTGACCTCCTGCTCGCGGACGCTGCGCAGCCGCATCTCGATCCAGGAGTTCTCCGGATCCCAGGTCGCGACGTGCGCGAAGCCGCGCAGGTCGAAGTCGGCGTCGAGCTCCCGGTTGATCACGGAGAGCACGTTGCGGTTGAAGGCTGCCGTCACACCGGCGCTGTCGTCGTACGCCGCGACCAGGCGGGCGGGGTCCTTGACGAGGTCGGTGCCGAGCAGCAGCGCGTCGCCGTCGTGGAACTGGTCCCGCAGGGCGCGCAGGAACGTCCCGCGGGTCTCGGGACGCAGGTTCCCGATCGTGCCGCCGAGGAAGGCGACGAGCCGCCGGTCGCCCGCCATGCCGCCCGCGCTCCCGCTGTCGCCGCCCGCGGAGCCGGGGAGGAAGGCCAGGTGGCGTTCGAAGTCGCCGACGACGGCGTGCACGGAGGTGCCCGGGTAGGAGCGGAGGATGTCCTGGCCCGCCCGCAACAGGGTCTCCTCGTCGACGTCGAACGGGACGAAGCGACGGAGCACCCCGGCGTTGCGCAGCGCGTCCAGGAGCAGACGGGTCTTCTCCGACGTGCCCGAACCCAGTTCGATCAGCGTCGTCGCCGGGCAGGCCGCGGCGATCCGCGCGGCGTTGGCGGCGAGCACCGCGTGTTCGCGCCGGGTCGGGTAGTACTCGGGCAGCCGGGTGATCCGGTCGAACAGCAGGCTGCCGGTGGCGTCGTAGAACCACTTGGGCGGCAGCTCGCGCGGATTCGCGGTCAGCCCGGTGCGGACGTCGGCGGCGAGGGACGCGTGCCGTTCGGCGGACGCAAGGTGGCGTGTGACAGTGATACCGGTGCCCGGCACGGACCCCGACCCCAATCCGTTGGCTGTTGCGTCCTGCGGTCGGGTGGGCTCGTCGCGGATGCCGCTCGGGTCGCCGCCGCTGGCTCCGGCGAAGGCGGACCCGCGCGCTCCCGTGGCAGTTGCGGGTGTCCTGGATGTCAACGTGGGCCCTCCGTCTACTCGTGCGACTCACAGTAGCCGTTCTAAGAGATCAAACTACTAAGAGTGACTTTGCGTGTGTCGGCCACCAGGAGATGTAGGTCGGGTACGTCGATCCAGCCCGAACTGTCGCCGTTGTTGCTGTTGCCGCTGCCGTCGCTGTCACCTTTGTCGTCGCTGTCGCTGTCATCGCTGGCGCTGGCGCTGTCATCGCTGTCGTCGTCGTCCGGCTCGCTTGCGACGAGAACGCCGTCCGGCCCCGCCCGGTAGCTGAGGGTGTCCCGCCAGGTGGTGGCCACGATCTGGGTGCCATCCGTGACCAGGAGGTTGAGCCGGGCCGGAGTCCCGTCCGGTTCGGTGAGCTCACTCAGGGTCAGTACGACATCCGCCACGGCCTTCGGTAGCGGCAGCCGGGACGTGCTCTCCCAGAGCAGCGCGGCCACGATGGCCGAGTCGCAGCGGGAGTCCGGCACCGGTGCGCCGGGCCGGGCCAGCAGCTCACTCATCGCGGCCTCGGCATTCACCCGGCCGTTGTGGCTCATCAGCAGCGTGCCGTGGGTGAACGGCGCCGTCGCGGTCTCCTCCACCGGCATGCCGACAGTCGCGCTGCGCACGGCGGCGAGCACACAGGACGAACTGATCGTTCCTGCGATCGATTCGTACGAGGCATCCGTCCACATGGGCACGGCGCGCCGGTAACGCGCCGGTTCCGGGCGCAGCGCCGGCGCGTACCAGCCGACTCCGAAACCGTCTGCGTTGATGGTTCCGTGCCGCATCCGGCGTGGCGCCCAGGACTGGCGCAGCAGGCCGAACGGCGGGTCGACGGTGAGCGCCGCGAGCGTGCGAGGAGCCCCGAGCCAGGCCAGATGGCGGCACACAGGTGCCCCCTTCCTCAGGATGGCCCGGCGTCGCGCGCGAGCCGGAACCCGGCGAAGATCTGCCTGCGGATCGGAAAGTCCCAGTTGCGGAAGGTGGACCGGACCGCACTGGAGTGGGTCGCCCAGGAACCGCCCCGCAACACCCGATAACCGGCGGACTCGCCGCCCTGAGGATAGAAGACCTCGCTGTACTCCCGATACGGGAACGAGGCGAATCCGGGATACGGAGTGAATCCGCTCGCGGTCCACTCCCATACGTCCCCGATCATCTGTTCGGCTCCGCACGGGCTGGCCCCGGCCGGCCGGCTACCGACCGGCGCGGGCCTGGCCCGCCCGTGCCCCAGGTTCGCAAGCTCGGACGTCGGGTCGGTGTCGCCCCATGGATACCGCCGTGAACGCCCGGTGACAGGGTCGTGCGCGCAGGCCTTCTCCCACTCGGCCTCCGTGGGCAGCCGCCGCCCGGCCCAGCGGGCGTGCGCCTCGGCCTCATACCAGCACACATGCTGCACCGGCTCGTCCGGCGGGACAGGCTCGACCCGCCCGAAGCGCTGTCGCGTCCACACATCGCCGTCGCGGGACCAGAACAGCGGCGCGCTCAGGTCCTCCTTGCAGCGCCAGGCCCAGCCGTCGGCCGACCAGAGCCGCTCGTCGTCATAGCCGCCGTCGGCGATGAACTCCATCTGCGCCTGGTTCGTGACCGGGAACCGGCCGATGTGGAAGGCGGGCAGGTGGACGGTGTGCGCGGGCCGTTCGTTGTCGTAGGCCCACGGTTCGGTCGACGTCCCCATCGTGAACTCGCCGGCCGGGACCAGGACCTCGTCCGTGTCGCCCGCCGCCCGTGCCGAGATGCCGGCCGTCTCTCCGCCCGGGCCCTGTCCACCTCGGCCCTGTACACCCGGGCCCTGTACACCCGGGCCGTCTGCGTCCGCGGGGTCCGCCAGGACGGGCGGCCCCGTGCGTAGCTGCAGCGTGGCGAGCATCGTCTCGTCGTGCTGGTGCTCGTGCTGGATGACCATGCCGTACACGAACGAGTCGGCCAGCAGCCGGTTCCGCGGAACCGCCTCCGCCCCCGCCCCTGCCTCGGCCCGCGCCCCCGCCTCGGCGCCGGGACGTGGCAGCAGCAGATCGGGCTCCAGCGCGGCGAGGACGTCCAGCACCCGGGCGCGGACGTCCCGCAGGTAGCCGCGGGCCTCGGCCGGGCCGAGCAGCGGCAGGGACGTCCGGGTGGCCCGCTTGTGCCGGAAGGCGTCGTAGATGTCGTCCAGCCCGGCGTGCAGCTCCCTGGCCTCGGTCAGCGCGCGCAGCAGCCAGATCTCCTCGTAGTTGCCGACGTGGGCGAGGTCCCACACCAGCGGCGACATCAGGGGAGAGTGCTGGCGCAGCAGATCGTCGTCGGTGAGGTCGGTGTAGGCGAGGGAGCGGCGCCGGGCGGCGTCGAGCTCGCCGGCCACCGCCGCCGCGGTCAGGGGACCAGGACGCACTGGGACGCCTCCTCGCGTAGCAGCTCCGCCGGCCCGCGGGCGGCCAGGCGCAGGCTCAGGTCATCGGCCGGCGAGCGTCGCCGCCGGGTGTAGCGATCCGCGAAGGCCTCGACGGCGAGGCGCAGCTCCGGATCACCGCCGGCGCGACTGAGCGCCTCCACGGCGAGGTCGACGCACCGCACCGCCGCGCGGTGCAGCGCCGGGTCCCGCAGCCCCAGCCGGGCCGCCAGCCGGGCCCGGCCGGCGACCGCCACACTGGCCGCGAGGGCCTCGCGGGCGGCGAGCGGATCGTCGAACAGGACCGACGCGACGGCCACCGGGACCGGCCAGAGCTCCGACGGCTGCGCGTCCAGGTAACGCAGCTCCAGCCAGCCGCGTGGACGGACCGGCGGGAAGAGGGTCGTCGCATGCCAGCCGAGGTCCTGGCGCGTCGGCCGGCGGGTGCTCGGCGCGGCCCGCCCGCCCGCCAGCCAGTCGCCGAAGGTCGCCCGGTACCCGACGGCCTGATACTCGCCGTCGTCCCCCGCGATCATCATGAGGTGGGCGTCGTGCAGGTACCGCGCCCACAGCCAGGCCAGATGGTCGGTTCCGCCGCGCGGGTTCCATTCGGTCGGCGGCACCGTCGGGTCGGGCAGGACGGGGCCGGTGCGGCTCGGGTCGATCCTGGCCCAGACCTCCTGCCGGCCGGACTGCCAGGTGAGCGGCTGGCCGGCCGGCATCGGCGACGCGGCGAACATCGCGATCAGCACCGGCTCCAGGGCGTGGGCGAGCCGGAAACGCTCGACGGTCTGCGTGACGTCGGCACCGCTGTCCAGGTTGACCTGGACAGACGCGGTGGAGCACATCATCGTCAGCCCGGCCTCACCGCCGACGGCGCGGAAATGCTCCTCCATCGCCACGTACCGGGAGGCGGCCGTGTGGCGGCGCGGTGGCCGCAGCGGGTCCACCCCGAGGCCGGCCAGACCGAGGCCGTGGCGGGCGAGCGCGCCGCGGACGAGCGTGAGGTCGCCGCGCATCGCGGCGACGGCGTCCGCCAGGGCGAGCGGCGGACCGGACAGCTCGAGCTGCCCGCCCGGTTCGAAGGTGAGCCGGCTGCCGCCGGGCAGCGAGGGCAGTGAGGGCGGCGCTCCGGCCCCCGCCCCCGGCCCTGGTTCCGGCCGGCCCGACCGGACGGATGCCCCTGCGGCTCCGGATGCCCCTGCGGTTCCGGGCGCCCCTGCGGTTCCGGGCGCCCCGGTGGTTCCGAGCGCCTCGACGAGGGCCGCAGCCGTCTCGTCCGGCGGGACGGAGCGGGATGGACGTGCGACGTCGACGACGAGCCACTCGAGCTCGATGCCGACCCGGCGGGTGTCCGCCCGTCCGGTGGCGCCTTCTCCGGCCGGGGCTCCCGCTCCTGCTCCGGACCCGGCCGAGCCCTCGGCTGTGGCATCGGTGCTGGTGACGTCGTGGGTGGCGAGTTCGACGAGGTCGTCGAACGACCGCAGCTCCGCCGCGGCGGACTCAGCGGAGGAAGCAGACGCGGATGTGATCTTTATGTGGGCCGCCTCGTCGGTCGTCTCGGGCTGACCGGTCGGGCCGTTGGGGCTGGTCCGACCCGTTTGCCTGCGTCCAGAAGCCTCAGGTGTCACGCGAAGTGGCATCGAGTGGCTCCTCTCCCTGCGCCTCGGCCACGTCGACAGGCGCCTATCGTGAGGGCGTTCTCCCCACAGTGGCGGCTCGGCTACCCCTCGTCGGGCAGCGGGCGCAGCGCCGTGGGTTGTGGGCTGTCTCCACCTGACACTCTCCACCTGACACAAGGCGTGGGGGCAGCCACCACTTCCCAGACGGGGGCGTGTACATCTTCGGTAGTTCTTTCGGTTATTCCACGCTTCCGGGCTGTTGCGGTCGCGTTTTCGATGGAAGTGTGATCCTCACGATGAAGATTGCTGGTAGCGCCCGGTGACCGGATCGCGGCAGACTCGCGGTACCCACCTGCGGTCCCCCGAAGCGCGGCGGCGGTACCGAGCTGACAGGAGGTGGTGACCGCGGATACTCATGATCGCGTGCCGGCTGGCCGGTCGGCCATGGCCGAGTACCAGCGTCGACGGCAGCTGTACGCGGCGGAGCGCGGCGACAGATCACGACGGGTGGCCGTCGTGGCGGCTGTCGGCGCTGCCGGCGCGGGTGCGCTCGCCGGGTTTCTCTGCGGTCTGGGCGGGTTACCGGCCGTACGGGTGGCGCAGGCCGCGGTGCTCGGCGCGCTCGTGGTCCTCGGTGCGTTCGCCATCCGCTACTACCGCGTTCCACCGGAGATCGAGGCCTGGCGAGTGGATGCCGAGGCCGAGCGCCGCACCGCCCGCTCCCTGGACCGGCTCGGCCGCGCCGGCTACACCGTGCTCCACGACCGGCAGCTCGCGGACTCCGCGGGCAACATCGACCACCTGGTCATCGGCCCGTCCGGAGCCTGGGTGATCGAGACCGACACCCACGGCGGTCCGATCAGGCAGAACCCGGCGGGTGTGTGGGCTGGCAAGGTGCCGCTGCGCGCCATGCTCGGTCTGGTCGCGTGGATGGGCGAGGAGGCCACCAGCCAGCTCGTCGCCGAGCTGCCCGCCGGCTGGCAGCTCGAGGCACAGTCGGTCGTCGCGTTCGCGCGGGCGGAGGTGCCGGATGGCCTCGCACTGGTCGATGGTGTCCTGCTGTTGCCCGTGGCCGGGGTCGCGGACTACATCCTGGCCGCCGGCGTGGTGCTGCGCCCGATCGACGTCGCGCTGCTCGTCGACGTGGCGCAGCGGGTCCTGCCGGGGTACGAGGTCGCCGGGCCGCAGTCCTGGCCCACCCGCTCACGGCTGCGGGGGATGCTGCGCAGATAGCCGACACAGTGCCAGACGGTACGATCACCGTCTTCGGTAGCGGGCACGACGGACACACCGTGCCGACTCGGTTCGGGGGTTCGGGGAGCTGGGATGTGCGGGGGGTTCACCGAGACGGAACTCAGGGCTTTCATCAATGTTTACGAAAGCCCGGTGGAAGCTCGGGACTTTCTCAGGAGGGCTGGCTTTCCGAAGGACAGCCTGCCAGAGGTCAGCCAGGTAAATGCCAAAAAGTACTGGTGGATGATCAATGATCTCCTGGAGAAAGGAATACTCAGGGGCGGCCGGAAGCTGCTGCTGGCCGCAGCCCATGACGATTGGCCGGCCAACCCGGCTTTTGAGCCGAGTATGTTCCCGGACATCGACGACACGCCGGCCGAGAGCGTGTCACCGGCCGGTGGTTTTCCGTCTCCCGGCCCGACCGTTCCCGTGCGTGCGGCTGGTCGCCCCGAGCCGCGCGAGCCCGCGGCGGAGGAGTATGGATTTTTCGTCAGCTATGTGACGGGGGACGAGAAGGACCGGGCCTGGGCAAGATGGATCGCCGGTGAGCTTGCACAGTTGGGCCAATCGTCTCGAGTACCGCCTTCGGTCTGTCTTCCCGATGCGGATGCCCCCCTCGCCTCGGGAATGGTGGACCGGACGAAGCAGGATGCGCCGCGGTCGGCGTGGGTGGTCGCGGTGTTGTCTCCGGCCTACCTCGGACCGGACGATGACGGTGCCACCGAGTGGGGTGCGGTGCTCAACGCGACCCGCCGCCATACCGACCGGGTGTTCACTGTCATAGTCGCCGACTGTGCGCCGGCCGGAGTGTTGGCTGAACTGCCCTGGATCAACCTCGTCGGCCTCGACAAGGACACGGCGAGTCGCACGCTCCACCGAGAAGTCCTCCAGATTGTCAACGTGGCCACCAAGTGCCCACCGGAGCGCCGCTGACCGCGCACGACACCCCGTCGATTTCCGGCGGCGGACATCTGTGCGCGAGCCGCGCCGTATGGTGCCGGAAACGGCTCCCGACGTTCCCGGGTGCCATACCGGCCCGGGTATCGCGCTGCCCGCCGGGGAGGCATCCGAGCACGCGGTCGCTCGTATGCAGCCAACAGCCACGGGGGGAACATGGCTGGCGAGATCTCGTCGGGTTCTCGGGACCGGCGGCGAATATCCGACCTGCTCATCGCCCTTGTCGGCGCCCAGCGGTCGGTGCTGAACCGGTTTCCGGGAGACCGGCCGAAGTACGTCGGTACAGGCGGCGTCATTCTGGGGACCTCGGTCATCGCCGGGTTGTCGCTCGCTTTCGCGATGCGGATCGCCCTCGATGCCAGCCTCCCGGTCTGCGCCGTGCTCGGATTCGGCTGGGGCCTGTTCATCGCCAACCTCGACCGTTGGCTGGTCTCGTTCCCCCGGCAGGAGACGTTCTGGCAGAACGTGGGCTACCTGGTCCCCCGCCTCTGCCTCGCCGTCGTGATCAGCGTCGTGATCTCGACCCCGCTCGTCCTCACGATTTTCGACGACGAGGTGCGAGCGAAGGTGACCGAGATCCAGAGCGAGCGTGAGGCCGAGTTCCTGGCGGATCGGCGTACCGACCCGACGGGCCTGCGGATCGCCGATCTCAGGGCGGAGATAGCCGGCCTCGCGGAGGATGTCGAGGCCGCGAGCCAGACGCCCGACGCCAGCGAACTTCGGCAGACCACAAAGAATCTGGAAGATGATCTGACATCAATCGATAACCAGATCACCGCGGCCAAGACCGAGCTCTCCGACGAAATCAGCGGCAGGGGGCGTACCGGCGCCCCGGGAAAAGGTGACACCGCGGCCTCGATCCAGAGCAAGATCGATCAACTGGTCGCCAACCGCACCGAGAAGAAAGCCGAACTGGACAAGGCGAGGTCGGCGGAGACCGCCGCCGACGGCGTCCGTACCCGTGGTAGGCCGGCGAGCATCACCACCGCAGAAGACAAAAAAGAACTGGCCCGCCTGGAGGCGGACGAAGCCAGGAACGTGGCGGAGTTCCAGGCGCGGAACACCAACAACGACGGCATGCTGATACGGCTCGATGCGCTCCACAAGATCACATTCAGCAGTGGTTCGGGGTTCGCGGCCCACGGCGCCGTCGCCGCGCTGGCGTTGCTGATCGAATGCCTGCCGATTTTCATCAAGTTCCTGATGTCGCTGGGGAAGGAGAGCGCGTACGAAACGACGGCCGCCGCCGACGAGGCGACCGTGCTGCACGAGGCCGGGCTTCGGCGGAAGCTCAGGGAGGAGATCGCCGGTCGCGATGCTGAGAAGGAACTGTTCCTGGCCGAGCTCGACCACGACCTGGAGCTGGATCGGGCACAACGCTGGTCAGAGCGGCTTCGGGAGGTCTACTCCCAGGTGGACGCCGCGCATGCGGACGAGATCCGACGCCGGCTGACGCAGGAGGTCCAGGCGGACCCGTTCCGGCCGCACGACGGGGACCACCAGGGCGCGCCCAGGCCTCGCCGGCTCGCGGAAACGGACGGGGGTCCGGGCCCGGGCCCACGCACCGAGGCTGTCGCCCGTCGCAAGGAGGCCAGCAGAAGGCCGTGGCCCGTGCTGGCCGGGTGGCGTGGCAGGATCAGCGGCCCGCCTCACCCGAACGGTTCGGGCGGTTCGGGCGGTTCGGGTGAGGATGTGCCACCCGAAGACCCGGCGGCGAGTGGCGGCCCGCCCAAGGACCTCGGCTCGGCCTGATCAGGCGCATCCCGTTTCAGGAGCCAGGAGCCAGGAGACCGGCGACGTGAGGAAGACCGCGGACGGCCGTTGAGGTCCTCGTTGACCTTCGCCCGCATCACCAGGACACGTGCCTCGGTGAGCTTTCGCAGGTAGGCCTCCCGGTTGTACGGAATGAGCGTCTCGTAGCCGGCCACAGCCTCGTTCGCCAGCGCAAGCGCCACGGCCGGATCGGACCGCATCCGAACCCTGGCCAGGTTGACCTGGACGTCGGCCCGGTCGTGCGTGAACTCGTCGCCTGACCCGTACTTCTCCAGGACCTCGTCGTACAAGGTCCCGGCCGCCGAAGGATCTCGGGCGAAGACGAGGTCGGCGAGATAGTGCAGCTCCTGGGCCAGACGGCGGACCCTGATCGGGTCTTCCGGCCGGAGCCGGGCTCGTTTCTCCTGCACAACACGTTTTTGGAGTGCCAACTCGACCTCGGCCTGACTGTTCCGTGCCGACGGCCGCGACCGCTGGCCACCGGTCCAGCTGGTCCGGCCGGTCCCGGAGCCCTGTGCGTCGGTGCCCTCGGCGACCAGCCTCCCGACACTGCTTCGCACGGCGTCGCGATGGAACGAGCGCCGCAGCTCGTCGTACATCCAGTCCTCAGCAGCCTCAGCCTCTTCCGGCGTCAGGACGGCTGTCCCGGTACCCGTCCCGGTCGCGGTGTGCGCCAGGACGGCCATGATCCCTTCCGTGAGATCCTTCAGGTGATCGACGACCGAGCCTTCGGCATGCCAGCTGTCAACGAGTGTCTGACCGGCGGTCTCGGCGAGCAGTTGCTCGGCCAGCAGATCGGGGCGCAGCGGTTCGACGCCGCCGGCGCGGCGCGGGTGGAGGTCGCACAGCCAGGCCGTCAGCGCGGCGCGGTCGGGTGCGGCCGCGTCCTCGCCCAACGCGGGAACCGCGGCTACCAGTACGTCAGCCGCACGCCTGCTGATCGGGCTGGTCAGTGTGGTGACGGCGACGGCGAGGCTCGCCATTCCGTCGTGCGTCGTCGTGCCCTCGTGCAGGTCATCAGTCCGCGGGAAGCGACCGCTCGGCCGGCCGTCGGCCACGTGATCCCTCAGCGACCGGCGCCAGTGCAGGCGTTCCACCATCAGCAGCTCACGCAGCACGAGGTCGCGGCCGGCGTCGGGAGGCAGCTTCCTGGCCTCCGGATGACGTTCGAGCAACATCCGAGCCTGGAGTACCAGCGGGAGGCCGAGGTCACCGCTGGACAGCACGTGGGTCAGGACGTCACTTGCCACGCCGTCGGTCGACGAAGCTCGGGGGCTCGGCAGGACCTCGCCGTATGCCACGTGCGCGTCGCCGGCCAACTGCCGCCGTGCGTCGGATGCCAACGGGATCTCGCCGAGCACGAGGTCCTTCGACTCGTCCAGTCCCGGGAGGCGATCGGCGGCCGAGCCCGAGCTGGTGGCGAACCGCCGCCACCACCAGGACTGCCGGTGCCTGGCGAGCAGCAACAGCCGGGTGCGGTTGCCCGACCGGTCGAGGGTCAGCCTGCGGAGCAACTGCCCGGCCTGCTCGGCGTTCAGGTCGACGTCGTCGACGACGATGAGTGCCGGGGGTGTCGTGGAACCAGGGTCGCCTGCCGGGCGGAAACCCGCGCCGGGGCCTGGTGAAGGCTCTCCCAGGCTGGCGAAGCCCGCCGACCAGCCTGCGTTCTCGAGCCTTCGGCACAGTTCTGCGGCCAGCCGGGACTTCCCGGACCCGCCCGGCCCGGTAACCAGACGGGCGGCAATCGCGCCCGGCCCCTCCCGACACCAGACGACCAGCTGGCGGAGTTCGTCGTCCCGGCCCGTGAACGAGACGACCTCGTGGGCCGAGTCCAACAGCAGCCCTGGGCTGGAACGGCTGCTGTCGTCGTCCGGCAACAGCCTGAAGGCCGGCTCGACTCGGACCACCTCCCCTGTTCTGACCACCTCGGTGTGCTCGGTCAGCACGACGGACCTGATCTCGGGAACGTCGTCCGGATCGTCGAGCAGAGTGCGGAAGGCCTCGTCGTTCTCGGCGCCGGCTCCGGGTTCGTCGCCGTGGCGGGCCGCCCGACGTTCTCGTGACAGCCGCCGGAGAACTGCCAGCGCGGCTGACGGCGGGCTGACCAGCAGTTGCCGCCTCGGCCGTCCCGAGCCAGTGCCGGGGGAGAGGTCCGATCCCCACGCGTCGACCACTGTTCCCGCGTACCCGCCGTTGACGAACACGGGGGCGCCACGCAGGGACGCCCAGTCGCTGTCGCTGTCGGTGCCGCGACCGCTGTCACGGGCACGGGCACCGTCGGCACCGTCAGGCCCGACGTCGGCGCCGGGAGCATCGTACGAGGCCTCCACCGCGAGCAGGAGTCGAGGCGGTGCCGCTGCCCCCGGACGGCCGTTGGCAGAGCCGTCCTGCCCCGGCACCGCCGTCACCTTGCCCTCGACCCGCAGGTGAGAGGACCGCGCGATCCCGTAGAACGCCCGACCGACCCGTTGCGGAGGCAGCGTGACGAACGGCGGGTCCTCGCCGTGCCGGTCCGGTCCGGGTTCCAGCAGCTCCAGCAACGCCAGCCCGGAGCGCTCGTCGGCCCATCGGATGCCTGCTGCGACCGGAAGCTGGCCGACGTCGCCGGACGAAGGTTCTGGACGGGGCGGCTCGGCACCGCCGCGCGGAAGCTCCGGGCGGCCATCGGCCCGGCGCCGTGACAACAGCTCGACCCCGGCGCCGGCGGAGCCGCCCGATGGGTCCTCGCCGCGCAGGACCAGCGGGACGGTGACGGCGAACTCCCGGTCCGCCGTCGCGAGGGCAGCGTCCAACGCCCTCCTCGCGGTGATCAGCCCATCTCGGATACGCCGGTCTTCGTCCGCCGCGGTTCTGGTCAGTTCGCGAACGGCGGCAACCCTGGTGACCGTGGGGAACCGCCGCGGCGGCGAACCGGACTCGGCGCCATCCGCGCTGTTCAGGAGGTGAGTGTCGACGTCATCGGCGACCGTGTGTACCAGATCGATCAGGCGCCGAGAGGGAGCGCTTTCCTTGATCCTGCTGTCCACGCGGTCAGACGTCTCGTCGGCGACCTCACTTACCCGGGCGCGTAGTTCCGCGGCGCTCACCGCGATCCGCCGGACCAGACCTTCGTATCGGGGTTCCGCGGCGCCGGCCCCGGTGGCGTCACCGAGTTCTGGTCGGTCTGGCGAGGGTGCCCTGGTCGCCATCCGGCGGCTCGCCCTCAGTTCATCTCGGAACCCTCGAACGACCAGATCGGTCTCGGTCACCGGAACCAGCGAAATCTCGCCGCACTCGTGCTCGCTCGCCGCGAGCGAGGAGCCGATCGCAAACTGCTCCTCACGGATGCGCTGGTCCATGGAGCGGACCTCAGGGTCGTCAGCCGGGGCCGACGGCCCGTCCGAGACCAGCTCTCTCACCCGGGTTCGCACTTTCCGGGCGAGGGTCGCGGTCTCATCCTCCCAGCGTCTGAAATAGGCGTCGCACAGTTCCGCGACAACGGTGGCGAAATCGTCGGCGGCGGCCTGCACCTGTGAGGCGTAGTCCTCCGCGGCGTCCAGCGCCACGTCGAGTTGTCGGCGTGCGACAGCGGCATCGGTTTCGAGCTGGGTTGACGATGGGCCGGCCCGCGTCGGGAAAGGTGCGGTTTCGGCGCGCGCGCCTCCGGCCGCAACCGCCCCAGCCGCACCGACCCCAGCCGCACCGACCGCCTCGACCACACCGAACTCGACGGACAGCGAAACCGCGGAGCCGAACCGCGTGACCGCTTCTGCCGTCAGGACCAATCCGGAGGCCACGAGGTAACCGGCGACGACGACGGAGACCGACGGTGTGCCGTCCGGAGTGTCGTCGTTCGGTCGCACGACGGCTCGGACCCTGACGACGCGTTCGGGATCCGGACCGCCGGCGAATCCCGCGGTGACCGTACTCTGGCCGTTGTCGCCGCCGCGGTCACCGCGGCCGTCCCCGGCGTCGAAATCGGGCGGCCCGCTGCGCGTCACTGTGTCTCCGCCCCGTCGCGCCTCGCACTATCTGCCGCATTTCTACCGCTGTCCGGGCAGGACCGCTATGGCCTCGGTCGCGAGCCGGGTAGCCGCCGGTGTAGCCAGGGCCGCCGCCGGCCTGGCTGTTCACCGCGCCGCGTGAACCTCACTGCCGTCCTCAGCTGGGCGCTCAGTTGGGCGGCGCGTCCACGATCTGCGGGTCGCCGACCTGGATGTGGTGGACGCCGTCCCGTACGAGGGGTGGTGCCGCCCAGTGCGCCCTTGCGACGAGGTTCTCCTCGTCCTCCTCGGCCGGGTCGTGGCCCCGCTCGTCGTGGTAGGTGTGGGTCAGCTGACCCGCCGCGGGCACCGGCATCGGTGCGGGCACGCTGAAGGCCACACCGGGCGGATCGGATGTCAGCCGGGGGTTGAGCTCGGGCGGGTCGAGCTCGCTGGGGTCGAGATCGTCGGGGACGAGGTTGGTGTCGTCGACCTCGCCGTGCATCTTCGAGCCGTTGAGCACGACCGGGATCTCCAGGTCTCCGACCACATGCTCAACGTAGAAGGCACGGTGCTGGATCAGCCAGAGGGCGTAGCCGGGGTCCAGCCGGGGCAGCAGGTCGGCGGCGACGTCTGTGAGGCCGAGCGCCTCCTTGGTGTCGGCGATCTGGTCCGATGCCTGCTTGTAGAGAATCCGGATCGCCGTCTCGGCGAGCAGGCCCTTGGCGATCTCCACCGAGTCGGGGGAGGCCGAGAGCAGGTCCGAGATGCGGTGCGCCACGATGGCGTTCGCGCAGCCCCACTGCCGCGCCAGCTTCTGCTGGGCGGACAGCCGGCGGACCAGCCCCGCGAACCGCATCAGCCGCCAGCACTCGTCGTAGACGACGTAGCGCTGCACGCCGTCCTGGCGCATCAGCGCCGCTTCCATCCAGGCCTGCGCGCAGGTCATGATCAGCGCGATCATCTCGTCGCTGCCCTGGACCCGCTCCAGGTTCAGCACGGCGATCGGCTGATCGAAGTCCAGCGGCGAGGTCGTCGGGCCGTCGAAGAGACCACCGAGGGCACCGTGCGTGAGCCGCCGCAGCGTCAGGGTCGCGTCCCGGGACGCGTCACGCAGCTCCATGGCGGTCATCGGCAGGGCCGAGCAGTCCTCCTCAGACGGGTCGGTCATCGCCTCCAGCACGTGGGGGAGCAGCGGGGTGGCCCAGCGATCCGGGTCGGCGCCGGTGATCTGCCGGGTGACGACGTCGAGCGCGAGGTCGACGGCGGTGTGCTCGGCCGGTGTCAGCGGCACGCCCTTGGCCGTTTCGATCAGCGAGGACAGCAGCGCCGAGCGGGCGCGTTTCACCTCCCGGGCCCAGTCCGCGTCCGCGATGCCCCGGGGGCGCGGTGGGGCGTCCAGGGGGTTGAGCCTGGTCGACAGGCCCGGCCCGATGTAGGTCGGCTCGCAGCCGAGGCGGCGCGCCAGCCGGGTGTACTCGCCCTTCGGGTCACAGGGGACGGCGGCCTGGTAGCCGAACGCGGAGCCGCGCGAGATCAGCGTCTTGAGCAGCGCGGACTTGCGCGAGCCGACGGCGCCGAACACCGCGAAGTTCGGGTTCTCGATCACCTGCTGCCGGTAAAGCTCGAAGACGTCGAAGTCGAAGGAGTTGCCCGACCATACGTGCCGGCCGATGTACATGCCCGGGGCGTCGAGCCCGGAGTCGACCACGAACGGGTAGATCCCGGCGATCTGCGCCGTGGTCTCCATGTGTGCCGGCAGGCGCAGCTTGTGGAAGGCGCGGCCGGCGAAGGGGCCGAGCAGCCGTGGCGGCTGGGCGCCGCGGCGCAGCGACGACTGGGCCCGGCGCATGGAGGCCCGTTCCGCGTTGGCCGCGGCCCGCTCGGCCCGCCGGGACCGCCGCTCGTGGGCCGCCTGTGCCTTCGCCTGCCGGCGGCGGCTGCGCTGGCTGCCACCGAGATCGACGTACCCGCTGGCCTGGTAGCCGGGGTCCTCGCCGGTGTCGTGGTAACCGGTACCGTCGTAGTCATAGCCATAGTCGTCACCGGCGCCGGCGCCGTAGACGTCGCGGTCGGCGGCACCGTGGTCGTAACTCATGCCACCCCCACCGCGAGCGGCAGCGCACCGACGCTGAAGCCCTGGTCCTGCTCGCCGACGAGACGCACCATCTCCAACCGGCTGCGCGACGCCAGGGTCTCCGCCTCACCGCAGGCGTCGGCGAGGGATTCCAGGTCGTCCGCGGAGACGGTGACGAACCCGTGGAAGCGGAACGCGCCGAAACCGGCGATCAGCTCCTGCTCGCGCCGTTCGACCTCGTCGGCCTCGGTGACGTCCCGCTGCGTCGTCACCTTGCCGACCTTGTCACGCATCTGCTGTTCGCCGATGTGCGCCATGCGACGCCGGTTCACGGCCTTCTCCGCCTTGCGACCGGGCAGCGGTTCCACCACGAGCGAGACGGTGCGCCGGCAGGTGGTCTCCATCAGCAGCGGCGCGAGGAAGGCAGCCGGGGACGGGACTCGCGGCCAGCCGTTGATCCAGTAGGTGGTGTGGAAGCCCGAGTCGGTGCGGTAGTGATCCCAGGCGTTCACCGTGCGGATGGGCCCGGCGATGGCCGGGTTGATGCCCGACGGCAGACCCTTGAGACCACCGGCGAGGTCGGTGCTCGCGCCACCCCGGGCGTCGATCATCTCGATCGAGTAGGGGTCGTAGGTGGTGCGGATGACCGCGGCGAGCGCGCGGGGCGGGAGCCAGCCGACAGTGTTGATCGACGCCCGCGCCAGTGCGGCCTCCATCGTCCGCAGCTCGCTGAGCAGCACCGCGCAGGCCGCTTCGTCGCCGCCACCGGCCCGCTGGATGGCACGGCGCGCGTCCTTCGCCCGGAGCTGGAAGGACAGGTAGGTCTCATGCCGTTGCGCGACCGGGCCGGCCGCGTCGATGACCTGTTCGTAGGCCTGCGCGGCCCAGGAGTCGTCGTGGTGGCCGCGGACCCGCCAGTGCCGCTGAAGCTGGTCACCGGAGTCCGGCAGGGTCCGTTCCAGCCACTGGA
The DNA here is from genome assembly GCF_001306465.1 of Frankia sp. R43. Classification (NCBI taxonomy): domain Bacteria; kingdom Bacillati; phylum Actinomycetota; class Actinomycetes; order Frankiales; family Frankiaceae; genus Frankia; species Frankia sp. R43. The sequence continues at coordinate 245,968 of NZ_LFCW01000006.1, read as the reverse complement.
TGCGGGAGAGCTTGCCGCCACCACCGGTCAGGCCGGCGAGCAGTTCGCCCCAGGCGTCGACCCGGGACTGCTGATCCCCGGACTCGAGCAGGGCGAACTGGCTGCCCTTCACCTGCAGCACCGCCGTGTAGGTCTGCTTCTTCGCGTCCTTCACCACGGCCACGTACCGGCCGCCACCCACCGGGAACGACAGGATGACCAGGCCCGACAGCGGCCCCGGCAGGACCGTCCTGGAAATCCGGTCCTCGGTGGGACCGAGTCGGAAGTAGCCTCCACGGAACACCGTCTCGCCCGTCACCTTCTGCATCGCGAAGCCGAACATGATCGGCACCCACTGGTCGAGGTTACGATCCTCCACCCGGACGAACGCGACGAAGGCGAACCCCGCGGCCAGCAGCACCCACAGGGGAACGAGTATCAACGGCGAACGCAGCGCGCCCAGCACCGACAGCATGACGCCGATGAGGAGCGCCAGCTGGGGCCAGCGCATGCCGAGGAGTACCCCGCCGCGCTCCAGGGGCCCGAATCGATAGCTGCGTTCGGATACCACGGGCTACTCGCCACCTCCTGTGCGCGCCGGCGGCGTGACTCGCGGTGCGGCCTGCGGAGTCACCGGCGGCCTGGCCACGGTGTTGCCTGAGACGTGCGCGGCCGGGGCGGCGGTCCGGGCCACCGGGGTGCGCGCCGGCGCGGCGGCCGCCGCCCGGCCGCCGCCCCCGCTCGGAGCTCCCGCCCTGGCGGGGACGGCTCGCGTCGCAGCGGCCGCGCCGACGGTGTTCCGGCCGGACCTCGTCCCGGCCGGGGCCGCGCCGACGCCGACACCCGAACCCTCCGAGCGGTTCACCCTGGCGCGTACAGTCCCGGCGGCACCCGCACGGGCAGGCGTTCCGACCGGCGCCGGGGAACCGGACCCTCCGCGGCCGGGCCGCACCGCCGGACGGGCCGCGGGAACGGTCGGGCCGCCGAAGGCACCCGCGTCGCCGAGCATTCCCCGGTTTCTGGTCTGGAGCCGTGAACCGATTCCGCGGAACGTCTCCCGGGACGTCGAACCGAGCAGCGCGCCGGCACCGTGCCCGAACGACGCCGCACTGCGCTGCCCGGCGGACCCGACCGCGCGCATGAGCTGGACGTCGGCGAATCCGAGCAGGTGCATCAGCATGAACGGCGAGAGGACGGCCGCGATCATCACTACGACACCACTGAGAATGCTCAGTGTCTGGTCAACCGTGGATCCACCGGTGTCCTGGGCGATGCCGGCGCCGAGCGCGAAAATCGCGTAGATGACGGGCTTCGCGAAAATCAGCGCCACCAGCGTCTCGGTGGCGCGCTTCATCCATGCGCTGGTCGTCATCGTGGGCTGCCCCGCCAGATACAACGGGATGAACACCGCCACCACGATGATCGCGACCTTGCGGATGTAGAGCACGACGAAAAGCGTGAAGGCGAAGATCGCCACCAGGAGGGACAGCACCAGATCTAGCGCGAAATTTCCCTGTTCGGGTAGCTCTCGGAGCTGCGCTACGAGGTCCGCTCCCAGGGCCTTGTCATTGCCGAAGGCCTCGGCCATGCCGTCCGAGGCGGCCAGGACCATCTGTAGCAGTGTCAGGGCGATGAACGAGCCGATGATCGCCGTGCCGGTGGTGGCCAGGGCCCGGACGAACACGTGCGGATCGCCCCGTAGTGCCGCTACGGTGCACGAACAGAGGAAGAGCCCGGTGACGATGAGCACCGATACGCCGAAGACGATGTTGTAGTTGTCGACGACATACTGCGCGTTGAGATCTACAGCGGTCTTCTGTGCCGCAAAGCTGAAGACGGACGACGAAAGGTCCGCCGCCATGTTACAGAACGCTTTGCCGACAGAGTCCAAGAAGTCGTCGGCGGCTCCGCCGGCGAGATCTTTTAGTGGCGTCAAAGGAGTCCACGCAAGGACTACACTCTGATCTGCTGGCGCGGAGGCCACCATGCCACCCGTCATGATTGCGGACCTCCAGCCACTACGAACTCTTTGAAGTCTCCGGCGCTACGACTGTGAAGTAGCGGACCATCTGGACCGTCGTCTGCGTTTATCAGCTTCCAGTCGTCCTGCTGCCAGCGAACTTGACAGACTTCGGAGCCCCAACGAACTTGCGCTTGCTTAACCGGGTCAGCCGAGTCGTAAACGCCTAGTGAAATTGCACCCCAGACCAGTATCTTTGCCTCGGAATCGGAGCTGGCCTCTATTTGATATCCGAGCGGCCGAGCATCGAAGTTAACCAGAGGATCCTGAATTGATGGAACGCCGAGGATGGCGGCATTTTCCTGATCAACTCGCAAGATGCCGCTAGCGAGCGTTTCGACTGACCTTGGATCTGCAATTGAAGAAAAGAACTCGCGGATTTTTTCCTGTGATCTATTGGCGCGGTTATTGTACGCGGTGTAGTAGTTTCCGCAGGCGCTTATGGCGCCGGAGCTTGTATGGGGGTAGCCGACCGGGACCCCGAACTCGTTGACCCGCGTGGGGGCGCCGACCGGACCGGCTTCGCCTGTGGGCGTGGGCACATCGTCGGGTGTCGGGACCACGGCTGTCGGCGCTGCCGAAGCCTGTGCCGAGGGCACGACGGGGTTCGGCTCGGCGCTGGCCGATGCCTCAGGGCTGGTGTCCACCGATTGCCGTCCGATGAAGAAGGCCACGGTGCCGACTCCGACCGCGGTCACCGTTGACGCTGCGACGATGACAACGATCAGACGTCCGAATGCCCACTCTGCGAGGCTTACCAACGCCTACTCCCCTCCGTTGCCGGCAGGGTCATCATCGCAATGTCGGAGGCCAGATACCTCCGGAACCGCCTAGAAGTCTGCGGACGGCGGTGCATGGACCACGTCGGGATCATCGACGATGTCTTCGGCGGGGGCTGGGGTGATGGTCAGGACCACGGCGGGCGGACGCATGCTGTTGGTGTTGTCGGTGGCATCGTCCGCGCTGCTGCCGGTGGCGATGAAGAAGTTGACGAAGGTGGCGGCGGCACCGACCAGGAAGGCGAGGCCGAAGCCCGCGAGGACTCCGCTCTTGCCGACCGCCGAAGCGCGGTCCAGCCCCATCCGCTCACCGAGAGCCCACGCGATTCCGCCCAACAACACGGAGGCCACGGCGGCGACGACCGCATACGCGGCCAGCCCGTTGACCAGGTCTTTCAGCGCGTTGATGCCGGGCGCCTTGGCGTCGTCCGGGTTGACCTCTACGTTGGCGAGAAAGGCTGTTGCTGAGGCGGTTGCCGCAACCACGATCATCTTGGTTCCCCTCCCGCAGGCGGTTGACCGCCCGGACGATCCGGCCCGGACACCCGCGTGGGTTTGCTTCCGGGCCGCAGGTCGCCAAATGATACGCCGGGCACCTCGGGGTGATCGGCATCGCCGGTGTGTAGCCGCGTCGAACCGTTGGGAATCGCTAGCGGCGACGGTGGGCCCAGGAGTGGGCGATCCGCCGGAACGGGCGCGCTGACCTCGGCGTCTGCCATTGCGGCCAACGCGTCCACGGTCTCGGCGGCCAGCCGCAGATAGGACCGCCGGGTCGCCCAGCGCAGCCTCGGAATCCGGACCGGGGTTCCGCGGCTGGGGTCGAGGCGCGGATCGTAGGGGACCCGCACGATTGCGTCGACATAGCGGGCCAGCTGGGCCGTGGCGGTCCTGGTCCGGGGTGAGGGCCGGCCTCGCCGCGGTGACACCACGGCGGCGATGACGGCGGGGCCGGGCTGGGCTCCGGCTTCTTCGCGGCGAAGCCGTTCCCGGCTGTTCACCCCGACGCCGGCCAGCGCGCCCTGCGGGTCGAGCAGGTCGGCGAGGGTGGTCTCCAGATCCGAGGCGGTCGCCAGCGTCACGAGAATCACCGCGTCCGCGGAGCGGATCGCCGTCGGAGTGAGCGGGGCCGCCGCCGGTGCGTCCAGGAGAATCAGCGGATAGGCGTGGGCCAGCGCGCCGAGCACGGTTCGGAGCGTTCCCGGCGTTACCGGCTCGTCCACCGGCACCAGTGCGCCCGCGCCCGCGTTCGTATCCGCGTCCATTCCCGCGGGGCGCTCGATGGGCAGTACGTCGAGGTCGAACATGGCGCCCGAGCGACGGGCGCCGATGAGGGCCTGAACCTCCTCGGGTGGCATCGCGACGCCGGATCCGCGCTGCCGCGCGATGTCCGAGACGGTGGTGACACCCCGGCTGCCCACGCGGCTCACCAGGTTGTCACCGCGTGATTCGTCGATCTCGATGCTGTCGGCGGTGGGGGGCACGAAGCCGGGGGTGGTCGTCCCCGGATGGAGATCGACACCGAGCACCGGCTCCGCGCGGACACCGGCCAGGGTCAGACCGACGACGCCGGCCAGCGTCGTGGTGCCCGAGTACGGGAAGAGCGAGGTCACCGCGATCCGCCACGAGCCCGGCAGGACGGCTGCGGCGCGGTCCATGAGAGTGATCCGCAGCGGGATCTCCTCCCAGGGCTCGTCGTCGTCCGCGTCGGCCCAGGTCTCCTGCCCCGGCCAGGCGCTCCGGGACGAGGCTCGGTTCGCGACCGCCGACGGGTGCTCCTGGGCATGGTCGGGTTCGAGGCCTGACCTGCGATGCCGGCCCGATGGCAGCAGCGCCGTCGACGGACGCCGCCGGCGCCCGTCCTCGGACGACACCGGGGACGCCGGGGACACCGACGACAGTGGGGCATCGTCATCGCCCCACATGTCGACATCGCTCTGCGGATAGCCGGTGCTCTCCTCCGCGTCCGGATCAGGACCAAGCAGGGAGACCTGGTCGGCTGCCTCGGTCGCGAGCTCGCCGTCGACCTGGTCGACGTGATCCGCCCCGGCGACGCCGTGCGGTGCGACGGAGCCGGGGCGGTCACCCGACTCGACGGGCAGCGCCGGGATCTCGGGCTGGAGCGCCGTGGCGGCCTCGGTGACACCGGGCTCCTGGGACCACCCGTCGACGTCGCCCCAGGCGGAGGCCGCAGCGGCGGCGGTGTCGCCGAGGGCGTCACCGGCGGTGTCTGCGGCGCCCGGCGTGGACTCGACCACCGGCCAGGCCTGACCGTCGGCTGGCCAGGCCTGATCGGCCGACGGCCACGCCTGACCCACCGCGGGCCAGGCGGGGTCGGCAGTCGGCCAGGCCGGGTCCACCGCGGGCCAGGCCTGGCCGGCGGAAGCCGCCGGTGTGGCCGGATGGGCTTCGGCTGGGTGGATCTCGGCCGGGTAGGTGGGCTCCGTGCCACTGACTTCGCTCTGACCGGGGTAGCTGGGCACTTCCGGCGGCGCGTATGAATCGACCGGCCGGGCCGCTGCCTCCTCCGCGCCCGCTGGTGCCTGGGCTGGCCAGCCGGGCTGCTCCCAGGCTGTCGGCGGCGCGGGCGCCGGGTCGCCTGTGGGCGCCGGATCGGCTACGGGAGCTGGGCCGGTTACGGGCGTTGGGCCGGTAACGGGTGCCGGGTCGGTCGAGGGTGTCCTGGGTGCGAGCGCCGACGGCCGGCCGGGCCGGCGCGGGCCGGCCGTCGTGGGCCGGCGGCCCGGCGGCGGCGCGCTGGTGCCGCCCTGGTATCCGCCGCGACGCGCCGACGGCTCCGCGGGCTCGGGACGCTGGCCCGGCGAGGTCGTCAAGGCACCGGAGCCGCTGATCGTTCCTCTGCCACCTGAGGCCCCGGAAGCCCCGGAAGCACCGCGGCCGGAACCGGACCCGGCGCGCCCGCGGGGCGTTCCGGCGGGGCCTGGTGCCGCTGTGCCGCCGGGGCTGCCGGTGGCACCGGGACCGGCGGCGACGCCGGTGCTGGAGCTGCCGGTGTTGGCCAGGGCGCCCGAGGTGGCCGGCGGGAAGCTGGGGTCCTTGCGGCCCATCGGCGCCGGCGGCGGGACGGCGCGAGGCGTGGCGGCCCGACGGAGCACGGGGCGGCGGTTCAGGGTGTCGTCCGCAGCCGTGTCCGGTGCGGTGCCCTGGTCGTTGGTTGCCGTGACTCGTGGCAGCGACGGGGTCGCCGCGAACCGGCCGGGCGGCACCGGTGCGGGAACCCGGGCCACCTCGACCCGCCGGGGCGGCTCGCCCGCGACGGGCGGCTCCGGGCGGGCCGCGCGTGGCGCGATGGCACGCCGCCCGCCGCCGCTCACCTCACCACCGGCCGTGGCCGAGGTGTCGCGGCCGGCGCTCGGGGGTGTGCGTGGAAGGCGCCGGCCGCGCCGCTGGGCCTGGCCGCGCGGCTCCTGGTCGCTGCCATCGCCACCGTCATGGCCGCTGTGGCCGCCGGCGCGTGGCGGGTCGGCCCGGCCTGGCTCCGGCATGCCGGTTCGGCCTGAGCCCGACATGCCGGACCGGCCTGTGGGCCTGGCGCCGCCGGGTGCCGCATCCTCCAGATGGAACGCCTGGTCCTGCCACGATCCGTCACCAGTGCCGGTGGCGGCGGGCTCGTCCGTGTCACCGCGCCTGCGGTGCCTGCGGCGGGCAGCCCGGGTGGCGGAACGGTCGTCGCTCTCGCCGTCGCGAGCCGGGAGCTCGGCCGCGTAAGGCGTGGATGAAGGGATTCGGGCGCCAATCAGCGAAACGGGCCGCGCGTCCCCCTCCTCGCCGTACGGTGCCTGTGGCACATCGCTCACGCGCCGTCGCCCTCCTGGCAGGTCTGACTGGTTCCTCGATCTGGTGTTGGTGGTGGCCAATTGGTGCCAGTTACGGTTACTTACTGTTACTTGCTCTCGGCTGCGGTCGGATCGATGTAACACGAGCCGTTCAAGTATGACAAGCGATAGTTGGGACTCGCCAGGGTCGGCATTGCGGTGTTAGCCTCCCTCGCCGACGCGTAACGGCTGTCGGTTGTCGGCCGAGAAGGGGGCCCTGGGTGGTGCAGGATCGCTTTCCGACGGCCTCGTCACGCCCGCCGCGAATGCCCGCCCGGCCCGTGGCCAGGACGGCGGAGCCGCCGGCCGCGCCGGTGGCTGCAGGCGCGTCACCTGCGATGTCGCCTCGTCCAGCGCTCCATTCGGACGACGACGACGTGCTCACTGTCGACGAACTGGTGACCTGGTTGCGGCTGTCGGAGAGCACGGTTCTGAAGCTCCTGTCGGAGCGCGCGATCCCCGCGCGCAAGGTCGGTCATCAGTGGCGCATTCGTCGTGGCCGGGTCCGTGACTGGCTGGACGGCCACGAGTGAGACCACGCGGACACGCGAGAAGAACACCGCACCACCGCCTTGATCGCGCCCGGTTCCGCGTTGCTGTTGGATTCGTGACATTGATCTCGCTGCTACTTGTTACGGCGGCGGGCTGTGCAGCGCTCGATGGCACCTCTGACCAGCCATCGGCTGCCCCGACCACGACCGGGCCTCCGCCGGGAGCCAGTCAGGCGCCGGGTCCGCCGCTCGCCACCGCCACCGCTGAAAATCAGGCCACGGTTGATCCCACGGATCCCGCTGCGGTGGCTCGTGACTGCTTCACGAAATGGCAGTCGTTCGACGCCCGCACCGACGCCGGCCCGGCAGCCGGCGTCGAACGGGCCCGCGACTGCCTGACCCCGGACTTCGCCGCCAAGCTCGCCGGAGCCGGCACCGGCGGCTCTGACGGCACCGCCGGGGGAGACAACGGCTCTCAGGCCGGTCGTGCCTGGGACGAGCTGCGCGCCGCCGGCACTCGCTCCACGGTCTCGGTGCTCGCGGTCACACCCGTCGGGGGCGTCGACACCAGCACGTCCGGGCAGGTGGCGCTCCTGCTCAATGTGCGCCGAGAGACGATCTCCGGTGCCGGGCCCGCCGAGATCACGGTTTCGACACCGGCGGTCACGATGCTGGTCGGGACGGACGGCACCTGGCGGATCGCCGGCGCCGATCTTGAGAACGCCGCCGGCGACGCGCCGGGCCGGTAGTACGGACGCGACGAGCAGAGGCGGCGGCTGGGATGGCGAGGACGTCGCGCGGCACGGTCCGGGGCGGGCGCCTGCTGGTCTGGCTCGGCGTCGGCGGCTTCGTGACCATCGGCGGAATCTTTCTGCTGATCTCCGTGCTGATTCTGCTGATCGCCGCGCCCTTTCTCGACGAGCAGAACGTCGGCGGGCGCGCGATCACGAACTCCGAGGGGATTCCGACGGAGTACGTGCAGCTGATCACGGATGCGGCGAACGCCGCCGGCTGCCCCGAGGTGACGCCCTCGCTGCTCGCCGCCCAGCTGCGCCAGGAATCCGGATTCAATCCCCGTGCCCAGTCGCAGGTCGGCGCGATGGGAATAGCCCAGTTCATGCCGGGGACCTGGGCCGCCCACGGCAGCGGAGATGTGTGGAACCCGGCGGACGCCATTCCCGCGGCGGCGCGCTACGACTGCGCGGTCGCGGCGGCCGTCGCCTCCGTGCCCGGTTCAGGGCAGGAGAAGATGCTGGCCGCCTACAACGCCGGACCGGGTGCGGTGCTGGCCTTTGCCGGTGTGCCGCCCTATCCGGAAACGCGCAACTATGTCCGTACGATCCTGGCGCAGGCCCAGGTGTACGGCGATTCGCTCGACACCGGCGTCGAGGTGTCGGTCGAGACACTTCAGCCGGTGATCGATTTCATGTGGTCGCAGATCGGAAAGCCCTACGTCTGGGGGGCGACGGGTCCGGGTGCCTGGGACTGCTCGTCGCTGGTGCAGGCCGCCTACCGGGAGATCGGCGTCTCGCTCCCGCGGGTCACGACCGAGCAGGTGGCCTACGGTCCCCGTGTCAGCGGGGTCGAGCCCCAGCCGGGTGACCTGCTGTTCATCCCCGGCTCCGACGGGACGGCCATCGCGCCGGGCCACGTCGGCATGTACGTCGGGAACGGTCAGGTCATCGCCGCGAAGGGCGCCCGCTGGGGGGTCGTGCTCTCGGAGCTCTCCGACTGGACGACTGTCGTCGCGGTGACCCGACCGCTGGCTCGAAGCTTCTGATCGATGATTGTCGGTGTCGGTGTCGGTGTCGGTGCCGGTGCCGTTGGCGGTGCCGTTGGCGGTGTCGGTCGTCGCGCCGCTGTCAGACGGCGACGTCGGAGACGAAGCTGCTGAGCCCGTCGGCCACCGTGCCCAGCGCACCGAAGGCGCTGTGGACCACATCGGCGGCGTCTCCCGGCGAGGTGACCATGAAGAAGATGATGAAGATGGTCACTCCCCACGGCCAGATCAACTGCTTCATGTGGACCTCCTGAACTGCGATTGGCGAGCCGGTGCCTGCCGGGACCGGCGCCGGTGGTGACTGTCGGTGGTTGCCGACAGCACGTGTGTACTGACTTTGAGTAGTGGTCGCAAGGGGAACCGCCGTGCCACAACCGGGTCCACGCGCGGCCTTCCGGTGGTCCTCGTGATGCCGCAGGGAACCACGCGGCCGCGCTGTCGCCTCCCTGACCGGCCAGCGCGGGGAGGTGTTCGCCCTCGCCGGGCGATCAGTGCCGCTCGGGCCGGGAACGCCTGCTATCGCGGAGACATCGCCAGGTGTCGGCGGACATGGAACGGACAGTGGTTGGACTAGAAGCAGCCAGTAGTCGGAGGTGGGGATCAACCGATGTACTGATCCACACCGCTCCGGGCAGGTGACGTCGACTCCCTGTCCGGAGCGGCGACAGCCTGTAGTTGTCGCTACTGTCGGTGATTTCGATCTGCGCTGGCGGGCGGGTGAGAATGCGTCACGCGGGGCGGATGCTCTGGGCGAAGGCGAAGACGTTGTCCGGGTCGTAGGCGCGCTTCACCGAGCGCAGGCGCGCCAGATTCGAGCCGTAGTAGGCCTTCTCCCAGCTTCTGAGCTCCGGGTCGATGTAGTTCTGGTACGCCGACTCCGCCACGTACGGGCTCATCCGGACCGTGGTCGCCCGCAGCCACTCGGCGTTGCGGGCCTTGAGCTCCGCGCTGTCCCCGATGTCGTAGCCGGCGACGTACTGGGCGCTCGCCAGCACGTCGCGGTGCACGAACGCGGTGTCCTGCGGGCCAACCTGCCCGATGGCACCGCCCCAGCTGTCGAGAATGACACCGCCGGACCGAAGCCCGGTCTCGCGTTGCCTGGCCTCGACGGCGGCGAGCACGGCCTCGGTCCCGGCGGCCGGCAGCCGCGCGGTGAGGAAGTTCGAGGCCGCCAGCTGGGCGGCCCGCTGCAGGGTTCCGTCTGGATGGCGCCCGGCGAGGTGGCACTGCGCCACGCTCCGCCCCGAGCAGCCGCCTTCGATCAGCATGGCCTCCAGCGGCCCACGCTGGGCCGCGAAGGTGGACGCCGGCCGGCTGCCCACCGCGTCGACCAGGTGGGCGAGCAGGTCCCGCGCCGGCGCGGCCACGGTGCTGCCCGCGCTGCCGCCGAGCGCGGTCCGCGAACCGGCCCCGCCGCCGGTGCCGGTGGCGCCACTGCTGGTGCCGGTGCCGGTGGTCGAGCCGCCCGGCTCGCTGAGCACCCCGCTGACCCGGATCGCGGGTGTGCCCTTCCCATCGGAGCCGGTGGTCGTCGTGACGACACACGTGGACCACAGCTCGTCAGGCGCGTCGGCGCCGAGATTCCAGTCCTGCCAGGCGGCCACCACCTCGGCGGCGACGTCCCAGGGCCAGCGGTAGCTGAACACCGTCAGCGGTGTGGCCGGATGCGTGGCGAACGTGAAGGAGGTGACGACCCCGAAGTTGCCGCCGCCACCACCACGCAGCGCCCAGAAGAGGTCGGCGTCCCGTTCGGCGTCCACCTGGACGATCTCCCCCGACGCCAGGACGACCTCGGCGGCCAGCAGCTGGTCGCAGGTCAGCCCGTGGCGCCGGCCGAGGACGCCGATGCCGCCGCCGAGGGTCAGCCCGGCGATGCCGACGGTCGGGCAGGAGCCGGCCGCGATCATCGCGCCGGCCTGGATGAGCTGGTCGTAGACATCGACGAGCGGGGCCCCGGCGCCGACGGTGGCGACCCCCGATCCCGCGGTGGCCCCGCCGCTCGCGGCGACACCGAGGCCCGACCGGTTGCCCGGACGCACCTCGTTCAGCGTCGAGACGTCGATGACCAGGCCGGTCGTCGTCGAATAGCCGCCATAGCTGTGCCCGCCGGAGCGAGCGGCGAGGGCGATGCCCGCGGAACGCGCGAAGCCCACGGCGAGGGCCACATCCGAGGCAGACGCGCAGTAGGCGACCGCCTGCGGCTGGATCCTGTCGAAGGCGGGGTCGAACAGCTGGAGCGCGGTGCTGTACTCGTCGGATCCAGGCCGGACCAGGCGGCCCGAGAGCTGCTCCGACAGCCGCTGCCAGTCGCGCTCGCTCGGCGTTCCCTCGTCGACTCCGCCCGGCCGGCCGGGGCCGTCGTCGTCATCGCCACCGCAGCCGGCGAGACCACCGGCGGCGAGCCCGCCGGCACCGAGCACGGCCAGCCCCCTGCCGGCCAGGCGAAGCACCTCGCGACGGTCGAAGGACTCCCGCCGATCGAACATGCAGCTCCTCGCTCGGTGCCTGCGGTGTGATCTAGTCGGCCGCCTTTCGCAGGACGGTCGTCACGAACTTGTCCGGACCAATCCGTCGGACGGTACCCCGGTCGGGCTCACTCACGTACACCGCGCCGGAGGCGTCGATCGCGAGCCCGGAGGGATAACTGAACTCGGTCTCGGTCGCGATGGCACCGTCAGCGGTGTTCGCGTTGACGTCATCCGTGCCGGCGAACGTGTTGATCTTACCGTCCGTGGTGACCACGCGAATCACGTCGTTGTAGGTGTCGGCGATGTAGAGCTCGCCCTCCGGCCCGACCGCGAGGCCGTGCGGGTTGTAGAGCTTCGCCGACGTCGCGGCGCCACCGTCACCGGAGTAGCCGTAGGCACCGGGCGTACCGGCGACCAGCGTGATCTTCCCGTCGGTCGAGATCTTGCGAACCGTGTGCGCGCTGCTGTCCGCGACATAGAGCGTTCCGTCGTCGGCGAGAGCAAGCCCGGACGGGCTGGTGAGCGTCGCCTCCACCGCCGGGCCGTTGTCGCCGGTGGTGCCGGAGTCGCTGGTGCCGGCGATCACCCTGATGATGCCGTCCGACGTCACCTTGCGGACGCGGTAGCCGGAGGCGATGTAGAGGTCGCCCTCATCGGAGACGGCCAATGCTCGGGGGTCGGAAAGCTTGGCACCGACGGCCTTGCCGGAGGTTCCGCTGAACCCCTCACCCGGCCCGGCGCCGGCGGCGGTGGTGATCTTCCCGTTGGCGACGCGGCGGATCCGGCCGTCGTCGCTGTCCGCGACGTAGACGTCGTCGTCGGGGCCGACGGCGACCGCGACCGGGGCGATCAGGTCCGCACGTGTGGCCGGCCCCCCCTCGCCGAGCACCGGCGTCGGTGACGGGGTCGGTGACGGTGAGCTCGACGGGGACGAGGCCGCTGCGTCTGTGCTTTCGGCGGTGGGGCTCGGCGTGGTCGCGGGCGGGCCGACCCCGGCGAGGTGGGTGAGCGTCCCGTCGGGGCTCAGTCGCAGGACCTGGCCCTGCCATTGCCCGGACGAGCCGCTGTCGGCGAGGTACAGCGAACCGTCGGGGCCGATGCCGATCCCGTCCGCTCTGTAGAGGCCGCTGACCTCGACCGCCTCACTGCCCGCATAGGCCGGTCCCTCGGGGTCGGAGCCGCCGGCGGTGAGCCAGATCCCCAGCCCGAGTGCCACCGCGAGCACGGCCGCGGCCGTCGCCGACGCAGTGATGATCTTCGCGCGCCGCGAACGGCCTCCCGGGCCGGTCGACTGGCGATGCCCGTGGGGGCCGCTGGGCCCGTTGGGCCCGTTGGGCCCGCGGTGCCCGGTCGATGGGCCGACGGTCTCATCCGCGTAGCCCTCGACCCTGGTCGGGGCTAACCCCGCGGTACCCGCGTACGGAGCGGTACCCGCGTACGGAGCGGCACCCGCGTATGGAACGGCGCCCGCGTACGGCGGGCGGCCGGCGGATCCGTCGCCCCCGAGCTGCCTGGCGATCTCGGCGGGCCTCGGCGTGGTGCCCTGGGTGTGGCCGGCGGCGGCGAGCACGTCGTCGGCCAACCGCACCGGGACGCCGCTGGCGGCGAGCCAGCCGGGTCCGAACACGGAGGTGGCCGCGGAGGCGAGGGACAGGGCGAAGTCGTGCGCCGTCGGCGGGCGCCAGGCCGGCTCCTTCGCGAGCGCGGTGAGGAGCACCGCCGCCAGCGGCGGCGGAGCCTCGTCGAGCGGCAGCGGCGGCACCGACATGTGGTGGTGCAGCAGCGCCGGGACGGTCAGGCCGGCGGGGAACGGGGTCCGCCCCGCGAGCAGCTCGTACAGGACGACACCGAGGGAGTACAGGTCGGTGCCCGGCCCGAGCCGGGAGCCGGTGATCTGCTCCGGGGCCATGTACCGCGGAGTGCCGACGAGGCCGGTGGTGGTCGCCGCCGTCGTCTCAAGGATCTTGGCGATGCCGAAGTCGGTGACCTTGGGCATGCCGTCTCCGGCGAACATCAGGTTGTCGGGCTTGACGTCCCGGTGCAGGACACCGCGATCATGGGCGGCGGCCAGCGCCGCCGCGGCGGCCAGCCCGACGGCGCAGGCGGCGCGCGGGTCGCGCAGGCCCGGCCCGTGCGTCTTCAGGCTGCCGCCGGTGAGCTGCTCCATGACCAGCAGGCACAGGCCGTCCTGCTCGACGTAGTCGTAGATGCGCACGACATGCGGGTGGTCCAGGCCGGCCAGGACGCGGGCCTCGGAGAGGAACCGGTCCCGCAGGTCGCTGTCGCCCCCGCCGTGGGCGCCGGCCGGCTCCAGCAGGACCTTGACCGCGACATCCCGGTCAATCAGGCGATGGCGCCCGGCCAGCACGGCGCCGAAACCGCCGCGCCCGAGCTCCGCTCCGAGCTCGTAGCCGGTCAGCGCGCCGGCGACTCGCCCCAGGTCGATGGAAGTCACCGGGCCATTCTCCGCACGCTGCTGTTCCGATTCGTTCGGGGCATGTCCTTTTCCGGCTTACTCGGCGATCGTCGTGATCGTGCCGTCGGGGGCTATGCGTCGGATCCGGTTGTTGCCCGAATCGGCGATGTAGAGCGCCCCGGTGGAGTCCTCGACCACCGAGCTCGGATCGGTGAACTTGGCCTCCGTCGCCGGGCCGCCGTCACCGGAGCTGCCTTCGGATCCGGTGCCGGCGATGGTGGTGATCGTGCCGTTCGCGTCCACCTTGCGGATCCGGTTGTTGCCGTAGTCGGCGATGTAGAGCGTGCCGTTGCTGCCGAGGGAGACCGACGGAATGGAGAGCTGGGCCTTGGTCGCCGGGCCGCCGTCGCCGGAATAGCCCTGCTCGCCGGTTCCGGCCACGGTGTGGATGGTTCCGTCCGTGTTGATCTTCTGGACGGTGTCGCTGCCGAGATTGGCGATGTAGAGGGTGCCGTCGCTGGCCACCTCGACATCGTTCGGGCCGTTCAGCGTGGCGGCCGTGGCCAGGCCACCCTCTCCGGAGTAGCCGTCGACGCCCGTGCCGGCGATCGTGGTGATGATTCCGTCCGTGCCGATCTTCCGGATGCGGTGGTTCTCGTAGTCCGCGACGTAGATCGATCCGTCCGGGGCGACAGCCAGCTTTTCCGCGCTTTTGAGCTGCGCGGCGGTCGCCGGGCCGCCGTCACCCGAATAGCCGGCGACGCCGGTGCCCGCGATCGTGCTGATGGTCCCGTCCGAGGCGATCTTCCGGATGCGGTAGTTCCGCGCGTCGGGAATGTAGATGTTGCCTTTCCCGTCGGTCACCGCGGAACCCGGACCGTCGAGTTTCGCGGCGGTCGCGGGCCCGCCGTCGCCGCTGAACCCGCCCGAGCCGGTGCCGGCGAGGTCGGACACCGCACCGGTGGCGGAGATCTTCTGCAGCCGGTCGGTCGCGAGGCTGGTGATCAGCAGCGCGCCCTGGTCGTCGATCGAGAGGCTGTAGGGGCTCAGACCCTGCACCGTGACAGCCGCTCCGCTGTAGGCGACTGCGTTCGCCGGGCTGGAGCGGACCTCGTCGCCTCCGTCGTCCTTGCCGCCGCCGGACAGGGCCACGACGAGGCCAACCGTCAGCGCGACGACCAGAACGAAGACGACCGCCGCGATGATCAGGGTACGGCTGTTGTCGTTGCTGTCCTGGTTGCGGTGGCCGGGCGGCCGCTGGCTCCCCGGCGGAACGTTCTGCGCCGGGGGGCGGTGGGTCGGCGCTGCGTTCGCGCCGCCCCAGCCCTGGCCGCCGAAGTTCGACCCGCCCTGGCCCGGCTGGCCGGGGAAGGGACGGGTCGGCCCGGGACGCCCCAGCGGCGCCGGCTGTGGTGTCGAGCCTGGTGGCAGCCCCACCGGGCGTGGCTGTGGTGTCGAGCCTGGCGGCGTGAGCGGGCCGGGCGCGGGCGTCGTGCTCGGTGGGCCCTGCAGTGGCCGTGGGTGCGGAGTGCTGCCGCCGGGCTGGCCGTAACCCGGCTGGCCGTAGCCCGGCTGGTTATGGCCCGGCTGGTTGTAGCCGGGCTGGTTGAAGCCGGTCTGGCTGTAGCCGGGCTGGCCGGGGCGGCTCATACCGGGCAGCTGGGAGCCTGTGCCCGGGTAGCCCGGGTGCGGCTGGCCCTGTGGCCCGCCCTGCGGCTGGCCGCGGTAGCCGCCGCCCGCGGGCTGGCCGGGTCCCTGCTGGCCCGGTCCCGGCGGGTAGCTCGGGCCGCCCACGCCGCCGGGGCCACCGGCCGGGAAGCCGCCACTGGCGCGAACCGTCGGGGCGGCGCCCGACTGCATGCCCGTGCCGGAGCCGCCCAGCGCGGCGCGGATGTCGTCATCCACCCGCACCTTCACCTCGGAGCGGGCGAACCAGCCTGGGCCGAACGAGCGGGTGCCCGCGGCGGCGAGCTCCTGGGCGAGCTCCGACGCGTCCGAGAAGCGGGCGCCGGGCTCCTTGGCGAGGGTTCGCATGATGACCGCGGAGATCGGCGCGGGCACCATGGTGAGCGGTTCGGGCATCACGCTCAGGTGGTGATGTGTCAGTGGCTGCACGGCCATCTGCCGGCCGAACAGCGGCCTGTCGGCGAGCATCTCGTAGAGGACGCCGGCCAGCGCGTACAGGTCGGTGGCGGGGAACAGCCGCCCGCCCATGATCTGCTCGGGGGCCATGTAACGCGGCGTGCCGAGAATGGCGCTGGCGGTCGTCTCGGCGCCGTCGAAGATCTTCGCGATGCCGAAGTCGGTGACCTTGAGCAGGCCGGCGCCGTCGAACATCATGTTGTCGGGCTTGACGTCCCGGTGGAGCACGCCGTGGCTGTGCGCGGTCGCGAGTGCGGCTGACGCGGCGATGCCGATGGCGCAGATGGTCTCCGGGGAGAGCTTCCCGGTGGCCATCCGCTGCTTCAGCGTGCCGCCGGAGAGCAGCTCCATCACCAGCAGGCAGGTTCCCTGGTGCTCGACGTAGTCGTGGATGCGCACGATGTGCGGATGGTCGAGCTCGGCGAGGACGCGGGCTTCGGAAAGGAAGCGCGCACGTAGATCGGGGTCGTCGCTCGTGTCAAGGAGGATCTTGATGGCGACCTTGCGGCCGATGAGCCGGTGCTGGCCGGCGAGCACGAGGCCGTAGCCTCCCTTGCCGAGGTCCCCCTCGACCGCGTAGCCAGGGAGCGCCGCCTCTACGAGAGATCTGTCGATAAGCAAGGTCGGTTCCGTCCGTCACCGGCTGCCGGGTCGTCACCATGATCACCACACGGTGGTGACACCCGAGGGCCACATCGTGCGGGATTGTGCCTGCGCAGCCCCGCGGTTGGTTCGCATCTGTTGCCGTGTTGGATGGTGCTGGTTCCGCCTCGGTCGCCCGCGTCACGCGCGACCGCGGGACGCCTGCTGCCAATGCGGGGCCATCAGCGCTTTCCCGGCGATACTACGGCCTCATACCCCCCATTCCGCCCCTGGTAGCGACCCGGCGGGCGCGTCAGATGGGCGACTGCAGCATGCTGGTCATCGTCGACAGGTGTTCGGCCGTGCGGGCGCGCGGGGACGCGGCCGTACGGGAGCACTGCCATCGAGGAAGGGCCCCACGTCATGGCGAACACCGAGACCACCGCCCGCGCGGCGGGAACGGCCGTGGAACGGACCCCCCAGTGGGCGGCGCTCGCCGCGCACCACACGGAGATCTCCGGGGTGACGCTGCGCCAGCTTTTTGCCGATGACCAGAAGCGGGCCGAGTCATTCACCGTGCAGGCGGATGGCCTTTATCTGGACTATTCCAAGAACATCGTCACATCTCGGACGATCGAGCTGCTCGTGGCGCTCGCCGAAGCGGCCGGGCTGCGGTCGGGCATCGAGGCGATGTTCGGCGGCGAGCGGATCAACGTGACCGAGAACCGGCCGGTCCTGCACGTCGCGCTGCGTGCCCCGGCGGGCGTCAGCATCCGGGTGGACGGGGTCGACGTCGTGCCCGAGGTGCACGCGGTGCTCGACCGGATGTCGGCCTTCGCGGACCGGGTCCGATCCGGGGTGTGGACGGGTGCGACCGGCGAGCACATCACGACCATCGTGAACATCGGCATCGGTGGTTCCGACCTCGGCCCGGCCATGGCCTACGAGGCGCTGAGGGACTACACCGACCGCTCGATCGCGGTCCGGTTCGTCTCCAACGTCGATCCGACCGACGTCTGGGAGGCGACCCACGATCTGGACCCGGCGAAGACCCTCTTCATCGTCGCGTCCAAGACCTTCACGACCCTGGAGACCCTCGCGAACGCCCGGGCCGCCCGTTCCTGGCTGACCGCGGCGCTCGGGGAGAAGGCCGTCTCGGCCCATTTCGTCGCGGTCTCGACCAACGCGGAGAAGGTCGCCGAGTTCGGTATCGACACCGCCAACATGTTCGAGTTCTGGGACTGGGTGGGCGGGCGTTACTCCATGGACTCCGCGATCGGCCTGTCGCTGATGGTCGCGATCGGCCCGGCGCACTTCCGGGAGATGCTCGCCGGTTTCCACGCGATGGACGTCCATTTTCGGACCGCTCCGTTCGAACGGAACATTCCGGTTCTGCTCGGCCTGCTCGGCCTGTGGTACCGGGACTTCTTCGGCGCCCAGACGCACGCGGTGCTGCCCTACAGCCAGTACCTGGCCCGTTTCCCGGCGTACCTGCAGCAGCTCGACATGGAGAGTAACGGCAAGTCAGTTGATCTCGAGGGACGGCCCGTACAGGTGCCCACCGGCCCGGTGGTGTGGGGCACTCCCGGAACCAACGGTCAGCATGCCTATTTCCAGCTCCTGCATCAGGGAACGACCGTGGTCCCGGCCGACTTCATCGGCTTTGTGCGGCCGAACCACCCCGGTGTCGGCGAGGTCGACCAGCACATCCTGCTGATGGCCAACTTCCTGGCCCAGACCGAGGCGCTCGCGTTCGGCAAACCGGCCGCGGAGGTGGCCGCCGAGGGGGTCGCGCCGGAGCTCGTGGCGCACCGCACGTTCGCCGGGAACCGGCCGACGAACACGTTGCTGGCGTCCAGGCTGGATCCGTTCACGCTGGGGCAGCTGGTGGCCCTCTATGAACACAAGGTCTTCACCCAGGGCGTGATCTGGGGGGTGAACAGCTTCGACCAGTGGGGTGTGGAGCTGGGCAAGGTGCTCGCCGGGCGGATCATCCCCGAGCTGACCGATCACTCGGTGCCGCTGCGCCACGACAGCTCCACCAACGCGCTGATCAGTCTGCTCCGCTCCGCCTGAGGCTGATCCCGCTCCGGTCCGATCCGCGTCGGGCCGGCACGGCCCCGCGGTGGCGGCAATCAGTAACAGTAGTTCAACGATTACCGCGCTCATGTTACTCTCTGTGACCAGCCCACGGGATGGTTGCCCGTGCTGCGACGGACGGACATCCCGGGGGCCACAGGTGCGGGTCGACGCGACAGCGACGCGAATGACGGTGCGGCGGACCGGCGACGAGGTCGTCATCGAGCTCGGTGGCGAGTTCGACACCGTCGGCAGGCTACGTTTCCGCGAGCAGATCGGCGAGCTGCTGGGCCGGGGCGGCGGTGTGGTGACGGTGGATGTCGGCGATCTTGCGTCGGTGGACATCGCGGGCCTTGCCGCCCTCCTCCGGGCGGAGCTTCTGCTGCGCCGGGTCCACACCGAGCTGCGCATCCGTGCGGCCCTGCCCGCCTTCGCCGAACTTGTCCGCGAGACCGGTCTCGCCGGTCGCCTGCGGGTCGAGGAGGCCGCTCGACGGCCCGCCGGGTGAGCCCTCGACCAGCTCGACCAGCTCGACCAGCTCGACCACCTCGATCCCGGCCTGGCTGAGCCCGGTCTGGCTCACCGGGTCCCGACCTGGTTCGTTGCCGGCTTCGTGGGGCGCGCCGTCCGCCGAACCTGCCGAAGCCGAGCGGGTTGGAGCCGGTTCGTCCGCGATCGACCGTTTGCGTGGTCCTACCGCCGAAAGGCTCCTTTCGATCCTGCTCATCATCAGCATTCCGATCATCGCGATGAGCGGAAAGCTGAGCATGATCAGGATTACTGGTGACGTCAGATCCACCGGTCCCCCCTGGTGATCGGGCTGGAAGGGTGCCGGTTTGGCCCCCGCAGGTCCGCTTACCCGACCTGGAGGTCACCTCACATACTCACCGGCCCGGGCCCCTCGCTCACCCCCGTCGGGTAATCACCCACCCGGTGCCGGCTCGCCGAAGTGTGGGCAATCCCGTGCTGTGCGCGCCGCCCGAATGCTCGTACGATTCCGGAGAGGATGTCCGGCGGCCCATGATGATTTCGGCCCCGCCGAACTCCTGATCCCCTGATCTCCCAGGGTGGTCGACGGTAGGGAGGTTTCCCATCAGCGCCGAGGACCTGCGTGCCCGCCTCGCGATGGTGACCGAGCAGGTCGACTTCGCGCTGGCCGAGGTCGCCCTGCTCGGGGCTGCCTACCGGCGCGCGGCTCATGATGACGCCGACTGGCGATGGCCGCCCGAGTCGTTGCAGAATCTCACCCGGCCCGAGGTCGCCCGGGCGCTGGCGGCGCAGCTGGCGGCGGTGGCCCGGCTGCGCCTGTGGGCGCAGGAGCTGTACTGGCTGCAGGAGCAGGTACGGCTGCGTGCCATGGTCCCCTGAGAGACATGGTCCCCTGAGAGTCGTGGTCCCCTGAGCGCACACCCGCCCTGACCCGAGCCGTGTCAGCTGTCTGTGCAGTCGATGTTCGACGGCCCGGACTGCGCACCGGTGACCTGGTTGTCACATCCCACGACGTTCTGGGTCTTGTCGCCGTCGTGGATGTAAACGCCGAAGCCCTTCGCGTTAACAGTCAGCGTGTTATGGCGGATGGTGTTCTGCCGCCCCCAGTCCTTTTTGATGACGTGGGTCTGGATTCCGTCCTCCAGGGTTCCGCCACCCGTACCGATGTTGTCCTCGACGAGCCAGCCGTTGCCCTTCACGTCGATCCAGGAGTCGGCCTCGACCAGAGCGTCCGAGGAGAGGGTGTTCCCGCGGACCACGCCTCCGGTCGTGCCCTCCTTGATATCGATGTTCTCGGAGGTCGTACCGGCGATGTCGTTGCCGATGACGGAGTTGCGGTCGCTGCGGTCGGGCTCACAGTCCGTATAGGTGCACCAGTTGCTCTCGGCGCTGCCGATGTAGACGCCCTCGCCGAACTTCTCCCGCCGGTTTCCGGTGTCCCGGATGACGTTGCCGACGACCGTGTTGTCGGAGCTTGCGGTCCGCAGGTGGATCGCCTCGTCGCCGATGGTGTTGACCCTGAGCTGGGCGATGATCGAATGCTGGAGACGGTCCCCGATCACTCCCTTCTGCCCGTTGCGCACGGTGAAGCCGACCACCCGGACCCAGGATGCGCCGTCCAGATGCAGGACGTAGTTCACCTGGTCGTCGTCCTCGGTGCCGTCGAGGATCGCGTCCTTCGAGCCGCACAGCCAGATCGGCGCGGCCTCGGTGCCTGTCGCGCTGAGCTTGAACTTCCCCTTGTAGACGCCGTCGGCGATCCGGATGACGGTGCCCGGTTTCGCCGTGGCCAGCGCGCTGCGCAGGTCGCCCGCGTCACTGACGGTGGTGCCACCGGCCGGGCAGGTGATGCCGCCGGCGGTGGACGACGTGGCGGTGGCCGTCGCGAACGGGTCCGGGCCGGGGCTGACCCACGCCGTGGCGGTGTCTGTGGGCTCCGCTCGCGGACGAGCGGTCGATCCCGGTGTCTCTTTGTCCGTGGCGGGGCTCGACCCGTTCTCCGACCCGCAGGAGGTCACCGCGACCGCGACTCCGGCGAGAATGCTGGTCGCGGCCATGCTCATGGTCCGCCGGCGGCGGTGTGAACGGACCGGGCGACGGCTCATCACGCGCTGGACTCTCCCTCGGACCGTTGGCTGCGAAGCTTGTGCGGGTCGTCGCTCGGCGGACCGACGGTCTCCAGTTGTCTGGTCTCCGGCTGTCCGGTTCCCGGCTGCCCGGCGTGGCCGGTGACATCATCCGCCGGCTCGGCGGTGCCGAACAGGTCGAACGGGGCATCGCGCTGCCCGGGGATGCCGGAGAAGGCGGGGGCGGGGCGCATCGTGCCGCCGGTCAGCCGCCGGACCAGCAGTTCCGACTCCGGGTATGGATGGCTTGGCGGCCGGCGGCGGGCCCGATGGCGGGTCCAGGCGCCGGCGATCGGGAACAGCGCCACGGCACCCCACACCACGAGCGCCGGGTGCCGGCGGATCAGCGTGTACCAGTGCTGCGGCTCACGCTCCACCCAGGCCTGCGTGTCGTTGTTGTGGACGTCGTGCCCGTCGACCCCGGTGGACTGCCGGGTGTCGACCGCACGCCAGCCCTCACCGCCCAGGTTGTTCCACTGGATGACCGAGTCGTCCGCCATCCCGCGGACGGTGATCGCGAAATCGGTGGCCCCGCGTACCAGGTTGCGGCTGATGATGGTCGTCGTGGCGTCCTGGGTGATCACACCCAGCCGGCCGTCCGCCATCGAGTTCTCGGTGATCGCGGTGCGGCGCGCGTCCGGGCCGATCTGGATGCCGGCCTCCGCGGCGCCGTTGATCGAGTTGGCCGTGACCTGGGTTCCGTTGGCGCCGCTCTTGACCAGGATGCCGAGCTGCCCTCCGCTGATCTTGTTCTTCCGGACGATGGTGTTCTCACCGCCGACGACCCGGATCCCGTACCGGCCGTTGCCGGAGATGGTGTTCTCCTCGATGAGGGTGTCCTTGATCTGGTTGACCGTCACACCGGTCGCCGTGGCGACCACACCGAGGCCACGGCCGTCCAGGGAGATGCCGTCACCGCTGTTGTCGGTCACCGTGCTGCGCATGACCCGGGAGGAGGACGCCCGGTCGATGGTCATGCCGTCGCCGTGGTTGCGCGACGACGTGACCCCGGACACCAGGGTGGTGATGGCGTCCCGGTGGACGGCCAGGCCGGAGCGCTCGTTGTCGACCAGCCGCACGCCGACCATCTGGATGCCCTCGCTGCCCGAGATGTAGGCACCGTAGATGTTGTCGCTGAACGTCGAGTTGGCCGCGCCGCCGGTGCTCGGCTCGCCCTTGCTTCCCGTCCAGGCGATCCCACCGGTCCGGCCGTTCCAGAAGCCCAGGTGGTTGGCACTGGTGTTGCGCACGATCAGCTCACCGCCCATGGTGCGCAGGTAGGCCCGCCCATCGTTGGTGAGGGAGTCCGGCTCGAGGTTCTGGACGTCCCAGCCGACGATCGTGAGCGGGTCCTGCGGTGAGGCGCCGGCGAACTCCAGCCCCCCGCGCCAGGCTGCGACGGAGGCGAATCCGGACGCCCCGCTGGCCAGCCGCAGGGTGTGCACACTGGCGTCGATCACGAGCCTGGCCTGCGGGCCGACCAGCACGTGGGTGGTGAACATCACCGCCCCGTCCACCTCGTGCCGCCCGCCGCCGGCCGCGATGACGTCCTCCGCGCTGTAGGGCTCCTTGCGCGCCGGCAACAGCAGCGTGGGCAGGCTGCCGGTGGTCTCGACCAGTGTCGGCTCGGTGAGCACGCCGAACCGCGCGAACATGGACCGCAGCCGGATGTCCTCCGCGTCGACCAGCTCGGACTGCTTCTTCGCGTCCGCGGAGCTGACTGGCGGCAGGGGCGCCACGGGGGAAGCCTGGGCGGGCGCCGCCGGCAGCAGGATCGCGCCGGTGACGACGGCGAGGACGGCGAAGACGAAGGAGACGGCGGCCTTCACCGGGCACCGCCCGCTGCCGGAGCGGCCGCCGGGCGTGCCGCGGCTCCGGTGCGGGTCGAGGCGTCGGTCTGCCCCTCCCCGCCGATGAGGTCGGATCTCCGGGTGAGCCAGCCCTGCTTGTTCATCGACACCAAGGCCCAGGTCTTGATCGGCAGAGCGACCACGATGATCATCAGTACGGTCAGCGGGAGGATGAAGATGTCGCGCGGGTGCTCCCGCAGGTGTGAGAGCCCGCGGATGAGACGGCCGAGCAGCAGCCAGCAGATCGCGATGATGGGTGCGTTGGCCTCGGGCCGGAACATCCACAGCACGAAGTAGGTCATCGCGACGCCCATCGTCACGGGCGTGAGGACGATCTGCAGCACACTGACCTGGGTGACCAGCGGCTGCCGCCACAGCCATCCCTTGTAGATGGCCGTGAGGTAGGTGCGGTAGGAGTTCCGGCTCCAGCGCACCCGCTGCTTGATGAAGGCCCGGAGGTTGTCGGGGAACATCGACATCGCATGGGCTGTGTGCTGGTGCATCGTCTTGTAGCCGGACGCGAGCACCAGCCAGGTGAGCCGGCCGTCGTCGCCGGCGATACACCGCCGGCCGAGGAAGAACTCGTGCTCCAGGTTGTGCAGCACCGGCAGGATCGCGGAGCGCCGGTAGGCCGCGGTGCGCCCGGAAAGGCAGGCGACGGCGCCGACCCGTCCCTGGGCGGGCACGTAGTCCAGGTAGCGGATGTCGACCAGCCAGTTCGCGACCCGTCGCCAGACGCTGCTGCGTGGCTCGTAGACGTTCTGCCGGGTGCCCACCCCACCGACCTGCGGATCGATGAAGGGCATCTGGACCGCGGCGAGGAGCCCGGGCTCCCACGCGGTGTCGGAGTCGCAGAGGACGACGATCTCCATCGTCGCCGCGGACAGGCCGACGCCGAGCGCGGACCGCTTGCCCTCGTGGACGAAGGGGATCACCCGAACGGTCGGATCGGCGCGCATCGCGAGCCGGGCGATGAGCTCCGCGTCCTCGATGTCGGGGATGATGATGATCTCGTCCGGCTCCTGGGCGAGCCACGTTTCCAGGCACCGCATCAGGACGTCTGGATCCTCCCGGAAGGAGGGAACCACAACGGACGTCGTCGTCCGGAAATTATTTCGTATAGGTCGGTATCTGGTCGAGAGTATCCGGCGTGTGAGCCAGACCACCCAGGACACGACGCCGGCGATTCCGAGCGGTACCAGAGAGCGATGATCGCGGATGAACTGCACCGCATCGCCGAGCCACTCCATGCGAAATTCCGCTCCCCCCGAGCGTGGGTAACCGAGATCACAGAGTTCGCCGGCGAGGAGCTGGAGAGTGTGCGTGAACCGTCGGGCGCGCCAGCCCTTGGGTTACCCCCTGCAACCCGCCGCTTCCCTTTGTGGGTGGCGTTGTCAATACCTTGACCTGAAGCAACGCGACGGCACGCAGGACGGTAGCAGTCGCCACAACCTTCCTGAATGGGTGTCACTCATTTGTAACCCGGACGTACCCAACTACTACTGTTGGTAGTTGACTAGTCGCGGGCCGGGGTGCGCCCTTCTCTCCGGTACCCCGCTCACCCCAACGAAACGTGGACGAGTCACAATGCGCTCCGCGGCCTGACGGCAGAACTAGGTGGGGGGAACACCATGGGGACCGATACGGCGGGCACCGAGCCGGTGACTGCACCACTTCGGATCAGCGTCATTGGCACCGGGTATCTGGGCGCCACGCACGCGATCTGCATGAGCGAGCTCGGTTTCGACGTGGTGGGTGTCGACGTCGATCCCGACAAGGCGCGCCGGCTGTCCGAAGGCGAGGTGCCCTTCTTCGAGCCCGGCCTGGAAGCGCTGCTGCGCAAGAACCTGGAGACCGGCCGGCTGGCGTTCACCACGTCGTTCGCCGACGCGGCCGACGCCGACGTGCACTTCCTGTGCGTGGGCACCCCGCAGCGTCCGGACTCGGGCGCCGCGGACATGACCTACGTGGACGGTGCGGTCGAGGCGCTGCTCGCCGCCGGGCCGAAGGCCGGCTCCCTGCTGGTGGGCAAGTCGACGGTCCCGGCCGGCACGGCGGTGCGCCTCGCCGGCTGGCTGGCCCGTGAGGCCCCCGAGGTCGATCTCGCGTGGAACCCGGAGTTCCTGCGGGAGGGTTTCGCGGTCGAGGACACGCTGCGCCCGGACCGCCTGGTCTTCGGCCTGCCCGCCGACGACGAGTGGTACGGCGTGGCGGACCGCACCGACCTCGGGGTCCAGACCGGGCGCCGGGAGCGGGTGGAGGCCACGCTGCGGGCGGTCTACGCCACCGCGCTGGCCGCGGGCACGCCTGCCGTCGTCGCCGACTTCGCCACGGCCGAGCTGGTGAAGGTCGCCGCGAACGCCTTCCTCGCCACGAAGATCTCCTTCATCAACGCGATGTCCGAGGTCTGCGAGGTCGCCGGTGCCGATGTGAAGACCCTCGCCTCGGCCCTGTCGTACGACACCCGGATCGGCGGGCGTTTCCTCGGGGCCGGCCTCGGCTTCGGTGGCGGCTGCCTGCCCAAGGACATCCGCGCGTTCCAGGCCCGGGCGGCGGAGATCGGCGCCGGTGACGCGCTGCGCTTCCTGGACGAGGTCGACACCGTCAACCTGCGTCGCCGCACGCGGACGGTGGAGCTCGCCATCCATCTGCTCGGTGGTGGCGCGGCCGGGCGGCGGGTCGCCGTGCTCGGCGCCGCGTTCAAGCCGAACAGCGACGACATCCGCGACTCGCCCGCGCTCGACGTGGCCGACACGCTGCGTCGCTCCGGTGCCCGGGTGACGGTCTACGACCCGGCCGCCATGGTGAACGCCGCCCGCAAGTTCCCCGACCTGCGTTACGCCGCTGGGGTCTCGGAGGCCGTCGCCGACGCCGACATCGTCCTGCACCTGACCGAGTGGGCGGACTTCCGGGAGATCGAGCCGTCCCTGCTGACCTCGCTCGTGCGCCGGCCGGTGATCATCGATGGCCGTAACACCCTCGACCCGCAGCGGTGGCGTGACGCGGGCTGGATCTACCACGCGCTCGGTCGTCCGAACGTATGAGCAGCGGCGGGTCGAGGCGGGCGCTGCTCGCCTCGACCGTCGGCTCGCTGGCCCTGGCGGCGGCCACCGGATGCGGGATCCTCCCGGCTGATCGCCGCTTCGACCCGGCGAGTGAGGTGCTTCCGCCCGACACCACCGCGAGCCCGGCTGCGGCCGCGGCACCCGTGGCGGCGCGCGGGCGGACCCTCGCCGACCCGGCGGCGTCGCGTGAGTTCTTCGGCAAGGCGCTGGTCCCCACCAACCGGATGACCTTCGGGCTGGACCGAGCCGAGATCATGCGCTCGGACGACCCCCGCTTTCCGTCGTTCCTGCGTGTCTCGCTTCCGGTGGACGCCGCGAACCCGGACGACCGGCGGATCTACCGCGACGGGACGACCTACGGCGGGACGCAGCTGTTCGTCGACCACACGCTGCGGTCGCCGTACGAGCTGTACCTGCGCTACTACCTCCGGTTTCCGGAGGCGTTCGACTTCGGCAAGGGCGGCCGGCTGCCCGGCTTCTTCGGCACCATCGTGAAGAACCGTGAGCGCACCGAGACCCTGCGCAGCGGGCTGGCGACGAGATTCGCCTGGCGGGAGGGCGGCGCGGGCCTGGTCTACGCGAACACCGCCCGCCCGGACCATCCGTTGAACGTGATCGGGAAGGCCTCCTGGTACTGGCCCACCGGCCGGTGGGTGTGCGTCGAACAGGGGGTGAAGCTCAACTTCGAGGGCTTCGCCGACGGGGTGATCCTGATCTGGCTGGACGGTGCGCTGGCCCACAAGGAGAAGTTCAACCCGCGGATCTCGAACGATCTGCGGATCGGTGGGTTCCTCCTGCAGGCGGCCTTCGGCGACGGTGGGTCGGCGTTCGCGCCGACCGCACCTCAGACGCTCGATCTGGCCGGCTTCACCTACGGCACCGCCCGGCTCAACCCACTGCCCCGGCCGGAGAAGACCTAGCCAGGTGCTGTCCAGCTGAGGTGCTGGGCCAGCCGAGGTGCTGTTCAGCTGAGGTGCTCTTCAGCCGAGATGCTCCGCGTTGAGGCGTTCGAACAGCCGCCGCCCCATCGTCGCGGCGGCGCGGTTCCCCCGACGGAGGAAGCGCGCCGCGGCGGCCTCCAGGCACTCCGCGGCGTCCTCCTTGCGCCCGGCCCGGTAGAGCACCTCGGCGCGGGCCAGCAGGGCGGTGCCCTGCCCGTCGATGTCATCGGTGCGGCTGGCGAGATCGCAGGCCGTGTCGGCGAACCGCAGGGCCTCGGCGTCCCGGCCGGAGATCGCCAGCAGCCGGGCGTGCACCGAGCACCAGCCGGCCTGGGCCGGCAGCTGGTCACCCGCGGCGGCGTCCCGGCAGCGGTTCACGTACTTGGTCGCCTCCTCCAGCTTGCCCAGCCGGACCAGGACGTCGGCGAGCAGGGCGGCCCGGGTCGCCAGATGCGCGCGCTCGCCCATCCGCGACAGCTGGCGGCAGCTGCGGCGGAGCTCGCGCTCGGCGATCTCCGGCTCGTCGGCGAGCAGCGCGACCCGGGCGACGACGAAACCGCTGTGGAACGGGTCCGTCCGGGCGCCGCGGATGTCCCCGATCAGCTCGTCGGCGTCCTTGAGGTGGGTGCGGGCGGCCTCCATGTCGCCGGACATGGCGTTGAGCAGCGCGAGCTGGGCGAGAACCGCCCGGCGCAGGCCGCGGTCGTCACCGGCCGCCTCCAGCATCGCGGTGCCCTTCACGATCGAGAAGGGCACCGGGCTCGGCACGAGGCTCAGCAACAGGACGAGCTCGCGGCGAAGCGAGTGCGCGGCCCTCGGCACCCCGGACTCCTCGGCGTGCCGCACCGCGTTCTCCAGGGCCTTCTCGGCGGCGGCGAACTGCCCGGCGGCGCCGTACGCGGCACTCTGGCTGCGGCAGGCGAGCGCCGCCCCGACGTCGTCGCCGTCGCGGACGAAGGAGGCGAGTGCCGCCGTGGCCTCGGTGAGGGTGCTCGCCACCAGGCCCTCCGGATCGGTGGCGAACAGCACGCGCAGGTGCGCGAGCCGGGCGTGGGCGCGCAGCCCGTCCTCGCCGGCGCGCCGGGCCCGCTCACTGACCTGGCGCAGGATGCGCTCGGCATCGGAGAGCCGGCCGAACGAGTACAGCGCCCAGCCGAGGTCGATCTCCGCGCGCAGCCGCAGCGGGTCGGTCTCCGGCAGGAGCGTGATCGCGCGCTTCAGCAGCTGCGCGGCGCCCGTCTCGTCACCCTGGCGTACCCGGTCGGCAGCCTCGATCAGGCAGGTGGCGGCGGACCGGCCGAGCTCCACCATCTCGCTGTCGCGCTGGCCGAGCTCCACCCGGTAGCGGTACGCCTGCTCCAGGTGGTAGCCGACCAGCTCGTCGTGCTCACCCGGGCCGCCGACCATCCGGGCCTGCAGCCAGCCGGCGAACCGCTGGTGCAGGTCGGCGCGCTGACGCTTGGACGTCGTCTGGTAGGCGCAGTCACGCAGCAGGACGTGCAGGAACCGGTACGCCTCCACTCCCGGCAGGTCCGAGCGGTCGGGATGCACCAGCTCCTTGCGGACGAGTGACAGGCAGTGATCCAGAACGTAGGGCCGCTCCGCCGGCTCGGAGAGCTCCACCACGGCGTCCAGGTAGAAGCGCTCGCCGACGACCGCGGCCCGTTCGAGGACCTGGCGCTCCGCCGGCTCGAGCCGGTCGAGACGGGCCGCGAGCAGGGCCGAGATGGTCGGCGGCACGGTGACGCCGCGCAGGTTGCCGGCGGCGATCCACCGGTTGCCCTCCCGGCGCAGCAGGCCGTCGTCGACGAGGGCGGCGACCATCTGCTCGACGAACAGCGGGTTGCCCGCCGCCGAGGTGGTGATCCGGGAGACCAGGGCTGGATCCAGGTCGTCCGAACCCATCAGGGTACGGATCAGCCGGTGGCAGCGGTCCTCCGTGAGCGGCGCCAGCAGCATCGAGGTGGCGTTGAGCTTGCCGCCGCCCCACTGGCGCCGGTCCTCCAACAGCTCGGGCCGGGACAGGCACAGCAGCAGGATGGGAGCGTCGCGGGACCAGTCGGCGACGTGCTCGATCAGATCCAGCAGGGTCGGCTCGGCCCAGTGGACGTCGTCGAACCACAGCACCAGCGGCCGCTGCTCGGCCAGCGCCTGGAAGAAGGTGCGCACCGCCCAGAAGCTCTCCTGGGTTCCCAGCTCCGCGCCACCCAGCCCGACCAGCGGGGCGAGTGCGTCCACCACCTCGGCGGCCTGCGGGACGCCGGCGAGCAGCCTCTTGAGGCGCAGGCGGCCGTCCGGCGCGCTCTCGTCGGCGGACATGCCGGTGGCCTGGCGCACCATCTCCATCAGCGGCCAGTAGGCGATGCCCTCGCCATAGGACAGGCAACGGCCGGAGAGCACGGTCGCGCGGCCGGTGATGGACTGGCAGAACTCGCCGACCATCCGGGACTTGCCGATGCCGGCGGGCCCCAGCACGGTGAACAGGTGGCAGGTCCGCTCCTCCACGACCGCCTCGAAGGCGTCCTGGATGCGGCGGCGCTCGCGGTTGCGGCCGATCACCGGCGCCGCGAACCCCTGCACGGGCTCCCGCAGGCCGGGGCCGGCCGTCGGGTTGCGCAGCCCGATCAGCCGGTGCGCCCGCACCGGTTCCCGCTTGCCCTGCACCACCAGCGGCCCGACCGGGTTGACCGTGACACTGTGGCGGACGAACCGGTAGGTGCTGTCGCCGATGAAGATCTCGTCCGGCGGGGCGGCCTCCTCCAGCCGGGAGGCCACGTTGACCGGGTCACCCGTCGCGCCGCCGCCGGCGACGGTCACCTCGCCGGTGTTGATACCGATCCGCACCCGCAGCCGAAGGCCCAGATCACGATGGAACTCGGCGTTGAGCTCCTCCATCGCGGTGCGGATGTCCAGCGCGGCCCGGACGGCGCGCAGCGCGTCGTCCTCGTGCAGCACCGGGATGCCGAAGACGGCGAACACCGCGTCCCCGATGAACTTCTCGACGGATCCGCCGTGGGCGTAGATGACCTCGCGGACGGTGGTGAAGAACCGCCACATTACCTGCTGCAGCTGTTCGGAGTCGATCTTCTCGCCCATGTCTGTCGACCCGGTGATGTCGACGAACATGATTGTGACGATCTTGCGTGCGCCGCTGCCGGCGACGGGCAGCGGGTTCCCGCACTCGGAGCAGAAGCGCGCTCGATCGGGGTTCCCCTGCTCCCCGCATGTCGGGCACAGCGCCATGTGCGGGATCGTAGGCCGATCGTGGTGCCGAGCGGAAAGGGATGCGGAGACGCGCCGTGCCGGCAGTGACCTATGCCACATCACGGAATCGGGCGGAGGGCTGTTCAGGATGGCAGATCCCGTCGCAGTGAGGCGCTCGCGACGGCGGTCAGAATGACGGCCCACGCGATCGCGGCGGACAGGGAGGTGGCGTTCGTCTCGGTGGTGGGCCAGAGCAGAACACCCGATGGTGCCGTGACCGGACCGTGGAACCGGCCCCCGTCGGACACGGCCTCGACCAGGCCGCACATGGCGATGGTCGCGGCGGCGAGGCCGAGGCTTCGGGTGATGGCACCCAGCGCCGCGCCGGTGACGCCTGTCGCGCACACGACGACGATCACGATGAGATACGCCGACAGCACCTCGGCCGGACGGCCCGCGCGCATCGCGGCCGCACCGTGCCGGCTGGCGCCGCGTAGCCACCAGGCCGTGAAGACGGCGGTGGTGAGGAGCGCTCCGATCAGGGCCACGACCGTGACCTGGGCGACCAGCACCCGCACCCGGCCAGGGGTGATGAGCCAGGAGTGGGTGACCGTGCGGAACCGGAACTCGCTGGAGGTCAGGACCACACCGAAGAACATCATCGCGTAGGCGAGCAGCCAGCCCGAGCGGGAGCGCAGGCCGTTCCACTCGAGCGCCGGCTCCGCCTGGGCACCCCACAGCAGCAGTGGCAGGGCGTGGACGGCGAGGACCGCCATGAGCCCGACGAGCTGCCACCGGCCAGTGAGGATCTTGAGGAGCTCGGTGGCCACCAGGTGCTGCCGCGTTTTCGTGGTGCCGCCGGCTCTCATGCGGCGCCACCGGCTGCCCGACCGGTCAGCTCGAAGAAGGCCCGCTCAAGGTCCGGACCGGTGGTGTGCAGCTCGACCAGGGGGATCCCGTGCAGCGCGCACAGCTGCCCCACCCGCTCGGCCCAGCCGTACGGCAGCCGCAGCGAGTCATGACCGGTGCGCACGGCACCTGCGCCGCCGAGCAGCTCGGCGAGCTGGTCCGCCTGCGGCGTGCGGACCTCGACCCGGCCCGCGCCCACCGCGGCGGCATCCGCGGCCAGCACCACCCGGCCCCGGTCGATGATCACGACGTGGTCGACCGTCTGTGCGACCTCCGCCAGCACATGGCTGGACACCAGCGCGCTGCGCCCCTGCGCGGCCCAGCCCCGCAGAAAGCGCCGCAGCCAGCGGATTCCCTCCGGGTCGAGGCCGTTCGCGGGCTCGTCGAGGACGAGCAGCTCGGGATCGCCGAGCAGGGCGCACGCGATGGCGAGGCGCCCGCGCATGCCCAGTGAGTAGGCCCCCACCGGCCGATCCGCCGCCGCGGTGAGCTCGACCGTGCCGAGCACCTCGTCGACCGCGTGCCGGCGGCTCCGGCGCGGCAGGCCGAGCGCGAGCGCGAGGCAGCGCAGATGATCCAGCCCGCTGCGGGCAGGGTGAGCGGTCGGTTCCAGCACGGCGCCCACTGTCCTCGCCGGGTCCGACATTTCCCGGTAGGGGCGGCCATGGATCAGGGCGCTTCCGCTGGTGGGCGCGACCAGACCGAGCAGGATGCGCAGGGTCGTGGTCTTGCCCGACCCGTTCGCGCCGAGGAAACCCGTCACCGCCCCCGCGGGGACGGCGAACGAGACGTCCTGCAGGGCCGCCACCCGCCCGTACCGCTTGGTGAGGCCGCGCACATCGACGATCGCGGCAGCGGTGTCGCGGCCGGATCGGGTGCGCTCACCCACCATGGCGGAGCTGGATACGGTGGCCTCCTCGGTCGGAACGGCCCCTGTGATCGTCTCACGGTAACGGTCGTGTGTTACCAGCGGACGCGTTGTCGAGCAGGAGCCGCAACAGCCGGCCCAGAGTGGCCCGTTCGTCCGCGGACAGCCCGCCGGTGAAGTGCTCGACGGCACCCTCCGCATGTGTCAGCGCGCGGTCGAGCCTGGCTCGGCCCGTCGGCGTCAGCTCCAGCAGGATCGCCCGCCGGTCGGTGGGATCCGCCCGGCGGCGCACCAGGCCGTCGGCCTCCAGCTCGTCGACGGTCTCGGTCATCGTCCGCGGCGCGACGGCGACGGCCTGGGCCAGATCACGTGGTCGGACGGGCCCCCGGTCCGCGACGAGGCGCAGCACCTTCAGGCGGGCGAGCGTGAGGCCGGTGCCCGTGCGCAGGGCCTCGTTGACCGCGCGCCTGACCTGATGGCCCACGGCGAGGACGAGGTCGATGACCGGGTCGCCGGTGTCGGGTGGGGGCATCGCCCGAGGTCCGCCTTTCGCTGCGATCTGTGAAGTAGCTGCGATCTGTGAAGCAAGGGACTCTTGCGAGGCACGAAGCATGGAGCCTGCCCTATTATGAGGGAACCTCATTGAAATGGGAAGCGCGAGCCTCGCCAGTGCTCGGATCCCGAGTCGAACGGAGCAACGTGGACGCCCTGACCTGCCTGATGACCCGCCGCACCGCCACCCGCCTGGTGGAGCCGGGCCCGACCACCGACCAGCTCGCGGTCATGCTTGCCGCCGCGACCACCGCACCCGATCACAAGACGCTGCGCCCGTGGCGGTTTGTCGTGGTGCGCGGCGAGGCGCGCGCCGCGCTCGCCGACGCGATCCGCCAGGCGGCCGAGGCCGTCGGCGATCTGGCCGAGCCGGTGGTCCGCAAGGCCGCCGGCAAGGCGACCCGCTCGCCGGCCCTCATCGCCGTGATCGCCTCACGGGTGCCGGGCGCCCGGGTTCCCCGCGCCGAACAGGACGCCTCCGCAGCCGCGGCGGCGCAGAACATCTGCCTCGCCGCCCACGCCCAGGGTGTCGCGTCCGCGTGGAAGTCCGTGCCGCTACCCGAAAGCGACCAGGTCCGCGCCGTTTTCGGCCTGACCGGCGCCGAGGAGCTGATGGGCTGGATCGAACTCGGCACGCTGTCCGACGCGGTGCCGATCCCGCCCCGTGAGCCGGCCGATCTGGCCGCGTTCACCTCCGAGCTCACCGCGACCGGTGAGCTCGCGGTGCTGGAACTGGCGGGCACCACCGTCGCGGTGCCCGCGCAGACCCACTGACCGCGCCGGTGCCCCCGTCGGACGTTCACGGACCGCATCGGGCCTGATGGTGGCGATGGGCGTGTCGCGGGGTAGAGAGACACCTGCGGACGGCGTTCTCGCGCTGTCACGGAGCCATCGACCAGCGCCGGAGGAGGCAGCGACGACGACAGCCCGGCACCGGCCGGGGCCGGTCCGTTTGGGTACTGGTCCCGGAAAGTAGCGACATCCGGCGCCTGGAGCTACCTAAGCTGGATCTGAGGCCGAGAGCCAGGGCCTGCGAGGGGAGTGGCGCGGTGACCAGCACTCGCCCGTCCGGTAGGGCCTGTCATGTCGCGATCGTCGGCGTGCTGTTCGCGGGGGCGCTGGCGGGGTGCGCGCAGTCGGGCGCCGACACCTCGAGCACGGGCGCCCGGCCGGCCGCCGCGGCCGCCGCCGCTGGCCCGTCGCCGACGGCGCCGGCACCGGCGTCAACGCCTGCTCCGACCGGCGGGACCGGCACGACCGGCGGGACCGGCACGACCGGCGGGACCGGGGCGGGCTCGGCGGCCACGCCCGGAACCGCCGCCACCGGGCCGGCCGCAGCGTCGACGGGGCTGCCCGTCTCCGGTCTGCCTTCGGTGGCGCCGTCCCCGGTCTTCCTGGGCGAGGCGTGCATCCCGGATCTCGATGTCAAGCCCGCAGTGGCCGTCAACGGCCTGCTCCTCTACTGCGTTCCGGCACCGGAGCCGAAGGTCGCGGGAGCACAGGTGGGCAGTGCCGGTCGTTGGTCCCCCGAGACGCCTTCGCAGTCGGCGCAGGCCGGGCCCCAGCCCGGCAGCGAGTGCGACCCCGACGACGTCGGGAAGATCGTCCAGGGTGCGGGCGGGCGGCCGGTGTCCTGCCTGCGCGAGTCCGACGGCGGAATGCGCTGGGCGGACGTCTCCTGAGGGACGTCTCCTGACGGGCGTGGGTGCTCAGGTCCGGCGCCGGCGACCCACGACCGTGCGCCAGTTCGTCAGGCCGACCAGCGCCAGCCCCGCCGCGGTGGCCAGCACTCCGAGCCCGCCGACCACGCTGCCCTGGGTGACGGCGACCGCCGGACCACCGACGAGCATGATCACCCCCAGGCCGGTGGTCACCCGGTGGCGGTGGCGGGCGGCGTCGTCGACAGCGGCATAGAGCAGCCGGGTGACGGTGCGCACCACGAAGGCGGCCGGGCGGAAGGGCCACGGCAGCGCGTGCAACGACGCCAGCCACGCGGTCAGTACGGCCAGGGTCTGGGCGACCAGGGAGACGAGAATCCGGCTGTTCGGCCGGTCGGTCAGCCGCTCGTCCGCGACGTGGCAGAGCCGCAGCACCCGGTCGGTGTCGGCGGGATCCACCCGGTCGACGGCCGGTTCCGCGGAACCGGCAGCACCGGCAGAGCCGGCAGCACCGGCGGCTTTCGTGGGCACCGCGTCGAGGAACTCCCGGTTCCGGCCCACCGCCGCGCCCGTCTCCCTGATGTCCGCGCGGACCGCGGTTGCGACGCTCACCAGCTCACCGGCGGCGATCTCGCGCTGGATGCCGGCGGCCACCCACGCCGCGGTCTCCGGCAGGACGGGCGGTACCGGGGCAGCCGGGTCGTCGAGCCAGGCCAGCTCGGCCAGCACCGGCTCGGTCACCGGCGTCGACGCGATCGTCGACAGCGCCGCGACGAATCCGGCCAGCCAGCTCTCGCCGGCGGCGGGGTCGCCATCCGCGCGCTCCACCGCCAGGTCGCGTAACCAGACAAGCCGCCGCGGGTCGAGCAGGATGCGGACCAGCCAGGCAGCGCCGTCCAGGCGACCCCACATCCAGTCGTTCGCGCGCCAGGACGACTTCGCGAACGCTCCGAAGGAGCCGAGCGCGAGACCGGTGAGCTTGCGATGCGCGTCGGAGCGGGCCGGATCGAGATCGCATCGGATGTCCGAGCTGACCTGGACCAGCTCGACCGGCTGGTCGATGACGTCGGCACCGGTCAGCGTGCGGGTGACGAGGTGGAGGTCGAGCAGCGCGATCGCGGCCCGCTCCCGGTCGGCCGGGAGGTACCTGATGAAGTCCCGCAGCCCCTGGGCAGCTCGCTGACGCCGGGCTGCCAGGCTCAGGCCGGTCCGACGGCCGCGTGGCGGTGGTGGCGCGAGCAGCGCGGCCGACACCAGCCGGCCGTCGGCCACCGCGGTCCGCGGCCGGTCGCCCGGAGCGTCGCCGTCGCTGTTGCCGTCGCCGTCGCTGTTGCCGGAGCGGGCCACGATCCGGTCCAGCAGGCCGCGCAGGCTTTCGGCGAGCGAGCTCAGCGTGCTCCAGGCGAGGGTCAGATCGGTTCTGCTGGTCTGCGCGTCGCCGGCGCCGCGCAGCCAGCGCCTGGCCGCCTCGGCGACAACCGCGTCCGATGACGCCCCGGCGAGGTCGCGCAGGGTGTGCCGGACCACCGTGAACGCGCCCCTGTTCGCGGGCGTCGACGGAAGCGGGAGCAGCTGGGCTCCGGCCTGTTCCCGCGGCGCGACGACGGCGCCGTGCACTCCCCGGGCGATGGCGCTCAGCGCCCGGCGTTCGTCCGGATCCGTCGTCAGGACGTAGCCCTCGTTGATCATGGAGATCAGCGTGCCCTTGACG
Source organism: Frankia sp. R43 (assembly GCF_001306465.1). Classification (NCBI taxonomy): domain Bacteria; kingdom Bacillati; phylum Actinomycetota; class Actinomycetes; order Frankiales; family Frankiaceae; genus Frankia; species Frankia sp. R43. Next base: position 210,026 of record NZ_LFCW01000006.1, on the reverse strand, counting down.
GCGTCCACCGCGGGGCGGCCCAGCCGCCACAGCTCGCCGAGGTCGCGCGCCCCCGGCAGTCGGTCGGGGAACTCCGCGGTCGCCGCGTTGACGGCCGCCAGCCGGAGCTCGGCGCGTCCGCGAGCGTCGGCGAGCCGCCGGGCCGCGTCGGCGGGTACGGCGTCCGGCGGGGTCGGGGCCGTGAGCGAGTCGATGACGATCCGGTCGAACGTGTCGATGACGAGGTCGGCCGCGCGGTCGGCGATCTGCGCCCGGTAGGTGGTGTAGACGTCCTGGTCGGCGAGCCGTGGCCCGCCGGCCGGGGCGAGCCGGGCGAGCCGGCGCCGGCTTGTCCGCAGCCCCCGCACCGCCTCGTTGTGCGCCCTGATGCGGCGCAGGTCCGTCGAGATGGACTGGTTCAGCGCCGCGCTCAACGCACCGAGCAGGGTGTCGGCGGCGGACGGGGGGGATCTGTCGGCTGGTTCGTCGGCGGCGTCGGCGGCGGCGGCGTTCGCCCCGTCGGCCCCGTCGGCCCCGTCGGCCGGCGGGTTCGGCGCCGGCACCACATACGTGAGCACGCGGCGGACCTGCCGCCCCCGCGTGGGCCGGTCGAAGATCTCCTGCAGTGCCGGCCCGAGCGGACGGTTCACGAGGATGCCGCCGTCCGAGCCGTGGAAGTCGCCGGCCGCGTTCACATGGTCGGCCATGTCGGGATGAGCGCTGTCCGGCGAGTTCCGGACCGGGATGTAGGCCGGTTCGAAGGCACCGGGGAAGGCCGCGCTGGCCCGGGCCGCAAGCGCGAGGCGGGCCGCGCCCTCGGGATCGGCGAGGTCGTCCTCCCCGAAGACGAACAGGCCACGGTGGTCGCGGTCGCGGACGAGACCGCCGAGATCGTCCGGCCAGCGGCTGGTCTCGCCGCGAAGGATCGTGGTGGTGATGAACACCGAGGTCGGCCGGATCGTTCGCGCCGAGTGGGCCCGTGGTCCGTGGTTCGAGACCGGCGTGCCGGTCCCCGGGCGCGGGTCGAGGCTCTGCAACGCGCTGCGCAGCGCCGGCAGCATGACCTCGTCACCGCGCAGCAGGGACGGGAAGCTGTGTGCGTCGGGCCGCCGCATCAGCTCACGCAGCGAGCCGAGCTGGATCCACAGGTCGCGCAGCGGGCCGAGGTCGGTGTCCTGCACGTTCGCGTAGCCCAGCAGTGCCACGTTGATGCCACCCGCCGAGGCGCCGGCCAGGACGTCCACCGAGACCTCGAGGTCGAGGGCCGCCAGCAGGGCGGCCCAGCGGGTGGCGACCGCCGTGTCGGTGACAGACCAGCCACGGGCGCCGGCGACGGCCGGGTCATCCTGGTGGGCCCGTGCGGCGGTGAGGAGATTGATCTCGCGCGCGACACCGCCCATCCACACGGCCAGGCTCGCCCCGCCGGTCATCACGACCGCGAGCCGGATCTCCTGCGTGGTCCCTTCGTCGAACTCGTCCGTGTGCTCTGCGTTGCCCCCCGTCATGGTCGCAAGAGTAGACGTACCGGAAATGGGTGACACGGTGTGCTTTCGCAGATCTGCGGCCGACTGTGGGCCCCCTGGCTGTTTCGTCCTGGGATCTTCTTCCCGTGATGGTTACTCGCGGGTAGCATGGGCATCACCTACCAGCGAGTAACTACGTCCGCGCCGCTCACGATCAGGCGGTGAGGTCGAGGGGAGGAACCGTCCATGGGTCACTACCGGAGCAACCTTCGGGACATCGAGTTCAACCTGTTCGAGGTGTTCGGCGTGGACCGGGCGCTCGGGACCGGGCCCTTCGCGGAGATGGACCGCGACACCGCCCACGAGGTCCTGGCCGAGATGGAGCGGGTCGCCTCCGGCCCGATCGCGGAGTCGTTCGCGGACGCCGACCGGCACCCCCCGGTGCTGGACGCCGCCACCGGCGAGATCAGCCTGCCCGAGTCGTTCCGCAAGTCCTACCAGGCGATCCTCGATGGCGAGTGGTTCCGGCTCTTCCTCCCGCCGCACCTTGGTGGCATGGGCGCCCCGCCCACCATCGCCTGGGCGTCCGCCGAGCTGATCCTCGGCGCGAACCCGGCCGTGTTCATGTACATGGCAGGCCCGACCTTCGCCGCGATCCTGGAAAGCATCGGCACCGATTGGCAGAAGAAGTTCGCGCGGTGGGCGATCGAGCGGCACTGGGGCGCGACCATGGTGCTTACCGAGCCGGACGCCGGCTCCGACGTCGGTGCCGGGCGGGCGAAGGCCATCGCGCAGCCGGACGGGACCTGGCACATCGAGGGTGTGAAGCGATTCATCACCAGCGGTGACTGGGACGTCCCGGAGAACATCTTCCACCTGGTGCTCGCCCGTCCCGAAGGGCACGGCCCCGGCACCAAGGGCCTGTCGATGTTCCTGGTCCCCAAGTTCATGCCGGATCCGGAGACCGGTGAGCTCGGCGCCCGCAACGGCGCCTACGTCACCAACCTCGAGAAGAAGATGGGCCTGAAGGTCTCCGCAACCTGCGAGCTGCGCTTCGGTGAGCGGGAGCCGGCGGTCGGCTGGCTGGTCGGCGACGTGCACGAGGGCATCGCCCAGATGTTCCGGGTGATCGAGTACGCCCGGATGATGGTCGGGACGAAGGCCATCGCCACCCTGTCCACCGGCTACCTCAACGCGCTGGAGTTCGCCCGCGAGCGGGTGCAGGGTGCGGACCTGCCCCGGTCGACGGACAAGAGCGCGCCGCGCGTCACGATCATCCACCACCCGGACGTCCGCCGGATGCTCATGCTGCAGAAGGCCTACGCCGAGGGCATGCGCTCCCTGGTCCTGTTCACCGCGACGTACCAGGACGCGGTGGCGCTCGCCGCGGCCCGCGGCGAGGCGAACGAGGCCGCCGAGCGGATGAACGACCTGCTGCTCCCGATCGTCAAGGGCGTCGGCTCGGAACGCTCCTACGAGCTGCTGGCAACCTCGCTGCAGGTGTTCGGCGGCTCCGGCTACCTGCAGGACTACCCGATCGAGCAGTACATCCGGGATGCGAAGATCGACACCCTCTACGAGGGGACGACCTCCATCCAGGGCCAGGACCTGTTCTTCCGCAAGATCGTTCGGGATCAGGGGCAGGCGCTGACCTCGCTGTTCGGCCAGATCCAGGAGTTCGTGAAGGGCGACGCGGGCAACGGCGCCCTGCGCTCCGAGCGGGAGGCGCTCGGAGCCGCGCTGGAGGACGTCCAGGCGATGGTGACGAAGCTGGTCGGCTTCCTCACCAAGGGCGCCGAGGACCCGGCCCAGGTCTACCGGGTCGGCCTGAACACCACCCGGCTGCTGATGAGCCTGGGCGACCTCATCATCGGCTGGCTGCTGCTGCGCGGCGCGGAGGCCGCTCTGGTCGGCCTGGCGGGCTCCTCGTCCGAACGGGACCGTGCCTTCTACGAGGGCAAGGTCGCGGCCGCTCGCTGGTTCGCGGCGGACGTCCTGCCCGAGTTGCACACCCGCCGGACGACGCTGGAGAAGACTGGCCTCGGGCTGATGGAACTGGCCGAAGAGGCCTTCTGATCCGCTTCCGCCGGTTCGTCTGATCGCCGATCCGCCCGTGGTGGCCTGATGCCACTGCGGGCGGATCTTTTTGTCCCTGGTGCGGGGGCCGAGCCCGGGGTGGTTCCGCGGAACCGCACCCACCCGTCGGGGCGGTACTGGCTGGCGCCGCCATCCCAGTCCGGCGCCGCGATCCCGGTCGGAGTGGGCTGTGGTCGTGTCGGAGTTGTGAAAACTGTCGGTGGTCGGGGTGACGATGCGTGGGTCCTAGAGCGACGACACCCCTGGCCCGGTGACCCCCATGATCGACGCTTCTGCTGCTGTCACCCCCGACGCTCCCCCCGACCCCGCTCCCACCGACCCCGCCCCGACCGACCCCGCCCCGACCGGCCCCGTCCCGACCGGCCCCGTCCCGACCGGCCCTGGCACGGCAGCGCGTCTGCCGCCCGCCGGTCTCCCGACGGACCTGCAGGCCGCCCCGATCGGCGAGTTGGAGACCGCGATCTGTCAGTGGGCGGGTCGGATCGCGGCCGCGACCTGCACCTGGCTCGGGCTGCTAGCCGTGTTCGACCGGCGTTCCGGCTGGTCCGGGATCGGGATGCGCTCGTGCGCGCACTGGCTGTCCTGGCGATGTGGCCTCAGCCCTCGCCCGTGAGCACCTCGCGACCGCGCACGCTCTCGAGCGGCTTCCCGCGATCCGGGCCGCGTTCGCCGCGGGAACGCTGTCGTACTCGAAGGTCCGCGCGATCACCCGGGTCGCCCGCCCCGAGACGGAACAGACCTGGCTCAACCACGCCGAACACTGCACCGCCGGCGCCCTGGAAAATCTGGTCCGTGCCTACCGGCAACGCAGCGCCGATCCCGACGACCGGGCCCGCACCCGGGCCGCCCGCCGGGTGTCCTGGTGCACCGATGAGGACGGCGTGGTGCACCTGACCGCGGTCCTCCCGGCAGATGAGGGCGCCCAGCTGATCGCCGCTATCGAAGCCGCCCGCGACAGCCTCACCACCACCACGAAACCAGCCACCACGAAACCAGCCACCACACCCGGCACCGCGGAACCGCGCACCGCGGAGGAACACCCCCACCCGAAACCACCACCGGAGTCGGAGTCGGATCGGCAGCGTGACGCCGACGGCCTCGTCGCCCTCGCGGAAAGCTTCCTGCACCACGGCGCACCCGGGCTTGTCCACCCCGCGCACGCCCTCGTCCTGCACCTGCGCCCCGCCGACCTGCAACCCATCACCGGCCATGGCGTCAGCAGCACCGGCGGCGGAGGCGCCCCGGCCACGCTGCCCCCGGCGGTCCTGCAACGCCTCGGCTGCGACAGCCTCGTCCAGGCGATGCTCGTCGATCCGCATGGCAACCCCCTGCGCCTCGGCCGCCGCCACCGTTTCCCCACCAGCCGGCTACGCACCGCCGTCCAGGCCCGTGACCGCGGCACGTGTCAGTACCCGGGCTGCGACCACACCCGATGGCTGAACATCCACCACCTCACCGGCTGGGCCGACGGTGGCCGCACCGATCTCGACAACCTCACCCTCGTCTGTGGCACCCACCACCGTCACCTCCACGAGGAGGGCGTCGTGCTCTGCAGAACCCCCGACGGAACGATCATCGCGCTGCTCTCCGACGGCCGTACCCTCCTGCCGGCGCCATCCGTCACGCCTGGGGAACACCCCGCCGCCACGCTCGCCGGTGAAACCGGGCACGTCGCACCAGACGCCGTCACCACCCGCAACGGCGGCCGGCTCAACCTCGGTGAATCCCTCTTCGTACTCCTCCAGAACCACCCCGCCGCCTAGCGGCGTGGCTGGCTCAGGTGGTGCGCAGCGGCGGGAAGGCCTGGTCGAGCTCGTTGCGCATGTCCCGCTTGAGAATGTCGTCAGCTTCGGAGGATGACTGCCCCTCCAGCAGGAACCGGGCCACTCGAAGCGTCAGGTCCACCCGCTCGGCCAGGTTGAGCGCCCCGTTGAACCGGCCGCTGGTGCTGGCGGAGGTCAGTACCTTCGCGACGAACTCGTCGGCGGCCTGCAGAGCCTCCACGCGCGTCATGCGTTCACCTCTTCGTGGCGGAAGTCGAGCCGGATGCCGGGTGTGAGGCGCAACCGTACCAGGAGGGATACCTGTCTCCGTTGTGCACCCCTATGCGTCCGTTGTTCCCGAGGGGGTGTATGAGGCGATGCGCGAAGTTCAGGGCCCTCAGCTCCAGGCCAGGGCGACCACGGGATCGGCGAGCATCGCGCCGACATCGGCCAGCACGGCCGACCCGAGCTCGCCGTCCACCACCCGGTGGTCGAAGGTGAGGGCGAGCTGCGCCACCGTGCGTACGGCCAGTTCGCCGCGGTGCACCCAGGGCGTGGGCCTGATCGCGCCGAGCGCGAGGATCGCGGCCTCACCCGGGTTGAGGACCGGCGTGCCGGTGTCCACACCGAAGACACCGATGTTGGTGATGGTGATGGTGCCGCCGGAGAGGTCGGCTGGACGTAGTCGGTCCGCCCGGGCGGCCTCGGTGAGCGACTGCAGGGCACGGGCCAGCCCGGGGAGGTCCAACGACCCGGCGTCGGGGATGTTCGGGACCACCAGACCGCGCGGCCCGGCGACCGCGATGCCGAGGTTGATCTCCGGCCGCACCCGGATCTCCGCGTCCTCGCCGGCCGCCCCGTCAACCCAGGTCGCGTTGATGAGCGGGTGGCGCCGGACGGCCGTGATCAGGGCCTTCGCCACGAGCAGCAGCGGGGTGACCCGAACTCCGGCGAAGTCGGGCAGCGCCGTGATGCGCTCCCTCGCCGCCACGGCCTCCGTGACGTCGACGCTGAGGAACTCGGTGGCGTGCGGCGCCGTGAACACGCTGGCGGCCATTGCCCGTGCCATGGTGCGTCGGATGCCGGTGACCGGGATCCGCCAGGCACCGGTGGCCGGGTCGAAGCTGGCGTCGTCCGGGATCGCGCCGGGCACGCGTCGTGTGGTCTCTTTGTGTCCGTTCGGCGCCGGGGGCGCGGCGGGTACCAGGGGTGCCGAGGGGGCCGGGGGTGCCGCGGAGACGAGGCCGACCGCGGCAGCCGCTGTGCCCCGCGCCGCTGCCGATTCGACGTCCGCCCGGCTGATCGAACCCGCGGGGCCGGTGCCGATGATGAGGGAGAGGTCCACACCCAGATCACGAGCGAGCTTGCGCACGGGTGGTTTCGCGGCCGCCCGGCCCGAGCGCGCCGGCGATGCGGCTGCCGCAGGCGCGGCTGCCGTTGACGCCGCGGGCGCGCCGCCGTTCGCGGACTCGTCGCGCTGGCGACGCCGACGGCGGCGCTCCGGCTCGGAGCTGCGCGGACCATAGCCGACCAGCATCGGGGTGCGGCCCGTGGCCATCGACGCTCGGCCTGCGGCGCTGCCCGGCCCGGCGCTGCCCGGCCCGCCGCTGCCTGACCCGGCGCTGGCCGGCGCGGTGGTGGCGTCCCCGGCCTCCCCGGAGCGGGACTCCGGCAGGGACGCCGCCGGTGGCCCGGCCAGCGCCCCGGCCGACGGCTCGTCGCCCGGGGCGTCGATGGTCAGCAGCGGTGCGCCGACGGCGAGCTCGCGGCCGGCCTCGCAGTGCCGCTCGACCAGCACACCGGCGAACGGGGAGGGGATCTCGACGACGGCCTTCGCCGTCTCGACCTCGACCAGGGGCTGGTTGACGGTCACGGTCTCGCCGACGTCGACCAGCCAGCGGACGATCTCCGCCTCGGTGAGGCCCTCACCGAGGTCGGGAAGACGAAACTGTCGATGGGGCACCGGCGATCTCCCTCAGTAGCCGAACGTCCGGTCCACGGCATCGAGGATGCGGTCGACGTCGGGCAGGTAGTGGTCCTCCAGCCGGGCGGGAGGATAGGGGGTGTCGAACCCGGTCACCCGTAGCACCGGTGATTCCAGGTGGTAGAAGGCCTGTTCGGTGACCCGGGCCGCGATCTCGGACGAGAGTGACACGTTGGACGGCGCCTCGTGCACCGCCACCAGCCGCCCGGTGCGGCGGGTCGATTCGATCACCGGGCCGAGGTCGAGCGGTGACAGCGAGCGGAGATCGATGACCTCCAGCGAGCGCCCGTCCTCCTCGGCGGCGACGTCGGCGGCGTCCAGGCAGGTGCGGACCATCGGCCCGTAGGCGACCAGGGTGGCGTCCTGGCCGGAACGGACCACACGTGAGGTACCCAGATCGGTGCGCAGATCTGCCGGGAGGTCGGCCAGCGGTGTGGTGTCGACCTCGCCCTTCTCCCAGTACCGGCGCTTGGGCTCCAGGAAGATCACCGGATCGTCCGAGGCCACCGCCTGTTGGATCATCAGATGGGCGTCCGCCGGGTTGGAGCAGGTGACGACCCGCAGCCCGGCGGTGTGGCAGAAGTACGCCTCAGGTGACTCGCTGTGATGCTCGACCGCGCCGATGCCGCCGCCGTAGGGGATGCGGATCGTGACCGGCAGCCTGATCCGGCCGCCCGAGCGGTAGTGCAGCTTCGCGAGCTGGCTGACGATCTGGTCGAAGGCCGGGTAGACGAACCCGTCGAACTGGATCTCGCAGACCGGGCGGAAACCGCGCATCGCCAGCCCGATCGCCGTGCCGACGATGGCCGACTCGGCCAGCGGCGTGTCGATCACCCGCTCCTCACCGAAGAGCTCCTGCAGCCCGTCGGTGATCCGGAAGACGCCGCCCAGCTTGCCGACATCCTCCCCCATGATCACGGTCTTCGGGTCGGCCTTCATAGCCTCCAGCAGACCGGTGTTCAGGGCCTTCGCCAGGGTCAGCGTGCGGCGGACGCTGGCGCTGGCCGTGGGCGCCACAGGGGGAGGCTCCTGGGGACTGTCGTCAGGGCGGTCGGCGTGACCGTCGTCCGAGGTCCGCATGGTCAGGTCGGTCGTCAAAGCAGCGCTCCCCGAAGACTCACGAACGCGGCGCGCTCGGCGGCAACCAGATTGTTCTCCTCAACCTGCACATGATCGAAAACGGCGTCGCCGGGCGGGTCGGGCAGCGCGAGGCACCGGGCCCGCAGGTCGGCGGCGGTGGAGTCCGCCTCCGCGGCGATGCTCGCCTCCAGGTCGTCGGTCAGGACGCCCCTGGCACGCAGATGCGTCCGCAGCCGGTCGATGGGGTCGCGTCGACGCCAGGTGGAGAGCTCGTCCGCCGGCCGGTAGCGGGACGGGTCGTCAGCGGTGGTGTGCGGATTGATCCGGTAGGTCAGTGCCTCGACCAGCACCGGACCGGCTCCCGACCGGGCCTGGCGCAGGGCCCACCGGGTGACGGCCAGGGTGGCGAGCACATCGTTGCCGTCCACCCGCACGCTCGGAAAGCCGAAGCCGCGGGCGCGCTGGTAGATCGGCACCCGGCTCTGCCGCCGGTACGGCTCGGAGATCGCCCACTGGTTGTTCTGGCAGAAGAAGACCAACGGCGCGCCGAACACGCTCGCCCAGCCGAAGGCCTCGTTCACGTCGCCCTCGCTGGACGCACCGTCGCCGAAGTAGGAGATGACCGCGCCCTCGCCGCCGTCGCGGGCGACGCCCATCGCGTACCCGGTGGCATGCAGCGTCTGCGAGCCGACGACGATCGCGTAGAGCGCGAAGCCGTGCTCGGCCGGATCCCAGGCGCCGAGCGAGGTGCCCCGGAACAGCCCGAACAGCTTGAGCGGGTCGACGCCCCGGCACCAGGCGACGCCGTGTTCCCGATAGGACGGAAAGGCCATGTCGGCGGGTTCCAGGGCTCGCCCGGAGCCGACCTGGGCGGCCTCCTGGCCACGCAGGCTCGCCCACAGTGAGAGCTCGCCCTGACGCTGCAGGGCCGTTCCCTCGTCGTCGAGGCGACGCACCACGGTCATGTCCCGCAGGAGGCCGACCAGGTCATCGTCGGTCACCTCGGCGACGAATGCCTGGTACTCGGCCTCGGGACCGGATCCCGAGGTGGTACGCCGGCCGTCCGGGGTGAGCAGCTGCACCAGCTCCGTCACAACGGCAAACGATAGCCCTCGTTCGGGCGCTGGCAACCCGGCGCGGCGCCGCGGGCGTACCGGCCGGTCGCTACGAGTGACCGCGGATGGCCTCGATACGGTGACCGCGTGAGTGACCACGCGAGCGCCGCCTCCGCCCCCACCCCCGTCTCCGCCGCTGCCCGGCCGCCGGTCGAGGCGAGGCTTGGCAAGGTCGGCGTCTGGAGCGGCCAGTTCGACTTCTCGCCGGCCGGCACCGTCCGCGAGGCCGTCGCGGAGCTGGACGACCTGGGCTACTCCACACTGTGGACGGGCGAGGTCAAGGGCCGCGAGGTGCTGGTGACCGCCGGCCTCATGCTCGCCGCGACGCGCCGGATGACGATCGCGACCGGCATCGCGCAGATCCTCGCCCGCAACCCGCTGACGATGACCGCCGGCCAGCTCGCGCTCGCCGAGGCCCACCCGGGGCGGTTCCTGCTCGGGCTCGGTGTCTCGCACGCGGAGCTGATGAGCATCCGCGGCGCGACCTACTCCAGGCCGCTCGGCCAGATGGGGGCCTACCTCGACGAGATGGACCGGATGGCCGCCGAGCAGTACCGGGCCGTGCCGCCGGAGGGCACCCAGCCGCGGGTGCTGGCCGCGCTCGGCCCGAAGATGCTGGAGCTCGCCCGGGACCGCGCGGACGGCGCGCACACCTACTTCGTGCCGCCGGAGCACACGGCGGCGGCCAGGGCCGTCCTCGGACCCGGCAAGCTGCTGGTGCCGGAGCAGGCGTTCGTCCTGTACCCGGACGCGACCGAGGCGCGGGAGCTGGCCCGCCGCCACACCGGGTCCTACCTGCGCCTGCCGAACTACACCAACAACCTGCGCCGCTACGGCTTCACCGACGGAGATTTCACCGATGGCGGGTCAGACCGCCTGGTGGACACGATCGTTCCCTGGGGGGACGTCGACGTCCTGCTCGGGCGGGTCAAGGAGCATCTGGACGCCGGAGCCGACCAGGTGGCCGTCCAGGTGCTCGACTTCGACCGCCGTGGGTTGCCGCGGCGGCAGTGGCGCGAGCTGGCCCCGGCGCTGCTGTCGCTTTAGCCGGCGGCCGCCGGCTCCCCAGGTAGTGTGGCTTCCGCTCGGGAATTCTCGTGGGGCGGGAGTCACGAAGATGGTCGGTGGTCGGGGGCGCGACCGACCCAGACCGATCTCCGGTCGTGGTCGACGATTCAGGGAAAGCTGGGGTGTGCCCCTCCTGGGCGGCTCCGTTCTCGCCGCCGTCACCTGCGTGGTCATGGCCACCTTTGGCCTGCTGGGCGCGGGTGACGGCAATGGATCCTCGGTTGCCGGTGATGGCTCGGTGCGGGCCGGCGCGGTGATCCCGCCGGCCAGCCTGCCCGCCACCCCCGAATCATCCAAGCCGGCCGAACCGGCCGTGGTCGGAAACGGCCCGCGGCAGCCCACCGGAAATCCGGTGCGTATCGCCTTCGGTGGCGATGTGCATTTCGAGGGGTCCTCGCGGCAGCGACTCACGCAGAATCCGGAAACAGCGGTCGGCCCGATGGCGCAGAATCTCGCCGGCGCCGATCTCGCCATGGTCAATCTGGAGACGGCGGTGACGACGGGCGGCACACCGGCGGCCAAGACCTACGTCTTCCGGGCGCCGCCGACAGCGTTCACCGCATTGCGCGGCGCCGGCATCGACGTCGTGAACATGGCCAACAACCACGGCATGGACTACGGGCAGGACGGCCTCGCGGACACGCTGCGCAGCGCCGGTGAGGCGCGCTTTCCGACCGTCGGGATCGGCACCGACGACACGTCGGCCTACGCCCCGTACCTGACCACGGTGAACGGCCAGCGAATCGCGATCTTCGGCGCCACCCAGGTTCTGGACGACGAGCTCGCCACGGCGTGGACGGCCGGTCCCGGCAAGCCTGGCCTCGCCTCGGCGAAGAACGTCGAACGCCTCGCCGCGGCCATCCGCGCGGTTCGACCCACCGTCGACACCCTGATTGTCTATCTGCACTGGGGAACGGAACGGGAGACCTGCCCCAACCAGGCCCAGCGCAGCCTGGTCGCCCCGCTCGTCGCGGCCGGCGCGGACGCGCTGATCGGCGGGCACGCGCATGTCCTGCAGGGCGCGGGGTGGAGCAGCGACGGTGCCTATGTCGCGTACGGCCTCGGTAACTTCGTCTTCTACGCGTCGGGAACCGGGCCGAACACCGAGACCGGGGTTCTCGAGCTGACGTTCCGGGGCCGTGCGGTGACCGCGGCGAACTGGGTTCCCGGTCGGATTGTCGACGGGGCGCCGAGCCCGCTGACCGGAACCGCCGGTACCCAGGCCCTCGACAAGTGGAACAGCCTGCGTGGCTGCGCCGGGCTCACGGGCACCGCGCCCTGGTGATCCCGTACCGCCCATTGGGGTAATTCTCCGCTCCTGGACGGCCGACTTTCACACGCTCTCCGGTAACTTGGCCGGCGGGAAGCCATGAAACGTGCTGGATTTTGTTTCTCCGCCGTTTCCGCCGTTTCCGCCGAAGGTCCGCTCCACGGATATCTGCGAACTTTCTCGCTGATGTCCGCCGGCTGTCGGCCGCCGGTTTCCCGCGCCCAGTCCAGGTAGCTACGGGAGCGTCGTGTCGCGAACCGCGCAGCAGCAAAGGCACCGTCACCGTCACCATCACCGCCGCCGGGCGACCGGCCCGCGCCGGAGATTCCTGGCCGTACTCGTCCTTCTCGCCGGCAGTGGCCTGCTGACCCTGGGGGGATCCACCCCCGCGTGGGCGGCGGACACCACCCAGTACGCCGGCGACACCACCCGGGGCCTGGGCGTCGCCGTCCCCTTCGAGGGGCTCACGGACCAGAACGGAAACCCCGTGCCGATCTCGGGCGCCGTCGGCGTCGACCTGGTTCTCGGCTCGACCCAGCAGCCCTACCTGCCCTGCCAGAACTACAACCGGGCCACCGGCACCGGCGACACCTACGTCAACGCCTGTCAGGAGCGCGGCAGCTACGCGACCTACACGCGCTTCGCGACCGGCAAGGGCCTCATGTTCCCGCACGGCTACTTCATGGGTGACAGCCAGCCCGACCTCGTCCACGGCGGCACGCTCAACACCAGCTGGGGCAGTCGCACGGCCGGCCTTTCCTTCGAGTTCTACCCGCAGCTCGACCGGGACCCGGAGTTCGTCCACTCGCGGTTCTACATCGACGCATTCGGTCACCATGCAAACGGCTGGACGTATTCGGCCTGGGTTGGCCGCATCAAACTGGCAACCCTGAACGATCCGGGTACGGCCCGTGTCGGTGGGCGGCTTACGGACGGCGGCCGTGCGCCGGCGAAGGACCGGGTCAAGTTCCTTATCTTCGGAGGTAACGCCGAGTCCTCGAGCGGCTATCCGATCTCGTCGTTCGCCGTCTTCACGAGCTCCGGCGCGTCAACCTGGGACAGCGGCGCCATGTACGCCGGCCCGCAGCGCATAACGGTTACCGACACCGCGACCAACCGTGAGTGCGTCATCGATCTCAAGGGAATCAGCGGGCGCAACAACACCCTCGATCTCGACCTGTCCCAGCCGGGATTCGGCGCCCCGGGCGCCGTCTGTCACTGACCTCACGGACCTCACTGGCCAGACCGACCTGACCGCGGGCCGGGCTCACAGCGTCTCGGTGGGCCCGGCCGCGGTGCATTCCGCGCAGGTTCCGTAGATCTCGACGGTGTGCACGACCTCGGTGAAACCCTCCGCGCTCGCCACCGACGACGTCCAGGCCTCGATCTCGGGGCCGGCGATCTCCACGGTGTGACCGCAGTGCCGGCAGACCAGGTGATGGTGGTGCGCTTCGGTGGTGCAGCGCCGGTAGACCGTCTCCCCGTCGTCCCGGCGTAGGACGTCCACCTCGCCGCGCTCGGCGAGCACCTGCAGATGCCGGTAGACCGTTGTCAGGCCGACGGACTGGCCTGACAGGCGCAGGCGGGCATGCAGGTCCTGCGCGCTGGTGAAGGCATTCGTCGCCGCGAGCGCGGAGGACACGGCGTCACCCTGCCGGGTCGCCCGGACGGAGGCGCGCCCCTGGGCGGTGCGCCTGCCCGCGGAGCCCCCGGGCGCACCGGAGCCGGATCCGTTCGCACGCTGCTCTGACGCGCGCGGCTCTACCGCGCCCTGGTCGGACGCTGCTGACGTGCCGCCTGAGCCGCTCGGGCCGCCTACGCCGCTCGTGCCGCTCGGGTCGCCTACGCCGCTCGTGCCGCTCGTGCCGCTCGTGTCGTCTGTGGCGCCCACCCGGTCGCCTTCCACCTTCGCCACGACATCCACTCTCTCATCTACCCGGCTCGGCTGGAGTGCGCGCGAACCACCCAGTCGCGACCGAGCGCGTGACATTGACAACGGTTTTCATTTTGTGCGACCGTGGGTGACGTTGTTGGCGCGATCAGTCGCCGTACCGTGCGTCTCACCGGAGGTCCCAGATGTCGTTGACCGTCACGCCCGAACTTGTCGAGGCCGCGAACGCGGACCAGCTGACGGACGAGGAGTTCCTCGCCTGTGTGCGGGCCTCCCTTCCCTTCGCGTACGAGCTGGTCGAGACGCTGGCCGCCGAGCTGTCGGCACAGGGCACGGCACAGGGGCCGGCGCAGGTCCCGACGCAGGCTCCCGCCCGCGTGTTCGTCGACAACCAGGTACCGCCGCCGGACGATGCCGCCAGTGGGCAGCTGCTGCGGGCGATGGCAAGTACGTCCATCCGCACCGCGCTCGAGCGGCACTTCGGCGTGGCGTTGGCGTTCCAGAACTGCCACCGGGTCGCCGTCTTCCCGCCGAATGCGGTCGGTAGCCCGCAGCACCAGGCGTTTGTCTCGTCGCGCGCCCAGGTGCTCAACCAGCGCCCGGAATTCGTCAACTGCTGAGGCCAGCCCCCGCTGTGCCGAGCTGACCGTGACAGGCGCTGAACGCGCAGGTGAGGACAGACGCGGGGCCCTGCCCACGCTCCCGTAGTCTTTCCGTACTGTTTGCGTTCAGTCTGTGCCGATCATGGTTCCGGCACGCCATCGGGTGGCGGGGGTGGAAGTTGGCGGGACGTCCGGTCTGGCTACGGACGGGGTTCCGGCCGATCGCGGAACCGCCGCTGTCGCCGGCGGCGACCGGCGCGGCACTGGTCGGTGCTCTCACGCTTGTCGTCGGATGTGTGCTGGTCGGCGGCTCGGAGGAGCACGAGGTCATGGCGACCGCGGCTCCGGCGGAGGCCGCGGTCGACACCTCGGAGCTGACCAGCTGGTATCAGTCCACCCAGGGGCTGCGGGCAAGCATCGTCACGACCGTCGCGGCGGCCCGGGGCTACCTGGAGGCCCAGGACGGCGCCGGGCTTCAGCCGCGGTGCACCCAGCTGGCAGCGGAGACCAAGGCCGCGAACAGGCTGCCTGCCGGCCCGGACCCGCAGGCCAACGGAATGTTCACCGGCGGGATCGAGCGCTACGCGGCCGCGGCGCAGACCTGTGCCCACCTCTTCGACGGGACCCAGGTTCCCCTGGCGGAGCTGCAGTCCCAGCTGAGGACGGCGTTGGCGGACGGCGACACGTCCTGGGAGTCGCTGTCACTGCACACAGGTCTGCCCTTGGCCCAGGCCGGGAGCTCGTCGGTGACGTCCGCCGGCTCGGGTGGTGGCACCGCGGCCGCGGGCGGCGCTCCGGCGACGTTGCGCTAGCGGCTCTCGCGACCGGTGCCGCGATCGGGTGCGGCCATGTCGCCCGTTCCGGGCGTGCCGTCGGCGAGGCCGTAGCGCAGGTACACAGTGCCGGTCGGGCTGGCCACGGGCGGTTCGAGGAGGGTGACGTTCGTGGGCACTGCGCCACCGTCGAACACCTTCTTCCCGACGCCGAGCATGACCGGGTGCACCCAGAGGTCGAGCCGGTCGAAGAGCTTCTCGCGCAGGAGGGTCTGCACCAGGTTCAGGCTTCCGACGACCTTCACGTGCTCGTGCCGGTCCCGGATCTCCCGCACCGCGCCGGCCAGATCCGGGCCGAGCCGCGTGGACCCGGCCCACGAGAGGTCGGGCCGGCCGCGGGAGGCCACGTACTTCGGGACGCTGTTGAAGAGCGTGGCGATCCCGCCGTCCACGCCGCTCTCCTGATGCGGCCAGTAGGCGGCGAAGATCTCGTACGTCCGCCGGCCGAGCAGGAGGGCGTCGGTGCCCTCGTACGCGGCCATGACCTGAGCCCCGGCGACCTCGTCCAGCAGGGGCGCCTGCCAGCCGCCGAACGGGAACCCCACCGGGTCCTCGTCGGGGCCGCCGGGAGCCTGCCCGACGAGGTCGAGGGTGGCGAACAGCTCGATGTGGATGAGGCCCATGCCCAGCTCCTGATGAATCCGATGTCTCCGTCAGGAGGTAGACCCGCGGCGGCCGGCAGACTCATCGCTGGCGGCGGGCTGGCAGCGGGCCAGGACCCGTAGCGTGCCGGTCAGCTCGAAGTCCTGGGTCTGGGTGGGGCACCACCCGCGCTGGCGGGCCTCGTCCAACGCACGCTCGGTGCCCCGCCGGTCGTAGGCGAGGACGAACATCAGGACGTGGCTGTTCGGTCCGGGAGCCTGGCGGCTCAGGGCGCGGTCGACGCCCCCGTCCCCGATCGCGGTCAGGAAGACCGTGGCGGAGAGCGGAATCCGCGGTTGGGCGGAACCGGCGGTGCCCGCGGTGGTGACGGCACCGTCCTGGCTGAGCTCCATGCCGTAGAGCCAGCCGGCGCGGGCCAGCCTGCCGCCGACCAGCACCAGATCGCCCGGCCGGTACAGGCTGCGGGCGGTCAGAGTGGCGTCGACCATCAGGTCGATCGGCCGGCGGTCGGCGCGCTCCACCCACATCGGCTTCAGCCCGGTCGCCCCGGCCACCGGGACGGTGAGCGCGGCCAGCAGGATCACCAGGTTCGCCGGGATCAGCAGCTTCGCCACGGCCGACGTCCGGTTCCACCGGGCACGGGCCGGCGACCGGGCGAGAAGCGAGCGGGCGGGAAGCGAGCGGGCGAGAGCGGCCGCGCCGACCGCCGAGACGATCGTGAGCAGGGGAACGAGGAACGTGTTCGGCCGTACGGCGCCGAAGGGCCAGTACCGCCAGGCACTCGCCGCGAGGACCATCAGCTCCGCGCCGCCGACCGCGACGAGCAGGACCCGGCCGTCCGCGCGCCGGGCCAGCGTGATCGCGCCGGTCACGAAGGTGATCGCGACAGCGCAGCCGAGAACGACGACCAGCGCGTCGGTTGAGTCGGTCAGCGGGTGAACGAGGTTCGGGTCGTAGCGATCGCTCCCGGGCGGCGCGCCTGCCGCCGTCGCGGCGAGCTGGCCGATGACGAAACGCGCCGCCTCCAGCGGGCCCCGGTCGGCGAGAAAGTGGTCGTTCCAGAAGGTGCTCGCCCGCTGGCCGGACTGGTGCGTCACGAACAGCAGCGCGTGGGCGCCGCTGATCGCCACCGCCGGAGCGGCCCGACCGGCCGCACGCACCGTCTCCCCCAGAAGCGCCCGTGGGCCGCGTGACCTGAGCTGGCCGCGGTTGGTCCACAGCGGCCGGGCGGCGTCGTGGACGAACAGCGGAACGATCAGGAACAGGGCGGGGAGCGAGAACACCGCGAGGACGCCCGCGACCACCCGCCGCAGGATCAGCCGCCGGGTGGGCAGCGTGGAATCCATCCACAGGCCGACCACGGCGACCGCGCAGGCGGCGTCCAGGGTGTAGGGCTTGATCTGGGAGGCGAGGTCGACCATGGTGCCGGCGAGGGTGACTGCCAGCGTCGCCCCGAGGGCCGCGGGCCGGGAGGTGAGGCGGCAGGCCAGTAGCCAGGTGCCCACGGCGAGCGCCACCAGCGGGACGGCCGAGGGCAGCCGCAGCGCCCAGGCGTGCCAGCCGAACACCTCGCCGCACAGCCGGACCAGCGCGAGCGACCCGAGCGAGGACGGTGCGTTCGCCACCCCGAGCTCGGACCAGAAGCTCCCGACGGGCTCGCCGGCGAAGTGCGGGCGCCACAGCTCGTCGTACCAGAGGGGCAGGCGGAAGCGCTGCCACAGCACGGCCTGCACCGCGACGGCGATCGCGGCGACCCCGACCCCGACCACGGCCAGCGGTCGATTACGTTCTGTTACTGCCGCAGGTTGTTGATCGGGGGCTCGATGGCCCGATCGTGCCGTTGTTTCACGTGTGTCCGTGCGCTCCAGCGCCGGGCCGGCCGACGCCTGTGTCTGTTCCACCGGTTGTCCACAGGTTCTATCCACAGGGCGTGGTCCCTTGTGGACACCGCCGCGATCCGCTGCCGCCTCGCCAGCCCGACCCAGCCTGGTCCGGCCTGGTCCAGCCCGACCCAGCCTGGTCCAGTCCGGTCCAGCCCCGTCCAGCCCGGGTAGGCCGGAGGTGCTCAGGTGCGAGCGTAGGCGCCCAGGAATCGCTCGATCCGACCGATGGCATCGGTCAGGTCGTCAACGCAGGGCAGCGTCACGATCCGTACATGATCTGGATCCGGCCAGTTGAATCCGGTGCCCTGTACCAGCAGGATTCGCTCGGTGCGCAACAGATCCAGAACGAAACGCTCGTCATCCCGGATCGGGTACATCTGCGGGTCGAGCCGGGGGAACGCGTAGAGCGCTCCGCGCGGCGGAACGCAGGAAACGCCCGGAATGTCGTTGAGCAGCTTCACGACCGTGTCGCGTTGTTCGTGCAGCCGGCCGCCCGGCAGCACGAGATCGCCGGCACCGCCGCCTTCGGTGAGTGCGGCCTGCAGTGCGAACTGGCCGGGAACGTTCGCGCACAGGCGCATGTTCGCCAGGATGTTCAGGCCCTCGATATAGCTGGTGGCGTGCTCGCGGGGCCCGGAGAGCACCATCCAGCCGGAGCGGAAGCCCGCCAGCCGGTAGGACTTGGACAGGCCGTTGAAGGTCACGCAGAACAGGTCCGGGGCGAGCGCGGCGAGCGAGTGGTGCTCGGCGTCGTCGTAGAGGATGCGGTCGTAGATCTCGTCGGCGAACAGCATCAGGTTGTGCCGGCGGGCGACCTCGATGATCTCCTCGAGCACCGGGCGGTCGTACACCGCACCCGTGGGGTTGTTCGGGTTGATGATCACGATGGCGCGGGTGCGAGATGTGATCTTGCTGGTGAGATCGTCGATGTCCGGGTTCCACCCGGCGGACTCGTCGCAGCGGTAGTGGACCGCACGCCCACCGGAGAGGCAGACCACCGCCGTCCACAGCGGGTAGTCGGGCGCCGGCAGGAGCACCTCGTCGCCGTCGTTCAACAGCGCCTGCAGCGACATCATGATCAGCTCGGACACGCCGTTGCCGAGGTAGACGTCGTCAGGTCCGATGCCGGTCAGGCCCTTGCCGACCGAATACCGGACGACGGCCTCGCGTGCGGGGAGAAGGCCCTTCGAGTCGCTGTAGCCCTGTGCGGCTGCCAGGTTGTCGGCGACCGCGGCGAGCACCGAAGGCGGCGCGGAAAAGCCGAACGGACCGGGGTTGCCGATGTTCAGCTTCAGGATGCGCTGGCCTGCGGCCTCCAGCCGGATCGCTTCTTCGAGGACGGGGCCTCGGACGTCATAGCAGACGTCAGCGAGCTTGTCGGACTGGGCGAACTCCATAGTGACCAGCGTAGATGCCCTGTCGAAGGATTTTCAGACGGCTACCTTCCGGGCGAGCTCGTTCACCTCCCGCGGGTGGCCGCGGCGATCACTTCGGTCGGTGCGTCCGGTGCGTCCGGTGCGTCCGGTGCGTCCGGTCCGTCCGGTCAGGGTGGCGCTCAGCGGGACGGAGGCGACCAGCACCGCCACGACGGTCAGGACGATGGCGCCGCCGGCGGCGACGTCCCACTGCTCGCTGACGGCTAGGCCGGTCACACCGCAGAAGATGGCCACCGCGATCGAGACCGCCGTCATCGTCGAGGTGGACGAGCACCACAGGCGGGCTGTGGACGCCGGCCCGACGATCAGTGCCACCGCCATGATCGTGCCGACCGCGGGCAGTGAGGTGACGACGGCCGCCTCGACGAGCAGCAGGAGGACCAGGCCCAGCGTTCGCTGCGGGTACCCGGCGGCGGACAGCGCGGTCGGGTCGAAGGCGGCGAGCACCAGCTCCTTGCGCAGCGCCACCAGCACGGTGAGAACGGCGAGCGCGGTGACCGCGCTGACCGCGAGATCGCTGGTCTGGACGGTGAGGACGGACCCGACCAGGAAGGCGCTGAGGTCGCGGTTCGATCCGTCCTCGGCCGACATCAGCGCGACGCCGAGCGCGAACCCGGCGGAGAGAACGACCCCGGTCACGGTGCTGATGTCCCGGCCGCCCCCGGAGCCGCCCCGGTCGGCCGCCGCGCCGCCCCCGGAGCCGGTGCCGGTGCCGCCGCCCGCCGTTGCGCCGGTGCCGGCCGCGCCGCCCGCCGCCCCGACGACCATGACCACCGCGAGGACGACCAGCACGCCGAACAGGCCGGCGCCGAGCACCAGATTCATCCCGATCAGCGAGGCGAGGACCACCCCGGGAAACGTCGCGTGGGTCAACGCCATGGTCAGGAAGCTGAGCCGGCGCAGCACGACATGAACACCGACCGCACCGCAGAGCACTCCGACGATCACGACCTCGGCGAGGGCCCGTCGGATGTAGTCATCCCCCAACGACTCCAGCAGGGCCATCAGGCACCTCCGGACGCGACAGTCGACGTCGCCGAGGCCTGCCGGTCAGGGGGCGACTGTGACCGCGGCGACTGCGATCGCTGGGACGGCCGGGACCGCTGGGACCGGGCCCGTCCCGTGAACTGGCGCAGCGCGCTCCCGGCGAAGGCGAGCGCATAGGCCGCGACCAGCACGAGCACGACCGTCGCGCCCGCCGCGAGCCGCACGCCATGGTTCACCGAGGCCTCGTAGCTGGCGACCAGCCCGAGCCAGCCGCACAGCGGGCCCAGCAGGACGGAGATCACCAGAATGGCGGTGAGCCGGCCGGTGATCAGCCGGGCCGCCGCCGCCGGGATCACCACCAGCGCGATGACCAGAACCGTCCCGACGGCGCGGACCGCGGCGACGACCACCAGCGCGATCACGAGGTTCAGGAGGAGGTCGAGCAGCCACACCGGATAGCCCGCAGCACGCGCGCCCTCGGGGTCGAACGCACGCAGCAGCAGCTCCTTGCGAGCCAGCGCGAGCACCGCGGCGGCCACCGCGGCGGTCACCGCCGTGACGGTGATGTCCGTGGTGTCGACGGTGAGCAGACGGCCGAAGAGGAAGCCGGTCAGGTCCGAGGTGTACGACTCCCGGCGCGAGACGAGGACGACACCGACCGCGAAGGAGCCGGTGAGCAGCATCGCCATCGCCGCGTCCTCGCTGATCCTCCGGGTTGAGGCCAGCGCGGTGAAGCCCGCCGCGGCCACGGCCGCCACCACCAGCGCACCCGGGACGATTCCGGAGGTGCCACCGATCATGAACCCGACGACGACACCGGGAAAGACCGCGTGGGTCAGCACATCGGTGAGGAAGGCCAGCCTCCGCAGCATCACCAGCACCCCGACCCCGGCGCTCACGGCGCCGAGCAGCAGGATCTCGATCAGCGCGCGGAACATGAACGGCAGCTCGAACGGCGCGATGAACAGATCGGTACCGATCATGCCCGGGTCACGCCGATCATGTCCGGGTCACGATGACGCCTGCCCCGCCGATCTCCACTGCGGCACCGCCGTAGGCCTCGCGCAGCTGGTCGGGGGCCAGCGCCCGGGTGGCCGGGCCGAACGCGATCTGGCGGCCGTTCAACAGGCACACCTGGTCGCTGATGGTCTGGGCGAGTGCCAGGTCATGGGTCGAGACGACCGTCGCCGTGCCGGTGCCGGCCAAGGTCGCCAGCGCGGTGAGCAGGGCCTCCTGGGAGACGACGTCCACCCCGTTGAAAGGCTCGTCGAGCAGCAGCAGGCGTGGCTCGGCCGCGATGGCGCGGGCGAGCAGGACGCGCTGGCGCTGCCCGCCGGAGAGCAGGCCGAAGCGGTCCCGGCTGCGGTCGGCCAGCCCGACGGCCTCCAGCGCGGCCTGGGCCGCCGCGCGGTCCGCTCGGCCCGGCCGGCGGATCCAACCGATTCCGCGGTAACGGCCCATCAGGACGACCTGGCCGACCGAGATCGGGAAGTCCCGGTCGAGGGTGTCGGCCTGGGGCACGTAGGAGACCTCGCGGCGCGCGGCCGCCGGTGCCCGGCCCAGCACGGTGATCGATCCGGAGCTCACGGGGAGCAGCCCGAGCACGGCCTTGATCAGGGTCGACTTGCCGGCGCCGTTGGGCCCGATGAGCGCCAGCGTCCGGCCCTGGTGCAGGGCGCCGTGCACGCTGTGGAGCACCGTGGAACGGCCGTAGGCGATCGCCGCGTCATCGAAGGCGAGCGCGGCGCCGGCGGAAGCGTGGTCGCCGACGGGAAGCCGGTCGCCGGCGGGCGTCTGTTCGCCTGTGGGTGGTTGTTCGCCTGCGGGCGTCAGGTCGCCGGGCGAGGGCGGGACATCCGTGCCCGCCTGCTCAGGTACCGCGACGACGGGAGCGCTGGTCGGGCCGCTCACCGGAGTGCGTCGACGATCGTGTCGGTGTTGTGGCGCTGAGCTTCCAGATAGGTGGCGCCGGCGGAACCGGCCGGCCCGAGGGTGTCCGCGTATAGTGCGTCCTCGCCCGAGATCACGCGGACGCCTGCCTCGCTACCGATCGTCTGCGCGGTTCGCGGCGGAAGTGACGATTCGGAGAAGACGGCGACGGCGCCCGAGGCCCGGATCTTCCCGACGATGTCGTCGATGGACCGGCCGGAGAGCTCGGCGGAGGTGTCGAAGCTGGGAATGATCGAGCCGACGAACTCCAGGCCGTACCGCTGCACGTAGTAGCCGAAGGAGTCGTGGTTGGTCACGAGCTTGCGGTGGGCCACCGGAATGCTGTCGATCTCGCGCTGGGTCTCGCTGTCCAGCTCGTCGAGCTTGGCACGGTATGCCGCGAGATTGGCCTGGTACTCCGCCGAGCTCTCGGGATCAACGGCGGTGAGGCCCTTCTCGATGTTGCCAACCATGATCTTCACGTTGCGGGGGTCGTGCCAGATATGTGGATCGCCCTCTTCGTGGTCCTCATGCTCGTCGTGCGCCTCGGCCGCGGCGGCCTCTTCGGAGTCGTCCGGATGGCGGATCGTGACCCCGTCGGCCATGACGACCTCGGTACCGTCGAAACCGCTCGCCGAGATCGCGTCGTCCAGCCAGCTCTCCAGCCCCACCCCGTTCTCGATCAGGAGATCCGCGTCGGCGATCGCCGCGAGATCGGCTGGGGAGGGCTCGTAGTCGTGCGGGTCCACCCCTGGCCGGAGGATCTGCGTGACCTGGATACCGTCGCCTCCGATGGCCCGCGCGAAATCGGCCGCATAGGTCGTGGTCGCCACGACGCGTGGAGCCGACTCCCCTCCGCCCGCGGAGGACCCCGCGCCGGAACCGCCGCAGGCCGCCAGGCCCGCGGTGAGTGCCGTGGCGACCACGGAGGCGGTGAGGCACGCCCGCCGGGCGGTCGCGGGGCGACGCTTCGATTCTCTTCCGACCGCGGCACGGAGTGAGGCGGGGCGCATGGGAAAATGAAAACGGTTGTCGATCCGGATGTCAAATCAGCGTGGATCGCCGGATCACCCGGAATCTCGCGCGAATGCCGCGGGCTGGCTCTGACCCGCGAGCAGAACCGGCACCAGCGGGAGGCCGCCGCTCCGGCACCGCGGCACCGCGGAACCGTGGTGCCGCCGAGCCGTGGTGCCGTGGTGCCGCCGAGCCGTGGTGCCGCGGTTGGAACGGCTGGCCCCGCTTGGCCCCGGCCCAGGTCAGGTCGTCAAACAGCCCGGGGAGAGTAAAGCCGAGGGCGCGCGAGGTCAGCTGGCGGGAAAGCTGATCTGTACTCGCCTGTTCAGCGCGCGGCCGTCGGGGTCATCCGATCCGTCCGGATGGCTGTTCGGAGCGACCGGGTCGGCGCCGCCGCGGCCGGTCGCCGAGACCCTCGTCCCGCCCGGCAGCAGGCTGCGGAGCACGCGGGCGACCGCGTCGGCGCGACGTTGGGAGAGCATCACGTTGTAGGCCGGGGTGCCGAGCTTGTCGGTGTGACCCCGCACGGTGACAGTCTCGGTGCCGGGCCTGACCCGTGGGGCGAGTTTCGTGATCTCGGCGCGGGCGACGTCCGTCAGGTCGGCGGAGTCGAAGGCGAACAGGACATCCGCGCTGATCGTGACGACCAGCTGGTCATCCCGGCGTTCCTCGGTGTGCAGTGGGCTGACGGCGTCGGCCAGATCGATCGTCAGCACCGACCCGGCGGTGTCGAGGCCGCGTACCGACGCGGTGAGATGTTCGTCGGGCACGTCCGCGGATCGCGTCGGGCCGGCGGCCGACGGGCCGGCCGTGGCGCCCAGCGCGCGCGGGCTGCCGGGACCGACGAGAACACAGGCAAGGGCACAGACGGCGAGCGCCGACCCGACGGCCCGCCCGGCGCTCCGGTCAGCGGCTGATCGGGGCATCGTCGACGATCAGCTGGTCGTTGAGATAGACGTCCAGAGCTGTCACGCTCGCCGGCGGCGCGGCGAAGGTGTACGTGCCGGAGACAGCCTCGTTGTTGCGGGCCCGGGTGGTGCCTGCGGCCGGGGCCAGGGCCACTCCGCCGGAATCCTCCACCACCGTGTAGCGGAGCAGGTTCGTGGTGTCGATCAGGGTCACGCTGGCATCGCGCCGGCCGGCCATCTCGTAGAGCGAGATCTCGGTGCCGGGATCGTCTGCGTAGCGGGGGGTGAAGAGCAGATCCAGCTGCAGGAGCCTGCCGTCCACCCGCAGGTCGACGAATCCGACATCGACGTTCCCACCGGCACCCTTGATGCGCGTGGTCCGCGCGGCCGCCGGACTGCCCGGTGCCCCGCCGGGCTGGGCGGAGGCCACCGCCGGCGAGCGGTCGTCGGCCACCGACCCGGTCTGGGCAGGCGTGGTCTTCCTGTCGCCTTCGGCGCCGGCGCCGGCGCCGGCGCCCGAGCCGGAGCCGGACGAGCAGCCCGTGGCAGCGAGGCCGGCGAGCAGCAGACCGCTCAGAACGACGGACGTTCTCCGAGCCGGCTGGGCTGGCCGGGTCGGCTGGGCTCGCCGGGTCGGCTGGTTCGGCCGGGCGCGTCGGAACGGCGGGTGCGGCATCGGACCTCCGGACGGGAGGGGCAGGTGCGTCCGCCGATGATTATGAGCCTGGCGCAGCCCCTCTGGGGCCCGGTATGGACAGTGCCCGTGCCCAGCCGGCGACCCGTGAGTCGAACGGCGAAAGCGCATCCGGTGCGCCGGCGCTGGTGATCTTCGGGTGGGCGGGGCCGCCCTCGGGCGTGCCGTCGACCGGGAACAGCTGGTCGATCACGCTGTCGGTGCTGGCCAAAGCTGCTCCCATGGTCGCCATCGGTCATCGTCCATCGTTCATCGGCGAGGGGCTGCGGCCCGGCTTTGCCGCGTTAGTCGGTTCCGCATGTCGTCTCGTCGGCTCCGTGTGCTGTCCCGTCGAGGAGCAGGCGCAGCTCACGCCCGAGCGAACGCGGCTCGACCAGCGGCGCGCTGAAGGCCACCCGGACCTGGCGTGCGCCGTCGGGGTCGATGCGCCACAGGTCGAGCCCACGGCGGTCCAGTGAGGTCACCGACGCGCCGATGACCTCGAGCGGCCGCACAGGCGCACCGGCCACCTCCTGCGGGGCCCCGGCGGGCGCGACACCGTGTGCCGCGAGCAGCCGCACCTGGGTCGCGTGCTCATCGTTGAGGTGCCGGACCAGATCCGGGGCGTAGGCGGCGATCAGGTCGGGCTCGGTGAGGGCGTACGAGCTGAGATCGACCCGGCGCGCGGGGCCGAGTGCCGACCAGCGGCCGTCCAGCCGAACGGTGTTCGCACGACGTGATCCGCGCCCTGACCGCCCCATCCGGGACCCGCGGGACGACGAGGCCGCCGCGGGACCGGCCGGCCTGAAGCGTGACGTCGCCGTGTTCTGGGCCGCCCGGCCCGAACCGAGCCCGCGATCTGCGCGTTCCGCGCGGTCCGGCAGGCAGATCAGGACGTCGTCCACTGAGAGGGACAGGACGCGGAGATCACTGACATCGCCGGCGGTCACCGATATGGTGCGGCCCAGGTCGGCCAGGCGATCGACGAGATCTTCGGTGCTCTCCGGTGCCAGCCGCAACACGCCGGCGAGGACCAGGCGTTCGCCGTTGTGGCCGCAGACGTCGACGCGGGCCCGGCGACCCGCGCCGGCGCAGTGGACCGGAGGGCTGTCCGCCCCGACGATCAGTAGCGGCTCGCCACCGTCGTCGATGAGTCCGGCCCAGCCGCGCACGTTGGCGCAGGGCAGGGTGAGCAGCGCGCGCCGGCCGCCGGCGAGGATCGTCCTCGCCTGTTCGGCCAGCACCGGCATGTCGACGTCCGTGCTGGGACTCGTCACCGGACCTCCTCTGGCATCAGGTAAGGCTTACTTAAGTGGCAGATGCGGAGTTGGTCAAGTCATTCGTCTGGTTACAGGTCCGCATCTCAGATCAACTTCGGCCAGAATTCCCAAGGTCTGCGCAACGCGCGGCTGGAAGGACACCGGGATCCGGCGCGCGGGCGGAGGATTCTAGGCTGTTGTGGTCGGGCAGTCTCACGCCCCCGAGTAAGGAGGTGCCGGGTGATCTTCAAGTTGGTCGGTGACGGTCGCCCGTATCCCGACCATGGCCTGGGCCAGCGGGACTGGGCCGCGATTCCGCCGCGGCAGGTGCGGCTCGACCAGCTCGTGACGACGAAGCGGGTGCTCGCGCTCGACGTCCTGCTGGACGACGACTCGACCTTCTACGGCGACCTGTTCCCGCACGTCGTCGAATGGGACGGGACGCTCTATCTGGAGGACGGGCTGCACCGCGCCGTGCGGGCGGCCCTGGCGCAGCGGACCTCCATCCACGCCCGGGTCCACGTGCACGCCGCCGCGCGGCACGCGAACAAGCTCAGCCACCGCTGACCTGCCACGCCGACCTGCCGCCGGGCGGTGCGGGCGGTTGTGCGGTGCGGGCGGTTGTGCGGTGGCACGGTTGCGTGGGCGCCGGTCAGTCGTCGGTGATCTCGTACTGCACGTACGTGTCGGAGGCGACCTTCGCGAAGATGTACCGAGGGCAGGCCGATCCGGGCCGGTAGGCCGTGATGGGCCGCAGCACCGGTGACCGCATGACCTGCTTGAGCCGGCCACCGGCGCGCTTGCGGGCCTCGGCCCCGGTGAGGTCAGGGGTCTCGCTTCGCTCGTACCACCCGCCGCAGTACTGGACGTCGTGCGGCCGGGACGTCCAGGCCGGCGTGTGGAAGACCCAGAGCAGGTACGCCGTGCGCATGATCAGGACCAGGATGGCGATGATGATCAGAGCACGGACGAGGTTCCCGGCCCGATTCGAGGCGAGAACAGGGCTCACATCTTCCGGAGCCTAGGGCAGGTACCCCCGTTCTGGGGCAAGACATGACCTTCCGGGGCGCGCGTGTCGCGTGGGCCCCGTGTCGCCGGGCCCGCCCGTCAGCAACCGCATGCCCCCTCGGCGGTGCCCCCACCCAGGTGGGATCGCCCGGTGCCCGCGGCCGGCCGGTGCGCTTCGCGGTCCGCTCCGCCGCCCGTTGTGTGGCTCGTTCCGTGGTCCGTTCCTCGGCGTGCGCCGTCGTGCGCGGTCGGAGGGAGGTCCAGCGCGGGGTTGCCGTCGAAGAAGCCGTCCGGGCGCAGCTCGAAGCCGATCCGGCTCACCGGCATGACGGGCCAGTCCTCCGGCCGGACGACGTGATGGGCGCCGAAGCTGTACCAGACGACGATGTCGGTGTCGGCCACCGGCCGGTCGGCGGCGGCGTACCGCGGGAGCCCCGCACCGCCCGCGCTCTGGTTCGGGTAGGCGCCGGCGGCGAAGCGCTCGCTCTCGTCGAAGGCGGTGACCCACAGATTGCGTGCGGCGAACCTGCCCCGAGCGGCCTGATGGGACGCCGGATGCGCCAGCAGTGGGGCCGTGTGGCCGGGGACGAGCCGGTAGGCGACCGGGCGGCCCAGCGGACCGTGCCGGCGGGGATTGGTGATCCGCCAGAAGCGTGCGGCGGCCGGGTCGACCACGCGCTGGGCCTCGCTCTCGGTGAGCAGCGGCGTCTCCTTCGTGCGCCAGGCGACGCCGGTCGGGTTGCCCGGGCCCGGGGGCTCGGGCTCCGAGTCGACCTCGACGACCGAGTTCGGGCCGCCGTCGAGCTCCATGTCCAGGCGCACGTTGAAGAAGTGCTGGTGGTTGGGTCCGTAGAGGCCGGGTGCGACCAGCACACCGTGGGTCGGCGACGCTCCCGGCCGGACCGCGCCGGAGGAGATCACGCCGGTCAGCTTCACCTCGAACTCCAGCGAGCCGTCCAGGTGGAGGTACCAGAAGAACCCGTACTCGTAGTTACCCACCGTACTGATCATCGAGATCACCAGTCGGCGCATTCGCCGGACCTCGACGTGGTCTGTCCGGAAGTCGGTGTGCTTCCAGGCGATGCCGGTGTCCTCCTCGTGGATGCACACCGCGTTCGGGATGGTCACCGGCTCACCCGCGGAGTCGTTCACGACCGCGTCCAGGTAGGTGATCTCGCCGAGGCAGTCGCAGCCCAGCCGCAGCGAGTTCGCGAGCCGGCCGACCCCGTACTCACCCATGTCGAAGACGTTCTTGACGCGGTGCGTCGGCGCCGGGTCCCCGTACGGGACGAACATCTCCGACACCGAGGCCCGCTGGATGAGGGGCCGGCGCCGTCCCCGGTCCACGTAGGCGATCTGGTGCAGGACGAGCCCTTCGCGGGGCGTGAACCCGACCCGGAGCTCCCAGCGCTGCCAGCGCAGAGCATGCCCGTCGAGGGTGAAGGACGCTCCCTGCGGCTGGCTGACCTCGATCGGGCGCAGATCGTCGCGTAGCCGGTCGAACGCCGGAACGTTGTCCGGATCGGCGGTCATCAGCCCCGGGATGTAGTTGCCGGGCCGGGGCGGCAACGGCACGATTCCGTGGCCTGTCGTTCCGTGGCCTGTCGTTGCGTGGCCAGTCGTTGCGTCGCCGGCCGGTCCGTCGGTGCCCGTTGCGTCGTCGCCCGCCGCCGCGTGGTCGACGACCTCGACCACGGCCATCGCGTCGAGGTCGACGACCACGGTGAGCCCTTCCACAGGCCGGGCGTAACCGTTCTCCCCAGGGGCCGCCCGGACGAACGTGAGCGGGCGGGCGATCCGGCGCCGCGCGGGATCGTCGTCGCTTCCGGTGTACCCGGCGGACCAGATGTCGATCATGGCGAGCGAAAGGTCGGTGACCCCGCGGCTGGCCATGGCGGCCTGCCAGGCGCCGTCGGCACGGACGGCGTCCTCGCAGGCCAGGACCTCGTCCATCATGATCGACGGCTGCACCCCGGGCACCACGCGCAGGTCGACCACGGTGCCCGCGGTGAGTGAGACGACCGCTTCGTGCGTCCGCCGTGTCCCGCGCTCGTACAGGACGCAGAACGCCTGCCGGTCCGGCGGCGCGAGCGCGTCGGCGACCTCGCGCTCGGACTCGCGGGCCACCAGCGCGGCTTTTGGTGGCTCCTGAAGCTCAACGGAAACGAAACGAAACTCCGGCCCCAGTTGCGCAAACGCACGCAGCAGCGCCGAAGCCCGGCTGATCTCGGCAGCCGAGAGCGGGTCGAGGGGATGCGGCGCCATGGCGACCTCCACCGGCGGGGCTGGCTCAGGAACGTCGCAGATAGGCGAGGACGGCGAGGACCCGGCGGTGGTCGTTGCCCGACGACTCCAGCCCGAGCTTGGTGAACACGTTCGAGATGTGCTTCTCCACCGCTCCGCCGCTGACCACGAGGGCCGCCGCGATCGCCGTGTTCGAACGCCCCTCGGCCATCAGCCCGAGAACCTCGCGCTCGCGTGGCGTGAGCGAGGTCAGCGGGTCGTTGCGGCGGCTGCTCGCCAGCAGCTGGGCCACCACCTCGGGATCCATCACCGTCCCGCCGGCGGCCACCCGCCGCACCGCCTCGACGAACTCGCGGACGTCCGCCACCCGGTCCTTGAGCAGGTAGCCGACCGCCCCCACGCCGTCGGCCAGCAGCTCGCCGGCGTACTGCTTCTCCACGTACTGGCTCAGGACGAGAACAGGGGAGCCGGGGACCTTCTCCCGGGCGGAGATCGCGGCGCGCAGCCCCTCGTCCCGGTGCGACGGCGGCATCCGGACGTCCACCACCGAGACGTCGGGCCGGTGCGCCGCGACCGCGTCGACGAGGCCCGGGCCGTCGCCCACCGCCGCCACCACCTCGCAGCCCGCTTCGGTGAGCAGCCGGCGCAGGCCTTCGCGCAGCAGCACCGAGTCCTCCGCGATCACGACTCGCACGGCAGAGCCTCCTCGTATCCGCCCGGCGGCGTGAGGGAGGTGCCGGGCCGCAGTGTCGCGCCGGTCAGGACGGTGACGTAGATCCCGCAGTCCGTATGCCCGTAGTGACTGGACAGCTCCTTGAGTATCCGGATGTCACGGTCGCCTGTGTCCGGATTGACCGTGGTCGCCGCACAGCGTGGCGTACGGGCCAGGACCCGCACCCGGGCCGCGCCCAGAGTGAACTCCTGGCCGGTCCAGTCGAGCTCGGCCCAGGGCCGGATTCCGTCCACGTAGATGTTGCCGCGGAAGCGCAGCGGGTCGACCGGCTGCCCGATCCGCTCGGCGAGGTCGCGCACCGACGCGAGATTGATGACCGAGACGGCGTGCATGAAGGCCTCCCCGGCGCCACCGGCGTCGGTGAAGCGGTGGTGCCGGCGGGCGGCGACCAGCCGCGGTCGGCCCCCGAGGCCCGGCCCGAGCTGCGACTGGACGAACTCCTCGAACACGGCGCGCCCGGCCGGGCTGGTCAGATCGGCAGGGACCTGCCCGCCGGGGGTGCCGAGGCCGAAGGCGAGCGTTCCGGCCGCAGAGTCGTAGCAGGTGCGGATCCGGGCGATCGCCTCGTCCTTCTGCAGCATGACGAAGCGGGTCTTCGGCAGGAACACGGGCTCGTCCTCGGTGAACTCCGTGCCCGGGCGGGCCAGCGCGAACATCCGGTCGCCGGGCACGCCGTCGCCGGGGGTGAGCGACACCTCGGCCAGTTCCTCCGGGCTGAAGCCCTTCACCGGATATCGGTAGAGGCGCACGACCCGCCCCGGGGGCGGACTCCCGGCGCGGCCCGCCTCGTCACCCGCCTCACTGCCCGCGCCCAGGCCCGCAGCTGTACCCATCAGCGCTCGCTTTCGGTTACCAACACAACGGCGGCCGGGTGCGGCTGGTCGTCACCGCCGGCTCCCCGGTCGTGGTCGAGGGGGTACGAGAACGAACCCTATCTGCGCCTCGGACGAGAGCGACGGGCTGGGAGATCCGGCGCTCCGTGGCTGCCTGAAGTCCGTAATGCCGGGAATCTTTCGTGATTCCGGAGTGCGGTCGGTGTCAGCTACGTCCACCCGCTGATGTCGTGATGTGGTCTTTGCGGACCGCGACGTCCGCACGTGGCAGGCTTGCACCGATGACCGGTGCACGGGGGACAGACAGGCTCGCGCGAGCGGCCGTGTTCGGCGTGTCCTCGACGTGCCTCGCACTCGCGGCGCACGTCGCCGCCGGCGACCCCCGTCCACCGGTCGTGCTGCTCGCCGTCGCCACCGCGCTGCTGATCCGGGTGGCCTTCGGGTTCGCCGACCGGGAGCGGGCACTGCCCGCCCTGGTGGCGGCCGTCGTGACCGCCCAGGTGCTCCTGCACACGGCGTTCGCGCTCCAGGCGCATCACCACCAGGCAGCCGGGGCGGCCCGCCCGCGGCCGGGCGCCGGCGCCCATCTGCTCGCCGAGCTGGTCCCGGCCGGGCCCATGATCGCTGCTCATGCTCTCGCGGCCGGCTGCGTGGCCGTGTCACTGCGCCGCTGCGAGCGGCGGCTGTGGGCGACGGCGGCACTGCGCGTGGCCGTCGAACGGGTCGTCGCCGTTGTCGCGTTCGTGCTCATGGACGTCCTGGCTCGCCTGCGGGCGGCGGCACGGCTGATGGCATCGGGCGCGGGCACGTGGGCCCGGCTGCGCAACGCCGCTGCCGGCATGGCCGCCGCGCTGGGCCGGGTCGGCGGCAGCGGTGGTGGTGGCGGTGGCCGCGGCATTGGTGGTGGCGGTGGGGGCGCGGGTGCGCGCTGGTGTGCGCACCTTCTCCTGCTGGGAACCGACGCTGGTTGGCGCGGCCCGCCGGCGCGCCGGCCGGGGTCGTGTCCCCGCGCCGGTGTGTCCGCAGTGATGGCGACAGCCCGGTAGCGGGTTCCGCGCGTCCGCCTGGACGGAGGCGCCGCGGCGGTCCGTCCGTGATCAGCAGCTCGATGATCAGCAGCTCGATCGCGCTGCACGGGCCGGTCTGTCGCGCCGTGCCACGGCCCTGGTGCTCGGGTCAACCAGTCCGATCACCCGTGAGGACCAGCCCGGTCCTCGAGGAGGTCCCATGTCTCGCACCACCCGCGCAGTTCGCCTCCGTCGGGGCGCACTGTGCACGCTCGCCGCGGCGGCGGGCAGCATCGCGCTGGCCCTTCCGGCGTCCGCGCACGTCACCGTCGCTCCGGCCGAGGCGGCCAAGGGTGCCTACACCACCCTGACGTTCAAGGTTCCGACCGAGAGCGACACCGCGTCGACCACGGCGCTCGACGTGCAGTTCCCAGCCGACGCGCCGATCGCCTCGGTGACGGTCCAGCCCAAGCCCGGCTGGACCTACAAGGTGACCAAGGGCGCGCCGGCGAAGCCGCTCACCGCGCACGGAACGCAGATCACCGAGGTCGTCACGCAGATCACCTGGACAGCCGAGAACGGTGCCGGGATCAGGCCCGGCGAGTTCGACACCTTCAACGTCTCGGCCGGCCCG
The DNA here is from genome assembly GCF_001306465.1 of Frankia sp. R43. Classification (NCBI taxonomy): domain Bacteria; kingdom Bacillati; phylum Actinomycetota; class Actinomycetes; order Frankiales; family Frankiaceae; genus Frankia; species Frankia sp. R43. Next base: position 177,730 of record NZ_LFCW01000006.1, on the reverse strand, counting down.
CTGCCGGACGACGCCGACCAGGTGGTCTTCAAGACGTTGCAGACCTACTCCGACGGCGAGATCGTCCGCTGGATCGACGTGGCCAAGCCTGGCACGGACGAGCCGGACCACCCGGCACCGGCCGTCACCCTGACCGCGGCCGCGGCTTCGGACAGCGACCATGACGACGGTGCCGCCGACGAGCACGCGGATGCCGGCACCGGGGACTCCGCGTCGGCGGGCGACGAATCTGCGTCGGCATCGGCATCGGATGGCACGGCACGCGCGCTCGGGATCACCGGCCTCGTGCTGGGAGTGCTCGGTCTGGCCGCAGGCGCGTTCGCGCTGATCAGCACCCGTCGGCGGGCCTGATCACCTGGGGTGCCCCCGGCCACCGGCGCCAGGGGCACCCGCTTCGGGGGCACCCGCCCCGGAGATCACTCAGAACGGAAACCTCATGACCGGACCCGATCGATGCGCCAGCGACCACCGCACGCACCCGCGCCGTAGCCCCCGCCCGGGCGGGGGCGGGGGCGGGTTGTCTGGCGGGCTTCGGCGGGTGCTCACGGTCGTGGGGATCGTCGCCGTCGCCCTGCTGGGCACGGCGCTGCCGGCGTCGGCCCATGCCGTGCTGGAGCGCAGCGACCCGGTCGGCGGAGCGGCCCTCGATCAGGCCCCGGCCAGGGTGACGTTGACCTTCAGCGAAGCCGTGTCGGTCAAGTCCGACGCGATTCGCGTCCTCGACGCCACCGGCGCCCGGGCTGACGAGGGCGAGGCGAAGAACGGATCCTCGGCGTCGGAGGTGACGATCGCGCTGCGCTCGGGCCTCGGCACGGGAACCTACGTTGTGAGCTGGCGTGTGGTCTCCGCGGACAGTCATCCGGTCGGTGGTGCGTTCGCCTTCGGCGTCGGCGGGCCGCCCGACGCCGGGGCGGCCGCGGCGCTGCCCTCGGGCGGCGGCGGATCACGAGTGGTCGGCGTGGCGCTGGGCGCGGCCCGGCTGGTGACCTTCGCCGGCGCGGCCCTGCTGATCGGTGCCACCTTCTTCGTGACGGTGCTCTGGCCGGCCGGTGCGCGCCGCCGCGGCCCGGTCCGGCTGATCGCCGCAGGCTGGCTGCTCAGCCTGATCGGCGCGATCGGCATGCTGCTGCTTCAGGGGCCGTATTCGTCGGGTGAGGGAATCACCTCCGTCCTGGACGCCGATCAGATCGCGGTGACCCTGGAGGATCGTTACGGCCAGCTCCTGGCGATCCGCATGTTGGCGCTGCTGCTCGCTGTCCCGCTGCTGCGCCGGGTGCGGCAGCCCGCCGGTGAGGGCGGCGTCGAGGGCGGCGGCGCTGGCCATCAGCCGACCGGGCCGGGTCGGCGAGGGCTGGTCGAGCTTGCCGGGCTGGGGCTGGTGCTCGCGACCACCATGGCGATGATCGGCCACGCGAGCGCTGGCGGGCTGGTCTGGCTGGCGACCGCCTCGATGACGCTGCACACCGCGGCGATGGCGATCTGGCTGGGCGGCCTGTGCGTTCTCGGGCTGTCGCTGCTCGGCCGGCCCAGGCCGCGTCACACCGCCACCGCCGCCACCGGCGGCGGCGCCGAGGGTTCCCCACGCGGTCCCGGCTCGTTCGCCAGCCCCGCGGATCCGGCCGCGGTCTCGTCCGGCCGGGGCGCGGGCGCCGTCGCGGGCACGAGTGCGAGTGCGAGCGCGAGTGCGGAGGCCGTTTCGGCGGCCGGTTCCATGGAGCTACCGGGCCTCAACAAGCTCTACGGCCTCGATGGGCTGGGCGACGGCGAGCCCGTCGAGCCCGGCTGGGCCGACGAGATGACCCGGGTTCTGCCCCGATGGTCCAGGACCGCGATGGTCGCGGTCGCCGTGATCGTGCTGACCGGGATCTTCCAGACCCTGCGGGAGATCGGTGCCTTCGGAGCACTGTTCGGCACAACGTACGGGCGTCTTCTGCTGTACAAGCTCTGGTTCGTTCTCGGTGCGCTGGGCCTGGGCCTGCTGGCCCAGCGCTGGGTGCAGCGCCACTTCCCGGCTGGTTCGGAAGAGCCGGCTTCGGAACATTCGGCCTCGGAACAGCCGGCTTCGAGTCAGGTGGCGCCGAATCAGGCTGTCACGTCGCTTGCCATCGCCGGGCTGCGCCGAGGCGTGCTCTTCGAGATGATCGTCGGCGTCGCCGTTCTCACCGTCACCGCGATCCTCGTGAACACCATTCCCGGTCGGGAGTCCTACGCGCCGCCGTTCTCCAGGACGGCGATCGCCGGCCCGATGACCGTCGACGTCGAGATCGCGCCCACCAGGACCGGCCTGGAAACCATCCGCATCCATACCTATGACCCGCAGGGCCGGCCGCAGCGGCTGGTCGAGGTCAAGGGCGAGCTGAGCCTGCCGGCGGCGGGCGTCGGGCCTCTGGACGTTCCACTGGTGAGGGTCGCGGACGGCCAGGCCGTCGCCGAAGGGGTCGGAGTGCCTCTGCCGGGCCAGTGGCAGCTGCGCCTCTACCTGCGCGTCAACGATTTCGACCAGTACGTGACGACGGTCTTCTACAAGGTGCGCTGAAGCCTTCTGCAGGGTGCGCTGAGGCAGGCCGGGCCGCGGGCCGGCGGTCGAGTTCCAGCTCCGGGCTGCCGCTGCTGCTGCTGAGCAGGATCTCAGGATCGTGGTCGCCGGAGGAGCCCGTAGCAGAATCCTGAGACGCGGCGGATCTGGGCCACCAGCGGATCTGGGCCACCAGCGGATCTGGGCCACCAGCATGGGCCTGGCGGATCCGTGCTGACGGAATGCGAACCCCACCCGCACAGCCGCCCACCAAGGATCCCGCACAGCCGCGCGGCACCGGTAATTCACCTCAAGAGGGGCAAACGGGGCGAAGAGTCGCCTGGTGACCCGCAAAGGTGAAGGATTTTGGTCGTTCCGACGACCAAAATCCTTCACTCTTGCGACTTGCCAAACCGGGCTACCGGGCTACCGGGCGTTCGGAGGTCCGGCGCCCGCGAGGAGACCGGACCGGACCTCGACCGGATGGGTCAGACGGGGACCGGATTGGTCGCCCAGGGCAGGGGGAACGGGAACCGGTTCGTATCGCTGCTCGTGGGCGACGACGACGGCGCCGCAGTCGTCGGTGCCCCGGTCGTCGGCGTGGACGGATCCGAGGTCGGTGGGGCCGTCGGCGTGGTGTGCGTCGTCGTCGGTGGCACCGTCGTGGGCGTCGGCGCGTTGCCGTCAGGCGGCGTGGTCGACGACGGGCCGGTGGGTGTCTGCGCCGGCGGTGTCGTCGGCACCACGGTGGCCGGCGTGGTCGGCTGGCTGGTGGGCGGCGGGGTGGGCGCCGGTGGCTGAACCGTGGCCGGCGGCGTGGGCGCGGGTACGGGCCTCGACGGCGGCGGGGTGTAGGGCTTCGGCGCGTCGACCTCACGGACGATCTGCGTCGGGCGTGAGGTGGCGGGGCGGCTCGTGTAGGCGCCTGCCACCGTCGGCGAGGGCGGCGCGTCCACCGGCACGACCGGCGGTTGGGCCGCGGTCGGCAGGGTGCCTGCGCCGGCCGGGAGCGTCGGAGTGATCGCGACCATGCCGGTGCCCGCGTCGGCCACCAGCTCGGCGCGCCCGGTGGGCCAGGAGATGACGGCGGTGAGCCCGGCCACGGCCACTGCCAGCGCGGCCGCCACCGCGATGGTCGGCCGAGCCCGGAAGTCGGAGAATCCGTTGCCGCGGGCGTTCGAGCCTGCCAGGGCCCGGTCGAGGGCCAGCAGCGGCAGGCCGGTCGCCGACCCGTCGTCGGGATGGTCGCCTGGCGGCGTGACCTGCTCGTCGAGCTGCCCCGCCGGCAGCCCGGTGGAGGGGGAGACGATTGTGACGGCGTCCTCGGGCCCGACGGCGCGCACGCCGGCGCCGTTCCCGCCGCCCGAGGCGGTGAAGGCGACCCGAGGATCAGGGGGCGCACCTGCCGGCGCGCCGCCGAAGGCCGGGGCGTTTCCGGGGATGGCCGCGCCGGGGAGCGGGGTGACGGTGGCTTCGTAGCCTCGGGCGGAACCAGCAGGACCAGCGGAACCGGCGCGCTCCGCGGCCCGCCGGTTCGCGGCGGCCGCGGCGGCGACAGCCGCGCGGTCGAAGGTGCGTTGCAGGCCGGTTCGCAGGCTGGTCGGCGCCGGCACGATGGCACCGTCCAGCAGTTCCTCCGGCGAGACGCCGTGCGGAACCGGGACGCTGCGGGCCTGCGGCGAGCCGGACCAGGCCAGCGCGCTGCCGCGCGCGAGCTCGAGGAGCCAGGGGCGCAGGCGGGTCGGATCGGAGAGGGGATTCAACCGCGTTCGCGCCACCAGGGCGAACGCGGTTCCGGCCGCCGCCCTGGCGACCGTCGGGTCGCCGAGGATCAGCAGGCACATCGAGAAGACGTCGTCGGCGTAGCGGTTGTAGAGATCGTTGAAAGCCTGACGATCACCACGCCGAACACGGGCCACCAGGTCCGCGTCGTCGTTCATCAGCTGCAACTCCCCGGGACGACGTTCCTGGTCTCGGCGCCGGGACCAGGTTTGGCGACCAATGTGGCGCCAGGCCTGGTCACCGGTCAGGCAGGCTCAATAGTAGGAGGTGCCTGATCTGGCCGGGGTGAAGGTTGTGAAGATTTTTTGTCGTCACCTCGACACCATGGTCAGCTTGACGCTGAACATGGTGCCGTATCCCCCTTCATCGGACACCGAAGCAAGCTTATACGAAGGCATCTTCGACACATCCGTTCCAGCATCGCCGGCGTGGCGTGGTCCCGGTGGCTGGTGCGGAAACCGCCGGGTGTTTCCTAAAACCGTCGCCCGGCCGGTGCTCAGGAATTGGGTGGTTGTTCCAGCAGTGTCACGGTCACCGTGTTGGTCTGGCCGTCGCGCAGGTACGTCACCTGGACCTGGTTTCCGATGTCGTGGGACCTGACCGCCGCGATGAGCGAATCGATGTCCGTGATGGCCCGATCACCCACCTTGGTGATGACATCGCCCGAACGGAGGCCCGCTTTGTCTGCGGGGCCGCCGTCGACCAGCGACTGGATCTTTGCTCCGGTGCCGCTTGCCGCCGTGGACCGGGTGTTCTCACCTGCGGTGTTGGCGCTGACTCCCAAATAGGGGTGCCGGGCGGTGCCGGTGTCGATGAGCTGCGCCGCAACTTTCTGTGCGTAGCTGCCCGGAATCGCGAAACCGACCCCGATGTTGCCGGACTGCTGGCTCTCACCGAAGGGCGAGGAACTGCCCCCAACCGTCGCGATGGCAGTGTTCACCCCGATGATCTGGCCCTTGCTGTTGACCAGCGGACCGCCCGAGTTGCCGGGGTTGATGGGCGCGTCAGTCTGGATTGCGTCCAGCACGGTGTTCGTCTGGTCCTGAACAGTTGAGTCGCCGGTACGCACGGGGCGGTGCAGTGCACTGACGATTCCCGAGGTGACCGTGCCGTTGAGGCCCAGCGGGCTGCCCACGGCGACAACCAGCTCGCCGACCTGCAGCGCGTCGGACTGCCCGAAGGTGGCGGCCGGCAGGTCAGTGGCGTTGATCTTGATGACGGCGAGGTCCGCGCTCGGGTCGGTGGCCTTGATCGTCGCGTCGAAGGTCCGGCCGTCCTGCATGGTGACCGTGAGGGTGCCGCCGTTCGCCGCCCCGGAGACGACGTGGTTGTTCGTGAGGATGTAGCCGTCCGAGCGGATGATCGTGCCGGACCCGGTTCCGGCCTCCTGGCTGGATTCCTCCGCGATGGTCACGACGCTCGGGAGGATGGTCTGCGCGGCGGAGGAGACCGTGTTGTCGGCGGCCTCGGAGACCCCGCTGGAGCTGCCGGTCGCCTGCTGCAGGCCCGAATCGGTCGACACGACCGCGGCCGGCGAGTCGTCGCCCGCGACCAGTGCGCCGACACCACCACCGATTCCGGCGGACACCAGCGCGAGTGCCACGGCTGCCGCGATCAGGCGGCGACGCCGCATAGGCGCCGGTGTCGGCGTGGCGGGGGTGAACCGACCGTATCCGTCAGGTCCGTCGGGAGATCCGGGCCCCTGCCCACCGGGTGCGGGCGGCGTGACCGGTGATCCCCAGGAGGAGCTCCACCAGGCACTCTGCTGCCCCGGACCGCCAGGGCCGCCGGGTGTTGCGCCGGAGCCGTATCCCGGCCGCTGCTCGCCTTGGCCCTGGCTCGTGGAGGCCTGCTGTGCGGCCCATGGCGAGGGCTGGCGGTAGGAGGCCTCCGGGTGCACCGGTGGCCGCTCCCCCGACTGCGGGTAGGGGTTGCTCCGCTGGTCGCCGGGCGGGTAGTAGCCACCTGGGACGCCCGGGCCGGGGCGCGGACCGGTCGGATGCGGAGCTGGAACCGGAGCCGGAGCCGGAGTGTGGACGGCGGGGAAGGCACCTGTCTGCTCAGGCCCGGCGGGGCTGGGCGTCGAGGCGGGCGCGCCGGACGACGGCCCGCCCGGAGGCTGCTGGTTGTCGTGCGACCGCGGCTCCATCGGCCCCTCCGAACTAGCCGCCTCGGGCCTGGTCCGCTCCGGCAGGTTGTCGGGCGGTGCCCAGGGAGACCGAGCGTCGTGCGTGGCTGTCATGGTAGGCACTTTCCCCCGGCACCCTGAGCGATTCCTGAATTCCGACCAACGTTCCGCTTAGCCAGGCACCGCGGCGCGTGTCCGATCCACGACATACTGCCCGATGCGTGGGTCAGGCCGGCATGAACCCACCAGGACGGATCGCGCTGTGGCGGCCGCCCGGCACGCAGTCGCCGCAGGTTGGGGGCTGGCCCGGGTGAGGGCTGGGGCGCGTGGCCTCCGTGTGCCGGCGCGGCGTCGTCGTCCGCCGCCGCTCGGATCCGTCGGCTGCGGCCGGACATCGCTCGCCGCCCGCCGGGATCCCGCCCCCAGTCGCCCGATCTGATCCGCGTGCGTTGCATCGTCTCGCGATGTGGCCCGCCGGATGGTGGTCGCTCATTGATGCGGTGGTTGTGAAGGCCTACTCACAAATGCCTCGGCCGGCGGCCGCGAAGGGGAGGGGCACGGGCCTGGCGGAGGAAGATCTGCCGGCGTGATCGGCTGGCATCCCGGCACGTTTGTGCCACGCTGTGACGGTCCCGTCTAGTTCGTGCTGCTTTCGGGCGAAGGCGGCATGATGTGAGTGCCGGAGCAAGATGTCGTGACATGTCGACCGTTGGATGTGGTCATGATGTCGCTGGGCGGTCATGACCGCGTCGCCCGCCGCGTTGAGCCGGCACGGCTGAGTTGCGTGCCGCGCACGGTGAGCCGCGTTCGGCGTAGGTCGCATCCGGGGAAGGGGGCCCGGCTGTTCGCCGGGATTTCGACTCCGGCTGGCCCGAATGTCAAGGGGGCTCGCGCAACGCACTCGCAACGGCGTGGTACACCGGTATACCGCGCGGGTTTTTCCTGCATGTCCCGGAATCGGAGGTTGTCTGGTGACGGACGGTGCATGGAGGGGAGGCCCTGGAGATCCAGGTCGCCCCGGCTATCGGGGGCACCCGCAGGGCGGCGCGGAACCCGAGGGGTACTGGGGCGAACCCGGCTCACGTGAGCCGCAGCCGCACCCGAACGATTCGCAGCCTGGAGATCCCTATGGCGGCGCTGCGCCGTATCCGGGTGGGCGTCCCGCGGGCGGTGGATATCAGGACGGCGGCTACCCGCCGGGCGGTTATCCGCCTGGGGGGTATCGACAGCCGGTTCAGTCGCAGCCGGGCTACCCACAGCCGGGTTACCCGCAGCAGGGACAGTCGCAGCCGGGCTACCCACAACCGGGCTACCCGCAGCAGGGACAGCCGCAGCCGGGCCAGCCGCCGCAGGCCTATCCGTCGGATGGCCTGGACCCCCTGACCGGACAGTTCGCGTCTGCCCAGCCCGCGGGGCCCGGTTATGCCGCGACGGCCGGCTACGCACCTGGCGCGGCCGCCGGTGGCCATCCGTCACCAGGCCCGGCCGCCGCGGATCCGGCGGGAGGCCGGTTCCCCGCCATGGGCCAGCCCCCGACCGGCCCCACCGCCGGTGGCTACCCGCCCGGCAACGGCTGGGACGAACCGACCGACACCCGCTCCGGCGGGACGTCCGTGCGGGGGGCTCTTGTGCCGCGGGCAGGCGCGGCGCGCACGTCACCCCGCCCCCAGGGCGCCACCGGTGCTCAGGGGGCTCTCGGCGCGGCGGGTGCCGCTGGTGCGACGGGTGCGATGGGCGCTGTGGGCACGGGGCAGTGGCCCGTGCCGGCGAACACCGCCGGGACGGATCCGCGATATGGCACCGGCCCCCGTGGGGATCTTCACCAGCAGGGATCGGCGCGTTCCGCGACGGCACCACCGCGCGTCGAACCGGTGGGCGGCGCCGCTCGTTCCTACCGGGACGCGGATCCGGATGGCCCAGGCCGCCGGGATCGCGACCTTGACCGGGCAGGCCAGGAGCGCGGCCTGTCCGGCCGTGGTGCGGATGCGGGCCGTGGCGCCGACCCGGATGGCCGGGATCTCGATGGCCGGGATCTCGATGGCCGGGATGCCCTGGGCGGCGCGGAGCGTGCCGGCACCGGGCCACGCCGTCGCCCGGCGGCCCGTCGGCGCGGTTTCGGCGACGCGGACCTGGGCGACGAACCGGACTTCCCGGCCGAGGTCGGAGACGACGACTTCGAGGACGACTATCCCGGCGGCGAGGACACCGGGCTGGGGCCCTTCCTGCGCCGCCTGGTGATCGCTCTGGTCGTGCTGGGCGTGGCGCTCGGGGTCGGGGTGGGAGCGGGAGTCGTCTGGGAGAAGGTGCGGCCCAGCGGCGACGACACGACGTCCGCGACGGGCGCGACGGGCACCGAACCGTCCGCGACTCCCACCACGGCGGCGGGGGCGACCACCCCGGCTCCCAGCGCCGCTGCGAGTGCCCAGCCTCAGGTGACGGTGCCGGCCGACTGGGTGGCCTACACGGACGCCGTTCAGAAGGCCACGTTCTCCCATCCGGGGTCCTGGAAGCAGCGCCAGGACAACACCGGTGTCTTCTTCGGTGAGCCGGGTGCCGGTGCCGCCGGGACCTCGGCCGAGTACGGCCCGCAGATGATCGGAGTGGCCCGGGTGGCCGGGGCCGACGCCGCCACCGCCCTCAGCAAGGTGCAGGCCGGTGAGTTCGGCAGCGTCAGCGGCCTGAGCCAGGATCGTTCCGGCGCCGCCACCGACTCGTCCGGCGCGCCGACCCAGGAACTCGCCGGCTCATACGACCGGGATGGTCAGCGCGTGTCCTACCTCATGCGCACGGTCGACGGTTCGGGCGCGGTCTACGTGCTCATCGCCCGGGTGCCCGCCGAGGCCTCGGGGACGCTCAACACCCTCATGGCCGCGCTCCGGGCGTCCTTCCAGCCCGTGACCTGACCGGCCGGCGGGCGGGCGGGGAGGTCCGCGCTCCACGAACACGGCCGGACCTCCAAGAGCCCGAGAGCCCGGTGGCCCGGTGGCCCGGGTTGGCGGGTCGCAAGAGTGAACGATTTTGGTCGTTCCAACGACCAAAATCCTCACTTCTTGCGGGTCGCCAGGTGAATTGGCGCCCCTTTTGTCCCTTTTGGGGCAATCGCCGGTGCGGCGTGGGGCTGCGGAATCCTCGAAGGGTGGCCGCGCGAGCCAGGGATCTACATGCGCGGCCCGGCGGTGGCCGACCGAGCGTCCTTCAGCAGGTCCCACAGCACCGCGGCGGTGTTGAACGCGGTCGGGCCGGTCAGCGCCGGCCACCCGTGCCCCAGCGTCGGCAGGACGTACTGGACGAGGTGGGCCGACGTCGAGCAGAGCGTCTCGTGCCGGATCGCGACCGGCGTGGTCGTGGAAGTGGCCCGCTGCGATGGGCCAGCTGCCCCCGCCGCCGTCCCGGAGCCGGCCGTCCCGGAGCCGGCCGTCCCGGAGCCGGCCAGCTGGCCGTCGGGTCCCGCGGCCGAGATGATCGCGGATGCGGCTCCGTCGCCGGTGGGTGTGCCGGCGGAGCCGGAGGACGCCGCCGTGGGGCTCGTGCTGGCACCGATGGGGCGGCCGTCCGCGCCGGTGTAGCTCGTGTCGCCGGGCTGGGTGGGCGCCGGGCAGCCGTCGACCGCGCGGAACGGCGCGAGGCTGACGTCCACCGGCGTGATCCCGGTCTGCAACGGTTCCGACCACAGTGTCCCGGCGTAGGGGACGTGCCCGTCCAGGCTGCCGTGGATCTCCACTGTGGTCAGTGGCGCCGGTGGGGCGCAGCTGAGCGTCTGCAGGCTGGCCGCGACGGCGGCGAAGCCTGCGAGCTCGTCGCCGTGCTCGCAGGCGTAGCGGTAGGCGAGCATTCCGCCGTTCGACAGTCCGATGATGCTGACTCGCCGGGGGTCGATGGGGTACTCGGTCTCCAGATGCGCGATGAGTGAACGCAGCCAGCCGACGTCGTCGACGCCTGCCGCGCCGGAGGCGCCGCAGCAGGTACCCGCGTTCCAGGACAGGTTCAGGCCGTCGGGGTAGACGACCGCGAAGCCCGACGAGCGGGCCAGCTCGTCCAGGCCCCAGCCGAGCTGCGGCTCGCTGCCGTCGTGGTAGAGGCTGTGCAAAGCCACGACCAGGGGATACGGCTCGACCGTGCCGCTGTCCGGGAGCGTCAGCCGGATCTGACTACCGCGTCCACTCCGCTCGAAGGCGTCCGGGCCCGATGTGGGCGACGGTGATGGCGAGGTTGTCGCGGTTACCGGACTACCCGTGGCGCTCGCCTGCGGGGAGGAACCCTTGGCACCGATGAGTCCACAGCCGGTGACGACCATCATCGTCGCGAGCAGCGAGGTAAGAAGCCGGACCGCGACGACGCGGCGGCGGTGGGCGGCCGACACGACGGGTATTCTGACGCGCCGCCAACCTGGCCGCGCATCAACGGTGTCGTTGATTACTCTTTGTATTTGAACTGCTGCGCGCGAGATCGCCCTCGCGCACGACGTTCAGTCGCGGGCGCTCACGTGGCGCCCAACGATCCGCCGCGGGGTCGGCTCCGGACTGCTCCCGACCGGCTGGGGTCATGCTGCGGGAGTGCATTGGTAGTGGCATGACGTTTCGCGTCTCGGCGTCGAACGCGCGGGCCTCGCCGTTCTGCGCCGCACCGCTCTGGGCCGTCTGCGCCGCGCTGCTCTGGGCCGTCTGGGCCGCACCGATCCCGCGGTCGACCGGGCCACCGCGCTCGACCGGGCCGATTCTGCCCACGGTGCTGCGCGGGCCGCGACCCGTCTCGCTGTTCCTGCTGTTCTGGCCGTCCTCGGCTCCGTCCGCGCCGGCAGCTGGCGCGGCGCCGGCCAGCCAGATCTGGGGCGGCTCGGTACCTGGCATCTCCGTTTCGGCCGACCCGGCCGCGCTGCGATAGCGATCGAATGCCACCTGGGCGCGTGTCTCCAGGTCATCGACCCTCGCGAGCGACTCGCGGACCCTGCGTTCACCGGCGGGGCCGGCGGCCAGCAGGTCGGACAGGCAGTGATCCACTGCCCGACGGGCTGCCAGCCAGCCAAGGAGCAGCCGTGAACGTTCCATGTCCGATGGCTCGTTCACCCGGAAGTCCCTTCGCTCGCAATCTCGTGACGCCACTGTGGCGTCGCCCTCCGCGAGGTGCTGATCGTCCGCTGTTCGTCCTGGCGTAGGGGGCTCCCCCCGTCGTGCGGAGCGGCGTCGGCGCCGCGCCGCGACCCGAAGTAGTTCTCGTCTTCCCAGAGTGCCCCACCCGGCGTCGTGGCGCGTCGTAGTTTGCCGAACGCGCCCCTACTGGTCGGTCAGAAGCGTGGTCAGAGGCCGGGCTGATCCCCCCGAACAGGGGGTGTGGGCGGTGGAGCAGGCTGCCCGGACCGTGGCGCGGTGCCCGTCGGTGGGGGCGGGACGGTGCGGTCCGCAGACGGTACCGGTCCCCGGGGATCGGCCGTCCGGCGGGTCGCCGTCGACGGACGCGGCGGCAGTGCCGGCATCGGCCGTTCGCCTGGCGGTGGGATGGGCGGGCGCCGCGGGACGGGGGGCCGCGGCCCAGGCGCCGGGCGGGTCTCGCGGCGGACCTGCTCGGCTGCGGACCCCTGGCTGGCGGAGGCTGCCTGGCCGACGGGGGACGCCTTGCTGGCGGAGGCTGCCTGGCCGGCGGGGGACGCCTGTTCGGTGGATGAGGGTGGCGGGGTGTTGGGTGCCGCCGGCGAGTGGCTGGTGCGCCAGGCGGCACGAGCGTCCTCGGCGGCGTCCTCGGCGCGATCGAGAATCTCCTCCCAGCGGCTCTGCATCGGACGGATCAGCCCGCCGCCCACTCCGACCACGAGCACTCCGGTGCCGGCGGTGAGTACCGCGTACAGCAGCGGGGTCGTGACGGAGGTTCCGATGCCGAGCTCGTCCAGGGCGGCCTTTCCGAAGAGGAGGCAGGCGGCCGCGGCGACGACCCGGCTCACGGCGCGCCCGTGCGGCAGCCCGCTGAAGGAGTCGGTGAGGAACTGGCGCGCGATGCCGGCCAGCGCCAGGCCGACCAGCACGATCGCGATCGCCAGCAGGAGCCGCACCAGCACTCCCAGGACCGCGCCGGCCATCCGGTCGGCCGGGCTGGGACCGAAGACGCCGAGCGCGACGCGCAGGACGGCCAGCAGACCTGCCACGGCGGCGAGCCGGAACAGCCCGTCGCGGACCATGGTGTCCCGACAGCGGAGCAGCCGGCCGATGCCGCTGCGGGCCAGCAGACGGTCGAAACCGTTGTCCTCCAGGGCCCGGTCCGCGAGGCGGAGCAGGGCCCGGACGACGACCGTGCCGATCGCGAGGATCAGAACGAAGACGATCACTTTGGGGCCGGTCTGCGCCATTCGCGACCAGGCGTCCGAGATGCCCTGATCCCATTGCACGGCCTGCGTCACCCCGACAGCACAACAGTGCGTGGCTGGGGATGAAGTGATGCCACGCCGTGGACCTGCGTGGCACTGGAGTGGTCCACAGGGCGTTGCGGTGTGCGGGTCGTTACCTTCTGCGGATGCGATCGTCCACATCGAGTCGGACCGTGTGGTGGCTGCGCCGGGACCTGCGCCTCGACGACAACCCGGCCCTGCTCGCCGCGGCCGGGCAGGGCCCGGTGCTGGCACTGTTCGTCCTCGACGAGGCGCTCCGCCGCCCGGCCGGGCCGGTGCGGCTCGCGTTCCTCTACCGCTGCCTGCGGGATCTCGACCGCAGGCTCGCCGGCCGGCTGTGCGTGCGCACCGGCGACCCCGAACAGGTCGTCCCCGCCGTGGCGGGCGAGATCGGTGCCGACGTCGTCCACATCGCGGCCGACCATGGGCCGTACGGGCGTCGCCGCGACGAACGGGTCGCCCGGGCACTGATCGCGGGCGGACGGGAGCTGCGGCGCACCGGCTCGGCCTACGCTGTCGAGCCCGGCCGGCTGGTCAAGCCGGACGGCTCGCCCTACCGGGTCTTCACCCCCTTCTACCGGGCCTGGAAGGCGCACGGGTGGCCTGCGCCGGCCGCACCCGCGCCCACGGAGCCGGACTGGCTTGATCCGGCCTCGCTGAGCGGGGGTAGCGAGGAGATTCCCCCGGACCCCGACCTCGACGGCGTCACATTGCCCCCGCCGGGTGAGCAGGCCGCACACGACCGCCTGCACGCCTTCCTGCGTGGGCCGCTCGGCGACTACGCGCGGCACCGCGACGAGCCGGCGGCCGACGCCACCTCGCGCCTGTCGCCCTACCTGAAATGGGGCTGCATACATCCGAGAACGGTGCTGGACGGCGTGCGCGCGGCGACGGCCCCCGCGACCAGCGGCGCCACCGACGGCACCACGGAGGCGGCGGAGAAGTTCCGTAGCGAGATCGCGTGGCGGGAGTTCTACGCGGATGTCCTCGCGGCGAATCCATCCTCAGCACGGAGCGACCTCTCCGAAGCCCTGGCCCGGATGTCCTATGAACCACCCGGCGAGAGCTTCGAGGCGTGGAAGTGGGGGCGAACCGGATATCCCATCGTCGATGCCGGGATGCGCCAGTTGCTGGCCGAGGGCTGGGTACACAACCGGGTACGGATGATCGAGGCGTCGTTCGTCTGCAAGGACCTCCACGTCCACTGGACGCACGGGGCCCGCTGGTACCTGGAACGGCTGGTGGACGGCGACCTCGCCTCGAACAACCACGGGTGGCAGTGGACGGCAGGCACCGGCACCGACGCGGCGCCGTACTTCCGCGTCTTCAACCCCGTCTCCCAGGGCCGCAGGTTCGATCCCGACGGGGAGTACATCCGGCGCTGGGTGCCCGAGCTGCGCGGTCTGCCCGCCGAGCTGGCCCACGAGCCGTGGAGGTGCCCGGGCGGCCCGCCGAACGGCTACCCGGGCCCGATCGTGGACCACGCGGTGGAGCGCCGTGACGCCCTCGCACGGCATGCCCAGGCCCGGAACGCGTCGGCCGGTGGGGCGTCGGCGCCGACGCGGATCTGAATCGCCCGGCGCGGCCCGGTGCGGCGGATCGTCGGATGTCTCCCTTATCGGGTTGTTTGGTCTAGCCGCAAGTGGTGGTCGTGTCGGCTATCCGACACCAACTGATTCCCCTGTCCGCGGGTTCACTCGGCCGCGATTGGCCACCCTTGAGATGGGCAGGGAGGCGGCGGGCTCGACTCCTCGCCCGTCCATCCGGTGGGGAAGTGACGGGCTCCATCGGACGTGGCCGCGTCGGTGCGGGATGTGGAGGGCAGCTCGTGCCGACGCGCCACGGGCACGTTCACGTGCCACACGGGCACCGTCGAGGCTGACAGGCTGACGTAGGCGCGCACAGCAGGCCGTGCCGGCCGCTGACGCGCACGCCCACGGCGAGGCAGCCAGGTGACCGAAGCGCATCCAGACCAGACAGGGTCAAGGCCTTCGAGGCCAGACAGCGCCGCCGTCGAGGCCAGACAGCGTCAAGGCCAGACGCGGCTGCCCCGGTAACGGGTGTGCGGCCGCGTCTGGCCCTGACTGACCCAGGATCAGCGCAGGATCAGGCGACGATCTCCACTGGCGTCCCCAGCGGGACGGTCTGTGCCAGCCGGGTGATCGAATCGTTGCTCAGCCGGATGCAGCCGTGGCTGACGTCGCGGCCCAGCGAACTCGGATCGTTCGTGCCGTGGATCCCGATGACGGGCTCGCGGCCACCGAAGTCCTCCAGGCTGGTGGAGAACCCGCTCAGGCCGAACGCGTACGGCCCGTAGGCACCGTTCGGGTTGCTCGGCCGCAGCAGCTCCATCAGGAAGAACCGGCCGCCGGGCGTCGGGGTGTCCGAGGTGCCGATGGCCACCTTCTCCTCGGCGATCTTCTGGTCGCCGTTGAAGAGGCGCAGCACGTGCGCGCCACGCGCCACCTCGATGCGGTAGGGCGTCTGGCTCGCGGTGACCTGCTCGGCCTTCACCCAGCCGGTGCTTCCGTTGGGCTCGACGGGCAGCAGGACCTGCCACCATCCCGGCATCTTCGCCTGCACGAGGAAGACCCGCGGGGCGCCGTTCTCGTTCGGGTTCGACAGGCTGCGTGTCGGCTTGGCGGCGGTGGGGGCCTGGTAGATGTCGACACTGGCGCCGCTGGCGGTCAGCACGGTGCTGGTGCCCTGGTTGAGCCCGGCGACGGCGGCGAGCTGGCTTTGGACCGCCGCGGGCACCGCGGCCGGCCCGGAGGCCCCGTCATCGCCGCCACAGCCGCTGAGGATCACGCCGCCCAGCACAACGGCCAGTGCCGCCGCCCCTGTCCGTGACAGGGCGCGGCGGCCGGTCGAGCGCTCGGCGAGCGCTTCGTGGTGACGTGTCATCCCGTGTAGTACGGCTCGGTGGACACCGCGCTCGTGGCAGCGGGGGCAGCGATGGGCAGCACGGCGGGCACGGCCGCCGGCGGGTCGGTGCCCTCGCAGTCGGACACCCCGACGGTGGGCAGGGTCACCAGCAGGTAGCCGGTCTCCGCGTCCCACGGGGCCGCGACCACGGCCCCGCCGTGTGAGTCGAGGGTCAGGGTCTCACCCGGGCCGATCTCGGAGATGCCGGCACCGAGACTGGTGTCGAACCAGCCGAACCCGAAGGCCCTGTCCTGGGTGTTCTGCAGCGTCCAGGTGGGCCCGTCGGCGCCGCACTTGAAGGTGAGGACGAACGGGTTGGCCTCGAAGTCCTCGATCCCGTCGATTTCCTTGTCCAGCGGCACCTTGAACGGGAGCAGGGACAGGAAGCCGTCGAGGACCGGGTCACCGGTGCCCTCGGTCGGGGTCGACGTGGGTGACGCGCTTTCCGTCGCCGTGGCGCTGGCCGTGGCGTCCGCCGTTGTCTGCGGGGTGTCTGTCGCCGTGGGAGTCGCGGAAACGTCCGGGTCCGGCGTGGCCGACTCGTCAGCCGACGGCGTCTCGGTCGTCTCCGGCGAGGTCAGGCGTGCCTCCGGCTCCGTGGTGGTGGTGGCTTCCACCGTCGGGGAGGCGCTGGGGCTGGTGGACGTCGTCGTCGTGGCTGCCGAGGCCGGTGGGGCGACCGCTATCAGGGCCGCTCCGAGAACGCCGGCCGCCACGGCCCGCATTCTGGTGATCCGCATGAATCCGTCTCCCTACGTTGTGACGGGTCGCCCTTGACACGCGCTGCCGGCGGCCCGTCAAGGTGCCCGACCAGCCGGAGGGCGGCGAGTCGGCGCGGGACGCGGATCAGCGTTTGCTGATCAGGTACGGCTGCAGGCAGAAAGGTACCAATGCCCGCATCGTCACGGGGTGGGCGGGTCCGACGTAGCGGAAACGTTGGGTGTTCATCTGTGTTAAACGCGTCGCGGTGGCAGGGTGTGGGGTCGGTCGTGAAGTGTCGATCCGGTGGGTCGGCTCACCTGCCGTTCACCTGCCGGAATCATGTTGTGCATCGGTGGCCACCGGTGGTCGGATTCTTCGGCCTGGATCGGTTCGGCGTCAGGGCGCCAACCGTTCGATGATCCAGGTGGGAGCCCTGTCCGGCGCCTGGCTGTGGGTCGTGCCGGGCCCGGCCGCCGGCTCACCCGCAACCGCGGATGCCCCACTTTCTGTGATCAGCCGATAGCGCAGGCGGTCATGGAGGCGGTCCGGGCGGCCCTGCCAGAACTCGACCGAGTTCGGTACCAACCGAAGGCCTCCCCAGAACGGGGGGGTCGGCACCGATTCGTTCCCGGGCCATCGGATCTCGAGCTCGGCCAGCCGGTCGGTCAGCACCTCGCGGGAGGAGATCACCTCCGACTGGTGACTCGCCCAGGCGCCGAGCTGGGATCTGCGTGGCCGGGAACGGAAATAGGCCTCGCTCTCCGCGCGCGGAACCCGTTCGACGGAGCCTGTCACGATCACCTGTCGTTCCAGTGGATACCACGGGAAGAGGAGGGATCCGTAGGGGTTCGCAGCGGCCTGGCGGGCTTTCGCCGAATGGTAGTTCGTAAAGAGCACGAATCCCTGGTGATCGAATCCCTTCATCAGCACCGTGCGGGAACCGGGACGACCGTCGGCGTCGGCGGTACCGAAGATCATCGCATTTGGCTCGCTGATTCCGGATTCTGGGGCGGAGGCCTCCGCGAACCATTTCCGGAACTGCTCGGTCCAGGTCGCGGCGAGCATTGCCTCGTCGAACCGCCCTGGACGGTAGCTGCGGCGCAGCACCGCGGGATCGGGTGTCGGCGGGTGGAGGTTCACGGTTCGGATCCTGGCAGGCCCTCGGCAATGTGACTGGCATCACCTCGGATGGGCGGGTGGTGGCAGCGGACGCCCCCGCACGCTTGATGACGAAGTGCGGGTGATGTGCGGGCGCGGCACCGGTGCGTAACGCGACTCATCACTTCCCGCCCAGTGGCGAAACGGCTCTCGACAGGGCAGGATGCAGACGGACGATTACGTCCTTAACGCAGGACCGATGTGGCCACGGACCGATGTGGTGACAGCGCGACCAGTCATCACCAGCGACCACTCGTCAGAGCGACCGCGCTCGGCGCGACCATCGGCCGGGCGGCCACTCGCCGAGCGACCGCGGGTCTGGCGACCACATGGTCTGGCGACGGCAGGGAACAACCGCAGGGAACAACCACAGCACCGACGAACTCGACGAGTCGCCGACGGCGGCGGCAACGGGGCCGCGCTGGAACCGGGACGATGCGACGACCGCCAGGTCGGCGCGCGCCGGATCCGGCGATGCGCAGCCGCGGCTGACCGGTCCCGGCAGGGCCCGTCCCACTGTCGGCCGAGACAGAAGCGGAGATCCGGACTCGATGGCCGAGAAGACAAGCGATTTCAAGCCGGGCCTGGAAGGCGTGATCGCCTTTGAGACGGAGATCGCCGAGCCGGACAAGGAAGGCAGCGCGCTGCGCTACCGCGGCGTCGACATCGAGGACCTGGTGGGCAAGGTCGACTACGGCCACGTCTGGGGTCTGCTCGTGGACGGGGCGTTCGAGCCAGGCCTGCCGCCGGCCGAGCCCTTCCCGGTACCGGTGCATTCTGGCGATATAAGAGTCGATGTCCAGAGCGCGCTGGCGATGCTCGCGCCCTACTGGGGCTTCGGCCAGCTGATCGACATCACCCCGGCGCAGGCGCGGGACGACCTGGCGCGGGCCTCGGTGGTGGCGCTGTCCTTCGTCGCCCAGTCGGCCCGTGGGCTCGGCCAGCCGGCCGTTCCGCAGCGCGAGGTGGACCGCGCCCGCACGATAACGGAACGGTTCATGATCCGTTGGCGCGGTGAGCCCGACCCCAAGCATGTGCAGGCCGTCGACGCCTACTGGGTGTCCGCCGCCGAGCACGGCATGAACGCCTCCACCTTCACCTCCCGCGTGGTCGCCTCCACCGGCGCTGACGCCGCCGCGGCGCTCTCGGCGGCCGTGGGCGCGCTGTCCGGGCCGCTGCACGGCGGGGCGCCCTCGCGCGTCCTGGCGATGCTGGACGAGGTGGAACGGACGGGTGACCCCGCCGGCTACGTCCGGGCGGCCCTGGACCGCAAGGAGCGCCTGATGGGCTTCGGGCACCGGGTCTACCGGGCCGAGGACCCGCGCGCCCGGGTGCTTCGCCGCACCGCCCGTGACCTGGGCTCGGAGCGCTACGAGGTGGCCGAGGCGCTGGAGGCCGCGGCCATCGAGGAGCTGACCAACCGCTACCCCGACCGCCCACTGCGGACGAACGTCGAGTTCTGGTCGGCCGTGGTGCTGGACTTCGCCGAGGTCCCGGCCCATATGTTCACGTCCATGTTCACCTGCGCCCGTACCGCGGGCTGGAGCGCTCACATCCTGGAGCAGATGCGGACCGGCCGGCTCATCCGCCCGTCCGCCCGCTATGTCGGCCCCGCGCCGAGGCCGCTGGGGGACGTCCATGCCTGACGCCCCGACGATCGTCCTGCCCGACTCGCTGCGTCCGGTCGACGGCCGCTTCGGGTGCGGGCCGTCCAAGGTCCGTACCGAGGCCGTGGAGGCCCTCGCCGCGAGCGGGACCTCGCTGCTCGGCACGTCGCACCGGCAGAAGCCGGTGAAGAACCTGGTCGGCCGGGTCCGGTCCGGGCTCGCCGACCTGTTCTCGCTGCCCGAGGGCTACGAGGTCGTCCTCGGCATCGGCGGTGCCACCGCCTTCTGGGACGCCGCCGCGTTCAACCTGGTGCGGGAACGCTCCCAGCACCTCGTCTTCGGCGAGTTCGGCGGCAAGTTCGCCGACACGACGAAGGGTGCGCCGTTCCTGGGCGACCCGTCGATCGTGAAGTCGGAGCCGGGCACCCACCCCGACTGGGCGCCCGAAGCGGGTATCGACGTCTACGCGACGCCGCACAACGAGACCTCGACCGGTGTCGCCCGGCCGGTGCGGCGCCCGGTGGGCACCGACGCGGGCGCGCTGCACCTGGTGGACGCGACCTCCGGCGCCGGCGGCCTGCCCGTCGACCTGACCGAGGTGGACGTCTACTACTTCGCGCCGCAGAAGTGCTTCGCCTCCGACGGTGGTCTCTGGGTGGCTCTCATGTCGCCCGCGGCGCTTGGCCGCCTCGGCGAGATCGCGGCCACCGACCGCTGGATCCCGCCCTTCCTGGACCTGACCACGGCGCTGGACAACAGCACCAAGGACCAGACGTACAACACCCCGGCCGTGGCCACCCTGTTCCTCTTCGCCGACCAGCTCGACTGGATGAACGGGCAGGGCGGGCTCGACTGGTGCGTCCGGCGGACCGGGGAGTCCTCCTCGATCCTCTACAACTGGGCCGAGAAGACCGCCTACACGACGCCGTTCGTCGCCGACCCGGCGCAGCGCTCCCAGGTCGTCGTCACGATCGACTTCGAGGGCGTCGACGCCGCCGCGGTGGCCAAGGTGCTGCGCGCCAACGGCGTGGTCGACGTCGAGCCGTACCGCAAGCTGGGCCGCAACCAGCTGCGGGTGGCCTGCTTCCCGGCCATCGAGCCCTCGGACGTCGAGGCCCTCACCGGCGCCATCGACTACGTGGTCGAGCGTCTCTGACCAACATGCGACTCGGGCCGGGAGGACGACCTGTCCTCCCGGCCCGATCGTTTGGGACGCACACCCACGCCCAGCTCGGAAGTACTCGGAAGTCGAGCGCTTCAGAGTTCACTTCAGAGCTTCATCTCGGTCCGCCCGCCGGCCAGCGGCCGAATGCTGGAAACACGACGACCGCCGGTCGGCGGCAGGCCGGCGGCGGTCGTCTCAGGTGGGTGTCTCAGGCCCGCCGCGGATCGGTGCGGCGGGCGGACTCCCTGGGGGCTCAGCGCAGCGGGCGCACCGGGGCGGCCTGCGCGGCCTGGGCGGCGATCGGGTCCGTCTCGGCGGCGGCCGCGGCCGACCGGACGTCCATCGGAACGTAGGGACGCTGGTCGTAGCCGACGTACAGCTGACGCGGGCGGGCAATCTTCTGCTCGGGGTCGAGCAGGCCCTCCTCCCACTGGGCCAGCCAGCCCGGCATCCGGCCGATCGCGAACAGCACCGGGAACATCTCCACCGGGATACCCATGGCCTGGTAGATGATGCCGGTGTAGAAGTCGACGTTCGGGTAGAGCTTGCGGGAGATGAAGTACTCGTCCTCCAGCGCCACCCGCTCGAGCTCCATCGCGAGGTCGAGCAGCGGGTTGGTGCCGGTGACCTTGAAGACCTCGTCGGCGACCTGGCGGATCACCCGGGCCCGCGGGTCGTAGTTCTTGTAGACGCGGTGGCCGAAGCCCATGAGCTTCTTCTTGCCGTCCTTCACCTGGGCGATGAAGGCGGGGATGTTCTCCACCGAGCCGATGTCGGCGAGCATGCGCAGCACCTGCTCGTTGGCGCCACCGTGCAGCGGGCCGTAGAGCGCGGCGATCGCCGCGGCGGCGGCGGAGAACGGGTCGGCCTGGGAGCTGCCGACGGCACGCATCGCGTTCGCGGAGCAGTTCTGCTCGTGGTCGGCGTGCAGGATGAACAGCACGTCGAGCGCGTGCTCGAGGTTCGGGTCCGGCTCGTACTTGAGCTCGGTGGCCTTCCACATCATGTTGAGGAAGTTGCCGGCGTACGAAAGATCGTTGTCCGGGTAGACATACGGGAAGCCCACGGAGTGCCGGTAGGAGAACGCCGCCAGCGTGGTGATCTTCGCGATGAGCCGGACGATCTGCAGCCGCCGCAGACCGGGGTCGTCGATCGTCTTGGCGTCCGGGTAGAAGGTCGACAGCGCGCCGACGGTCGATACCAGCATGCCCATCGGGTGGGCGTCGTGGTGGAAGCCGTCGATGAACTTTTTGATCGACTCATGCACCAGGGTGTGGTGCGTGATCTCGTCTTCCCAGGTGTAGAGCTCATCCGAGGTCGGAAGCTCGCCCGCGAGAAGCAGGTAGGCGACCTCGAGGAAGCTGCTCTTCTCGGCCAGTTCCTGGATCGGGTATCCGCGGTAGCGCAGGATGCCGGCGTCACCGTCGATATAGGTGATCGCGCTGCGGCAGCTCGCCGTGTTGGTGAACGCGGGGTCGTATGCCATCAGGCCGAAGTCGTCGTCGTCGACCTTGATGGTACGGAACGCACTTGAGCGGATCGTGCCGTCGGTAATCGACACCTCGTACGTCCGACCGGTGCGGTTGTCAGTGACGGTCAGGGTACTGACCTGCTCGGACACGCCGGGCTCCTCTCGCCATGGCACTGCCGGGTGACGGCGTCGGCCACCTCCGGGCGCGCGCCCGGTTCGGAGCGCTCTCGCCGGTTCACTGGTTCGGTTGTCCCCAAGTCTCGCGGTTCGAGCCACCACATGCGCGTGATCGGTGGCGTCTATCCCACGTGTGCTCTGCCACCCTGTATGCCGCCGAGCTGCGGGTGGCGCCAGGGCTGGTGCAGCTGGTAACGAACTGCCCGATTTGGGCGTCTACGGGCGGTTGGGTCGTCACGCCTTGCGGCTGTGTGGGGTGCGCGTCGTTCTGCCTGAATCCGCAGGTGGCCGGGATCAAGCGAGATAACTCACACGGCCGGGTGTGGTGCGCAGCGCACTGTCTGGTCAACGGTGTGCTATCGAAAGTTCACAATGCGGCGTGTACGTCAGGCCCGTGGTTGTGGTTGTGGGTGCCGTGGTTCTGGCGCGTCGCCGTTGCCGCTCCGGCCGGACTGTGGGACGGCGGGCCCGTGGGTTGGGCTGGCGCCGAGCGGGGCCACCCCCACGCCGGAGCCACCCCACATGTCGGCCTCACCCGCATGTCGGCCTCACCCGCCACCACCCGTACGCCGGTTCGACCCGTTCGGCGGTGTCTCCTGCTCTGCCGGGTGCCTACCGGCTGGACGATCCGCCCGGTGCGGCGGTGGAGGCGGTGTCACCCGCCGACCGGAGCCAGGCGAGGACGGCCAGGACTCGCCGGTTGTCGTCGCCGGACGCGGGCATCCCGAGTTTCGAGAACACACTGGCGACGTGGTTTTCGACTGTTTTGGGGGCAAGGTGCAGTTTTCCGGCAATACCGGCATTGGAGCGGCCTTCTGCCATTTCCCGCATGACAGCGCGCTCCCTCTCGGTAAGCCGGTCGAGCGCCTCGGCACGCCGCCGGTGCGCCAGCAGCCCCGCGATGATGTCCTCGTCGACGACGAGACGGCCGGCCGCGATGCGGCGCACGCCGTCCAGCAGCCCGTTGAGATCGGCGACCCGGTCCTTGAGCAGGTAGCCCATCCCGCCCCGGCCGTCGCCTAGCAGCCGCACCGCGTAATGGACGTCCGAGTAGGTGGACAGGACGAGCACGCCGACCGCCGGATGCTGGGTGCGGATCAGCTCCGCGCAGACGAGGCCCTCGTCGGTGAACGTCGGCGGCATCCGCATGTCGAGGATGACCACATCGGGCTGCGTGTCCGTGAGCTGGGCGTCCTTGAGGTGGGCGAGGATCCCGCGCGGCTCGGAGGCCTGTGCCGTCACCTCGACACCGGCTGAGGCCAGCAGCATCGCGAGGCCCTCCCGGAACAGTGTTGAGTCGTCCGCGATCGCTACCCGCATGTCGCCCCCGATCAAGGTCGCGCCTGGTTACCCGTGGGCCTGGTTGTCCGTGGTCCTGGTCATCGCATCAGTGGCATTACAGCAGTGGCATTAGGGCGGTGGCATCACATCAGTGGGTTGTGGCCGGGATTACCGCGGTCAGCCGGGTGCCGGAATGCGGCGGGCTGGACAGCATGATTTCCCCGCCGAGCGCGCGGACGCGCTCACCCAGGCCGGCGATGCCGCCGCTTTCGCTTATCACGGCTCCGCCTTTGCCGTCGTCGGCGACCTGAACCAGGAGCCGGTCACCGGACATTCGCACCGTAACCTGCACATGGGTGGCCTCGGCGTGTTTGACGGTATTCGCCAGCGCCTCGCTCACGGTGTAGTACGCAGTGGTCTCCAACGTGGTGTCGAAACGCTGGTCCGGGACTCGAAGATCGACCACCAGGGGCAGCGGGCCCGCGATGTCCTCCAACGCGGCCTTCAGCCCTCGTTCCCGCAGGATCGGCGGATGGATTCCGCGGGCCAGTCCGCGCAGTTCCTCCAACGCGGCCCGGAGATCGGCGGAGGCGGCTGCCAGCGCGGTGGCCGTGGCCTCGTCTGTTGCCTGGGCCTGGGCGAGCCCCAGGCGGGCGGCGAGGGCCAGCAGGCGCTGCTGGGCGCCGTCGTGCAGGTCCCGCTCGATCCGGCGGCGCTCGGCCAGACCGACCTCGATGAGCTGCGTTCGGGTGGTCCGCACCGCGTCGAGCTGGGAGGCGACCATGGCGTGAAGTCGTGCGTTCTCCAGCACGATGGCGCTGGCGTTCAGTGCGACGTCCACCAGGTCGCGGTCGCGCTCCAGCGATGACCGGGCGGACAGCACCGCCAGCGGCGCGCCCGAGGTGGTGCGGACGGGCAGCGTGAGCAGCGTGTCGTCGGTGGCCGGCGGGATGGCCGGCCGGCCGTCGCTGTCGATGTGCACACCTCGCTCGGGTACCCACAGGTAGATCTGCGCGCTCTCGTCGCCCAGCGCCGCGCGCAGCACCTCACGCACCGCCCGCGGTGTCGGTGGGGTACTCAGTGTGCTCAGGAGCTGGGCGATGCGGCCACGGGCCAGGTGACGGCGCGCCGCGGCGGCGGCGAACGACGCCGGAATGGCGAACAGGGTCGCGGCCATCGGTATGAAGATCGGGTCGATGGCCCCGCCCTGGGGGTAGTAGACGAACAGGTTCACCACGGAGGCCATCACGAAGGCGGTGAGCAGGCCCAGCGAGACCGGGCCGAGGGTGCGCCGCTCGAGCGCCGACGCCCGTCGGTGGCGGCGGCCGATGACCAGCCCGAAGGCGACGACGACCGCGATGGTCAGGCCGTCGAGGATGTTGACGACCACCTCGAAGACGCCCGGGTCGATCGCGGACCCGTACCACCACACGTCCGGCCGGTAGCCCAGGGTCTCCGGCCGGCACAGCCCGATCAGCACCAGGTTGCCGACGGGGATGACCGCGACGGCGACGGCCACCATCAGATGGTCGACGGCCCCGACGAGGCGCCCGTGCGGGTAGCGGAGCACACCCCAGCCGAGGCAGACCCAGAAATGGGTGTAGGCGAACGAGGAGATCACGGCGCTCGGGCCGTGTTCCCAGGTGGCGGTCCAACTCACCGCCCACAGCAGGCCGCCCAGGACGAACGCCCAGCTCACGCTGCTGAGTGCGTCCTCGTCGAGGAGCAGCAGGCCGGTGAGGACGAAGGTGAGGACGACGAGCACGTTCAGCGTCGCCGGAAACGGCGTCCTGGCCCAGGCGGGCCATTGCGCCGCGATCGCCAGCAACGACGTCACCAGGCCGGCCGTCACCAGGGAAACGAGCCGGTGCCGGGTGACGGCGCTGGTCAGCGACCGGGCAAGCCGCTGGCCGGGCGCCTGGGACGCCGGAGTGCCGGCGGTGGCTGTGGACGTCCTACCTGGCGACAGGTTGGGGGCCGGCACGTCAACGTCTCGCCGGGCGTGACGATCTCACCCGGTAAGGGTGACACACCGGTCATGTCCGGCTGGGTGTTACCCCCCAGAAGCTGGGGTGGAAAGTACCCCGAAAACGTGGAGCTGTCCCGGAAGCGAGGAACGACGGCTCCGGTGAATAGTGGATGCGGCCCTCCCGCGCCGAAGGCTTGGTCGCGGGCAGCTGGCCCGGGTCGGTCGGGAGCCGGACGCTACCGGGGGGTGGCCGGCTCCCGGCGCCCGTCACGGACCCGCTCCAGCCGCGCTGCGACGGGTCCCGCAGTTCTTGAACATTAGCGACGCTAACCAGTACTTTCGGGGAATGGACAACGTAGGCGTGGCAGAGCTTGCCTCCACCCTGCGTATGTCCGTGATGCGGTTGTCGCGGCGAATGCGCCAGGAACGTTCGAGCACCCTGACGCCGACCCAGGTCGCGACCCTCGCCACGCTCGCGCGGCACGGCCCGATGACGCTCGGCGAGATCGCCGCATACGAGCGCGTGCAGCCACCGTCGATGACCCGGGTGATCACGCTCCTGGCCGAGGCCGGGCTCGTCAACCGGGGCCAGCACCCCTCCGACGGACGTCAGGTGATCGCCGAGGTCACCGAGGCGGGCCGGGAACTGCTCGCCGCGGACCGCCGCCGCCGGGACGAGTGGCTGGCCGAGCACCTCGAGGACCTCGCACCGGACGAGGTCGACGCGCTGAAGGCCGCCGCTCCCATCCTTGACCGCCTCGCCGGCCTCTGAAGCAGCTCAAAGCTCCACCCATCCGCCACGCTTGCGGGACGCGGAGGCCGCCACCTGAAGCCGGCTGGCGGTGAGCAGATCGTGGAAGGTGGCGCCGCGCACCAGCGCCGGATCGTTGAGCTCCGCGGCACGCACGACGTCATAGGTCGCCTCGACCAGGCCGGGCCGCTCGGCGGGAACCGTCGGCATCCACAGGTCCCGGACGCCGGTGCTGTCCTGGCGGCGCACCCGCCGGCCCTGCACGACCATCCGCCCCACATCGCCGCACACCGTGACGACCGCGGTGGCGATCTCGCCGCTCATGCGCTCGTTGATGAGGATCGTCGTCCCGCTGGCCGCGAGCAGCGCCAGGGTCACCGGGGCGTCCGGGGTGAGGGCGGTCGCGGGCATGCTGCCCGGATCCGCGCACACGGCGACGATCTCGCCGCACCAGCGCAGGGCGAGATCGATCATCTCGGCGCGACCGACCGGGCCGGCGGGTGCCCCGACCACCGTGATCTGGCTGAGCCGGCCGAGCGAGTGGACGGATGCCTGGACGTGCCACGCCGCCGGCCAGGCCCGGCCGTCCAAGGCGACGACATGTGCCAGATCGGCGTCCTCCGCGATGTCGGCGACGGCGCGCAGCGACTCCGCCTCGGCGGTGGCCGGCTTGGCGAGCAGGACATGCAGGCCTGCTTCGGCGGCCCGGCGGGCCACGATGTCCGACGCCGGCGGGGCCATCTCGACGCAGACCGCCTCGATGTCGTCCGACAGCAGGGCGATCAGATCGCTGTAGGCGCGGGGCGCTCCGGCCTCGGCCGCCCAGGCCAGTGATTCCAACGGTTCCGGGGCCAGCAGACCGACGACGTCGACGCCCGCGTCGCGCAGGACATCCGCCGTGGAGAGCTCCGAACCGTCAGTAACAAGGGCCATCGCGACCGGGAGATCGGGCTCGTCGCGCCGTGCGGCGCGACGGTCGGAACGCCAGGCCCGGGACAGACCGGGATCGCGGGGTGCCACCAGTTCGGGGACCGTCGTCACAGCTCCGATAGTGCATCCGAACACCACCCGAGGGTGGGCGGTCGGGCCGATCCCGTCGTCAGACCACCCAGTCGAACCAGCCCGCCGTGACCAGACCTCGTCACGCCCTACGGGGGTGCCCGATCGGGCCGGGCGCGGCGGGTACGGGCTGGCTGCGCGGCGGCGCGGGCTGGTGGTGCGGGCTGGTGGCGCGGCGCGGTGTTGAGTGTTCCCGATGAGGTACTTCGTCGCGCTGCTGCCACCACCGGAGGTCGTCGACGGCCTGGCGGCGGCGATCGCCAGGGTGAGCGGGCGGCCGGAGCCGCGGCTGCGCTGGAGCAGCCCGCCGCAGTGGCACGTGACGCTGGCGTTCCTCGGCCCCGTCGACCCGGCCGTGCGTCCGGCGCTCGCCGAGCGGCTCGGGCGCGTCGCCCGTCGTCACCCACCGGTCGAGGTGCGGCTGGGCGGCGCTGGCCACTTCGGCGGGCGGGTGCTCTGGGCCCGCGTCAATGGTGATCTCGGGCCGTTGGCCACCGGGGTGCGCCGGGCGGCGGCCAGAGCCGGTGCGGACCACGGTGATGACCGCCCGTTCCGGGCCCACCTCACCCTGGCCCGGGTACCGGCCGGCACCAGCCCGGACCTGCGGGAGGTGGTGCGGGAGCTCGACGAGGCCATCGCGGGATCGTCCTGGTCCGCGGGAGCGATCACGCTGATGAGCAGCGACGGTGGGCCGGCCCCCACCTACCGGGTCGAGAGCGAATGGGAGCTGAGGGGCTCCGCGGCGTCCCGGTAGCGGTAGCCGACTCGCCGGACTGTCTCGATGCGGTCCCGGTGGCCCCGGCCGAGCTTGCGCCGCAGCCGGGTGATCATGACGTCGACGGTGCGCGGCGCGGAGGCGCCGAGCGCGTCCGGATCCTGGTGCCACACCTCGCGCAGGAGCTTCTCGCGGCTGTGCACCCGCCCCGGATGGCGCACGAGGTAGTCGAGGACCTCGAACTCCAGGTAGGTGAGGTCGATCGGCTGCCCGTCGACCAGGACCTGCCAGGCGACGCGGTCGATGTCCACGTCACCTCCCACGGTCGTTCTCTCGACGAAACCGGCGTAGGCAGTCACGGACGCCTCCAGGGAGATCAGCGAAACACAACGAACGGCACGGTCGGGAGCATGGTGGGCTCCTGCCCGGGTGCGCGCCCGGGCGAAGATCATCTATGTGGTCGGCGTCGGCCGGTGGGGATCCGTCCGCAGCCTCAGGGGGTGCGACCGGACGATCAGTTGCGGCCTGACGGCCAGGGGGCGCCTGCGGTGGCGGCGGGCATGGCTGGCCGCGCCTGCCGCGTGGCGTGCTGCCGCGGGGAGTGCCGGCCGGCGTCCGGTGTCCGGGGCCCGGCACGGCGATCGCGGGGCCGGGGCGCTCACCGCGCGACAGTCACCGCGCGCACCGCGCGCGGGATGTCGACTGCGGTGTCAGGTGGCCGAACAGGCGGCGGAGGCGACCCGCAACAGGTCGATGTGCCCCCGCTTGACGAGGTAGGTCGGCTTCAACACAGCAGCAACGGAAACACGTACAGCGATACTCGGCCAATGAAATTACAGTGTGATCTGACTCACTTTATCACTTCTTGACTGAACAAAGACCTGCTCGCACAGTTTTGGACGTGGCCGCTCGCGTACTCTCCAACGACCGAGCGCTGCCGGCCCACCGTGCGTGGTTGGCTTTCTGGTTCGTGTCCCGCCCGCTGCTCACGCGCCGGCGCTGTGTCGACTACGGCCGCGTCACCCGGTGCCGCTGTAGCCGGTGCGTCCGCTGACGGAGCGGATTCCGTGGGCCTGCCGCCGCGATGATCGCGGCACCGTGTCAGCACCAGGGCCCAGGTCCGAGCTTCGTCGTGCGTTCCCGTCTCACGTCAGTCCCTGCCTCGCCATAGCCGATCGGCCTCACCGTCGGTGCACGCGTCAAGGGGAATCCGTCAGGGCTCGTGGCCGCGAACGCGGTCTGAGCAGGTCCGAGGCCGCAGCGCCGGCGCTCGACCAGACCGGAAGGCCGATCATGATCCAGTCCTCACGCCCGGTGCCGCCGTCCACGTCGCACACGCTGCCGCGCACGCAGCCAGACACTCAGTCCGGGCTGCTCGTACGGCCCCGCCTGGTCGTCCTCAGCGGTAGTCCGCGCACGGGCTCCCGAACGCTCGCCGTCGCGCGCGGTCTCGTCGAGCGGATCACGGAGGATCTGCCGGCCGCCAGTGTCGAGATCATCGACCTGGCGGAGCTGGCCCGCCACCTCTTCGACGGTGACAGCCGGGTCGCCGCCGCGGCCAGGACGGTGGCCGCGGCCGACCTGCTGATCGTCGCCTCGCCCGTCTACAAGGGCAGCTACACGGGACTGCTCAAGGTCTTCCTGGACCTGCTGCCGGGCGGTGCGCTGCGGGGAGTCACCGCCATCCCGCTGGTCCTGTCGGCGGCGCCTGATCACTCCTTCGCGGGCGAGGCCTATCTGCGCCCGGTCCTCGTCGAGCTCGGCGCTGCGGTGCCGGCGCGTTCCTTCGCCGTGATCGAGGAGCAGATCCCCGACCTGGACGTCGTCTTCGACTCCTGGGTGGTCTCATACGTGTCCGCGCTGCGGGCCAGCGTGGCGGCGAACGCGGGGGCGGCCCGTCCAGCCCACGATGCCGAGGATGACCGCCCCGCCCACGCCGAGGCGGCGCCATCGCCCGTGCCGTCCGACGCGGTGCGGTCTGACGCGGTGCGGTCTGACGCGGTGCGGTCCGACACGACTCGGACGGAGCCGGCCAGGCCTGTTCCCGCCGTTCTCGCGCCGGCGGCGTCCGCGGTGCCGGTGACCGGATCCGGATCCGGGGCCTCGTCATCCGGTTCATCCGGGGTGGCGGTCGGGGTCAGGACCGCTCTGCGCGCCGGTCTGGCCGGGGCAGTCCTGTGACGTCCACCGCCCTCGGTGCCGAGCCCGAGCTGATCGACCCGGCCGCGCTGCGCCGTGTCTTCCGCGGGCACGCGGCCGGGGTGGCCATCGTGACGATGCCCGGCCCGCACGGGCCGGTCGGGTTCACCGCCACCTCGGTCGCGTCGCTCTCGGCGGACCCGCCGCTGCTGTCGTTCTCGGTGGCGATCACGTCGTCGTGCGCGCCGGCCCTGGCCGCTGCCACGGGTCTCGTGGTCCATTTGTTGTCCGACGATCAGGAGGAGCTGGCGGCCCGGTTCGCGACTCCCGGGATCGACCGTTTCGCGGAGCCGACTCGCTGGCGGACCCTTCCCACCGGCGAGCCGCTGCTCGCCGACGCGGCCGTCTGGCTGCGGACGCGGATCCGCTCCCGGCTGATCGCGGGCGACCATCATCTGGTGATCGCCGAGATCGCCGAGACGCGGGTCGACTCCGCGGCCGGCCTGCTCGCTCCGCTCGTCTATCACAACGGCCGCTACGGCACAGTGACGGTGGGACGACCGCGTACCTAGCCGGCGACGGGTAACGCGGGGCCTGGCAGCGGGGCCTGGCACCGGAAGTCGGTGGGTTTCAGTTCGAAGCTTCGGGCTGCCGCCGCATTGCCGCTGCTGCCGAGCAGGCGTTGAGGGCGTTGGTCGCCGGGATGGCCAACGCCCTCACTGCTTCGTATGGTCGGCCCGGGCGCCAGCCGTGCTGTTCGCCGGCGGCCAGGTCGCGACGCCTCCCGAGGTGTACGACGTCGCCGCCCTCGTCCGCCTCGCCGGCCACCAGAAGTCGTGATCAGCGGAAACGATCGGTGGTGCGGAAGCGCCGAGGCGTCGTACCGGCATCGGGTCGTTCGACACTTTCCAAGTTCGTCAATGGGTAATAGGGAGATATGCTCCTGGTCTGCATGTGAAATCATGCTCCGGGGGAGGAGGCGGGGTGGGTCTGCCTGATTTCGCCGTCATCGGTGCCCCCGATGCCGGCACCTCCGGTCTGCACGCGGCGCTGGCCCGTCATCCCGGTCTGGTGATGTCCCGGCCGGCCGAACCCGGCTTCTTCCTTGCGGCCGGAGTGCGTCCCACCGCTGCCGGCCCGGCGACTTCGACGGCTGGGGATGTCCCTGATCCGATGGGTGAGGAACCGTTCGTCTGGTGCCGGTCGGACTATGAGGAGCTGTTTCCGGGAAGCGACCGCCGGCCCCGGGGAGAATGCACTCCCTACTACCTGGCGGACTTCCCGGCGCAGCGGCGCATGCACGAGCTGCTGCCCTACCTCCGGATGGTCGTCGTGCTGCGGGACCCGGTCGAGCGGGCCTACGCGAACTGGTCCGCGCAGCGCCGGGCCGGTCTGGAGTACCTGCCGACGCTGATCGAGGCGCTCGACGCGGAGGCGGCGCGCCGGGCCGCGGGGTGGCGGCGCCGGTGGTGGTACGCGGAACACGGCCGCTATGGCATCGCGTTGCAGCGCCTTTACACCCTGTTCCCGCCCAGCCAGGTTTTGCTGGTTCGATATCGGGACCTGGTCACCCAGCCCGAATCCGTGTTACGCGAGGTCTTTTCCTTCGTCGGCGCGGTCGACCCCGGCGCCCCGCCCCGCGGCGTCGACCGCATGTTTCCGCCGGCGGTGACCCGCGCCGGGGGAACCCGGATCCGGGCCGCCGGTCCCGCCACCGCCGATGCGATGGCCGCGGCGCTGACCACGCTGCGCGCGCAGTCGCTACCGGGCCCGCCGCTGCCACCCGGTCTGCGTGCGCGGGTCATCGACCGCTACGTCGACGACATCGCCCTGCTCGCCCGGGTGACGGGCCGATCCTTCGACGAGTGGCTTGAGCGTGGCGACTGCGCGCCGGAGACACACCGCTGACGCGCGGACGAAGGCAGGTCCACCGGCACGCCTGACGCGCGGGTGGCGCGGCTGTCGGTCCCGCGGCTGCCACGGCGTGGCGGACGGGCACCGGCGCCCACGGTAGCGTCGTGGCGATGAGCACACCGAGGCCGGAGGGCGACGTGCCAGACGTCAACGTGCCAGAGGCCACCGTGTCGCGTGCCGACGCTCCGGACGTCGACGCTCCGAATGCCGACGTCCCGAATGCCGACGTCCCGGGTGGAGGCGGCTCGCGCCCGGCGGAGCTGCAGGCGCTTCCCTACGACGGGGTCCGTTCGGTCGCCGTGGGATCGGTCGTCTGGCTTGTCGCGTTCCTGGTCATGATTCCCTTCGCCGACGACCTGCGTGACGACGGCAGGCTGTGGTGGATCGCGACCGCCGCCGTCGGCTTCGGGCTGGGGCTGGCGGGGCTCTGGATCGTCATCCGCCGTCGAGATCGCCTGCGTGCGGCCGAGGAGCGTTCCGAGGCCGAGGCCGAAGCCGGCTGACCGCTGGCACGGCGCTGCTGGTCCGGTGGCACCGCGGAACCGCGGCGCTGTGGGTTCGGTGGCACCGCGGAACCGCGGCGCTGTGGGTTCGGTGGCACCGCGGAACCGCGGCGCTGTGGGTTCGGTGGCACCGCGGAACCGCGGCGCTGTGGGTCCGGCGACACCGTGGAACCGCAGGTCCGGCGGCGGCGCCGGTAGGCCGATCAGAGATCGTCGAGATCGTCCTCGGCCTGCCGCAGCGGCGCGCCGTCCGGATCGCGGAGGGCCGCGGCCAGGCCGTGCCGGCGTTCCCACTGACCGGCCTGCCAGGCCAGGGCCCGGGCGAGCGCGTCCGTGCCCGCCTGGGCATCGACGTGGATCACGCCGCCGATGCCACCGATGACGCGCCACGGAACCCGGGCCTGCCGCCCGCCGGGCACCGTGATCCACAGCTGCGGATGCAGGTGGTACCGCGCCACCAGCGGCCGGACGGCCCCCGGCGCGGCGGCGAGATCCGTCCCGTGCAGGTCCTCGGGCCCCGGCTCGGACTCGTCCGCGGCGAGGTGGTCGAGAACGACCCTGCTTGCGGAGACGACGACGGTTCGGCTCGTCGCCTCCCCGCCGCCGGCCGCGTCCGTGCCGGCGGGGACGTCCACCGGCTCGAAGTCGTCCAGGTCGGAGGCCAGCCGCAGGCCGAGAACATGCGCGGCCTCGGCCGCCCGGTCCAGCGGCAGCCGCAGCACGGGCCTGCCGTCCCCCACCACCGCGAGCAGGTCGGGCGCGTCGACCACGACGACCTCGTCCGCGGGGAAGACGCCGGCCGGGGTCCGGACCGTCAGCGGGGGGTCGAGCCGGGGTCCGACCACCCCGTCTGGGTCGGCACCGAGCAGTCCGGCGGCGCTCACCGCGGCCATGTAGAGCGTCCGTGCGGCCGGCCAGCCGATCTCGCGGTCGCTGTCGCCCAGCCGGTCGAGCAGGTCGATCACCGCGTCCGGG
The DNA here is from genome assembly GCF_001306465.1 of Frankia sp. R43. Taxonomy (NCBI): domain Bacteria; kingdom Bacillati; phylum Actinomycetota; class Actinomycetes; order Frankiales; family Frankiaceae; genus Frankia; species Frankia sp. R43. The sequence continues at coordinate 144,421 of NZ_LFCW01000006.1, read as the reverse complement.
TCGGTGAGGACGTCGTCGAGGGTGCGGCGGGCGCCGAGCGCGCGCAGCAGCTCGTCGTCCACCCCGGGCAGCGGCGTGGCCGGTGCGAACAACCCGGTGAGCAGGGGATCGGCACCGGGCAGCACCAGTTCCCGCGGTGGCAGCCGGGCGCCGGACCCGTCGGCTGTCGGCAGCGTCGTGTGCCGGGCCAGCCACCAGCGGGTGTAGGAGGGCTCGCGGCCGAGCACCACCCGGCGCAGCGGCGGGCGGGCCAGCTCGGCGAGCGCCGCCGGCCAGGCCTCCTCGTCGACGAGCTCCAGGTCCCGCACGGCGGCGAACCGTTCGACCACCAGCGGGGCGCCCGGAACCTCGGGAGCCGCCCGTTCGGAGGACTCGTAGACCTCGTCCACCCAGATGTCGCTGTCGTCCAGCTCGAGCAGGACCGGCTCGTCCGGGTCGAGGGTCACCTCCACGGCGCGCAGGACGCCGAACGTGTGCAGGACGCCGACAGCCTCCAGGACATGGACCGGCCAGGCGTTGCTGACGTGCGGGTCGAGGGTTCCGAACGGGGCGTCGTCGGCCAGCAGGAGGTCGAGCGGACCGTCCGCGATGACGAGCTCGGCGGCGGGCGCGAAACCACCGTCCAGCTCGGGGAGCAGCAGCGCGGTGAGCCAGCCGGGCATCGCCGGCCGGCCAGACCCGGTGGGCGAGCCGGCATCCTCGTGCGCGTCAGCGGAGTCGGCGTGCTGATCGGCGGTCAGGCCGCCGTCGGTGTCGGTGTCGGTGTCGGTGTCCTGTCCGGGCACGGGGCCGGTGGCGGAGCCGTCCGCCCGGGCGTGGCCGTGCTCCACAATCGCGTCGCGCACCAGTGCCAGCACCCCGTTGGCCAGTGCGTCCAGGTCGTCGGGATCATCCTCGGGATCGGCCTGGACGACGGCCTCCCGCACCGCCGGGTCCCGCAGCACGCCGGCCGGGGTGCCCTCCAGCGCGCCCAGGGTGCGCAGTGCGTCCCGGGCAGTGCCCGTGCACGCGTCGGGATGGACGACCCGCAGCGGCAGGCCCGAACGGACCAGGGACACGACGTCCAGGTCGGGGGTGGGCAACAGCGCGCCACGTGGTCCGGTGACCATCCGGCTGGGCGGCGGCATCACCGGATCGGACCCGTCGGCGACCGGCTGCGCACCACCCTCCGGGCCGAAGGCCGACCACCGATCGAGATCGTCGGTTTCGGGCACGACCACCACCGGGATGGGCAGCGCGCCGAGCGCGTCCCGATCCGGCACCGTCAGCAGGATCGGATACAGGTTCGCCCACCAGGACGGATCCCGGCGTACACCGCGCAGGAGCTCCACCACCCCACCGGTGTCCAGCCGGCGGACGCCGAGCAGGTCCAGGGCCGGCCGGCGACGCCGTGCGGCGAACCGGGCCGGCAGCAGACCGTCGATGATCGCGTCGTCCTCCGCGCCGTTCTCGGTGCCGTCGTCGTGAAGGCCGTCGTGACGAGCGTCGCCGTCGACAGCACCGCCGTCGACAGCACCGCCGTCGACAGCACCGCCGTCGACAGCACCGCCGTCGCCGGCGGTGCCGTCGCTCGTTGTGCTGCCGGCGCCGGTGGGCGCGGCGGTGGGAAGCAGCAGGTCGGTGACGGAGTCCGTGGCGGGGCCGAGGTCCAGAACCGCGCAGTCACGGCCGGTCCGGTCGCCCGGGAAGAGCGGTGCGTCGGGAAGGAGCGCCAGGAGGCGGTCACGCAGCCGGCCGTCCACCTCGCCGCGGGGCAGCCCGGTGGGAACGAGGTCCAGGGCGGCGAGCCGCGCCGGACCGGGCGGCTGTCCGTCCGCGGGATCACCGAGGTGGATCGCCAGCGCGACCGTCGCCTCGGCGAGCCGGTCGGTCAGCCAGTCCCGCAGCGGTCCGGGGACGGTGTGCCGCCGCGACGGATCGAGCGGCAGATCGACGCTGATCAGCGCGGGAATGCTGATCGGCTCGTCGGTTGGTTGAGGGGCGCGCACGACCCGTGTCACATCGCCGGGCCAGTCGCCGTCCGGCACCATCGCCCGCGCGGTGTAGCCGGTCCGGCCACGCTCCTCCACCGGGCGGTCCGCGAGCAGCTCGGGTGGGATTCCGCCCCGGTACACACATCCGCGCCAGCGGGTGCCCTCGATGGTCGCGACTTCGAGATCGGTTCCGTTCGGCCCGGGGCGGCTGGGCTCCCACTCGCAGCGGAGCGTGCGGACCTCCCCGTCCAGATCGATGACGATCTCCTCGAGGCCGCGCAGAACCAGAGGGAGAGTGGGGTCCAGCTCGCCGATCAGACCCCGCGCCGTCGCCACCGCGGCCTCGTCCCGCAGCGGCAGCCGGACCACGGTGTCGTAGCCGGCGGGCCCGGCCGGCGGGTCGTCGAGTGTGAACGGCAGGCGCAACACGGGAACCTGCCCCGCCCGCCGGTCGAGCTCGTGGACGAGGGCGTCCACCCCGGACGCGCGCACCAGCTCCGCGGTGCGGCTCCGTGACCAGCCCACGCCGCGCCAGCCGTCCGCCGCGCCGCCGCGGCCGTCGCCGCCGCCGCCGTGGCCGTCGCCGGACGGCAGTGTTCTGGAGACGATCGACGGTGTCTGGGTCACCGCGAGGACCGCGGCGAAGCCGGCACCGAAACGCCCGACCGCCTGGACGTCGCGCTTCGCCGAGGCACGCAGCGTCGACAGCGCCTCGACACCAGCAGCGGTGAGCGGCGCTCCGGTGTTGGCGATCTCCAGCAGGCCGCCTGACTCCGTCGTGCCCAGCTCCGTCGTGCCTGGATCCGGCCTGCCCGGCCCGGTCGGAGCGGGCTTCGAGCGCAGCCGGACGAGAACCCGCGCCGGCACACCGGCGGCGGTGGCCGCGTCGACCGCGTTCTGGAGCAGCTCCACCAGGAGGCGGTCCCGGTAGGCACCGAGGGCGGCGTCCTCCTCCGCGTTCGCGTCCTCCCGGAACCGGCTCGGGGACGCGGCCCAGGCCTCGGTCACGCGGGTTCGCAACGTCTCGGTGTCAAACGGGGTGACATCCACAGCCTCATCCTTCTCTGTGGCCGGAGTGTTGCGTAGCGAGGGTGGTTAGCATCGCCTTCCGGGACGGGGGAACGCGCAAACCAGGCAGGAGGGTCGTCGGTGGCCGCTGGTGGTCGCGCGCGGGGAGGCGGCCGAGCTGGTGCGACTCGGCCAGCCCGGGATCGCCCCACCCGGGTGGACCTGACGTTGCCGAGCTCGCTGGTCGAGCAGTGGGAGCTGCTTGCCGAGCACGTCGAGCGCCTTTCTGACCTGGAGCTCGCCACGCCGTCGGCGCGGCCCGGCCTGACCGTCGGCGACCTGGTAGACCGGGCCGCTCGAAGTGCGCTCGCCCTGCACACCGCCCTGGCCTCCGAACCCGCGTCGCCTGCGCTGCCCGCGTCGCCTGCGCTGCCCGCGTCGCCTGCGCTGCCCGCGTCGCCCGCGGTGGTCTCCGGGGCCGCTGCGCCGGGGGCGGCCGTTTCGGACCAGACCCGGCCGCGGGCGATGGTGCGGGCCGCCGTGTCGGCCGCCACCGCTGATCTCACCGCGCTGCGCCTGGAACAGCGCGACGCCCAGGATCAGCTTGTGAGCCGCGCTGCGCTCACCCCGGACGGGCGGGCGGACCTGATCCCGTTCCTGACCGATGCCGTCGCCGAGGCGGTCCTGCACGGCCTGGATCTCGGTGTCCCACCGGTGCGTTCCGCACTCAGGGTGACCGTGCGGCTGTTCACGACCAGTCTCGCCGAGCGTGCCCCCGGGCGTTCGGTGGAGCTGCGGGTGCCGCCCTTCGCCGCGGTGCAGATCGTCGAGGGCCCCCGGCACACCCGCGGCACGCCGCCGAACGTCGTCGAGGCCGAGCCGGTGGCCTTCGTCCTGGTCGCGACGGGCCGGCTCGACTGGGAGACGGCGGTGGCGGACGGCCGGGTCCGGGCAAGCGGAGAACGGGCCGATCTCCGCTCTCTGCTACCGCTGCCCAGCTGGCGGTGAGTGCGGGCGTGGCCGCCGACGCGGCCTGCTTCCCACCGCTACCCGGCGATTCACGGCTTGTGGCGCCGGTCGGCCCTGGCTGCGTGATATAGCGAACCGAAGGCGTCCGATGCGGTGTTTGTGGTGTTTCCGCTGTGATTTCACTGGCGTTGGGGTGGTGAGATCCGGCTCGGCCGGCTGATCGGCGTCGCCGCTGCTAGCGTGGTTATGTGGGGAGTCGGGGCCGGGCGTGAACGTCGGGTGGTCCGAGGTGCTTCTCGTGGCTGTCCGTTGATGTGAGCGTTGTCATGTGCGTCCCGGGAATTGCCATATCCACCCTGAACCCGATCCGTTTATCCCGACATCTCGGTCACCCTGACCTCTCTAGGAGACCTGGTGCCACACGTCGCAGGCAGCGACGACTCCGCGAACAGCCGGGAGTCGACCTCCGCTCGTCCACCGGAACACCACAACGGCCCCGGCCGTGACGGGTCCGCTCGCGGCGACCTGGCTGGGAGTGATCTGGCTGGGAGTGACCTCCTCGACGACGATCCGGGCCCTCGGGACGCCTGCGGGGTGTTCGGCGTCTGGGCGCCCGGCGAGGACGTGGCGAACCTCACCTATTACGGCCTCTACGCGCTACAGCACCGAGGCCAGGAAGCCGCCGGGATTGCGGTCGGTGACGGTCGCACCGTGGTGGTCTTCAAAGAGCTGGGCCTGGTCGCCCAGGTCTTCGACGAGATCACGCTGGGGAGCCTTTCCGGGCATGTCGCCGTCGGTCACACGCGGTATTCCACAACCGGCTCGTCCACCTGGGAAAACGCCCAGCCGTCGTACCGGACGGCCACGTTTGGCGGGCCGATCGCACTCGGTCACAACGGCAATCTGACGAATATCGTCGAGCTCGCCTCGGTGCTTGGGGAACGGGAGCGCGGCCTCGGGGCCACCACCGACTCCGACCTGATCACCGCGATGCTCGCGGCCCACCCGGGGCCGACCCTCGCCGAGGCCGCGATGGACGTCCTGCCGCAGCTGAAGGGCGCGTTCTCGCTCGCGTTCTCGGACGCGTCGACGCTGTATGCCGCCCGTGATCCCCATGGCATCCATCCGCTGGTGCTGGGGCAGCTCGACGGCCGCCCGGACGGCGCGTGGATCGTCGCGAGCGAAACCGCTGCCCTCGACATCGTGGGCGCCACCTTCGTCCGCGAGATCGAGCCGGGGGAACTGCTCGTCATCGACGCGGACGGCCCGCGCTCGCTGCGGTTCGCCGAGGCCGACCGGCATGTGTGCCTGTTCGAGTACGTGTACCTCGCCCGGCCCGACACGACGATCGGCGGCCGGTCGGTGCACGCCACCCGGGTCGAGGTGGGGCGGCGGCTGGCGCTGGAGGCTCCCGCCGAGGCGGACCTGGTGATCCCGGTGCCGCAGTCCGGCGTGCCGGCCGCGGTCGGTTTCGCCGAGGCCTCCGGCATCCCGTTCGGGGAGGGCCTGGTCAAGAACTCCTACGTCGGCCGGACGTTCATCCAGCCGTCGCAGACCATCCGGCAGCGGGGCATCCGGCTCAAGCTGAACCCGCTGCGGGACGTCATCGAGGGGCGCCGCCTGGTCGTCGTGGACGACTCGATCGTCCGCGGCAACACCCAGCGGGCCCTGATCCGGATGCTGCGCGAGGCCGGAGCGACCGAGGTGCATGTGCGCATCTCGTCGCCGCCGGTGCGGTGGCCCTGCTTCTACGGCATCGACTTCGCCACCCGGTCCGAGCTGATCGCCAGCGGCAGCGGTGTCGAGGAGATCAGGCAGTCGCTCGGCGCCGACTCGTTGGCCTACGTCTCTCTCGACGAGCTGATCGAGGCCTCCGAGCAGCCCGCCGACTCGTTGTGCCGGGCCTGCTTCGACGGGATCTATCCGGTACCGCTGGCAGACACCGACAAGCTGGGCAAGTACCGCCTGGAGTCGTTCGGCCCGCAGACGACGGAAGAGGTCATCGCCCAGGCGATACAGGCCCGGGTGACGCTGGGGATGAACGGCGCCGACCCGTCGCCGGACAACCACGACGCCGACCTCGAAGCCGATCTTGAGGCGGACCTCGGGACGGACCTCGGGGCCGACATCGCCGCCGTTCCGCTCGTGCCGACCCGAACCACTGGAGGTTCGCTTTGACGAACGGCGCAGGCCCGCCGAACGGGCGTTCGGTCTCGTACCGGGACGCCGGGGTCGATGTCGAGGCCGGCGACCGGGCCGTCGCGCTCATGCGCCAGCATGTCGCCCGGGCCACCCGACCCGAGGTGGTCGGCTCGCTCGGTGGGTTCGCCGGCCTGTTCGCGCTGGACGTGGCCCGCTATCGCCGCCCGCTGCTGGCGTCGTCGACGGACGGGGTCGGGACGAAGATCGCGGTCGCCAGGGCGCTGGACGTCCACGACACGGTGGGCATCGACCTGGTCGCGATGGTGGTCGACGACCTCGTCGTCTGCGGCGCGGAGCCGCTGTTCCTGCTGGACTACATCGCCTGCGGCTCCCTTGAGCCGGTGCGGATCGCCTCGATCGTCTCCGGTATCGCCACCGGCTGCGAGCAGGCGGGGTGCGCGCTCGTCGGCGGGGAGACCGCCGAGCACCCCGGGCTCATGGGAATCGACGACTACGACCTGGCCGCGACGGGGGTCGGGGTAGTCGAGGCCGACGCCGTGCTCGGGCCGGAGCTGGTCCGGCCGGGGGACGTGGTGGTCGCGATGGCGTCATCCGGTCTCCACTCCAACGGCTTCTCGCTGGTACGGCACATCCTGTTCGGTCCGGCCGTTCCTGACCAGCCCGCAGGCGTCTCCGAAGCGGGGAGGGCGGCTCTGGCCGGGTACGAGCAGGCGCTGGGCACCACTCTCGGGCAGGCGCTGCTGACCCCGACCCGCATCTATGCCCGGGACTGTCTCGCCGTGATCGAGGCGGCCGAGGTCCATGCCTTCGCCCACATCACCGGCGGCGGCCTCGCGGCGAACCTGGCCAGGGTCATCCCGGCCGGAGCGGTGGCCACCGTGGAACGGTCCACCTGGGCTCCGCCGGCCCTGTTCGGCATCCTCGCCGAGCGCGGGGGCGTCGGCGAAGCCGACATGGAAGCCACGTTCAACCAGGGCGTCGGCATGGTTGCGATCGTTGCCGCCGCGGATGCGGAGACGGCGGTGCGGACGCTGGAGGAGCGTGGCGTCCACGCCTGGATCGCCGGGCAGATCGAGGCGCTGCCCGAAGGGTCCGAAGGGGGAACCCAGGACGCCGGTGCGGCCCGCCTCGTCGGCGCGCATCGCTGATGCCTCCGGCGGTGGCGGTGGCGGTGACGGTGGCGGTGTAAGCGGGGCACGGAGCCGCTTGGTGATCGGCAAGAAGTGAGGATCCTTGCTGCTGCAGGGCGTGGCGCGAACCCCTGAGCTACGGGCTGCGGCTGCCGCCTGACAAGAGCGGCGGATTTTGGTCGTTATAACGACCAAAATCCTCCACTCTTGCGAGTGGTCAGGCGACTCTGCGCGACTTTTGTCGTTTTTAAGGTGAATCGTCAACGCTGCGTGACGGCGTGGCATCCTTGGTGGACTGCCCTGCGGCGAGTGGGCGGGGATGGCCAGGCCAAAGTCGGTGTCGGTGACCCCGGATCCGCCGTTGCTCGAGATTTTCCCACGCGCGCTGCAGCTGCGGTCGCCGATCATGAAAAACTGCCAGGCCATCGCCGGGCGCGGAGCATCGCCGTGGCGATCCTCCCTGGCCGGGATGACGCTGCCCTTCGGAAACCCGGAAGACGACGCCGAAGCGCGCGGCACCGGCGGCTCTGCCCAACCTCAGCTCGGCGCCCGGTGTGCCCGCACAAGGCGGGCGTACCGGACACGATCTGATGCCGATGCCCATGGCTACCTGAGGCCAGGTGGCCATGCTCTGCTCTTCCAGAGCTTCCTGGACGAGCGGCATCGGCAGGGGCGGCCCCGGAGTCAGGGGGACGAGCGGTGCTAGCGCTCGTCCTCATCGTCCAGGTAAGAGTCGTAACCGTAGTCGTCATCCGAGTACGGTTCGTCGCTCTCGGTCTCCCGCGAGGTACCCGCGCCCAGATCCGCCTTCAATCGGTCGAGATCCATTGTGGGCGAGTTGTACTTGAGCTCGCGGGCGACTTTCGTCTGCTTGGCCTTCGCTCGGCCGCGCCCCATGGCTCGACCCCCTCGAACATGACGACGGGGACCCGCCCCGGTGCTCTCACTGTCTCGTGCTTCCCGAGACTACAGGGATCGCAGCCTACTCGGCACGCCAACCCGACAGTTACCTGTCGACGGACAGCGTCCGGGAGATCATCGGCGGCCCTCCGGCGGTCCCCGGACCTCCCTGACAGTGGGCACGCGGGCCCGCTGCGGTGCTGGTAGGAGGCCTGTCGGATGTGGTCATCATCACGATTTCCCGCCCGTGGTGGCGTGTTCGGTGACAGGTGCAGCCATGACCGGCGAGCGCAGAACGCTTCGGCGTGGCGCGCACCACGGTGCTGGCGTCGGGCGCCGCGGACGTTCGGAGCCCGTGGGCCGCTGGTCAGGCGCGCGGGTCGGGGAGCAGGATGCCGCGCAGCCGGCCGATGTCGGCCATCCGCCGCTGTGCGAACCGCCCGGCGGCCACGGCCGGGGTGACCGCCTCGGCCGCGGCGAGGTCGAGGACGTCGCTGGTCGTGTCGAAGATCCGCGCGGCCCTGGCCCTGGCCCGTTCGGGGGAGTACCCCTCGATCTCGTCGGCGACCTGGATCAGGCCGCCGGCGTTGACCACGAAGTCGGGCGCGTAGAGCACGCCCGCGTCGGCGAGGACCTTGTCGACGCCCGCGTCCGCGAGCTGGTTGTTGGCGCCGCCGCAGATGATCTCCGCCCGCAGCTCGGGCACCAGGGGAGTCGTGATGACGCCGCCCAGCGCGCAGGGCGCGTACACGTCGACCTCCATCCGGATCAGCTCGTCGGGGTCGGCCACCGGCAGCACCTCGTCGTGGCGCTCCTGTACGCGCCGTACGGCGGCCGGATCGATGTCACTGACCAGAACGGTCGCGCCGTCGGCCAACAGGTGCTCCACGAGGCGCTGGCCGACCTTGCCGACTCCGCTGACGGCGACGCGGCGGCCGGCCAGTGACGGCGTCCCCCATCTGTGCCGGGCGCAGGCACGCATGCCCTCGAAGACGCCGTAGGCGGTCAGGACCCCCGAGTCGCCCGAGCCGCCGTGGACGGGGGATCGCCCGGTCACCCAGCGGGTCTCCCGCGCCACCACGTCCATGTCCTCGACGTAGGTGCCGACGTCACAGGCGGTGATGTAACGTCCGCCGAGGGAGGCGACGAAGCGCCCGTAGGCACGCAGCAGCGCCTCGGTCTTGTCCCGGGTCGGGTCGCCGAGGATGACCGCCTTGCCGCCGCCGAGGTCCAGGCCCGCGCAGGCGGCCTTGTAGGCCATCGCGCGGGAGAGCGCGAGCGCGTCGGTGAGAGCGGACGCCTCGTCCGGGTAGGCGTGGAACCGGGTGCCGCCCAGCGCCGGGCCGAGCGCGGTCGAGTAGACGGCGATGATCGCGCGCAGGCCGCTGGCCTGGTCGGAGCAGAACACCACCTGTTCGTGCTCGGCCGCGACGTCGAACACCGACGAGGCGACGGTGGACGTGCCGAGGTCCAGCCCGTGCGGATCTGATGACATGCCTGAGCCCTCCTGGTCCGGACGCTCCACGGGCCGGCGCCCCGACTGGGCCGGGGCCCACAGGCCGCCCGGGATGTTTCCGAGGGCCGCGGACCCCTACCGGCCGCTCTCGGCGAACACTACGACGCAGCCCGCCGCCGCACCGTCCGCCAGCAATTCACACCAAACAGCCGCAAGCGGGGCGCGTGGCCACTTGGTGATGTGCAAGGGGTGAAGATCCTGGTCGTTGTAGCAGCCGAAATCCTCGCTTCTTGCGCAGCAGTAGAGGCATCGGGCGGAAGGAGGCATCGGGCGGAAGTCCGACGCTCGGGGTTCCGCGACCGGCTCCCCCGCGACCACGGCCCTCGGGTCTTGCTCGACAGCAGTGGCAGCGCGGCGACAGAGATGCCGGACCTCTCATCGCCGTCGGGCCCGTGACCGCCGCGGTCCGTGTCAGGATCGGAGGCATGCCAGCATCCAGCGGCATGTCCGCACCCGGCCGGGTAGCCGCCATGCCGGTAGCCGCCTCCTCGGGCACCGGGATCTAGGGTGCCTGTCGTCTCGCCCGCCGCGTACCTGCGGATCTACGAGCCGTTGGCGGCCTTCCCGCCGCCGGACCGGGTCCGGTGGCAGCGCTATGCCGCCTCCGCCTCCGGTCCGCCCTCCTCGCGGGCCGGCGCCCGGCGCGAACGGGTGGTGGCGCTGGTCGCGACCGTGCGCCCGTCGCTGGACGTCGCCGACGAGTCCGCGTTCATCCAGTGGGTGGACGGGCTGATGTTCGTGTGCCCGTGGTCGACCCAGCTTCGGGTGTGGCAGGCCGCGAAGGAGTTCCGCGGCCTGATGCCGGAACGGGTCGCCGAGGCGTTCCTGCCGCGCCGGCTGGTCGATCCGGCCGAGACCGAGCTCGACCGGTGGAAGGCTCGCCGCCCCGAGATCAAGCTTCATGTGCAGAGCTGCACCTGGATGGTCCCGGCGACCTGGTTCGTGCTGTTCGACCCGACCGAGCGTTCGCTGATCACCGGTGACCGGTCGGATCGTTCGATGGTCTACCGGACCACGATGAGCCTCGCCCGCCGCCGGGTCGGTCGCGCGGTGGAGGCGATGGAGACGCTCCGCTCGGACAACGCGAACGCCCCCGCGATCGAGGGCGTCGCCGAGCTGGCCCGTTGGCTGGGGTCCTTCCATCCTCAGAGCAGGGTCGAACTGGACTACGACGGACTAGTTGACCTGCTGGACGATGACATGCTCAGGAGCGACAGCTCGGTCGAGGACATCGTCGAGGCGGTCAGCGCGTTACGCCGAGGGCGAACAGACCTTGCGGTCGAGGCGTACGAACGCGTGCTGATCAGGTGGAGACCCCTGCAGTCACGGGAATCCGCCAGTTGATCGGAGCCTCCTGTTAGCGCAGCGTTGCCCTCCGCTTCGGACGAGCTGTGACTAGTCAGCAGATGGTCCTGACGTGCCATGTCCGAAATGCCCCCGAAGGATGCACGATCTGTATGGGACGGAGCGACGCTCTGTGACGGGAGGCCAACGCAATGACGACGAGAACGCCGGATGCCGAGCCGCTGCTGACACCCGCCGAGGTAGCCACGATGTTTCGGGTGGACCCGAAGACCGTGACCAGGTGGGCGAAGGCCGGAAAGCTGACCTCGATCCGGACTCTGGGCGGTCACCGCCGGTACCGCGAGGCGGAGGTGCGCGCCCTGCTGAAGGGAGTTCCGAGCATCGGAAGTGACATCTGAGCGCGCCACGATGCCGGCGCTGATGGAGGCGTCCTGGTAGATCCAGGCGTTCGGTGGTCGCCCGGTCGAGCTCTCGAACACAGGACCGGACCCGCCACCTGAGCGGACGTCCCATAACGGTGAATTCTCCACCGCTCCGGGAGGGCGGTGGCGATTCGCATTGTCGAAACCGACGGATGGCAGCCCTGTCATCCGTCGGTTTCGTACGTTTCTCGGCGGACAAAGCCGCATATACCGTGTCGCACGTTAGTGATCTTGCGTTCGACGTCTGTGCCGGTGAGGCTGTCCGTCATGACGGGGGGATCGAACGCGTCGTGCGCGCCGGACCAGGTGCACCGGCGGTCGCGGCCGGTCCGCACCGGCTGGCTGCCCCTGCTGCCCGTGCCGCAGCGGTCGCAGCGGCCGCGCTCGCTACTGCTCCTGGTGCTGGTCGCGTTCCTCGCGCTGCTCTGCCCAGCCTGCGGTGACGGTTCCCAGGAGCACACCGTGCCGGGAACGAAACGCGGCGGTGCGGGTTCGAGCTCCGCGCCGGTCGTCGTGACGACCACGGGCGGCCGGGTGCGCGGAGTCCACGGCGGCGACGTCGTCTCCTTCTTCGGCCTGCCCTACGCGGCCGCGCCGGTGGGCGACCTGCGGTGGCGCGCGCCCGCCGCGCCGCAGCCCTGGCAGGGCACCCGGGACGGGTCGGTGCGCGGCCGACCCTGCCCGCAGTCCGGCGAGCTGGCCGTCGGCGGTGCCGCCGAGGACTGCCTGTTCGTGAACGTGACCACCACGCCCGGCGCCGTTGCGCGGGCACCGCAGACAGCGCAGCGGACCTCGGGCTCGAGCGGGGCCCCCGAGGCCGGTGCGGGCCGCCCGGTACTCGTGTGGATCCATGGCGGTGGCTTCACGACCGGCACCGCGAACCAACTGGACACCTCGGCGCTCGCGGCGGCCGGCCCGGCGGTGATCGTCAGCGTGAACTACCGTCTCGGCGCGCTCGGGCAGCTCGCCTTGCCGGCGTTGAACACCGAGTCCGGCGGTGACGCGGGCTCCTACGCCGTGGCGGATCTCATCGCCGCGTTGCGCTGGGTCCGGGACAACGCCGCCGCCTTCGGCGGTGACCCGGGCAATGTGACGATCTTCGGAGAGTCGGCGGGTTCGGTGAACGCCTGCACGCTGCTGGCCGCACCGTCCGCACGCGGTCTGTTCCAACACGCTCTGCTGCAGAGCGGACCCTGCCTGTGGCCGCTGCCGACCATGGCCACCGCGGAGCGGACCGGCGCGGAGTTCGCCGCGCAGGTGGGCTGCACCGATGCCGCCACCGTCCTGAGCTGCCTGCGGGCCGTCCCCGTCGACCGGCTGATGGCCGCCGGTGGGCAGGTCGACGTCCTGACCGGCCCGAGATGGGCACCCGTTACCGGAAGCCGCACGCTCCCCCGCCCGCCCGAGCAGGCACTCGCGGCCGGCTCGGCGGCCCGGGTACCGGTCCTGCTCGGGACGGTGCGGGACGAGGGGCGTGCCTTCACGGTCAGCTACGACCCGGGCCAGAAGCTCACCGCCGAGCGGTACGCCGAGATCATCCGCCAGCAGCTGCCGGACCGGGCGGACGCCGTGCTCGCGGCCTACCCGGCCGGCGCCGTCTCGGCCCGGGAGCGCCTGGCCCAGGTGATGACCGACCGGTCGTTCGCCTGCCCGACCGCCCGCACGGCGGATCTGCTGGTCGGGTCGGGCTCCCGGGCGTTCCTGTACGAGTTCGACGTCCCCGGCCTCGCCCCGTTCCTGAGTGACAACGGCACCGGCGCCACTCATTCCGGCGAGATGACCTATCTGTTCCCAGACCGTGCGTCATCGTCGACGTCGACGATGACGACGGCGGCTGAGCGCGAGCTGTCCGCGGCGATGCTCACCTACTGGACGCGCTTCGCCGCCACCGGTGATCCGAACGTGGCCTCCCGGGCCGGTTCGTCCGGAGGCCAGGGGGAAGGCGCCCTCCGGACGCTGCCGACCTGGCCCGCCTGGCCGGTGCCGCGAACCGCGACGACCCCGGACCGGCTGGTGCTGGAACCAGGCACGATCGAGGCCCGCCCCGGCTACGAGGCCGAGCACCACTGCGACTTCTGGAAATAGGGCGCGGGACGGTCAGGCTCTGCGGGACGGTCAGGCTCTGCGCGGGACGTCAGGCCTTGCGGGCGGCGCCGCGGTAGGTCCCGAAGGACCACAGGTTGCCTTCGGGATCGCGGGCGGCGAAGTCGCGCGACCCGTAGTCGGTGTCGTGCGGCTCGGCGGTGATCTGCGCACCCGCGGCCCGAGCCCGCTCACACAGGGCGTCCGGGTCCGAGGTGACCACATAGGCGCCGAACGCTCCCGGCGGCAGGGCGAACGTGTCGGCGTCGTCGCGGATCGAGCCGAGCATGATCCCGCCACCCTCCGGCCAGGCGAGCTCGGCGTGGTCGACGCGGCCGTCGGCACCGTCGGGGCCGTAGCAGACGACCTCCTCGAAACCGAAGGCCGCGGCGAGAAAGTCGATCAGCGCCCGGGCGTCACGGGCACGCAGGCAGGGCCAGACCTGGGGAGACGGCGCGGTGTCGCGGGTGTCGCTCATGTGCGTGGGATGTCCTTCCGTGCGGTGGTGGTGGTCAGCCGGTTCCGGTTCCGGTCCCAGGACTGGACCGACCGGGCCCGTCCAAGGATTCGTCGAACCCGTAGCCGTCGGCTTGGACGTTTCGGAACTCCGTGGCGAGCCATCCGCTCGGCGAGCACCCGGTGAGGGCACGGAAGTCACGAGCGAGATGCGCCTGGTCGAAATAGCCGCATTCGGCGGCCAGATCCGCGAGCCGCCAGCGACGGTCCCGGCTGACGAGCAGCCTCCTGGCCCGGTCGAACCTGATCACCCGAGCGGCGGCCTTCGGGGTGAGGCCGAGCTCGACGCGGAAGCGGTCGCTCAGATGCCGGGTGCTCCAGCCGACCTCGGCGGCGATCACCGCGATCGGGACATTGCCGTGACCCCGCCGGAGCAGGTTCCAGGCGTGGCGCAGCTCGGCAGGCACCTCCCGCTCGATCTGCCCGACCCGTCCGACCTCTCCGAACCGTCCGGCACGTGGTCGGTCGGCCCGCACGAGGCCGGTGAGCTCCTGGTCGAGAACGGCGAACCGCCCGGGCCATCCGCGGGCCTCCCGCAGGCGATCCGACATCCGGCGGCCGGCGCCACCGAGAACGGCATCAGCTGGCAGGTCGAGCGCGGCCAGCTCGCCGGCGGGCAGCCCGAGCAGCGCCCGCGCGCCGAGGGGGCGCAGCGCGAGCTGGACGCCGGACTGGGCTCCCTGGTGGGTGATCAGCGCGGGCGCCGTGTGCAGCCCGGCGATCAGGGAGTCGAAGCTGCGCCGCCGCGCGCCGGCACCGGGCGGATCGAGCAGCACCAGCGGCTCGTCCAGCGTGAAGATCAGGGTCAGGGCCGGCGACGGCAGGCCGCGGTGCACCGCGGGGGGAAGCCCGCGCTGGCGGTAGCCGCTGTACCAGGCCACATAGGGACGCAGGCCCGGTGCCGGGGCGACCCGGACATGCTCGTCGACCTGCTCCACAGGGTCCTGTTCCACAGGCTCCTGCTCCACAGGCTCCTGCCCGACCCGCTCCTGCGCCACCGCCTCAGTGTCGACGTCCGGTCGGCCCGGGACCGGCACATCTGTCGCATCGGTCGCGTGGCGGCGCGGCGCGGCGCGATGGTGCGAAAGACTTGCCGGATGGAGCTGTCGTCCGAAGAGCAGGCGATCGTCGCCACCGTTCGTGACTTCGTCGACCGCGAGGTGCGGCCGGTGGTGCGGGAGCTGGAGCACGCCAACACCTACCCCGAGCGGCTCATCGAGCAGATGAAGGAGCTCGGGGTGTTCGGCCTGGCGGTTCCCGAGCCGTACGGCTTCGGCAAGGTCTCCACACCCTGCTACGCGATGGTCACCGAGGAGCTCGCCCGCGGCTGGATGAGCCTGGCAGGGGCGATGGGCGGGCACAGCGTCGTCGCCAAGCTGATCTCGACGTTCGGCACCGACGAGCAGAAGGAGCGCTACCTGCCGTCGATGGCGACCGGGGCGCTGCGGGCGACCATGGCACTCACCGAGCCCGGCGGTGGCTCCGACCTGCAGGCGATGCGGACCGTCGCGCGGGCCGACGGCGACGGCTATCTGATCAACGGCTCGAAGACCTGGATCACCAACGCGCGCCGGTCCGGCCTCGTGGCACTGCTGTGCCGGACGGATCCCGCCGCGACCCCGACGCACCGCGGGATGAGCATCCTGCTGGTCGAGCGGGTGGAGGGCTACTCGGTGTCGCGAGACCTCCCCAAACTGGGCTACAAGGGCGTCGAGAGCTGCGAGCTGGTCTTCGACGACGCACGGGTGCCGGCCACCGCCCTGTTGGGCGGTGTCGAAGGGCGCGGGTTCACCCAGATGATGACCGGGCTGGAGATCGGGCGAATCCAGGTCGCAGCGCGGGCCACCGGCGTCGCGCGGGCCGCCTTCGACGACGCGCTGCGATACGCGCAGGCACGGGAGAGCTTCGGCCAGCCGATCTGGCGGCACCAGTCGATCGGCAACTACCTCGCCGACATGGGCACGAAGATCACCGCGGCCCGTCAGCTGCTCCTGTACGCGGCCCGCCGCCATGACAGCGGCGAACGCTGTGACATGGAGGCCGGCATGGCCAAGCTCTTCGCGTCCGAGACCGCGATGGAGGTGGCACTGAACGCGGTGCGCATCCACGGCGGCTACGGCTATTCGACCGAGTTCGACGTCGAGCGGTACTTCCGGGACGCGCCTTTGATGATCGTCGGCGAGGGAACGAACGAGATCCAGCGCAACGTCATCGTCGGCCAGCTCATCCGGCGTGGCGGCCTCGACACCTGACCGCGGGCCGGCACCCCGAGCGAGACCGGGCCGGAGCCCGAGCGCCGCGGTGCGCCGTGATGTGCCTCTTGTCACCGTGGGCGCCGGGACGGGCCGTGCAACCGGGACATCGGACGTCGAACTGTGGCACCGTTGGCATGCCGGCGGAACAGGTGGAACGGGCAGAATGTCGACAAGCCGATCGGCCGGCAAGCCGACACATCGATCGAACGATGGAACGATCAGGTCGATCAGTCGACCAACCGATCGTTCGACATGGCGCGGGCTCGGCGCCGATCGCCACGGGCGCGCCGACGCACCGGGACGAGAAATGAGGGACGGCCGTGCGGGAAGCAGTGATCGTCGAGGCGGTGCGTACGCCGATTGGCAAGCGCAACGGTTCCCTGGCCGGCGTGCACCCGGTGGATCTTGCGGCGATGGTGCTCAACGAGCTGATCAGCCGGACCGGGATCGACCCCGTTCTCGTCGACGACGTCCAGTGGGGGTGTGTCACCCAGCTGGGTGACCAGTCCAGCAACGTCGGCCGGTACGCGGTGCTTGCGGCCGGGTGGCCCGAGTCCGTCCCCGCGGTGACGGTGAACCGGGCCTGTGGCTCCAGCCAGCAGGCGCTCGACCAGGCCGTGTTCGCCGTCATGGCCGGCCAGCAGGATCTGGTCGTGGCCGGCGGTGTCGAGTCGATGAGCCGGGTGCCGCTCGGTGCGTCCCGCCAGATGGGTGAGCCGTACGGGCCGGCGGCGAAGGCGCGGTACGACGGTTCGGACTTCAACCAGATCATCGGCGCTGAGCGGATCGCCGAACAGTGGGGCTTCACCCGCTGGCAGCTGGACGAGTACTCGTCGCTGAGCCACGAGCGGGCCGCCGCGGCGATCGACGCCGGCGCCTTCGAGCAGCAGACGTTCGCGGTTCCCACCGAGTCCGGGCCGTTCACCGTCGACGAGGGGCTGCGCCGCGGCACCACCCCGGAGAAGCTCGCCAAGCTCAAGCCGGTCGCGCGTGAGGACGGCCTGATCCACGCGGGCAACTCCTCGCAGATCTCCGACGGTGCGGCGGCGCTGCTGGTCACGACCCCCGAGCGGGCACGTGAGCTGGGTCTTAAGCCGATCGTGCGCTACCACAGCGCCGCGGTCGCCGGCTCCGACCCGCTGCTGGTGCTCACCGGCCCGATCCCGGCGACGGAGAAGGTGCTCGCCCGCGCGGGCCTGTCGATCGGCGACATCGGCGCGTTCGAGGTCAACGAGGCCTTCGCCTCGGTTCCGCTCGCCTGGCTCGCCGAGACCGGCGCCGACCCGAAGCTGGTCAACCCGCTGGGCGGGGCAATCGCGGTCGGGCACCCGCTCGGCGGCTCGGGCGCGATCCTGATGACCCGGCTCGCCCACCACATGCGGGACAACGGCATCCGCTACGGCCTGCAGACCATGTGCGAGGGGGGCGGTACCGCCAACGCGGCGATCGTGGAGCTCGTCGCGAACTGAGCCCCCTCGCGAATCCCTGACCCGATTCGCCGGAGTGGAGCTGAACTGCCGTGATCTCGTCGTCTTCGATGTGGTCCGATTCGCCTTCGGATTCGCCATCCGATCTGCTGTCGGATGCGTCGTCGGACCTGGGAGCCCCAGGTCCGCCTGCCGTCCCGTCCGCTGCCGCCGGCCTCTACCAGGTCATTTGGCGGCGGCGGGACGTCCGCGGGCAGTTCACCGGTGAGCCGATGCCGCCGGGCGCGCTGCACCGCATCCTCGGCGCCGCGCACAGCGCGCCCAGTGTGGGGCTCACTCAGCCCTGGGATTTCATCCTGGTCGAGGACCGGGAGACCCGGGCTGCCATGCACGCGCATGTCAGCGACGAGCGGGCGTGTTTCGCCGCGACGCTCACCGGCGAGCGTGCGGAGCGGTTCGCGCCGATCAAGATCGACGGAGTGCTGGAGTCGACGCTCTCCGTGGTCGTGGCGTATGACCAGGACCGCGGGGCGCCGGCAGTGCTCGGCCGCAACACGATCGCGGACGCCGGCCTGTACTCGGTGTGCCTGGCGATCGAGAATCTGTGGCTGGCCGCGACCGCGGAGGGCCTCGGGGTCGGCTGGGTCTCGTTCTACCGGGAGCAGTTCGTGCGCGACCTGCTCGGCATACCCGAGCGGGTGCGCCCGGTGGCCTGGCTGTGTCTCGGTCCGGTGAGCCACCTGGAGACCACGCCGGACCTCGAACGACACGGTTGGGCGGTCCGCCGTCCACTGGACGTCGTGATCCGCCGCGAGCGCTGGTAGCCGCGCGGGGCGGGCGCCTGGCGCCGCTCGGCTCCGACGAGGTCGGTGCCGCAGGCGCGTGGGCAAGCGCGAGGGCCAGGTGGGGGCCGGTGCCAGGGCCGCGTGGGCCGGTTCCGCCGGGCCTGTCGGCACCGGGGCGGCACCCGATATGGCACCCGACGGCGGATTCGCGCCGCCTTCCCAGGGCCGTTCGGGTACCGTGGCGACGGGCTGATCTTCCCGGTCGCCGCACCCGGCCTAGCCGATTCAGGCGAGGATAACTTTAACCGAGCCGAAATCCGAAATTCTTTCCCGTGGGCGCCGAACAAAGAAATCATCTGCGTGGCACGACTGTTTTTCTTCGTTACCCGCCGTTAACCGTGGGAAGCGTCGGTGTGACAAGCGCCCGCCAATAATCTATGCGGGTTCGCCGGAGTCGATCCCATTTCGGTCGGGGCGGCCGAGGTGCGTTGGCAGTGGGTCGCGGATCCGCCGTGGCCCGGCCTGCCGACGCATTGTTCGGCTGATTGGAGACGATTCTGTCATGCCATTTGTGATCACCTCCGCGTGCATCGACGTCAAGGATGGCGCCTGCCTCGACGGCGGATGCCCCGCCGACTGCATCTACACCGGCGGGCGCAAGATGTACATCAACCCCGACGAATGCACCGAGTGCGGGGCGTGCGCGCTGCGGTGTCCGGTCGGAGCGGCGATGCTCGACGAGATGGTGTCCGAGGAGGAGCAGGAGTTCATCCGGAGCGAGGAGCTCTTCTTCTCCGAGATCCTGCCCGGGCGCGACGAGCCGATCGGTGACGACCCGGGCGGCGCGGCCGTGGTCGGAAAGATCGACGCCGACTCGGAATTCGTCGCCAACTTCAAGAAGTGACCAGGCGGGCAGCGGGAGCCTGGTCCAGCCTGCCGTAGCCGCTGAGCGTGTGTTCGGCTGTTCGTGTCCCCGGGTCGCTTCGTGCGCTCGTGTCCCGGGCCGTGCGCGGCCCGCTCGCGTTCGGCCCGATCACACACGGCCCGATCACGCATCCGTCCCGCTGCCCGTCTTCACCGGTACGGCCATTCTCGCCCTGGCCTGCTGTACCCAAACCAGCTCAGCCGACCACCGCCAGCCGCTGGTCGGCTTACATCGCCCAGCTTGAGCCGGCATTTCGTGGTGGCCTGCGGATCAGCCGGCCGGCCGTGCTCCCCTGCCCGGGCCAGCGGGGCGTCCGGGCTGACTTCCTCGCCGAGTCAACCGAACTCGCCCGCGCCGTCTCGTCGGCGGTCGCCGAGGTAGCTGGCATGCCCGGCTTTCCCCGCGCCCGGCGCTGCCCTCGGGTGGTCAGTTGGCACCTCAACCCAGTTGACACAAATTCTCATGTGAGACAGAGTCCCACATGAGACGTGCGGGTGGAGGTGCCACGCTGAGCGGCAGCGATCAGGGGCTCATGACGAGCGGGCAGGGCGTGGCGACCGAGGCGGCGGCCCCGGGAACGACGTTCGTGCCGAGAAAATCGCTGCGCGCCCTGAAAAAGGAACGCTCCGTCGAGCACGTCGCCCGAGTGGCGGTCGACCTTGTCAGGGAGCGCGGCCTCGCGGCCGTCCGGGTCGAGGACATCTGCGCGCGGGCGGAGATCGGCCGGTCGACCTTCTTCCGCTATTTCGACTCGAAGGAAGCCTGCTTCGTCACCGGAGCGCACCACGGGCACCTCCAGAACGCGCTGGCCGCGATCAGGGCGCGCCCAGCGGAGGAGGGGCCATTCGCCGCGCTGTGCAACGCCTTCCTGGCGACCCAGGAGGGCTGGGAGGCGCAGCGCGACATCCTGGTCCTCGATGGCCAGTTGCGGGCGGAGTTCCCAGCGGTGCTGGCACATGCCAGCGCCAGATATGTGGACTGGGAGACCACCATCGCGCGGGAGATCGCGCCGCGTTTCACCGCGCCGGACGACGGCCTCTTCCGTTCGCGCATCGTGGTCGGGAGCGTGCTGTGCGCCCTCCGGCTGGGCACCGACAGATGGCTGGCCGCGGGAGCCAACCGTTCCCCCGCAGAAGACGTACGGGCGGCCTTCGCCGTCCTCCGACAGGATTGTCCGTCCCTGGCGGAGAATTGATTAAAAATCCGAAGCGATGTTGTGCTCCGTTCGGGGGATTTTCGGCCACTCCGTCATCAACGGAGCAGAAGAAGGGAGGCCTGGAATGACTGTGGTCGACGACGTGACGGCCACCGGAAGGGCTGTCGACCGTGACGCCTATGTGCTGGATGTCGATACTCATTTCGAAGTCGCGTTCACTGCTGAAGACCATCCCTTACGTGCCTACGCGGACCAGTTCCCGACCGCGCGGCGGTATGTAGCCGAGGCGCTCACCCACGATCTGCGCGAGGCGACTCCGGCCGATTCGCGGCCGAGTGACGAGGCGCTTCTGCTGTACAGCCCGCCAGCGAACCGTTCGTACACGTCCGCCGCGGTTGATCCGGCCGCGTCGGTCGACCCGAGGTTCCCGTCCGCGAGTGCCGCGGAACGGCTCACCTGGATGGACCAGGTCGGGATCGACGCGGCGCTTGTCAACCCGGGCGTCTACGCCAGCCTCCCCAGATACCTGGACGGCGACCGGTCCCAGCTGGTGCGCCTGCTCAATGACTTTCTCGCTGACCGGCTCTCCGGCCATACTGACCGGCTCATGCCGGTGACAATGCTGAACTGGAACGACCTCGACGGCGCCGTCGCCGAGCTGACCCGGATGCGCGCTCGGGGTAGCAGAGCGTTCTGGGTACGCGCGGAGCCGGTGAACGGAATGTCGCCGGCCCATCCGGAATGGGACCGCGTCTGGTCGGCAGCGACCGACCTCGGAATGATCGCCGTTCTTCATATCGGCAACTCCCCGACCGCCTTCTCCGGATGGGGGAACGCGGGCTGGGCGGAAAGCGGTGTCGGCGTCGGCGGGTTCTTCCGCTACGCCAACTGCATGAACCACCAGGCCGCGGAGCTGTTCATCACCGCGATGCTGTACGGCGGGGCGCTCGGCCGCCACCCGAACCTCACCATCCTGACGGAGGAGTTGCAGGTCGGATGGCTTCCGTTCCTGCTCGCCCGGTGTGAGGGCCTCGGCTCCGCCGGCCCGTGGCCGTTCGACCGCTCGCCCGTCGAGATGCTGCGCCACCACATCCGCGCCTCACCCCTCATCGACGTCGGCGACCGGGACGTGCTCGGCCGCTGGATGCCGCAGCTACCCGGCATGCTCGTCTTCTCATCGGACTACCCGCACGGCGAGGGCAACGCCGACCCGATCGGCCTGTACGGCCCGGCCCTGGGTGAACTGGACGAGGCGACCCGCCGGTCCTTCCTCGGCGGAAACATCGCCGACTGTTTCGCCCGGATGGGCGACCCGCTACCCGGCACCTGATCAGAATCCGCCGGTCACCCACACCCACACCCGACCCGGCGAGCGTGGGTGACGGCAGTCCCGGTCCTGAGCACGGGGATCACGAACCGCCTTTGATCCGGTATCGAATACATTATCCAAACCCCATTCCAGTCTCCTTGCGTGACCTCTTCGGGAGGCAGTACATGACGCTCTCCAGCGCGGGCGGGGTCAACCGATCCGGCCTGAGCGGTGCCTACGCACTCTCCGCGGAAATGACGACGGCGGCGGAGAATCTGATCGGCCTGCCGATGCCGCTGCGGCCGGACACTCTCTACGACCAGTCCCGGCGCACCGCGGTCCGCCGGGAACGTGGGCCGCGTTTCCCGTTCCCCATACCCAACGGCTGGTTCATCGTGGCCCGGGCCGACGAGATCGAGCCGGGCCGGACGAAGACACTGTTCTACTTCGGCAAGGACCTGGTGCTTTTTCGCGGCACGGACGGCACGCCGTATCTGTTCGACGCCTACTGCCCGCATCTGGGCGCGCACCTCGGTGTCGGCGGCAAGGTCGTCGACGGCAGCCTGCAGTGCCCGTTCCACGGCTGGCGGTTCGACGGTGCGAGCGGCGCGTGCGTCGAGGTGCCCTACGACGACAACCCCTACATCCCGAGGACGGCCACCGCGCGCTCGTATCCGGTGGTCGAACGTAACCGGATGATCTGGGCCTGGCACCACCTGGAGGGCAAGGAGCCCTTCTACGAGGTGCCCGAGGTACCCGAGGTGCACGACCCGGACTGGCTGCCGGTCGTCGTCAAGGACATCACTGTCGCCACCTGCTGCCAGGAGATGGCCGAGAACAACGTCGACACCCCGCATTTCCTGTACGTGCACGGCATGCAGGCGATTCCTGAGGAGGAGTTCCACGTCGACGGGCACTACAAGCGCTCGGTCGGGATGGACGGCAACTTCATGCGCGAGGGCTTCGGACTCGGCCTCGGAGTGCTGCGCGTGAAGGGCTATACGACCTTCATCTCCTCGACCACCCCGATCGATGAGGAAAACGTGCACGTCCGATGGATCTTCACCTCACCGCGATCGCTCGGCGAGGACGCCGCCGAAGCGGCGGCGGACAGCTTCACCGCCGGCGTGAGTCAGGACCTGCCGATCTGGGAGAACAAGATCTTCAAGGATCCGCCGGTGCTCCGCCCCTCCGAGCGGGCCGTCACCGAGCAGCGCCGCTGGTGCCAGCAGTTCTATTCCTGGCCCGAAGGCGACCCCCGGCGCCGTTGACGGCGCCCGACGCCCGCATGTGGTTTTGCTGTCCCTTTTCTCAAGAACTCGAAAGGTGGAATCGTGAGCACCTGGGTTGGTCAGTACTGCCTGAACGTCGAGGACCTGGAACGGTCCGTCGCCTGGTGGAGTGCGATCGGGCTGCGTAACACCAGTCGCACCGAGATTCCCGACGCCTTCGAGGCGATCATGCAGAACCCGGCCACCGGCGGGCTTTTCCAGATCGCCCAGCAGAAGGCACAGCAGGGGCCGGTCGCGCTCGGCACGGCGCTGTGGAAGCTGTACGTCAACACTCCGGACATCGCTGGGACGTTCAAGCGGGCGGTGGCGGCGGGAGCCGAAGTGGTGGCCGAGCCGGAGCGGACGGAGCGTTGGCCGGTGACGATCGCCTTCGTCCGCGACCCGGACGGCCGTCTGGTCGAGTTCGTCGAGCGTCATCCCTGGCCCGAGGGCTCGCCGGCCGATGAGCCCTGGCTGGGCCAGTACTGCATCAACGTCCCCGATCTGGACGCCGCGGTCGCCTTCCATGAGAGGCTCGGACTGACCTGCACCAGCCGGACGGACGTCCCCGAGGCGTCGGAGGCGATCATCGAGGCCCCGGGGCGCGGCGGGCTGATCCAGCTGGCCCAGCAGAAGGACGGCGCCCCGATCGAGCACGGCAACGGGTTCTGGAAGCGCTATCTCAACACCGACGACTGCGATGGGCTCTACCGAACCGCACTGGCGGCTGGAGGTGAGGCAGTCATGGAGCCGACCCGGCTGGACCGCTGGCCGACGATCATCGCGTTCTTCACCGATCCGGCCGGCTACCTCGTCGAACTCGTCCAGAAACTGAACTGACCGCCCGCCGACGCACACTTCGCATTCCCGACAACTCCAGGAGGTGGCCCCATGCCACAAGCCCGCCTGAGCGTCTTCTACCCGGCCGGTGCCGACGAGACGTTCGACCACGACTACTACCGCGACGTCCACATCCCGCTGTGCGAGAAGCTGTGGAAGCCGGCGGATGTCCGCGTCGACCGGGGAGCCTCCGGCCCGCATGTCGCCGCCGTCCACATCACGTTCTCCTCCCGTGAGGCGCTCGACACGGCGCTGGCCTCGGAGGCGACGGCCCAGATCACCGGCGACGTCAAGAACTACACGACGATCGTCCCGGTCCTGCAGATCAGTGACGTGGTCGTCTGATGGTCGCCTGAAGCGACAGGCCCAGCTCGTCCGCGTCGCTTGCGACGCCGGTCATGCCGCGCCGCGCGGCCTGTTCGGCGAGGTCCCGAAGGCCGGCCTCGTCGACGGGTTCGCCGCACCGGCGGGCGAGCTGGGCGGCTTCAAGCCGAGTGCGTAACACCGCACCCACCCCTCGCGATCGAGTGGCAACCTCCAGCGCGGTCCGCAGGTGTGCACGGGCGGCCGGGATGTCGCCGGTGAGCTCGGCGAGGCGGGCCAGACCCAGTGCGACCGGGCCGGCCATCCCGCACTGGCCCAGGTTGGCGATGTTGCCGGCGATCGGTGCCAACCGCTTGGTCAGCGTCTCGGCGTGCTCGCGCAGCCCGCGGTCGGCGACGGCGTGGGCCAGCAGTGTCAGGCGTCCATGGGTCGTCCAGGTCACCGGCCCGGTCTCGGTGACCGCCGCGGCGAGCAGCTCGTCGGCAGCCGGGTCGTCCCGCGCGGCCGCGATGACCGCGACGGCCCACGGCGGAAGCGGAGCGCCGGAGGCGCGGTCATCCGGCTCGTGCAGGCGGCCCTGCTCCCAGCGCAGCGCCAGCCGGGCGAAGTCGTAGGCGCCGCTCTGATACAGCTCCGTCTCCCGGTGCAACGCGAACGCCTGGTCGTAGGTCCGCTCCGCGGCGGCCAGATCGTCGTCATGCCAGAGCGCGAGGGAGCCCTGCGCCCACCGGAACTGCACCCGGCTGGCCGGGAGCCGGAGCAGGTCGCTGCCGACCGCGCCGAGCCGCGCCTGCTCGGCGGCCGACGGGTCACCCAGCGTGATCTTCGCGAGGTAGCCCAGCCCGTGCGCGATGACCTGGTCGATCTGGGCGGATGAGTGGGGTACCTCCGCCAGCCGGGTGAGCAGCTCGACGGACTCGGTGGCCCGTTCGGCGATGCCGGAGAAGGCGAGTGCACGGCCGAGCAGGGCGTCCGCGAGGCACTCGTCGTCGCCGAGGCGCTCGGCGAGCTCGATCGCCCGGCGGCTGAGCCGGTCGGGAACCGAGCTGTCCGGGTCGTAGGTGCTACCGACCGCGAGGGCCGCCAGAACGCGGATGTGCGCCGCCGGATCAGCGGTGACCAGCGTCTCCAGGCCGGCCAGGCGGGCCAGCAGCGGCGCCGGGTCGTCGCCGTAGGCGGGCCAGGGCCAGCACCCGGTGGTCCGCAGCAGCGCGCTGGCCAGGCGGCCGGCGGAGTCGAGCCGCCCGCGGCGCACCGCGTCGAGCAGTCCGGCGTCGATCAGGTCGAGCAGCGTCTGGCCGCGACCGTGCCGCGCGAGCGCATGCACCTGGGCGACCAGCAGTTCGTCCCGGTCGACGTCGAGATCGCGCGGGCTCTGGTCGACGATGGCGAGCGCCTGGCCCCACCAGCGCGCGGCCGCCTCCGACTGCCAGCGCCGTTCCGCGTCGAGCGCGGCGGCCCGGCAGGCGGCGAGGACGTCCTGGGCCTGGGCCAGTGGCCAGGCGGCCACGAGATGCGCGGCCCGGCGGCTGAGCGTCTCACCGCCCTCGGCCGGGTCGAGCGCCTCGGCGATCCGCAGGTGCAGCCGCTGGCGGCGCAGGCTGGAGAGCCCGGCGACGACCTCGTCGCGCAGCAGCGCATGCGCGAACATGTACCGGCCGGTTCCGGCGGCCGGCACGATCACATGCTCGTCCGAGGCCTCGTCCAGCATGTCGGCGAGCGCGTCGGGGTCCAGCCGAGTCACCTCGCGCAGCAGGCCGATGTCCAGCGTGTCGCCGATGAGCGCGGCGGCGCGCAGCACCTGCAGCACCGCCGGGTCGAGGCCGGCGAGGCGCTGCCCGAGCACCGACCGCACCGCGAGCGGAATGGTGCCCTCGGCCCGCTCCCGCGCGGGCAGGCGGGCGTACTCGCAGACGAAGAACGGGTTCCCGCCGGTCCGCTCGGCAAGCTCGGTGGCCTCGGCGGCGCCGATCTCCTGGCCGCTGACCCGGCACGCGAGCTCCACCACCTCGGCCCTGGTCAGCGGCGGGACGGCGAGCCGGCGCGAGCCGTGCCGGCGGGCCGCCGCGGCGAGCAGCCGGTCGAGTGCGGGCCGGCCGGCGACGTCCCGCGCCGTGACGACCACGCTGATCCCCGGGCGCGGGCCGGCGTCGGCGAGATGGGCCAACAGCCGCAGGGACGCCGGGTCCGCCCAGTGGACGTCCTCGACGACAAGCAGCAGTGGGCTGGTCCGAGCCGCGGCGGTCAGGGCTTCGATGACTCGGTCGTAGACGACGAAGCGGGCGGCGTCCGCGTCGACACCGCTCGGCGGGGTCAGCACGTCGTCCGGCTCCGCGCCGAGCTCGCGCAGCAGCTGGCGGACCGGCCACCACGGAGGAAGCGCCTCGTCGTCGGGGCATCCGGTCCGCACGGGCCGTCCGCCGGCGCGCCGCCAGATCACGGCGGCCTCCTGCGCCAGCCGGCTCTTGCCGATGCCGGCTGGCCCGGTGAGGACGATCCAGCGACCGTCCCCGGCCGCCGCCTCGCCGAGGGCGGAGTCCAGGGCGGAGATCTCATGCTCCCGGCCGACCAGGTCCGCCCGCGCGCCGGAAGCCGTGGTGGTGGTTGTGGCCGTTGCGGTTGCCGCTGCGGTTGGTGTTGGCGCGGTCGGCGTGATCACGGTCCGCGCCGTCGTGGTCGCGGGCGCGGTGGCCGCGGGCGCGGTGGGCGCGGTGGGCGCGGTGGGCGCGGGCGCGATCGTGGTCACGAGTGCGGCCGGTGCGGTCGGTGCCTGGTTGGGCCAGAAATCGAGGGCGGGGTCCTGGCGCAGAATGGCGCCCTGCAGGTCGCGCAGGGCCGGGCTGACATCCAGGCCGAGATCCTCGTCCAGCCGGCGAGCGTGCTCGCCGAACGCCTCCAGCGCCTCCGCCGGCCGCCCGGCCCGGTAGAGAGCGATCATGTGTAGCCGGCAGGCACCCTCCGAACCGGGGGTGTCGAGCAGTAGCTGGCGCGATCGTGGCGCGGCCGCGGCCACCCGGCCGAGGCCGAGCAGCGCCACCACCGCGTTCTGCTCGCACTGCGACCAGCGCTCCGCGACCGTGTCCGCCGAGCGCCGGACCCACGGCTCGTCGGTGAACTCGGCGAGAAGCGGACCCCGGCGCAGTGCGGTGGCACGGTCGGCGGCCTCCAGCGCGCGTTGCCAGTCGCCGGCGTCGACGGCGGCCTGCGCCTGGCCGCAGGCCCGCTCGAACAGCCACAGGTCCACCTCGTCCACGGGGACGTCCATCAGGTAGCCGGGCGTGCGGCGCACGATGGGTGAGGTGGCGTGCTCGTCGTCCCGCAACAGCCGCCGCAGGTTCGAGACGTGGGCCTGCAGGCTCGCGAGCATGCTCGGCGGGTGATCGTCGCCCCAGGCCGCGTCGGCCAGGCGGTCCACGGAGACCACCCGGCCGGCGTTCAGCAACAGCGCGGCGAGGACCGCCCGCTGCTTGGGCCCGCCGAACGAGACCGGGCCACCCTCGCGGATGACCTCGATCGGCCCGAACAGGCGGTAGGACGGCACAGCTCTCATGATGCCGTCGGCCCAGGTCACGCACGGTGGAACGACCAGTCGGCTTCAGGACGGCCGGTCGTCCGGTCGGCTTCGGGACTGCCCGCCGGTCGGTCGGCTTGAGGACCGTGCGCCGTCCCGTCGGTTGAGGGCTGCCCGCCGGCCTGTCGGGCTCAGGACTGGACCAGCCCCGCGGCGGCGCGGACCGCGTGGGAGGCGACCATGCGCGCATGCGGGTCGTAGCTCGCGGTGAGGGTGGCGAGCCGGGCCAGTGTCGCCGGGTCGTACTGACGGGCGACGATCGCGGGGTCCGAGCTGGCACCGAAGTTCGGCGTCGAGCCACCGTGAGACCACGGGGCGACAGCGGCGATGACCGCGGCGGCGTGTCCCGCGGTGGCCTCGATGATCGGCGGCGCGGCGATGCCGATGGTCAGCAGCGAGTAGGCGGCATCCCGGTGGCAGACGGCACTCGGCTCCCGCGGCGGGCGCGCGAACGCGCCGCCGAGCAGCCGCAGCTCCACGATCACCTGGGGGCACTCGGCCTGCGGGCCGGCCACCGCCAGCAGGGTCTGCACCGCCTGCTCCGGCAGCTCCCGCAACAGCACACCACGCTCGTGGGTCGGCATCGGGTCGACCGGGTCAGAATGGATCATTCCCAGGGCGTTGAACGGGAGCACGTCAAGCCCACCGAAGATCACGGGTGCGACCCCACTGATGGCCTCGGCGACCCGGGCGCCCTCGGCCGGGTCGCCGACCCAGGCGAAGCGGACCGCGACGGTGCATCGGCCGGCCAGCGGCGGGGGCACCGCCGGCATCGCCGGAAGGCGCAGGAGCGCGAGTGACGTGGACGCCTGCTCCGGCAGCGACGCCGTCCAGGCCCGCCACGCCTCGACGACCCGCTCCGCGTCGGCACCGTCGAAGTAGAGGCAGCCGCCGTAGATCCGCGGGACGTCCAGCAGCTCGAACTCGACGGCGGTGACCACGCCGAGCGCGCCCTTGCCGCCGCGCAGCGCCCAGAACAGGGCGGAGTTCTCCGTCGCGGTGGCCCGGCGCAGCTCACCGTCACCGGTGACGACGTCGAAGGCGGTCACCAGATCATTGGCGAAGCCGAAGCTGCGGCCGACCGGGGAGAGCCCGCCGCCGGTGAGGTAGCCGACGACGCCGACGTTCGGTGAGGAGCCGGCCAGCGCGCCGAACCCGTGCCCGGCGGCCGCGTCGAGGACCTGCTGCCAGCGCACACCGGCGCCGACCCGGATCCGCCGGGTGACCGGGTTGATGACGATCTCCAGCAGGCGGCCGGTGTGCACGAGCAGCGTGGGGCGGCTGCGGTCGAGCAGCTCGAGTGCGCCGTGCCCGGTGGATCGCACCTCGATGTTCAGGTCGTGCGTGTTGGCGAAGTCCACGGCGGCGACCACATCGGCCGCGTCGGAGGCGATGACGACCGCCGCCGGCGTGGACACGACCGCGACGTTCCACGGTGTGGCGGCCTGGGTGTAGGCGTTGCTGCCGGGCAGGGCGACCTCCCCGCGGACCACGGCCGCGAGGTCGGCCAGGGGCAGTCCCAGGGCCAGGCCCTCGGTCACGTCGTGAACGTGGGGCAGGTCGTGGGACGAGTAGTCGGGCGTGAGCGTGGACATGACGCCTCCGTCTGGCGGGGTGGGTGCCGGGCTGGACGGGAATCAGCGTGTGGTCCGGCGCTTGGGCCTTTCCTGCGGCTGCCTGAGAGGCGCTTGCGGCCAGCCGAGACGGCGCTTGCGGCCGGCCGCCACGCCACTTGCGACCGGCCAGGGAGGTGTTCGCGGCCGGCCGGGTGTCCGCGATCCGTGCGCTGCCGCTCGGCCCCGGCGTCGTCTCCGCGGCGCCGTCCGCGCAGGTCAAGCGATTTTGACGTCGAAGTCAATAAGTGTTAGCGTGAGACAACATCGAGAAATGATGTTCTGGGGTGGGCGCATCCATCCCACGGAGGCCTCGCCGGGGGAGTCCTGTGACTGCCTCACGGCGTCGAGCCGGTGCCGGTCAGCCGGCGTACGGAGGTAGTCATGCCCAGGTCGGACGTCGACTTCCCTGTCTTCGACGCGGACAACCACATGTACGAGACAGTGGACGCCTTCACGAAGTACCTGCCGAAGGAACATGAAGGCCTGATCAAGTACGTGCAGGTGAACGGGCGCGACAAGATCGCGGTTCGGGGTGTGATCTCCGAGTACATCCCCAACCCGACGTTCAATGTCGTGGCGCGGCCGGGTGCCTGGGAGGACTACTTCAAGAACGGCAACCCGGAGGGAAAGTCGACCCGGGAGCTCATGGGCAAGCCGATTCGCTCGCCCGAGGCCTTCTTCGCGCCGGAGCCCCGGCTCAAGCTGATGAACGAGCTCGGCCTGGACCGCGCCATCATGTGGCCGACGCTGGCGAGCCTGCTGGAGGACCGGCTGCGGGACGACCCGCGGGCCACCCACATCGTCGTCCACGCGCTGAACCAGTGGATGCACGAGCAGTGGACCTTCAACTACGAGAACCGCATCTTCGCGACTCCCGTGATCACGCTGCCGATCGTCAGTGAGGCGATCAAGGAGCTTGAGTGGATCGTCGAGCGGGGCGCCAAGATCATCCTGATCCGTCCGGCGCCGGTGCCCGGCTTCGAGAGCTTCCGCTCGTTCGCGCTGCCCGAGTTCGACCCGTTCTGGAAGAAGGTCGTCGAGGCCGACATCACCGTCGGCCTGCACTCGTCCGATGACGGCCTGACCCGGTACTACAACATGTGGGAGGGCCGGCAGGACGGCGAGCACCTGCCGTTCGCCACGCCGAGCGCCTTCACCGACATCATGCACAAGCAGCACCGGGGCATCTTCGACACGGTGACCTCGCTGATCGGGCACGGGCTGCTCACCCGCTTCCCCCAGCTGCGGATCCTGCCGGTCGAGAACGGGTCGGGCTGGGTCCGGCCGTTCATCGAGGCCGCCGGCGAGTCCTACGCCAAGAGCCCCAAGCTCTACGACGAGGACCCGATCGAGGTGCTCAAGCGCAACATCTGGATCCACCCGTTCTTCGAGGAGAACACGAAGTACCTCATCGACCTCGTCGGCGTCGACCGGGTCGTGTTCGGATCCGACTACCCGCACGCCGAGGGCCTGTCCGACCCGCTCTCCTACATGGACGACCTTGAGGGCCTGTCCAGGGAGGACAAGGCCAAGATCATGGGCGGCAACCTCGCCACGGCGCTGAAGCTTCCCGCCACCGTCTGAGCAGCCGTTCTCTGAAAGTCTGTTCTCCGCACGAAGCCTGTCGCCCCGGCCGGACAACGAGGTCCGCCGGGGCGGCAGGCTTTCGTCCGCCGCCCACCAGCAGGGCTCAGGCCAGCCCAGGACGTCCTAAGCCAGCTCAGGACGTTCCTCAGCCAGCTTCAGGACGGCTCAGGACGGCAGCATCAGCACGACCTTGCCCCGGCCGTGCCCGGTCCCGACCTCGCGGTGGGCGTCCGCGGCCTGCTCCAGGGGATAGGCACGGCGCAGCTCGACCCGCAGCCGCCCGTCGGCGTACAGCTCGACCAGGTCGGTGAGCCGGGCCGCTGACCGCCGGCTGCCCAGCCACCGCACGCCCAGCTCCTGGACGAGGTCGAAGGCCACGATCGTCCCGATCCGGTCCCGGTCCTCGACGAGCGCCACCGCGGCGCGCAGACCGTCGGCGCCGGCCGCGTCCAGGCTCGCGTCGACGCCGCCGGGCGCGACCGCCCGGACCCGTTCGACCAGACCGTTGCCGTAGGCGACCGGGATCGCCCCCAGGGCGCGCAGGTAGTCGTGGTTGGCCGGGCTGGCCGTCCCGATCACCGTCGCACCGGCGAGCCTGGCGAGCTGCACCGCCACGGTGCCGACCGCGCCGGCGGCCGCGTGGATGAGCACCGTGTCACCGGCGGTGACACGCAGGTCCTCGATCGCGGTGTGGGCGGTCTGCCCGGCGCCGGACAGCCCGCCCGCGATCTCCCAGGGCAGCTCCGCCGGCCTGCGGACGACCTGGCTGGCCGGGGCGACCACCTGCTCCGCGTAGCAGTTCAGGACGCGGAACCCGAGCACCTCGTCCCCGGCGGCGATGTCCGTGACGTCGGACCCGACCTCGTCGACGACTCCGGCGAACTCGTTGCCGGGCACCATCGGGCCCGCCGTCGCCTCGACACCCATCGGCATCCGCCCCTGGCGGACCGACAGGTCGACGGGCTGGACCCCGGCCGCCCGCACCCGGACCCGGACCTCGCCGGCGCCGGGCTCCGGCGAGGGCAGATCCATCACCTGCAGCACCTCGGGTGGACCGGGAGTAACGAACGCGGCAGCCTTCACTGGGCCTTCTCCATCTCACGGTGCATGGTCAGGGGTGCGGCAGGTTCGAGCCGACGACGGAAAAAGCTCATCGCCCGCCAACACCTTCCGATTCGGTCGGGCCGTTCGGTCGGGCCGGCATCGCGGGCACAAGGAGGCGCCATGCCGGTGCGGGACAGCCTGCCGGTTGAAGTGAGGTTGAGGTCAAGAGCTGGTCAAGAGCCGTTGCGGGGCGACGTCCAGGCGACGGTGAGCAGGCGACGGAGGGCGCAACGGCGTAACGGCTCAACGGCGCAAGATCGCTAGTTGGTGCGGGGAGGTTCGCACTCCACGAACGCGGCCGGACTGCCGGACTCCCGGACTGCCGGACCCCCAGTAGCCCGGTGGCGCCGGTGGTCCGGTTTGGTGAGTCGCAAGAAGTGCGAATTTCGGTTGGGTGGTCTCAGTCGGTCATTGCACACCTGTCTTGATAGGGGTGTGGCATGCCTGGTGGTCGGCCGCGGTTGGGGTGGGATGTGCGTGGACGGTTCTGGGATGCGTATGGGGCGGGTGAACCGGTGGTGGTGGCGGCGCGGCGGGCGGGGGTGAGTCCGTCGGTGGGTCGGGTGTGGATGCTGGCGGTGGGTGGGGTCCGACCGCGGCCACCACAGCCGCGGTCGCCGTTGCGGTTGTCGATGGCGGAGCGGGAGGAGATCTCACGGGGCCTGGCGGAGGAGCTGAGTTTCTCCGAGATCGGCCGGCGGGTGGGCCGGCCGGCGTGCACGGTGTCGCGGGAGGTGACCCGGCACGGGGGCCGTGAACGTTACCGGGCGGTGGTCGCGGACCGGGCGGCGGTGGCCGCGGCCCGGAGGCCGAAACCCGCGAAGCTGGCGGTGGATCGGCGGCTGGGCAAGGTGGTGTCCTGGCGGCTGGGGCAGCGCTGGTCTCCGCAGCAGATCGCGCGGAGTCTGCGGGTGGACTTCCCCGACGATGAGGGGATGCGGGTGTCCCACGAGACGATCTACACGTCGTTGTATGTGCAGAGCAGGGGGGCGTTGCGCCGGGAGTTGACCCGGTGTCTGCGGACGGGGCGGGCGGTACGGGTCCCGGCACGGCGCGCAGCGCGTCCGGATGGCCGTGGACGGATCCCGGGCATGGTGATGATCTCGGAGCGGCCGGCGGAGGCCGAGGACCGGGCGGTTCCCGGCCACTGGGAAGGTGACCTCATCCTGGGGAAGGACAACCGGTCAGCGATCGGGACCCTGGTCGAGCGGGCCAGCCGCTATGTGACCCTGCTGTACCTGCCGGGCGGCCGGTACGACGCGGCGACCGTGACCACCGCGCTGGCCGAGGCCGCCGCCGGGATCCCCGAGCGGCTACGCCGTTCGGTGACCTGGGACCAGGGAACGGAGATGACCGGGCACGCCCGGTTCACGGTCGCGACCGGGATCCCGGTCTACTTCTGTGATCCCCACAGCCCCTGGCAGCGCGGGAGCAACGAGAACACCAACGGTCTGCTCCGTCAGTACTTCCCCAAGGGCACCGACCTTTCCGTCCACACCCCCGACGACCTCGCCCGCGTCGCCGCCCAGCTCAACGCCCGACCTCGACAGACCCTGGGTTGGAAGACACCATCACAGGTCTACACAGAAGCCTGTGCGATGACCCCCTGAAGACAAGCGACCGAAATCCGCACTTCTTGCGGGATGTCAGGCGAGCATGCACCCCATTTGTCTCTCTTGAGGTGAATCGCTGGTGCTCTGTGGCCCGTGCGGGATCATCGATTGGTGGCCGTGCGGGCGGAATCCACGTTCCGTCAGGCGCGACTCCGCCAAGCCCAGGCTGGTGGCCCGGATCCGCCGCTCCTCAGGACCCTTTCACCGGCTCCCTGACGACCACGATCCTCAGCTCCTGCCCGGCAGAGCCGCGGCTTCGGGTCGCCGCACGATGCCGGTGCTCGTGTGTGCTTGTCGTGCTCCTGCCGTTGCTCATGGATCGGTACTGGCTGTCCCGCTGTGGCAGGGCGACCGGCTCGACGTCACGGTGAAGGCGCGGAAGCGGCACAGGGTACATCAGAATCCCGCCCTCTGGCAGCCTCACCCGTGCTGGACGGAACCGGACAGCACTTTCTGCGGTTTCCGGGTGTTGGAGCTTGACCTCAACTCGACTTGAGGTTCTAGGTTTTTGGACCAGACCCCGACGAATGCGGGGCCAGCGAGATGCGGGGATTGTTCTCATGACCAGTGCGCCAGCACAGCCGGTAAACCTGACCGTCATCATCGGAAGCAACCGGGTGGGGCGTTTCGCCCCGGTCGTGGCGCAGTGGTTCCTGCGTCAGGCCGCCGGCGACGAATCGATGACGACAACCGTCCTAGACCTGGGTGAGACCAGCCTGCCGGAGCGGCTGGGATCCCCGCGCGGAGCGGAAACCGACGAGCTGACGGCGGTGACCCGGCAGCTCGACGCCGCGGATGCCTACGTCGTCATCACCCCTGAGTACAACCACAGCTTCCCGGCCCCACTGAAGAATCTCGTCGACCTGCACTACACCGAATGGCAGGCGAAGCCGGTGGGGTTCGTCTCCTACGGCGGGCTGTCCGGCGGCCTGCGCGCCGTGGAGCACCTGCGTCAGATTTTCGCGGAGCTGCACGCGGTCACCATTCGCGATGTGGTCAGCTTCCACGGGGCCTGGGAGCGCTTCGACTCGGATGGATCTCCGCGAGACGCCGAAGGCGCCAGCACGGCGGCCCGGACGATGCTCGACGAGCTGCGGTGGTGGGCGACCGCGCTGAAGGAGGCCCGAAGCCGGACCCCGTACAAGTTCTGACCGCGCCTTCGACCGCCCGGTGATCCGGTACCCGAACCGGTTCCCGATCCGGCGCCCGTAAGAGGCGACACGCGGCGCAGTACCGCAACCCGGCCGTGTCCGCGAAAGCCCAGATCGGCTGGCTACTCTCCGTGGCCGCATATTGATTCCAAAAGCCACGGGAGAAGCAGGTGTTCTTTCGCAGAACGCTCATGTCGTTGGTCGCCGGCGGGCTGTTGTTCGCGGCTTCGGCGCAGGGCGCGGCGGATGCCGCCACCAAGCCCCTGATCAAGCCCCTCAACCAGTGTTCGAAGGCCGATCTGCGGAACGATCTCCGCCTCGGCCCGGCCAAACTACCGTTCTTCGGGTCGGTGGCGAAGGAGCTCGACGGCTACGAACGTACCGGAGGGCATTCGATCCAGCAGTTCCTCGGTACCTGGTGGGATCCGTCGCTACCCTCCAAGCCCTATTTCCCTGGAATTGATGGATTCTGGGTCTACCCGCCGCAGGATGGTTACTATCTCAGGCCCGACGGAACGCAGGTCCGGACTACGACGACCTTGGTTCCAGGTCAGTTGATCGACCGTTTCGGCCTGCCAAGCGGCAGTTTTCTCTCCCCACGTGGAACCGACTACGACGCACGATCGCTCCCGCCGTCGAATCTCGATGACACCACCAACCCGGGTGGGTGCAACTATCACGTCTACCAGGTGCTGAAGCCGTTCGACGTCTATTCCGGCCCGATCCGTCCATGGTTCGACCAGCCCGGGAACGGCCTGCAGTACCAGACGGTCTGCGCTCTCATCCCAGAATTCTCGGGAGGGGAAAAATGTGTGGAGACGGGGGGGATCAACCTGCGCGTTCAGTATCTCGTCGACGCGCACTACCTCGTCGAGGTGCCGGTCGTGGACCGGCGCATCCTCTAGCCGGCTCCTGAGCCGACATCCCTGACGGAGCGCCGGCCTGTCGCCGTCCAGCGTCCCGCGACCGGGTCTGCCGGGCGCTCCTGGTCCGCCGGGCCGCTCCGGATGGCTCCGGATGGTCCGAACGAAGGTGGAAAAGCGGCGTTCTCTGCGCTAAAGTGCCGTTCTGATCATCCAGAACGTCATTTTGATCAAGCTGAGGACGGTGCATGGCCGACGCGCGGGTGCGGCTCGACATCGACGGTCCGGTCGCAGTGATCACCAACGACAACCCGTCGAAGCACAATGCCTTCGACGACGAGATGGATCTCGCCCTGTTCGAGATCCTCGGCGAGCTGAAAGCCCGGCGGGACGTGCGCGCCGTGGTGTGGCGGGCCGAGGGGAAGTCCTTCTCCTCCGGCCGCGACGTCGGTGCCCTCGGCGGCGGAGCCGTCGAGATCAGCCATCACGACCTGATGAAACGCGGCCACCGCGGCATCCTGCAGATCCTCGACCTCGAGGCGCCGGTCATCGTCGCCATGAAGGGCTGGTCGATCGGCGCGTCGTTCCAGCGGGCGCTGATCTGTGACATCCGGGTAGCAGCGGAAGGCGCCCGGTTCATGCTGCCCGAGGTCGGCCACGGCGTCATTCCCGACACCGGCGGAATGGCGCGGCTGTTCCAGATGTGCGGCCACGGCGTGGTCAGCGACCTGGTGCTCACCGGGCGGCCGATGGACGCCGCCGAGGCCCTGGCGCACGGCGTCGTGTCCCGGGTGGTTCCGGCGGACCAGCTCGACAGCACCGTGATGGAGATGGCGGCGAAGATCGCCGCAGCGCCGACCGTGACCGTGAACATGGCACGGCGGGTGATCCGTCACCTGTCGGAACCCGCGCTGCGCTCGTCGATGGCGGACGAGTTGATCTACCAGACGTTCGTCAGCAGGTCGGACGACCTGGCCGAGATGAGACAGGCGCGCGCCGAGGACCGGGCACCGCGCTACACCGGGAGCTGACAGCCTTGACCATGACCATCGGCCTGCCCGAACCACCGGCCCCCGGAGCGACCGCGCTGCCGCCGGGTACCTTCGCCGGAGTAGCGGTGGTGATCACCGGCGGCGGCACCGGGCTCGGGCGCGCCATCGCCACCGAGTTCGCCCGGCTCGGCGCCGACATCGTCCTCGGCAGCCGCAAGGACGCGCACCTCGAGGCCGGCCGGGCGGCGATGGAGGAGCTCGGAGCCCGCGTGCTGGCCGTCAACTGCGACATCCGGGACCCGGAGCAGATCGCGGGGCTGTTCACCGCCGCACAGGAGGAGTTCGGCCTGCCGGGCGTGCTGGTGAACAACGCCGCCGCGAACTTCCCCGTCCCGGCCGAGGAGATGTCGCCCAACGCCTGGCGCACCGTCGTCGACATCACCCTCAACGGCACGTTCTTCTGCGCCCGTGAGTTCGCGCGGCGCCATCTGGCGGCCGGCACGCCGGGATCAGTCATCAACATCGGCGCGTCCTACGCCTGGACCGGGGGGCCGGGGTTCGCGCATTCGGCCGCGGCGAAGGCCGGGGTGAAGAACATGGTCGAGACCCTCGCCGTCGAATGGTCGCCGTACGGGATACAGGTCAACGGGCTGGTGCCCGGCATGTTCCCGCATGAGGACCAGACGGCGGACATCAAGGGCAACCTCGCCCGCAGCTCCGACAAGGACGCGACCCAGCCCGCGTTGCGGGTCGGGCGCCTGCGGGAGCTCGGCTGGGCCGCCACCTTCCTGGCCTCGCCCTACGCGCGTTTCATCTCCGGCCACACGCTTGTCGTCGACGGGGCCAACTGGCAGCGGCGATCGCTCACCAACCCGGCCGTGGTCACCGTCCGGGATCAGATGGGCCGCGGCCCCTTCGCACCGTGACAGCGCCGCATAACGTCCCGCCGCCGAACGTCTCGCCCCCGGAGCTCCCGCCACGGGGGGTCGAGCGGGCGCTCGCCCGTCAGCGGCACCGCTACGAGGACGAGGTCGAGCGCCTCATCGACGCGACCTTCCGGGTCATGCGCGAACGCGACACCGCCAATCCGTCCGTCAGCGACATCCTGGCGGCCTCGGGTCTGTCGACGACCGCGTTCTACCGCCATTTCCCGACCAAGGACGACCTGCTGCTCACGCTCCTCGAACGCGCGCACGACATCACCAGGCGGCACATCGAGGAGCGGCTGGCCGCCGAGAGCGACCCGGTCCAGCGGATCGCCGAGTGGGTGCGGGCGATGTTCGACCTGCTGCGCACGGACGACCTGGTGGTGGCTAACCGGCCGTTTCTGCTGGCTCATCCCAGGCTGCTCGAGCGGTTCCCGGCGGAGCTCGGCGCCTGGTTCGACGCCCTGATGGCACCGCTGGCGACGGCGATCGCCGACGCGAGGCGAGCGGCACCCGGGGCGCCCACCCTGCCGGCAGCACCCACCCTGCCGCCAGCACCCACGCCGTCGGCGGCACCCACACTGCCGGACGTGCCCGGGCCCGACGCCGCGGTGGACGCGCGCCTGGCGATGCAGCACGTCTTCGGCATCCTCGTCGATCACGCGGCGCTGCGGCGCCGGCTGGAGGCGCGGACGGTGGATTCGGTGATCTCCTACACCTGGCGTGCCGTTCTCGCCGCCGGCCCGGCGACTCCATCCTCGTGACGAGCTAGGGGCGCGCGGATGGACATTCGGTTGAGCGGCGAACAGCGGATGCTGGCGGACCTGGCCGCGCGGATCGCGGCCGATCTCGCACCGGGCGGCGTCGCCGCCCTGGCGCCCACCGCACGCGGGGACGGGGACGAGGCCCGCTGGTCGACCCTGGTCGAGGCGGGTTTGGTGGCCTTGCACATTCCGGCGGAGCGCGGCGGTGCTGACGAGGGCGGTGCTGACGGGGGCTGCGCCGATGGGGGCGGTGCTGACGAGGGCGGCGGCGATGGGGGCGGTGCCGGCGGAGGCGGGGTCGTGGCGGCCGCGCTTGTCGCCGAGCGGCTGGCGGGAGATCTCGTTCCCGTGCCTTTCGTGGGCGCCGCCGTGTGGGCGCCGACCCTGCTCGCCGCGGCCGGCGACCGGGCGGCGGTACAGGCCGTGGCCGCGGGCACGCTGCGGCTCGCCCCGGTTCTGCGCACCGATCTGACCGGGCTCGCCGGTCCGGGTGAGCCCGGTGTCGCCTTTGACGCCCAGGGCGCCGACGCGGGTCTCCGGCTCGGCGCCGGCGGCTGCCTACGGGCGGTGCGGCTCGGTGAGTCGGCCGGCGGCGCCGACCTGACGAGATCGATGTGCCCGGTCCCCGCCGACGCGCCGGCAGCCAGCGGGATTCCCCCGGTCGGCGGGGCGCTCACCCGCGACGATCTGGCCCGAGCCGAGGCGGTCGTCCTCGCGGTGCTCGCCGCGGACCTGCTCGGGGTGATGGGCCGCGCGCTCGACGACGCCGTCGCCCACGTCCGCGGGCGTGCGCAGTTCGGCGTTCCGGTCGGCTCGTTCCAGGCCGTCCAGCACCTGGCCGCGCATGGCGCCGTCCTCGTCGAAGGCGCGCGCAGCTCGATGTGGCACGCCGCCTGGGCGGCCGGTGAGCTGCCCACCGCCGACGCGCTGCTCGCGGCCCGGCAGGCGAAGGCGTTCTGCGCGAGCGCCGCCCGCGAGGTCGGTGAGATCGCCATCCAGATGCTGGGTGGGATCGGCCTCACCTGGGAGCACCTGGCGCAGGTGCGGCAACGCCGCATTCTGCTTTCCCGGCGTGTTCTCGGGGATGAGAACGCCCAGTACGCAGCGATTGCCGCCACCCGGCTGGCCGGTGTCGGCGCGGGCACGGGCTCGGAATCGGCGGCGGAACCGGGAACAGAACCGGGAACAGAACCGGGAACAGAACCGGGAAATGAATCGCGCGCGGGAGCAGGAGCGGGAGCGGGTTGATGGACTTCTTCGACAGCCCCGCGGAGGAGACGTTCCGTACGGAGCTACGTGCCTGGCTCGCCGCCCAGCAGGTCACGCCGCTGCCATCCGATCCGGACGCGCGCATCGAGGCACTCGGGCAATGGCACCGGAAGCTGGCCGCCGCCGGATATGTCGGCCTGACCTTCCCGGTGCAGTACGGCGGACGCGGGCTCGCCCCAACCTTCGACGCGATCCTCAATGACGAGCTGGGGTTCGGCGGCTATCCACCGCCGCCCGCCATCCACCACATCACCAATGCGATCCGCCTGTTCGGGTCGGATGCGCAGAAGGCGCGGCACCTGCCGGGCATGCTTGCCTGCACGGAACGCTGGTGCCAGGGCTTCAGCGAGCCGGATGCGGGCAGCGACCTCGCGTCCGTCCGTACCCGTGCGATCCGCGGCACCGACGGCGAGGGCCGCGACGTCTACCGCGTGCACGGCCAGAAGATCTGGACCAGCGAGGCGCTGTGGTCGCAGTGGTGCCTTCTGCTGTGCCGGACCGAGCCCGACAGGCCGGCGCACCGCGGACTGTCCATGCTGCTCGTCCCGCTGGACCTGCCCGGCATCGACGTGCGTCCCATCGTCACCGCCGGCGGGGCCCGCGAGTTCGCCGAGGTCTTCTTCGACGACGTCCAGGTGCCCGCAGCCGGTTTGCTGGGCGCGCCGGGGCAGGGCTGGGCGATTGCCATGCAGCTGCTCGGCTATGAACGCGGGCCCGGGGACATCGGCTGGGTCGCCCGCCTGATGCGGATGCTCACCGTTCTCGAGGACGACATCCGTTCCGGTCGGGTGGTCACGGATGAGACCGGCCGCCGGGATGTCGCCCGCGCCTGGGTGACGCTCGAAGCGCTCCGGCTGCACGTCGCGCGGACACTTTCCGCCCGCCTCGACGGATCGCTGCCGGGCCCCGAGGGCTCAATCGACAAACTGCTCGTGACGGAGGCCGACCAGGTTCTCAACCACGTCATCATTGATCTGCGCGGAGCGGTCCCGCTGCTGGCCGAGGAATCCTGGCTCGATGCCTATTTCTGGTCGCGGGCCCAGTCGATTTTCGGCGGGACCCAGCAGATCCAGCGCTCGATCGTCGCCCAGCGTGTGCTCGGCCTGCCGAGATGAAACCGCGCGCCGGGCCGGGCGGCGGCCCGGTGGCCCGGTGCCCGGCGGCGGACGGACCAGAACTTTCGGGGTGTGTTGATCCACAGGACGGTGGTCGGAACGGCCTCCCGGTTGCTGAACTGGTGGGCTCGCTCGCTCTTTGAGGGACGCACCGTGCCCGCACCGGCCTCCCTGCCGACCGCCGGCTGCTCCAACT
Source organism: Frankia sp. R43 (assembly GCF_001306465.1). NCBI lineage: Bacteria > Bacillati > Actinomycetota > Actinomycetes > Frankiales > Frankiaceae > Frankia > Frankia sp. R43. The sequence continues at coordinate 103,378 of NZ_LFCW01000006.1, read as the reverse complement.
GATCGGTGGTGCCGTGCCCGGAAATCCCTGACGGGCACGGCACCACCGTCGGCCGATCGTCAAAGCAACGGGAGGATCGCGATGCCGACGGTTCCGCGGGCCGTGTGCTTCGCCCGGTACATCGCGCTGTCGGCCGTTCTCAGGAGGTCACTGGGATCAGTGCCGCCGGCGTGGGTGAGGGCGACTCCGACAGTTGCGCTCAGGCCGATGAGATCGTCACCGTGGTGCACCGGGTCGGCCAGGACCTGCCGGAGGCGACGTGCCACGGCGGTGGCCTGCTCCTGGTCGGCCGCACCGAGAACCACGACGAACTCGTCACCGCCGAGCCGGTAGGCCGTGTCGCCGGGCCGGCAGGCGTGGACGAGCCGGCGGGCCACGGTGCTCAGGACGACATCCCCGGCCTCGTGGCCGAAAGCGTCATTGATCTGTTTGAAGCGGTCCAGATCGACGAACACGATCGCGGTGGTGCCCGCACCGGGCCGGAGTGCGTCCAGGAGCGCGGTCCGGTTGGGCAGGCTCGTCAGCGGGTCGTAGCGCGCCTGGCGCAGCAGCTGATCCTGCATGCTTCTGCGTGCGGTCACGTCGTGAATGGTTGTCAGCCGTCCGCCGATATCGGGGTGGGCGAACTGGTCGGAAGCACGGAGGTCGAACCAGCGGTACACCCCGTCAGCCCCCCGAAGCCGGAGATCGCGCACTGTCGTGACGTCAGTGGGCGGGCTGCGGCCGGTGTCGTCCGCCGGGGCGAGCGCGCGTCGAAGCTGGCCGATGTCGTCGGGATGCACCATGCCCCACTGCTGCCCCCGGACGGCATCGGCGTCGTAGCCGAGCAGACGGGTCACCGCGGAGCTGACGAAGGTGACGTTGGCCTGGCGGTCGGTGACGAGCACGATGTCGTGGACGTTGTGCAGCAGAGCGGACAGCCTGTCGTTCTCCCGGCGTTCCGCCTGGGCGAACAGCCGGGTCGCGAGCGCCAGCCCGAACACGGTCGCCGCCACCGAGCAGATGAGCAGCGCGTTCTGCCACGACTGGTCGGGGCGCAGCCCGGACCGCACGGCCGAGGTCGGAAGTTCCAGCATGACGTACCCCCCGTCGGCCAGGGCGGGATCACGGACGGCGAACGCGGTGGAATCCTGTTCGGTCGTCGCCGCCCTCGGCAGACGTACCGCGCCGGAAGCGGGCAGTGTGGCCAGGACCGCGGGGTCGGCGAGGCGGTGGCCGATGAGCCCGCGGTCCCAGGAGTACCTGGCCACGCCGTTGACGTCCAGTTCGGACAGCCCGCCCGTCGAGCCGAGGCCTACCGACCCCACCGCCTCGTACCCCAGTTGCTGCGGTGAGATGTCGGCCCGCATACCCATGGAGACCACCGCGATCGACACGCCGTTCCTGAGCACCGGGAACAGCGAGTAGTTCCAGTAGGCCCCGTCGACCGACTGCACCGGCAGGTTGCCGACGCGGCCACTCAGCGCGGTGGCGAACGCCGGGTCGGCGGCCCGTACCGGGTTGGGCGCGCCGGTGGGCGCTGCGTCGATGACCTGGCCGTCTCCGCTCATCAGCGCCACCGCCATGCCGTCGGACGGCGCGGCGAACTGGTTCAGCACGACCTCGTTGGTGGCGGACGGGGTGAGCGTCCACGGCACGGCGGAGATGGCGGCGATCAGGTTCTTCGTGGCGCCCGACGCGTCGTTGTAGCGTGCGGAGCCCTCCGCCACCTCGGCGAGCTCGCCGAGCCGCGCCTGCATGGCTCGGCGTTCGGCCGCCCGGTCCAGACTGAGGGCGGTTCCCACCATCACGGTCAGCAGGACCGCGGCGAGGGCCAACGGCCCCCAGGTCTGCAGTCGCCAGGCGAGGCCGCAGTGCCCGCGACCGGCCTTCGCAGCCGGCTGGTGCTCTCTCTGCCGCGGCCGCGCGGCGCCGGCCGGGCGAACCTCTCCGGCGGCGACCCCGCCGCTGGGGAGGTTCGCGGCGGTGCCCTCCTCGCCGGGCGGGACCGCTCGGGGAGCTGGCTCTACCTCACTGAGCGAGATCGGAGCCGACTGCGGTCGGCCCGGACGGGCGGGGGCGGCGCACTCCTCGATCACCCAGCGACTGCCGCCGCCGCGTTTGGCCCGGTACATGGCGTGGTCAGCCTGCCGCACCAGCTGGTCGGGGCTGACGCCGACGCGGGTCGAACCGTCCGGAACGACCGCGCCGACGCCGACGCTTGCGCTGACGCCGACGCCCAGCCGCCGATCATCGACTGTGATCGGGCGCGCGAGAAGGTCGACGACGCGAGCGGCCACGCGGATGGCCTCGGCCCGGCCGACGCCCTGGAGGAGGACGACGAACTCGTCCCCGCCAAGACGTCCGACGACGTCTTCACGTGGCGAGTTGCCGGCACGGTCACTCCTGGTGCGCACGGCGTCGACGAGCCGGTGGGCGACGACCCGCAGAACGTCGTCACCCACCTGGTGACCGTGGGTGTCATTGACCGCTTTGAACCCGTCGAGGTCGACGAACAGCAGGAAGACGGAGGCGTTGGTGGCGACTGTCGCGGCCAGAGCGCTGTCGACCGCGGCCATCACCGCGGTCCGGTTGGCCACACCGGTCAGGCCGTCGGTATGCGCCTGGTCGGTGAGACGGTCCTGGAGATCCTTGCGAGTCCCGATCTCATGGCAGGTGACCAGGACTCCGCCCACGGCGGGATCGTCGCGCAGATCGGCGGCCTCGACGTCGAAGCAGAGCCATCCGGTGGGGCCGATCGCGGGGGAACCCCGCGCGTCGCGCAGGAGCCTGACATCAAGCTCCGGCGGCAACCGCGGGTTGTCGATCAGAGCCCGGACGCGTGGCACGTCCTCGGGGTGGACGAGGTCCGTCAACGGCTGGCCGAGATCGGCCTGCGGAGTGCGGCCGAGCAGGTGGCGGCCGGCCGCGCCGACGAAGGTCAGCCGGTGGCTGTCGGGCTCGGCGACCAGGACGAGATCGAGCGTGCCGGACAGCAGCGCGTCGGTGCGCGCCCGGCGGCGTCGCGCCGCATGGGTCCAGAGCACCCCGAAGAGCGCCAGAGATATCAGGCAGGCGGCGTACACCGTGGCGAGGGTGATGTGACGTTCTCGCTGATGTTCACGCAGGTCGGCGTAGAGGTCGGCCTCGCGGCGCTCCAACAGGAGGTGGTAGCCCGTGCTGGGGACCAGGTGCGCGAAATGGACGACCCGGTCGTCGCCGTGACCTGTCGTCCACTCGCTGGTGGTGTCCGCCGCGATCCTGGCCAGGTCGGCCGGGGCTGTTACCCGCGTCCCGATCAGATCCGGATCCCAGGCGTTCACCACGACTCCGACGCGGTCGATCTTGTAGGTGCCCTCGTCGGCGACGGTCTGGGCGAAGGCCTGGAACTGGGAGTTGTCGTTCGCCGTCACCAGGACCGCCCATGGCCGCGCCCCACCGACCGGCGCCGCCGTGGCGACCAGCTTCCTGCCGGCCAGGTCGAACAGGTTCGACGCGGCTGCTCTGCCTGCCAGCGCCGAGTCCCAGGCATCCCCCAGGTCGGTGACGGTCGGTGACGGCTGCGCCGGGTCGAGGCTGGTGATGACCGATCCGTCCGGTGTGTACAGCGCGACGGCCTGGTTCGGGACCAACGCCGGCGAGTTCGTGAACAGTCGCAGGAGCTGCCTGTTGAGCGCCGGGTCGTCATGCGCGAACGGAGTGACGGCCACCTGGTCCGCGAGCAGCTGCGGATTCTCGAGAAGGTTGGACATGTTCGCGAACTGGCCGACCAGGCGCTCCCGGTCGGCCAGCCGCTCGGCCTCCTCGGCCGCCAGCCGGACCCGACCCAGCACGACCATGGCGATGCCCTGCCCGGCGAGAAGGCACAGCACGCCCAGCAGCAGCAGCCGGACGTGTCGGCCCTGGGTGCGCGGGCCCAGTGGGCGGACCCTGCCAGCCGACGGTCCGCGGCCGGTCATGTGGGTCCGCGTCGCCGGCGCGGGAACCCCCGCCCGCGGTGTCCCGGAGCGCGCGCCACCCTGGGAGCCTTCCCGGATTCGGCCGACAGGATGCACCAGCGTCGAACCCGCTGCTCCAGGAGGTGCCTCTGGTGTGAAGGTGCCTCTGGTGTGAAATGCCGCCTGTCCGGGCTTACACCGGGTGCTGACGACGAATGTCGGGCCGAAGTCGCCCACGGTCGCCTTCACACAGCGGGATGGGTCGGACGGCGCCGCCGGTCGGGCGGCGCCGTCCATTCAGGGATGTCGCCCGATCAGCGACGTCCTGCGTTCACTCGCGTTACCTGCACTGGCCGGAGCGCGGGCCGCCGGCGGTGTTCCCGACCTGCTGCAACGTCGGTTCGTTGCCGCTGCAGCTGAGCGGGCCGGAGATCTGGTTGTAGCTGAATCCGGGCACGATGTCGCCCGGCAGCGGGCCGCTGCCGCTGTTGTCGGTGATCTTCGCCGGGCCGCCGACGGTGTTGCCCGAGGCCTCCAGGCCGCCGGAGTTCCCGGTCAGGGTCAGCGGCCCGCTGACGGTGTTACCGGCGCAGGCGACGGCGTCGCCCGGGTCGGCGCCGACGAGCACGAAGCCACTGCTGTTCCTGATCGTCACCGGGCCGCTGATCGTCGTCTGGCAGATGGAGACGGCGACCGCGCCGTCCGCGGTCACCGGCCCGGCGAGAGTGGCGCCGGAGAGGGCCAGCGCGCCGCCGGCCTTCACGGTCACCGGCCCGTTCTGCCGGCCGCCGGGGCCGAAGCACAGGGCCTGGCCGGCCGCGACCGTCAGCGGGCCGTTGCGCGTCGTGGTGACGCACGGCTGGCTGAATCCGACGGTGACAGCCGTCGGAGCCGAGGTGACACTCCCCGAGTGGGCCTCGTCGCCGCTGTAGTTGACGGTGATCGGGTGCGTGCCGGGCTGCAGCCCGCGCAGGCTGACGCCGGCGGTCCCGTCGACCAGCGTCGCCGTCGCGAGAGCGACGTCCCCGTCCAGGAAGGTGACGGTTCCGGTGGGAGTGCCGGCGTCCGCCGGTGTCGGCGCCACGGTGGCGGTCAGGTCCACGGCCTGCCCGAACAGCGGCGTGGACGTGCTGGCGCCGAGTGAGACCGACGACCCATAGCGGAACGAGACGGTGGCGTGCCCGCCTCCGTGGTTGACACCGGACACGAGGGAGACGTCCGTCAGCGTCGGCGCGGCATAGCCGCTGCCACCGCCGCCGCCCGCGCCGTAGTAGTTGCCCGGGTTGCCGCCGCCGGAGCCGCCACCGCCGCCGCGGTAGCCGCCACCGCCGCCACCACCGCCGTTGCCTCCCCCGCCGCCGTTTCCGCCGGGGCCGCCGCTGCCCGGGTTGACCTGACTGGTGACCGGGTCGAGGTCGCCGCCCGCGATGCCCGGGCCGCCGATGACGGTGTTCGGGCTACCGGCGCCGTGCGCGGTCTGGGTGGCGCCTTTGCCGGCCAGCCCGGAGCCGGCGGGGCCGCCGCCCTCGCCGCCGTCAGCGCCGGCCAGGCCGCCGCCGTCACCGCCGTGCAGCAGGGGGCCGCCGTTGCCGGCGCCACCCCCGCCGCCGGCCACCATGATGCGGTCGTTCGGGCCGAAGGCACCGACACGCACATCCGAGCCGCCGCCGCCGGCCCCGCCACCGCCGTGGGCGCCGCCACCGCCCCTTCCGTGCCCGATCCCGCCGTCGCGGGCGAACTCGCCACGCCGGGACGATCCGGGCACACCAGCCGCGCCGACCGTGATCTGCAGAACCTGCCCCGGGCTCACGGCCACGGTCGCCCGGGTCTGCCCACCGAGGCCGCCCGGAGCCCCGGCGTTCACCGGGTTCGGGGTGACATACCCGGCCGCGCTTCCGCCCTCGGCGCCGTACAGGTCGATGGTCACGCTGGTGACGCCGTCGGGAACGGTGAACGTGTCGGTGCCGGCGGTGGTGTAGACGCAGGACGGCGCCGGCGCCGCCGTGAGAGCACCCGCCGTGCCGCAGGCGGCAAGGCCGCCGCCGGTCTCGGCCGCCGAGGCGGCGGTAAGGGGAAATACGAGTGGAACCGCCGCGGCCGCCGCGACGACACCGACCAGAGCACCGGCCGTCCCGGTGATTCGGCGTCTGCGAACGAGTGAGCCTTTTCCATCGTCGGTTCGGGCCTGTGACCTCGGCCCGACCACCGCGAGATGGAAAAGGCTCAATGGACCACGCTTCAAGGAAGTGCACCGCCTTTTCGGGCCCGGGCGCTGTCGCCCGGGCCCGTGATAACCGCAGATAACAAAGGGACTAACAGTGGGCCTTTTCCATCGCATGACCCACGGCCGGGAACGGCCGAAGGCCCGAGTCGACGATGGAAAAGGCCCACACCGGGTCAGGGGGTCGTAGCAGAGGTCAGACGCCGTCGTCGGCGCACAGCGCCCAGGCCTCGGTATAGGTGTTCGGCGAGCTCGTGCCGCCGGTGTGGCTGTAGGCCGTCCAGTAGGACGCGGTGGTGGTGCCGTCGGCGACGGCCGTCCCGCCGGAGTTGCTCGGGTAGCTGCCGTTGAGGTGCGTCCCCTGCGAGCCGGGCCCGGTGAAGGCTGTGGTCGTGACGCTGCCGCCGCTGACGGCGGCGCCACCGCTGATCAGCTTGCCGTCCTGGCCGCCGCAGCCGACGGTGGCGGTCTGCCCGGAGGTCGCGGACGTCGGACCGCTCACCTCGGTGTACCGGACGGTCACGGTGACGCCGCTGACGTTGATCGAGTTACCGCTGCAGATCGCGTAGGCGTAGGTCGTGTTGCCGCTGTTGCCGCCGCCGCCGTTCCACCCGACCGCCGACCAGGCGTTCGGGTTGGTCTCTCCGTTGCCTGCCGCGATCTGGCCATAGCTGTGGGTGGAGTCGTTGAAGGTCGGGAAGCTGGCGATCGGCTTGAGGCTGCCGATGCTCGCCGGTGTGGTACGCGCGCCTCCCCCGAGCAGGACCGTGTTCGTCGGGCAGACCGCTGTCACCAGGCCCACCGTCGACGCGCTCGCCGGGCCGGCGACCTTGTTCATGACCACCTGGGTGTGATTGATCAGGTTGCTGGTCACGCACATCGCGTAGGGCGTGCTGGAGAACGCGGCGTCGGCCGCGCCACCCGCCCCGCCGATACCGAGCCAGTAAGCGATGTCGGTCCCGACGACGCCGGTCGTGCCGGTGTACTCGGTGCTGCCGTCGGGGCTCGGCGAGGTGCCGTTGACGTGGTTGCCGTTCGACACCGTGCCGGTGCCGATGGCCTGGTTGATACCGCCGCCGAAGGCCAGGCCGCTTGCACAGTCCGCATGGGTGGAGATCTCGGTGAAGGGGGTCCCGGGGCCGCTGGTCGCCCCTGGTGTCTTCACGGTGACGCCGACGGTGTTGGCATGTGCCGCACCGGGAAACGCCACGGCCAGTGCCACACCGAGGGCCAGCGTGCAGCTGACCCTGCGTGCGGGCATGCCAAAGAGCCTTGTCATCGGTTTCCCCCTCGTGACCTTCGCTTCGGTGCACGAGCGAGCGACCGTGCCCGTCCCCACCGGCGAATGACGTCTGTGTGAAACGCAGGATGTGCGACGCTGCACTACATCCGCTGATGCGGAGCAATTGATGACTATAGACCGCACCTACGGAACTTGTGGCAGATTGCTACGACTCACCTGTAGGAGCTGACACGACGAACCGCTGCTCCGGGCAGGTGGCCTCGGTCGCACGATGCCGCTGGCGGACGTCAGCAGCCTCGCGAGATCACTCTCGGTGATGTTGCGGGGTCGGTCAGGCGGTGGCGCCGCGGCGCAGGGAGCGGTACAGCAGCTGGGCGTCGCCGAGGCGGCGGCGTAGCGTTCGTTCCAGGCCGGCGATGGGGTAGAGGTTCTGCGGGGCGCGGGCGTCCTTGAACTCCTGGGACGCGAACCGGGGCAGCGTGGCCTGGCTCAGGTCCGCGAGCTCGACGGCATGTTCGACGGACGTGCCGGAGCCGCACTCGACCCGCACGATGCCCGCCCAGGGCGCGCCGGGGCGGCAGGGCAGGCGCAGGTACCAGCTCGGGCGATCCCAGCTGCGCCCCACCGTGAACACCGGGGTGCGTTCCCCCGGTCCCAGCCGCCCGACGACGGCCAGCGGCGGGCCTTCCAGGTAGGACGAGTGATGGGTCTTGACGAAGCCCAGCGTGCGGGGGAGTGCGCCGGCATGCAGGGGGCCGTCGACGACCAGCAGCGCGTCCGTGAAAGCTCGGTCGGCCCCGTGGGCTTCGGTGGCCGGGAACGGGTGGTGGGCCCGCAGGTCGCGGTGGGCGCCCAGGGCGGTGGTCATCTCCAGTCCGCGCAGTTCCCGCTGGAGGGCGAGGTTCAGGTCGTCCGGGCCGGTGCCGTCCGTCTGATGCAGGTGGTAGGTGCCCTCGGCGGTCCTGACGTCACCGGCCTGGCGAGCCGACGTGAATAGGCCGCGGCGCACATGCGCGGCCAGCAGGTGGGCACCGGCGCCGCAGCAGCAGACGACACCGCCCGCGTAGGAGGCGCAGATGGCCGGTGCGGCGATGTTGGCCGCGGGGGCGCCGGCCGCGGGGGCGCCGGCCGGCTCGGTCTCGTGGATCCAGGCCCGGGCCTCGACACGGCGCACACCGTCGACGAACAGCACCGCGGACGGCGGCGTCACAGCGAGACCACGGGCCGCCGGGGTGGGGACCGGTCGCCAGGCGGGCACCGGCACCTCCACGCCGGCGTTGGCCGGCGTCTTCGACTCCTTCAGGCCGTCGTCGGCGACGGAGGTGCCGTAGCTCGGGTCCCAGGCGTCGACACTGAACCGCATCCCGCCCACGCCGGCCCGCGGGGCCGGCACCGCGGACGCGGTCGTTGCGGCGGTGGTCCGCCGGTGGCTGTCATCGCTCACGTGGACTCCCTCCGGATGGTGGAGGTGCGCTGGTCACGGGTGACGGCGAAGCGTACCGGCACCCGTTCGGCGAGAGCGCCGACGTGGGTGACGATGCCGACCATCCGGCCGCGGCCGGCGCTGGTCCCGCCGCTGGCGAGGTTCTCCAGCGCGGTCGCGACGACGTCCAGGGTGGAGTCGTCGAGGGTGCCGAAGCCCTCGTCGAGGAAGATCGAGTCGAGCCGGGCGGCGCCGGCCGCCGCCATCGTCGTCAGCTGCGCCGACAGGGCCAGGGCGAGCGCGAGGCTCGCCTGGAACGTCTCCCCACCCGACAGGGTCCGTACCAGGCGGCGCGAGTCGGCGTCGGCGTGGTCGACGACGAGGAACTCGCCCTGTTCGTGGGTCAGCTCGAACTGGCCGCCGGACAGCTCGGCGAGGGTGACCGACGCGTCGGAGACCAATGTGTCCAGCGCCGCGGCGACCAGCCATCGCTGGAACCGGTTCGAGCGCAGCAGAAGATCGAGCTGGTGTGCGACCTGCTCCTCCTCCCGCGCGCGGGCCAGGTCGGCACGCAGCGCGGCGGCCTTGGCACGTCGCTCGGTGACCCGACGAAGCTCGGCTTTCGCCTGTTCCAACGCGGACGACGTCGCCTGGGCCGCGGCATCTCCGACGGACCGCCCGCCTGGCCTGGGCCGTGGCACGGCGTCGGAGACGATCCCGCCGCGTGGCTGCCGCTGCGGCTGCGGCGGCGGGCTGTCCTGCCTCGGCAGCGGGATGCCGTGCGCGACGAGGACCTCGGTCAGCGCTCGCGTCACTGCCTGCCCGGCCTGCTCGGCCTGGCTGACCTGTGCGCGCAGGCCGGGCAGCTCGCGCTCGCGCGCCGACGACTCGGCTGCCGTCCAGCTGGTGAGCGTCGTCCAGCCGGCGAGCAGATCCTGGCCGTCGACCGTGGGCGCGCCGAGCGCGACGACGGTGTCCCTGGCGCGGGCGAGCACGGTCTGGGCGTCGCCGCGGGCCCGCTGCGCGGCGCGCAGGCCGGCCTCGGCGGCATCGGCGTCCGCCCGGGCGGCGCGCAGGCCCTGGTCCGCTTCCGTGACCGCCCGGTCGAGCTGGTCGAGCTCGGCGAGCGCTGCCGTCACCTCGTCGGCGGGAGGGGCACCGGCGAGCGTCGCACGCAGCTCGGCGACCTGGCGTTCGGTGGATGCCAGGCCGACCGCCGCGTCACGCTCGGCACCGACCGCCGCGAGCTGGTCGGCTTCCGCCTGCCCGGCGGCCGCGTCGGCGTGGTCGTATGCGCGCCGGGCGTCGTCGCGGGCGGCGCGGGCCGCGGTCTCCTCGACGGCGGCGGCGGTCAGCCGCGCTTCCCGCCCGGTTGCCTGGTCCTCGGCCCAGGCGACCAGCCGCGCCCAGCTTCCGGCCAGGTCCGATCCGCTCCCGCCCCCGCCATCGCCATCGCCCCCGCCATCGCCGTTGCCACCGGCACCGATACCGGGCCCGGGTCCGGGTCCGGTATCCGCGGGCTCGTCGGTGAGGACCGGAGCGCCGAGCACGACCAGCGGGTCGCGGGCGGATGTCAGTGCGGCGCGAGCCTGTGTCTCCGCCGCGGCGAGCTGGGTCACCACCTGACCGGCCTGGTCCGCCGCGCGGCGCGCCGCGGCAAGCTCCTGCCCGGTCCGGGCTACCTCCTGCTCGCGGTGGGCGATCTCGGTGAGTCCCGCGTCGACGCCGGCGGAGTCCGGGGCGTCGGCGAGGGCAGCCCGCAGGTCGTTGACGCGTGCGCCCAGCTGGTGTGCCTGCAGGCCGGCGGCGAGCTCGGTGCGGTCGGCCTCGGTCGCGCGCTCGTTCGCGAGGTCGAGGGCCGCGGTGGCGTCATCCAGCGCCGCCTGCGCCATCGCGAGGGCCGCGGGCGCCCCCGGCTGGCCGTCGCCTGCGGGCTGGCCGTCGCCCGTGGCCTGGGGGCCGGCCGGCTGCCGGCTGCCGGCCGTGGGCAGGGTGACGACGGTCTGCTCGCACACCGGGCACGGTTCGCCCGCGACGAGGTGCGAGCGCAGCGCACCCGCCAGATCAGCGGTTCGCGCGTGTTCCAGCGCCCGCGCGGCCTCGTCGCGGAGCTGTCGAGCGATCTCGACGGCGGCGACCGCGGTGTCCCGGTCGGCACGGGCCGCGGTGTGGACGGATTCGGCTTCGGCGCGGGCGACGAGCTGGCGGGCGAGATCGTCGTGGTCGGCGCGGGCGCGTTGCAGCATGGTGCGGTCGGGGGTGGCGGCGAGCGCGGTGCGGGCGTCGTCGTCGGCCCGTTCGGCGTCGTGGCGGCGCTCGGCGGCGCGGTCGGCGTCGTGCCGGGCGGCACGCAGCTTCCCGGCCAGCTCGACCACGCCCGCCGGGGTGCGCACGGCGGCGAGCAGCTCACGTTCGGCTCGCAGCCGGGCGACCTCGTCAGCCAGTGCCTGGGAGGTCCGTTCCGCGGCGTCCCGCGCCGCGGCGGCGGCCTCACGGGCGCTTCGGGCGCCGGCAACGGCCTGCGCCACCCGGGTCAGCTCGTCCCGCGCGGCGACGTGCGCGGCCCGGGCCCGAGGGAGATCGGTGAGGGCGGTCGCCAGGCCGTCGTGGTGGCGGCGGGCCTGCTCCAGGGGAACGCGGTCGGGCGCGGCGGCGACCGCGGCGCGGGCGGCGGTGTCGGTCCGCTCGGCCTCCTGCCGGGCTTGGGTCGCGTCGCCGGCCGCTGCGACGGCCCGCGCCAGCCGGGCCGTCAGCTCGACGACGTCCCCCGGCGCCCGGATCGCGGCGAGCAGGTCGCGCTCACGTTCGACCCGGCCCAGCTCGGCGGTGGCGTCCGCGGCGACGTTCGCGTGGGTGGCGAGCTCGGCTCGGGCCCGGTCCACCTCGCCGGTCAGGGCGGTCAGCGCGTCCACCCGGCTGCCGGCGGCGAGCTCGGCGTCCTCGGTGGCGTCCTGGTAGCCGGCGAGCTGCTCGTCGAGCACCGCGGCCCGCTGCCGGCGGTCACCGGCGCGGACGGCGGCCGCCGTCCGGACCTCGTCGTAGACGCCGAGACCGAGCAGCCTGGTCAGGATCCGCTGCCGGTCGGCGGGCTTGGCGTGCAGGAACTCGGCGAAGTCGCCCTGCGGGAGCACCACGCAGGAGCAGAAGTGCTCGAAGCCGAGCCCGAGCAGGGCCTCGACGGCCCCGGTCACCTCGGAGTCGGCCGCGACGACCTCGGTCGCCTCGCCGGCCGCGCCGAGCCCGCCCGGGTCGAGCAGCTTCTCCAGCCGCGCGCCGCGGACGGAGACGGAGCCGCTGGCGGACCTGCGCAGCTCCCGGGCCACCACATACCGGGCACCGGCGGCGTCGAAGACCAGCCGGACGGTGCCGCGTACCGCCGTCGGGGCGAGGGCCAGTGACACCAGCCGGCGGTCGTTCCACCGTGGCACCGAGCCGTACAGCGCGAACGTCATCGCGTCGATGACCGTGGACTTCCCCGACCCGGTCGGCCCGACCAGCGCGAAGTAGTCGACCTCGGTGAAATCCACCGTCGCCGGGTCGCGGAACGAACCGAACCCGGCGATCTCCAGCAGTACGGGACGCATCAGCCCTGCCCTCCGACGATCTCGTCGTGCAGGGCGGCGAACAGCGCCTCGACCCGCTCGTCCGCGACGCCCTGGGCGCTGAGGTACTCACCGAACAGCTCGGCCGGCCCGCGCTGCCCGCCGTTGGACGGGCGGCTGGGCCGGTCCCCGTCCACCGGCCGCGCGAACTCCGGGTCGATGCGGACCTCGAGCGCGTTCGGCAGCAGCTCCTGCACCTCGTCCCGCAGCCCGGCCCGGGCCGGCTCGCGCACCAGCACCCGCAGCAGCGCGTCGCCGTACTCGACGGCCTGGTCGCCGAGCTCCGCGACCGTGCCGCGCACCGTTCGCAGCCGGCGCCCGGCCGCGATCGGGACGTCGATCCCGCGGGCGGGGATCCCCGGTGCCGCCTCGACGACCCGCACCACGGGGGTGTTCTCCTCCTCGCCGAAGTCGAGGGCGAGCGGTGAGCCGCAGTACTCGACGGGGCAGGGCGCCGGCAGCGTCTGCCGGCGGTGCAGGTGCCCGAGGGCCACATAGTGCGCGTCGGCGGGGAACGCGGTCGCCGGCACGAAGTAGTCGAAGATCGACTGCGCGAGCCGTTCGCCGCCCCCGAACCTCCCGCCGACGACGGTGAGGTGCGCGAGCACCACGTTGACGGCGTCGTCGGCGAAGCCCGCGGCGAGGCTGGCGAGCAGGTCCCGCACCGCCTGGTCGTAGCGGCCCGTCTGCTCGGCCGGGGTCTGCGTCACCAGCTCGACGGCCCGGACGGCGTACCGCTGGGACAGGAACGGCAGCACCGCCACCCGTACCGGCTCGCCGCTGCCGCGGGCCACAAAGGAGATCACCCCGCCCTTGTCCGCCCGGCGCGGGGTGCCGACGAAGGTGATCCCCGCCGCCGCCATCAGCGGGCGGTACGCCTCGAAGGACCTGGCATGGTCGTGGTTCCCAGCGATGACGATCACCTCGGCTCCGGTGCCACGCAGCCCGAGCAGCGCCTGGATCGCGAGTTTCTGTGCCTCGGCCGACGGCGCGGCCGACTCGTAGACGTCGCCGGCGACCAGCACGGCGTCGACCTCGTGGGCGCGGGCGATCCCGACGATCTCGCGCAGGACCGCCTCATGGTCGTCGAGCCGGCTGCGGCCCTTGAGCGACTTCCCGATATGCCAGTCGGATGTGTGCAGGAACCTCATGGCAGCGGTCCTTCTCGGCGGGGCGGGCGTGGCCGGGCGGGTCAGATCGGCAGCGGGTCAGAAAGGCAGGTCAGAACGGCAGGTCAGAACGGCAGGGGGTCGTCGGGGTCGGGCAGCAGGTTCCACGGGTCCGGGCGGGCCGGCGTGCCCGGCCCGGCGGAGCCGCCCGGTTCCGCGGAACCGTTCGCTCCCGCCGCGCCGTGCGTCCCTCCGCCGTGCGTCCCTCCCGGGCCGCTCGTCGTGGCCGGCGCTGCCGGCCCGGTGCCGTCGGTCTCCGACGGTCGGGTCGCCCAGGCGGGGAACGGGAACGAGACCGCGAGCGGGACGGGGATCTCGGGCTGCGAGACGAACATCGTGCCCGGCTTGGCCAGGGTCGCCCGGGAGCGCTGCGCCGGTGGCAGGAAGCCGTACTCGGGCCGGCCGGCCTCGGCCGTGTCCAGCCGGCCGACGATCTTGATGGAGCTGTTGGCGATGATGCGCCGCTCCACCTCGCTCGCGGTCTGCTGCGCCCCGATCAGGATGATGCCCAGCGACCGGCCGCGCTCGGCGATGTCGAGCAGGACGTCCTTGATCGGGCTGGCGCCCTCGCGCGGGGCGTACTTGTTCAGCTCGTCGAGCATGGTGAACAGCAGCCCGCCCGGCCCGGCCTCCTCCTTGCGCCGGGTCTCGTCGGCGAGAACCACTCCGACCACGAACCGTTGCGCCCGCTCCGGCAGGTTGTGCAGGTCCACGACCGTGACCTGCTGGCCGGTGGTGCTCACCCGGCGGCCGGGGCTGTCGGGCAGATCGGCCCTGATCAGCCCGCGCAGCGCCCGCAGCGACGAGCGCAGCCGGCGGACGAACGCGTTGACCGTGCCGGTGCCCGTCGCCGGCCCCGCCCACACCGCGCGGGTGGCGTCGTCGTTGACCCGGTCGATGACGAAGTCGACGAGGTCGTCGTACGTCCGCAGGGTCCGGCCCTCGACCGTGATCGCACCGTCCGCGCCGAAGGGCCGCGCGTCGAGCCGCAGCCGGTTCGTCACCTGGTGCACGACGATCGTGTACTGGTTGCGGTCGTCCTCCGCGTCGGCGAACACGTACGGCAGCAGCTCGTCGGCGCAGAACTCGCGCAGCGTCCACCAGAACGCCTGCACACCGGACGTCCGGGCGGTGACATGCGGCCGGCCACCGGTGTCACCGGGCAGCGGTGGGGCGAAGAAACCGGCGGAGGCGAACGGCTCGGCCGGCAGCCCCAGCTGCGCGTAGACGGCCCGGACGTTCTCGTCGATGCGGCTGTTGGGGTGGTCCAGGAACAGCAGGTCCTCACCCTTCACCGAGAAGATCAGCGCCTTGGCGTTCACCGCCTCCCGGCCGAGCACGCCGCTGCGGAACACGGAGTAGAGCAGGAACAGCGCGAAGCTGGTCTTCGTCGCGACCCCGGAAATGCCGCTGATCGACACGTGCGCGCCGCGGGTGCCGTTGAGGAACTCCAGGTTGACGTAGATCGGAGTGCCGTCCCGGCCGAGCCCGACCGGGATCGGGCGGTCCATCTGGTCGAAGTACAGCGCCGTCGCCCGCTCGTCACCGGTCGCCCGCCGGACCAGCTCACCGGGCCGCGGCGGCACGAAGATCTCCGGCTCGACCCGGGTGGTGGTGACCTCGGCGATCTCCTGCACCTGCGCGGGCAGCACCCCGTCGGCGATGAGGAAGACGTCCGAGTCGAACGACGCGCCCTCGTGCCGCGCCTCCACCTGGGTGACCACCCCGGCCGTCATCACCGGCCCGACCCCCGGCACCTGGCGCACCGTGACGACCACATCGTCGAGCTGCAGGTAGTTCCCCTCGGCCAGCGCGACGTGGAACAGCAGCGGTGTGGCCTGCTCGGTTCCCATCACCCGCCCGACAACCCCGCTGACCTGCTGCCCGGGGCCGGAGACCGCCCCGTTCGGAACGCCGGGTGCGTCCGGTACGGCCCCGCCCGGCCAGGCGCCGTTCGGTGCCGCGCCGCCAGGCCCACCGGCCTCCGTCACCGTCACCGAAACGCCACCTCCCCGCACACCCGATCACCGTGGGCTGCCGGCAGTCGCCCCACCGGACCGATGGTGCTGCTGGCGGCGCACAGCGCCTACATTCGGTGGATCGTATGCCGCACCCGGCGAACCAGCCGGACCTTGGGCCCGCGTCTCCCAGGTCCGGTAGATCGATGCGGCAGGTCGAGGAGTGAAGGATTTTGGTCGTCGGGACGACCACGATCCTCCACTCCTGCCTGCGGGCAACGCCAGTCGCGGAGGCGCCCGGCCGGAGCCGCGACTCGAGGAGTCGTCGCCGCGCGGCCACCGCGGCCCTCGCCAACGCCGGCGTTACTAACATCAGCGTCGGTAACTTCGGTGTCGGTAACATCGGTGTTAGTCTCTCCGTGTGCGCGAGGACTTCGTGGGGCGTGGCGAGGAACTGGCGCGGCTGGGTGCCCACCTCGAGACGGTGCGCGGCGGCCGGGGCCGGCTGGTCAGCGTGCGAGGGCGCCGGCAGGCAGGCAAGTCCAGGCTGATCGGTGAGTTCGTCCGCCGGTCCGGTCTTCCGCAGCTGTTCGCGACCGGTTCGCGCCAGGCCACCCTCCAACGCGATCTCGACGGGTTCGTCGAGGACGCACGTCTGGACTGCACGCTGCCCGGTGCCGACGGGCTGACGGCGGGCGGGTTCACCAGCTGGGAGCAGGCGCTGCGTGCCGTTCACGCGGCTCTCCCCGCGGACGGGCCGTCCATTATCGTGATCGACGAGTTTCCATGGCTGCTGGAACGTGACCCGGGAATCGACGGCACACTGCAGAAGCTGTGGGACAGGCTTTTCGAGGCCCGCCCCGTCCTGTTCGTCATCATCGGCAGCGACCTGGCCGTGATGGAGATGCTCACCGGCCATGACCGGCCGCTGTTCGGGCGGGCGCGGGAAATGGTCGTGGAACCGTTCTCCGTCGGCGACACCGCCCGGATGCTCGAGCTCGACGGTGACGGCACCCGTGCCGCGGAGGCGTTCGACGCCCAGCTCATCACCGGCGGCTATCCCCGGCTGCTGCTGGAATGGCGACGACTCGGTGGCCTCTCCGCCTTTCTCACCGAACAGCTTTCGGATGACAACTCCGAGCTCCTCGTCACCGGGCAGCGGATCCTCGACGCGGAGTTCCCCCGTGATCTGCAGGCGAGTGGCGTGCTGCGGGCCATCGGTGCCGGGGAGCGAGCCTTCTCCGCGATCGCGTCCCGGGCCGGCGTGGCGTCGACACCACTCACCCGCTCGCTGGACCTGTTGGCCGTCAAGAAGGTGATCGCGGTCGACCGCCCGTTGGCGGCTCGGGCCGGGACAGCATCCCGCTACCGCGTTGCCGATCCCTACCTCCGGTTCTGGCTGCGCTTCCTGGAAAGCGCGGTGGTCGACATCCAGCGCGGCCGGCCGGACCTGGCGCAGGCCAGGGTGGCCGGCGGCTGGGCGGCCTACCGCGGCCGGGCCGTCGAGCCGCTGGTCCGCCAGGCACTCACCCGACTCGCCATCGATGATCCTGTGCTTGGCGGCGCCGACTCCGTGGGCGGCTGGTGGCCGCGCAGCCAGACTCCCGAGGTGGATCTGGTCGGTGTGCGGCCGCACGGAGCGGCGAACGAGGTGACCTTCGTCGGCTCGATCAAGTGGCGGGACAGCGAGCCGTTCGGCCAGGCCGACCTCGACCATCTGTTGCGGGACCGGGTCAGCGTTCCCGGTGGCGACGCCGCGCCCCCGATCGCCGTCACCCGGACGACCAGCCAGGTACCGGGCCTGCCGAGCTATGACCCGGCCCGCCTCCTGCAGGCCTGGTAGGCCGGCGTCCCGCGGGTGCCCGGGACAGCACCCAGCCGCCCATCGCGCCGACCTTCTGACCTGTGCTCGGGGCTGCCCGTTTCTCAGCTCTGCAGCAGGCTGTTCAACCGGGCGTAGGCGGGGGCGCCCAGCAGCCGGGCCGAGCCCGGATCCGAGGCGTGGCCACGACGAAGACACCGGTGTCGTGCAGCCGGGCGAACACCGCCGCCCGGCTCGCCTGCGCGGTCATGTGGCCTCGCCGCGGCGGTTCAGTGGACACACTCCGGAGGGCCTCTTTTCGGCTGTCAGCGGCGCGTTGTCCTGGCCAGGGCCAGGACGGCGACGAAGCCCAGGGTCATCAGGCCCGTCACGAAGGCGGTGCCGTAGATGTCGCCGATCACGAAGGTCCGGTCGCCCACGGTGATCTCGCCCGGCGGCGGTGAGAGGTAGAACCCGAGCAGCGGCAGGACAGGCAGTGCCCACACCACGCTCGGGAGGATTCGGGCTGCCTGGGTGCTCGCCGGCCGGTCGCGGGAAACTCTGGATTCGACGAGGGCGAAGAGCTGGAAGATGACCCAGCCGGTGAGAAGCCAGCCGAGGAAGTTCGAGATCGGCACCCCGTAGAACCCGCCGGGGTGGCGGTAGTCGTACCGGGCGTTGACCGTGGCGAACACCGCGTCGAAGGTGAAGTCCCAGCCGGCGAGAACCACGGCCGCGACGAGCGGCGTCGTGAAACGTTCGGCACCGGTCGGCCGGGCCGGGTTGGCACGGACGATTCCGGCGGCCAGCACCCAGGCGATCCAGCCGTAGCCGAAATAGGCGATCGGGACGACCAGCGGAATGTCCAGCAGGCGCGGCCCGCCGGTGTTGTGCTCGTAGAAGCCGAACGGGAACCCGCTGGCCACGCTGCTCGCTTCCAGCGCGAACGCGACGACGTAGCTGATTCCGAAGAAGGCGCCGATGCCCCGCCAGCCGGCCGAATACGAACCGTGCGCCAGGCTGAACAACAACGCCACGCCGGGCAGCAGATCCATGGCGGAGTCGCCGAGTGACTCACCGGCCCCCACGGCTCCCGCGATCGCGGCCAGCGAGGCGATCAACGTCAGGATCCAGAGGAGCATGCCGTGGATCCGTCCCGTGGGTCGTCCGCCGGTCCGGTCGCCGGCCGGGCCCGAGCCCACGTCGGACCCGTCGCCGGCACTGGTTCCGAGGGTTTCACCCGGACCGGTACCTGCGGTTGTTGGCCCTGGTAGAGCCGCGCTAGCCATCCGACGCCCACCCATCCACACCCGCGACCTATAGGTATAGAGATTTTAGGTGGATGTTGCTCCAGGTGCAGCGGTCCGCGGCGTCGCCGCCTGCGTGCGCCGCAGCCCGGGCAGACGATCGAACCCAGCGGCGGGCAGGAGATGACTCCCGCGGTGCGCCAGGCCCAGCGAGTGGGCTTGCACGAGGGCCTCGTCCTGAGAACGGTGAAGACATGAACGCCAGGCCACCGCTGAAACCCAGCCCGCCGCCGAACGCCAGGCCCCTGCTGAACCGCCGGCTGGACGGACTCGGGACGACGATCTTCGCGGAGATGTCGGCACTGGCGACGGCGACCGGGGCGATCAACCTGGGCCAGGGCTTCCCCGACACCGACGGGCCCGAGGAGATCCGCGAGGCCGCCGTCCGTGCGCTGCGGGAGGGAAAGGGCAACCAGTACCCGCCGGGCCCGGGCATCCCGGAGCTGCGCGCGGCGATCTCCGACCACCAGCGGCGCTTCTACGGCCTCGGCTTCGACCCCGACACCGAGGTCCTGGTCACCGCCGGCGCCACCGAGGCCATCGCCGCCGCCATGCTGGCGCTGCTGGAGCCGGACGACGAGGTCATCGCCTTCGAGCCCTTCTACGACTCCTACGCCGCCTGCATCGCGATGGCCGGCGCGAAGCGGGTACCGCTCACCCTGCGAGCACCGTCCTTCCGCCCGGATCTGGACGAGCTGCGCGCCAGGATCACCCCGCGGACCCGTCTCCTTCTCCTCAACACCCCGCACAATCCGACCGGGATGGTGCTCACCGCCGGCGAACAGAGCGCCATCGCCGCCCTCGCCGTCGACCATGACCTGCTCGTCGTCACCGACGAGGTGTACGAGCACCTCGTCTATGAGGGCACGCACCATCCCATCGCGGCCCTGCCCGGAATGCGGGACCGCACGGTCACCATCGGCTCGGCCGGGAAGACCTTCTCCTTCACCGGATGGAAGGTCGGCTGGGTCACGGCGGACGGCCCGCTCGTCTCCGCCGTCCGGACAGCGAAGCAGTACCTGACGTATGTCAGCGCGGGACCCTTCCAGTACGCGATCGCCGAAGCGCTACGGCTGCCCGACTCGTATTTCGACCGTTTCCGCGCCGATCTCGGCCGTAGGCGTGACCTGCTCGGTGACGGCCTGCGCGCGGCCGGGTTCGAGGTCTACCAGCCGCAGGGCACGTACTTCATCACCACCGACATCACGCCTTTCGGCGAGAAGGACGCCTACGCATTCTGCCGCGCGCTCCCCGAACGCTGCGGCGTCGTGGCCATCCCCAACTCGGTCTTCTACGACGACCCCGACGCGGGTCGCAGCCAGGTCCGTTTCACCTTCTGCAAGCGGGAGGACGTCCTGCATGACGCGACCGCCCGCCTGCGCCGGCTGGGAGACTGAGCCGGCCGGGCTGTGATCAAGGTGTTGGTGACGGGGCGGGGCTTCCTGCTCTGCTTCGGCGGCTCCTGGGCGCCGGCCCGGGCTGTCCGGCGAACGCCTGGTCGACAGTGGTGACGGTCGCGGTACGCGCGATCAGGGTGAGCGCGGCCTCGTGAAGCTCCTGGCTCAGGCTGGCGGTCGCGTCCGCGAGTACCTCGACATCGAAGTCGCGGTCGTGAGCCTCGCGGGCGGTCGACAGCACCACCAGGTCGGTCGACACGCCACTGAGCATGAGCTTGTCCACTCCCCAGGTACGAAGCCGCAACGCCAGCTCGGTACCGTAGAACGGGCTGATTCGGTGCTTGACGATGACCGGTTCGCCAGCGGCTCGCGGCAGCCGGTCATGGATCTCGGTCGCCCACGTCCCCAGCCGCAGTTTTTCCGCCGGCCGTGCCTCGGCGAACACCGGTGACCTTTCCGGCCATTCTGAGTAGTCGGCCGAGAAACCCACCACGACGTAGATCACGGGCAGCTCGGCCGCACGGAACCGCTCTATCGCCTCGACGGTCCGGTCGAGGACCCCGCGCTGCTCCACCTGCGCGGCGTACCCGTGGTGGGCGTACTGCCCGGCCGGATGAATGACATCGTTGATCATATCCATGACCAGGAGTGCGGCGGTACCCGTCATGAGGATCTCCTGTTTCGTGCCGTGGGCGTCGTCGGCGTTGCCGACTATCCGGCCGGCGAGGCCGGGCGAGACGGTCGGTGAACCCCGGTATTCACATTCATTCGACATCGGACGATAGCAGTCGGGCGACGAAAAATCGCGCCTTGCAACCATGAGGGATCTCGATGGAAAGATGAGTGAAATGCTGTTGTGTGGCCGGCCCCGGCCGAACTAGCCTCGTCGTGCCGGAACGACATGAAAGTCGAGGCGAAGATATGGGACGAGACGCGTGGCGCCACAGCGGACGGCAGGCCACCGACCTGGATTCCGATTCCACCACGGTCTTCGAGGGGTCCGCCGGTGCCGTATCCGGCGCCGTATCCGACGGCGGGGCCCGGCCAGCCGGGGCGCAGGGTGGGCGCCTGCCCGGCCTCGCTGGTCCGACGGCACCCGGCAGCACCGACCGGGCGCCGGACTATCGGATAGCGGTTGTCGGCAGCGGTCCCCGCGGGATGAGCGTGCTGGAGCGGTTGGCGAGCCGGCTGCTCGCCTCGCCGGTCGATCGAGGCGTCCATCTTTATCTGATCGACGGCGTCGAGGTCGGCTGCGGCCGAGTCTGGCGCACCGACCAGCCGCAGTGGTTTCTGATGAACACCGTGTGCCGGGAGGTGACGATGTTCTCCGGCCCGCCGGACGAAGGCCCGCCGCGGCCTGGGGCAGGGCCGTCGCTCGCGCAGTGGTGGCGCGACAACGCCGAGGACTACGTCGGGCCGGACGGATACGCGCCACGGCGGCTACACGCCCGCTACCTGCGGTTCGTGCTGGAGACCGTCGAGCGGGCGCTACCCGGGAACGTGGTGACGCACCGCGTCCCCGCCATGGTGGAGGACATCGAGCCGACCACGGACGGGTATCGGCTCGATCTTTCCGGCGGAAATGCGTTGCTGGTCGACCGGGTCGTCCTTACCACCGGTCATTCACAACTCGAACAGACCGGCCGCCACCGGGTCTATGAAAGGTTCGCCGCGACGCGGCCGAACCTACGGTATTTTCCCGGCGACTCGCCGGCCGATCTCCCGCTGGATACCGTGCCGGCCGGTTCGGCGGTCGGGGTGATGGGGCTCGGCCTCACCTTCTACGACCTCATGCTGGCGTTCACCCTCGGTCGGGGTGGCCGCTTCCACGAGGACGGTGACGGGCACCTGGTCTACCTGCCCAGCGGACGCGAGCCACGGTTGTACGGCGGTTCACGCAGCGGCATGCCGCTGCCGGCTCGAGGGCGTAACCAGAAATCATCCGAACTCGCCTTCACACCGACCGTTTTCACCACGGCCAACGTCACGAGAGGCCACGACTTCGGCACCCTGGACTTCACCCGTCACATGCTTCCCTGGATCATCGCCGAGATCGAGCTCGTCTACTACCAGACCGCTCTGCGTGAGCAGGGGGACGCCGAGGCGGCGGCGTTCCTGACCGCTGCGGCCGGCCGGATCGCGGCGACCGCCGTGCCGCCGGTGAGCGAGCTCGCGCGGCCGCTGCTGCGGGAGCCGATGCCGCCACTCGACTTCGAACGGCTGTGCCGGCCGTTCGTCGGCGCGACCTTCGACCACCCCGACGAATTCGATCGGGCGCTGACCGAGTACCTGCGCCGCGACCTGGAGCGCGCCGAGCGGGGCAACTACGCCGACCCGATCAAGGCCGCGCTGGACGTACTGCGCGACACCCGCTGGGTCGTCCGGGAGATCGTGGACTTCGGTGGCCTCACCCCGGACTCGCACCGCGACGGATTCCTGTCCTGGTTCGCGCCGCGCAGCGCGCTGCTCGCAGCCGGCCCACCGAGGTCGCGGTTGCGGCAGGCGCAGGCGCTACGAGACGCCGGCCTGCTGCGGGTGGTCGGTCCGGACCTCCAGGTCGGCACGGACGAGTGGCGCGGCTGCTTCACCCTGTCCTCACCGGCGGTGGCCGATTCGATCGTGGCCGTCGAGACCCTCATCGACGCGCGGACTCCGACCACCGACATCAACCGTGACCGGTCGATCCTCACCCGCAACCTGGTACGTCGGGGAGTCTGGACCGAGTTCACCAACGGAGCTGGTCCCGACGCCTTCCGGACCGGCGGCGTCGCCGTCACCCAGTCGCCCTACCACCCGATCGACCGCCGTGGCCGGCCGGATCGCGGCCTGTATGTGCTCGGCATCCCCGCCGAGCACACGCGTTGGTTCACTCTGGTCGGCAGCGGCCGCCCCGGCAGCTGGAACGAGTTCACCCGGGACGCCGACGCGATCGCCCGCGACGCCCTGGCGGGTATGACGGTGCAGGCCCCGACGCAGAGACGTTCGGCGCGGGACGTGCCCGCCGTCGCGCTCCGTTGACCGCCAGCTGGCCTGCCTGAGCGCCGCACCGCACCGCGCTGCACCGCACTGCCCGGCCCGGCCATCGGCGTTGGGCCGGGTCACGACCCATCGAGCACGACAGGAGCGATCACACCGTGACCACATCAGAGCTCGTGAACGACCAGATCTCATGACCACATCGGAGCTCAGCCGCGTTTCGGAGTCCGTGCCCGGCACCGTGGTCTTCCGGGACCTGCTGTCCGAGGCGAATCTGGCGGGACTCGACTGGCAGACCTGGCTCCAGCCGGACCGGAAAGGTGCTGAGGTCTTCGCGTTGTTCCCCGAGCCCCCGTCGACCGGCTTGCCCCCGTCGACCCCGTCGAACCCGCCGACCCCGTCAGCGGCGTCCCCGCCGTCCCCGCCGTCCCCGCCGTCCTCCGGGGTAGCCGCCTTCCTCACCCGCCTCGCCCCCGGCGCGCACGGTGACCTGCACGAGCACCTCGGGCACGAGCTGATGTTCGTCCTCGCCGGCGAGCTCATCGAGGACGACGGCAGCCGGTACGGCGTGGGCGACATCGTCGTCAAAGCGCCTGGCAGCGTGCATCGGGTGATGACGGACGCTGGCTGCACCGTCCTGGGGGTGCGGGCCGCTCCGACCCGCCCGGCTGGCGCGGGCGAGACGGCGACGACGGAGGGCGCTCCAGCTGCCTGACGACCCGATGGGCGACGTCGACGAAGGTGAGGGTCGACCGCGACTGACGCCCGCCGGTGGGAACGCCCAGCGCGACCTCCCGGTAGACCGCCGGGGTGAGCGACACCCCGCTCACCCCGGCGGGCAGCGACGACACGGCCCGTGCCGGCAGGATCGCGATGCCGAGACCGGCGGCGACCATCGCCAGCAGCCCGTTCAGATCGTTCATCCGGTAGCTGACCGTCGGTTCCAGCCCGACCAGCCGCAACGCCGCACGCACGGAGGGCTCGACCGCACCCACCGGGAGCAACAGCGGGTGCTCGGCCACCGCGCGGGTATCGACCGCGTCGAGTGCGGCCAGCTGGTGGGACGTCGGCACGAGCAGCTGGAACTCGTCGCGCCACAGTGGAACGGTGCTCAGGTCGGTTTTCGGCATCGTCACCACACCGACGTCCACCGTGCGCTGACGAAGCCAGCGGGCGATCTGTTGGTCGGTGCCCTCACTCAGCTCCACCCGCAGCCGGGGGGCCTCGACGCGGAGGACGTCGATCACCCGGGGCAGGAAGCCGCTGGTGAAGCTCTGGCTGGTGGCGAAGCGAATGGTTCCGTCCGTTCCGTCCCTGGCCAGCCGTGCCGCCCGGCGGATCTGCTCGGCCTGGGTGACGACGGCCCGGGCATGGTCGATCACAGCTCGTCCGGCATCGGTCAGGCGTGCCCCGCCTCGCCCCCGTTCGAGCAGTGCGCAGCCGAGATCGGCCTCCATGGCCGCGATCGCGTGGCTGACGGCCGACTGGCTGATGCCGAGACGGCGTGCGGCCATGGTGAAGCTGCCGCTGTCCGATGCCGCTACCAGAGCCGAGCACTGCGAGATCTTCATGGCCGGTGCCCGCCGACTCAGCGGGTTGTCGGCAGCAGGCGGCGGCGACCCGCTTCGTAGCTGGTGATCAGATCGGCGTGGAGCATCGTGTCGTCGATCGCGTCGGTTCCGGCGAGGATCCTGGCCCGCATCCGCGGGTCGATCTCGAAACGGCACCGATGCCCGGCCCATCCCACCTGCTGCCGCAGCAGGTCGACGGTCAGCGCGGTCGCCGGCTCGGCGGTCACGACGGTCCACAGCTGTTCGATCACGACGGCGGGCAGCACAATCGCGACCAGCCCGTTCAGCAGGGCGTTCTCGCGGAAGATATCGCCGAAACGCGGCGCGAGCACGACTCGGAACCCGTAGTTCTGCAGCGCCCAGACGGCGTATTCCCGCGAGGATCCGGTGCCGAAGTCCCGGCCGGCGACCAGAACGGTGGCGCCGTGGTGTTCCGGTCGGTTGAACACGAACTTCGGGTCCTGGCGCCAGTCGGCGAACAGCGAGTCCGCATGACCTGTGCGCGACGAACGATTGAGGAAACGCACCGGGATGATCTGGTCGGTGTCGACGTCACTCCGGCGCAGTGGCATCGCGGTGCCGGTGTGGACGGTGAGCGCCTGCACGTGAACCTCCGTCACAGGTCGGTGGGCGCGGCGAGGGTACCGGCGACCGCGGTCGCCGCCGCCACCGCGGGCGAGACCAGATGGGTACGCGAGCCGCGTCCCTGCCGGCCCTCGAAGTTGCGATTGCTGGTGGAGGCGGCGCGCTGGCCTGGCCGCAGACGGTCCTCGTTCAGCGCCGCGCACATCGAGCAGCCGGCGGCCGGCCGGAAGTCCGCGCCAGCCGCCGTGAACACCGCGTCGAGCCCTTCGGCGCAGGCCTGCCGACGGACCGCCGCCGAGCCCGGAACGATGATCATCTGGATGCTGTCGGCGACCTTGCGGCCCTGCAGTACGGCCGCGGCCGCACGGAGGTCCTCGATCCGGCTGTTGGTGCAGGAACCGACGAAAACCGTGTCGACCGCGAGGTCGCGCATCAGCTGACCTGGCCGCAGGTCCATGTACGCCAGCGCACGTTCGGCGGCCGTCCGTTCGGCCGGGTCGGCGAACGCGGTCGGCGCCGGGACCCGGCCGTCGAGCGAGACGCTCTGCGCCGGATTGGTGCCCCAGGACACGTAGGGAGACAACGCCGAGGCATCGATGTCGACCTCGCGGTCGAACGTGGCGTCGTCATCGGAGACCAGCGTCCGCCAGTAGGCGAGCTCAGCGGCCCAGTCCGCGCCGGTCGGCATTCCCGGCCGGTGCCGAAGATAGTCAAAGGTGGTCTCGTCCGGCGCGACCACGCCGGCCCGGGAGCCGGCCTCGACCGACATGTTGCACAGCGTCATCCGGCCTTCCATCGACATCCGGCTGATCGCTTCGCCGCGGTACTCGATCAGGTGTCCCTGGCCGCCGGCCGTCCCGATCTGTGCGATCAGCGCCAGCACCAGGTCCTTGGCCGTGGTCCCGTCGGGTAGCCGGCCGGAAACCGTCACGGCCATGTCGCCCGGACGGCGGATCGACAGGGTCTGCGTCGCGAGGACGTGCTCGACCTGCTTGGTGCCGATTCCGAGCGCGAGCGCGCCGAACGCGCCCTGGGTGGTGGTGTGCGAGTCGCAGCACACGATCGTCATCCCGGGCCTGGTCAGGCCCAGTTCCGGGCCGATGACGTGCACGATTCCCTGAGTCGGCTCGCCAAGCCGGTGCAGGCGGACACCGAACTCCGCACAATTGCTCCGCAGCAATGAAGACTGCTCCAGGGCGTCGGGACGCTGGATGGCCCGACTGGTCGACACCGTTGGTGTGTTGTGGTCTTCCGTGGCTACGGTGAGTTCCGGACGTCGCACCGTGCGACCGGCGGCCCGGAGGCTGTCGAACGCCTGCGGTGTGTTCACCTCATGGAGCATGTGAAGATCGACATAAAGAAGGTCTTCACCGGTGGAATCGCGGCGGACCAGGTGTTCTTCCCAGATCTTCTGGGTCAGCGTCTTCCCCACCAGGGTCTCCTGTCGGCAGGCCGGAGTCGGCTCGCTGATTGAACCCGGATCGAGATGTGTTCGCAACCTCCCGCCACCGGTGCCCGGGCGGCTTGAAAGGGCCGGTGAACCGGCCCTCCATATTTGGTTGATGTCATCCTCCCGGGTGGAAGGGTGACCGGATCAATTTCCTCCATCGGTCGATGACGAAGCTCTTTGGCGGCGGCGACACTCGCGTCGGGATTCGACTAACCCGGAGGTAATGCTCATGGAGCCGCTGGTTGTCTTCACCGACGACGAGGCCCGAATGCTGCACGATCGGCTCGACGGCGTCGACCGGAATCCCTACCGGGACTACCCGGCCTTCCGCCTGGCAGTCGCCGGCCTGGTCGAGCGCGGTGACGTGCCCGGATTCTTCGTCGAAGCCTGCCGGCGAGTCCACCGGGAGCGGACCGCGGGGGTCGCGGACATCCACGTGCTCCGCAACTGTCCGGTGGACGCGGAGATCCCGGAGCTCGGCAACGAGGACCCGTCCGCCCGGAAGCACGAATTGAAGAAGACGTTCATCGGCGAAGCGCTGTTGGAGCTCTTCGCGCAGCTGACCGGTACACCGCTGCTGGCGTACGCCCGCAACCAGGGTGACTTCTTCTCGGACGTCGTCGCGATCGACCGGTTCGCCGGAATGCTCACTGGGTACAGCGACAGCGAGCTGTTCTTCCACAATGACCGCACGGCCCACGAGGTCCGTGCTGACTATGTTTCGCTGCTCGGGATGAGGTGCCCGGCCGAGGACCTCGTGTACACCGGCTTCATCGACGGCCGCAACCTGCTGGAACACCTGGACGACCAGACGCGGCAGCGTCTTCGGGAGCCGAACTTCTTCACCCCGTTCGACGTCTACTCGCGCAGCAAGAACGCGGACCTCACCGGGTCGGAACGGCATCCGATCCTGGAGAACCACCACGCTTTCCGGTACCTCGACACGCGCACCACGGTCGCACCCGGAGCGCCGCTGTATGCCAAGGACGCCCTGCTCGAGATGAAGGACGCGGTGTCGCGCGCGACGCGGGTGCGTCACCGGATCATCGAACGGGACCTGCTCGTGTTCTCCAACCAGGACGGTCTGCACAGCCGGGAGAAGATCGACGTGGTCGACCCGGATCAGGTGCGCAGCCGCTGGCTGCTCAAGACCTACGCGTTTCGCGACGTCGCCGCGAGGGACCGGCACCGGGACAAGTGGCTGGACGGCGTGCCGGGGCGGGTGGCCGACTGAGCGCCGCGCCACGGCGGTCACCCCCGCCACCACCGGTCCTGCGCATCAGCCCTGCCCGTCCTCGTCCGCTCGCCCTCAGCACCGGAGGCCACCAGTGCCGACGCCATCCGATCGCCTGCGTTCGGTTCCCAGATCAGCGACCTACGCCGTCCTCGACCTGGTTCGGACCCTGCGCTCGCAGGGCCACGATGTCGTGGACCTGGGTGGTGGTGAGCCTGACTTCGACACCCCACGCCACATCAGCGACGAGGCGGTGGCCGCGATCCGCGGCGGGCTCACCCACTACACACCGAGCCGAGGACTGCCTGAGCTGCTTGAGGCAGTCGGCGAGAAACTGGCCAAGGACAACGACGTGCTCGTCGATCCGGCCACCGACATCGTCGTCACGCCGTCGGCGAAGCACGCGCTGTTCGTCTCGTTGCTGGCTGTGCTCGACCCGGGCGACGAGGTCGTCGTCCCGACTCCCAGCTGGGTCAGTTACGCGGCGATGGCCGGCATGCTCGGGGCGCGCCCGTCATTCGTCGAACTGGGCTCGCGCAGCGGCTTCCGACTGACCAGAGCGGCACTCGACCGTGCGCTGACTCCGCGGACGAAGGCTGTGCTGGTCAACACGCCCAACAACCCGACCGGTCGAGTGCTCGACCACGACGAGCTGTCGGCACTGATGTCCTTCGCCGTCGACAACGACCTGTTCGTGGTCTCGGACGAGATCTACGAGAAGATCAGGTACGTCGACCGCAGACACGTCAGCCCGGCGGCGCTGCCCGGCGGCTCCGTCCGCACCCTGACGGTGAACGGCTTCTCGAAGGCACACGCGATGACTGGTTGGCGGCTCGGTTACGTCGCCGGGCCGACCGAGGTCATCGGGGAACTCCTCAAGGCACAGCAGCACACCGTCGGGTGCGCCGGTTCCTTCGTCCAGCGGGGTGGGGTCGCCGCCCTGACCGGCTCGCCGGGGCCGGTCGAGACCATGGTGGCGGAGTACACCGCCCGGCGAGACCTCCTGGTCTCGAGGCTCAGCCGGCTGCCCGGGGTCGACTGCGCCGCACCGGAAGGCGCGTTGTACGTCTTCCCCGACATCACCGGCGTCGGTCTCGGCGACTCGGCGGCCTTCACCACCTGGCTGCTGGAGCGGGCGCAGGTCGCGGTGACGCCGGGGTCGGCGTTCGGCCCCGGCGGCGAAGGACATGTACGGCTGTCGTTCGCGAACTCGCTGCCGGTGCTGGATGAGGCGCTCGACCGCATCGAGCGGGCGCTGCACGCGAGCCGATGACGGACTGCGCCGGGTCCGTCCGGTCCCCGCCGCCGTAGCCCACGGAGCCGGCAGACCCGTTCGGTGAGCACGAGCGGCCGGATGCGTACCCGGAGTACCCGTGGTCAGCGCATCGGCGCGGTTCACCGGTCCGGGCCTGCCGGCGATGCCCATGGCAGGCCTCGCCTCGACACAGCGGATTCGACGTAGCGAAGTCGTGAGAACTGATCGGAGCTCCGATGTCTGACCTGCAGCCGAACGACGACTCCCCGACGCGGCGCACAGCGCCCCGACCGACCGACCCTGACACCGGCCAGCCGGGCGGGCCAGCCAACGCCGGATCGGCCTCGACAGAGGCCGTACGGGGCGTGCTCAGAGAGCCGGGCCGAGCGTTGACGGTCGCCGCCGCCGACCAGGTCTACCTTGAGGCGAAGCTCTGGATCTGAGGGCCGGCTTTCACCGGGCCGCCGCCAGCAGCGGCGGCCCGGTGACCTGCTCCCGCCACGAGGAGACGTCCATGGCGAAGGTCCGCTCGAGGCCGTCGACGCCGGACGGCGTCACCTGGATCACCCGTGGACTGCGGCCGGGGCGTACCCAGCCCAGGTCGAACAGCCGATGGGTCATCGCGGCACCGAGTGCGCCGGCCAGATGGTGCTGGCGCCGTTCGCTCCAGTCGACGCAGTAGCGGGTGACCGGGCGGCGGGGAGGAAGACCGTCGAGGTCCACCCCGAACTGCCGCAGCTCGGACCGGCCCCGCGCGGTCACCTCGTAACGGACGTCTCGACCGTACGACGCCGGCCGGTCGCGGCCGGCCCTCGTCGAGGGGTGGACTCCGTTGTGCCCGGTGAGCAGCTGGGCGTCCAGCAAGGCACGCATCAGACCGACGCCGAGCATGCCGGCGACATGGTCATAACAGGTGCGAGACCGGCGCAGGCCGTCGACATGTCTGCTCTGGCGCAATGACGTGACCGGCAGTGGTGGCGAGATGACCGCGAGCGCCTCGAGGGCGGCGGCGACGTCGGTGCTGGCCAGCTCGTAGTACCTGTTGCGCCCTTCACGGCGCACCGTCACCAGGCCGGCGTCCACCAGCTTCGCCAGGTGCGCGCTGGCCGTCGCGGGACTCACCCTGGCCTCCGCCGCCAGGACGGTGGCCGGAATCGCCCGGCCGTCGCACAGCGCCTTGAGGATGCGGGCCCGGGACGGGTCGGCGATCAGCGCCGCCGCGCGGGCGATGTCCGGGTCGGCGCATGCTTGGTCAACCTGCTGATCGAGGTTCACGACCCGCACCCTACCGCGAACATGCTTCGTCGGGGGACGAAGCTTTTCTCGCTGACACTGAGGCCATGAACGCCGTAGACACCGCGCTGCCGCGAGTGCCGGCCTCCGCCCCGGCAGCCACGCCACTGGCGCTGGGTCCGCTCGTGGTCCTGAGCCTCGGCTACTTCCTGGTGATGCTTGACGTCACCGTCGTGACCGTGGCGGTGCCCGAGGTACGGCAGTCGCTCGGAGCCGGGCCAACCGGCCTGCAATGGGTCGTGGACGGATACAGCACCGTCTTCGCCGCCCTGCTGTTGCTCGGCGGCGGTCTCGGGGAGCGGCTCGGTCACCGCCGCGTCTTCATGGCTGGCCTCACACTGTTCGCCGCCGCCTCGGCGCTGTGCGCGCTTGCGGGGACCACCGGCGTGCTGATCGCCGGCCGGATGTCGCAGGGCGCCGGCGCGGCCCTGCTGGTACCGACCTCGCTCGCCCTGCTCGCCGGCGCCTACCCGCAGCGGTCCGCCAAGGCCCGCGCGCTGGGACTCTGGGCCGCCGTCGCGGGCGTGGCGTTCGCCGCCGGGCCGGTCGTGGGTGGGTTCCTCGTGGCCGGGCTCAGCTGGCGCGCCGTCTTCTGGATCAACGTTCCCGTCGTGGCGCTCGCGCTCCCGCTGACGACGCGGTATGTGCCGCGACCAGCCGCCAGCGACCGGACCCGCCGGATGGACCCGATCGGGCAGGTGTGCGCCGTCGTCGGGCTCACGGGCATCGCGGGCGCGCTCAACCAGGCGGCCTCGTCCGGTTGGACGTCTCCGACCGTGTTGCTCGGATTCCTGGTCGGTGCCGCCGGCCTCGCGGCCCTCGTCGCGGCCGAGTACCGACTGGACATGAGGTTCCGCGGCGGCCTGACCGCCCGGCCGCCCATGCTGCCGCTGTTGTTGTTCCGCAACCTCGGATTCAGTGCGACCGCGGTGATCGGAATCCTTCTCAACCTCGGCTACTACGGGATCCTGTATCTGAGCACTTTGTACTTTCAGGAACAACGAGGGTACGACGCGCTGACCACCGGCCTGTTGCTGTTGCCATCGGTGTGCATGGCGCTGGTGGCGGCACCGTTGTCGGGTCGGCTCACCGCCCGGTACGGCCCGTACTGGCCCATGGCGGCCGCCCTGGCCCTCGGCTCGGCGGGGTTCCTGGGCTGGCTGGCGGCCGGACCGGACAGCCCCTACCCAGCGTTGCTGTTCGCCCTGGTCGCGACCGGCCTGGCGACTCCGATGACGGTGCCAGCCGCAACCGCCGCGGTCATCGAGAGCGTGCCCGCCGATCGGGCCGGTACCGCCTCCGCCGTGTTCAACGTGGCACGGCAGATCGGAAACGCCGTGGGCGTGGCGCTGTTCGGGACGTTGATGGCGACGTCGTCCTCACCGACGGCCGGCCTGCACCTGTCGGCAGTGATCGCTTCCATCGCCTTCCTCCTCGGTTCCGTGCTGGCCCTGACCGCCCGGCGTCAGCACGTCGCCGTGGCTCCCTGACCGTCGTGCCGAGAGCAACGAGAACAGGAGTATGAGATGAGTGTTCGGGTAGCGGTGAACGGGTTCGGTCGGATCGGTCGAACCGTCACCCGGATCGCGCTGGACCGCCCTGGCGTGGACATAGTGGCCGTCAACGACCTCGAGCGGCCAGAGCTGCTCGCTCACCTGTTCACCTACGATTCGACCCATGGCCGGCTCGCCGAGAAGGTCGTCGTGGACGACGGCGATCTGGTGGTCGCCGGGCGTCGAATCTCGGTGGTCCAGGAACGCGACCCGGCGGCGTTGCCCTGGCGCGAGCTCGGGGTGGACCTGGTCGTCGAGTCGACCGGAGTGTTCACGGACGCGACGGCCGCCGCGGCGCACCTCAAAGCCGGCGCGTCGCGCGTCGTGATCGCGGCACCCGCGACCAACGAGGACGCCACGGTCGTGTTGGGGGTGAACGAACACGTACTGCACGAACGCCACCAGGTCGTTTCCAACGCATCGTGTACCACGAACTGCGCGGCGCTGTTGGCGAAGACGTTGCACGATGCCTTCGGCGTCCGGCGCGGCCTGATGAACACCGCCCACGCCTACACCTCCGACCAGCGCCTGCAGGACCTGCCGCACCGTGACTACCGCCGGGCCCGGGCCGCCGCCGTGAACATCATCCCCACCACCACCGGCGCCGCCAAGGCGATCGGCAAGGTGCTGCCCGCCCTCGCCGGCAGGATCGACGGCCTGTCCATGCGGGTACCGGTTGTCGACGGTTCCGTCGTCGACCTGACCGTCGAGGTGGCGACCCAGGTGACGGTCAGCGACGTGAACCTGGCGTTCCAGAAGGCGGCGAGCGGTGACCTGGCGGACCTGCTGGTCTACACCGAAGATCCACTCGTGTCGGCCGACATCGTCGGAACAGCGGCTTCCTGTACTTTCGACGCCGCCCTGACGATGGTCAGCGACGTCGACGACGCGGGGTCGCTCGTCAAGGTCGTCGGTTGGTACGACAACGAGACGGGCTTCTCGCATCGGACCCTCGACCTGGTGGAGCTCCTGGGCCGCCACGTCACCGCCGCCCGTTGACCTGTCCCGGTGCCGTGATTGACGTGGGCGGCGACCTGCCGCCCACGGAGATCACACGATCAGCGCGATCTGATCTTGAGTACCGCCTCGAGTCGGTTGCGCGCTCCGAGCTTCGGCAACGCGTGGGAGACATGGCTCTTCACCGTGGCGGGAGACACCTGCAGCACGCTCGCGGTCTCGGTGGTCGACATCCCCTGGGCGAGCAGGCTCAGGACCTCGAGTTCTCGCTCGGTGAGCGCTGATCGGCGGCTGCCGCTGCCACTGCCGCCGGCTCGGGCGGGCGTAGCCGAGAGCCCGGCCGGTCGCACCATTGTTTCGAGGCTCGGCGACAGCAACGTGTACCCGGCGCCGACCGCACGTACCGCGACGGGAAGACCTTTCATCTCGGCGTCCTTGACCAGAAAACCAGTCGCGCCCGCGGCAGCTGCTGCTGCCAGCCTCGCGTCGTCCCATTCGGTGGACACGGTCAGTACGGAGATATCCCTCGCCGTGATCTCGGAAATCAATTCGGCGGAGTCGTCTCGTGGTTCTGTGGACAACACGACGACGTCGGCGTCGCTTAGATTCTCCCACCTCTTGACCGGTATCGAGCTGTCGACGCAGCCCAGCAGGTGGAGAGTATTGTCCTGATCTCTCGCGTTGCGCACCACCCTGCTGAGTACATGCCGCGATATCGGATCGTGGTCCGCCACCAGGACATCAATTCGCAGGATGTCGGCGAGGCTCTCGGATGAGTCGATGGCAGCTGGCTCGGGCGAAGCACGCGACGATCGGTCGGCTGTGGCCTCGTCCGCTCTGGAGCGCTGGTCGGCGTCGACACGGCCGTTCACGGTCGGGGTGGCGGCGTAATGCGTGATCACCAATGCCGTCTCCTAGGCATACCTGCCTGGTAGCTTGTCCACGCGACAGGATTCTCGGCGGCGGATGACGACGGGCCGGAAGATCCCACCAGGCATCGGGAGGGAAGCTGGGTGTGAAACCTCGAGCGGTGCCGACTTCTACGGCGCGGGGCCGCCGCAGCGTGAGCCGGATTCCGTTAGGCGTTCAGGATGCGATGGCCTGTGAAGACTCGGTGTTCGCGGCCGGCTACGGCGGACGGCCCGGCGAGGTGGGAAATCCGAGGGCGACCATACTTCTACTATAGCGAGCCCATCGCGGAACGATCGAAGCGATTCCTGATATTCGGAGACGCACCCGCGCCCGCTTCTGGGGTGACACGTCTGACCAACTGTACCGGCGACGTCGTCACCTGCGAGAATCTATGAAACCCACATGTCCGGGATGTCGCCGGCCGCGCGGTCTCGAAAAATTCCGGTAGCCCTGTGAGGATGGCCACAGATTCGGGGTGTGTGAAGATCGTTTTCGGTCAGGGTTTCGGTGGGTTTGGCCTGGCGCCAGTCCCGAATCCTGATCGGATGGTCCGTGCGTGGTCCTTTTCTGGTCTCCACGGTGTGGTGGGTTGCATCCTCGGGATCGGTTGGCCGTGTTCCGGACATGGCGTGATCGCACCGGGTTCCGGTGAAACCCGCATCGTCAGGAAGCTCCTGGCTGGCCTGGCTGGACGGACGGTCGACAGCCGAGGGGAGGGGCCCACACCACGTAGGGCATCCGGCGGATCTCGGCGCCAGCTCTGGCGCGGCCTGTCAGAGTCCGCCGGTGTCATCCGGGCACGGCCGGGGCCGGAGAGCCCAAGGAGGCCCAGCGAGGCCAGACCCCCTGGTAATCCGAGGGTTTGGCTGGTGATCGAACAGTACCCCCAACGGGATTCGAACCCGTGCTACCGCCTTGAAAGGGCGGCGTCCTGGGCCGCTAGACGATGGGGGCAGCGGGCCGAAGCCAGGCGAGGATCCGCCGCGGCGTCGGCATCAGAACAGGGCAAGCATAGGGGATCCTCCGTCCCTCCGACAAACGCCCACCACGGCGCCCCGGCGCCGGGGGCCGCCGGGGCCGTGAGCCGGTTCGACAGTGCCTGGTCGGGGCTTCCGGCCGGTCAGCGGAACCGGGGCGCGCGCCCGACATCCCGCGGCCAGGTGAGGGCGGGCCGCGGGTCCGTCCGGCGGTAGCGGGAGCGGAAGAAGGCGCGTACCGGCCGCCCGCCGATCGCGATCGTGTGCTCGATCCCGGCCGACGGAACCGGCGGAACCGACCGAACCGACGTAAGGGGCGTGCGCGGCGACAGGTGGGCGCGCGGCGCGGTGTCGGGCACGGGGCTCAGGACGTCGAAGGAGAGCGTCACGTCGTCGGACTGCCACCGTGGCGTGTTGGGGTCGTACACCCGCAGGGTGACGCGCCGCCCGCGCTGCTCGTAGGCGTAGGCGAGAACCTGGTGGTTGAGCCCGAGCCGCATCGGGTCGGCCGAGCGGGTGGTGATGATGCCGAGCGGGCTCAGTAGCCCGCGGTCCAGGTCGTGCCGGATGTGCGGCCACTCCCTGGCCACGCTGGCCGAGGTGGCGCCGGGCAGCCGCAGCCAGCCGCGGACGAGGTCGGTGTCGGCGTCGGCTGAGCTCATGAGGCGGTAGTAGCGCAGCACCCCGCGCGGGCCGTCGAAGCTGTCGAAGAGCCGGCGCACGATGTAGCGGTACAGCGGACTGTCCGGGTCGGGTGGCGTCGCCGCCGCCGGGGGCGCGACGCCGAACTCGAACATGTCCCGGACGGCGTAGATCATCCCACCGCACAGGCCCCGGCTGGCGTCGCCGATCGGGATCGAGCCCAGGCCCGGTACGGGGACCCGCAGCACCGGCTGGCGGGGAAACGCGTTCGTGAAGGCGAAGGCATGGCTGCTCGGCTGGAAGTTCGACACGGCTGCGCGCGTCAGTGCGCTCCCGTTGGTCACCCTTCCATTTTCACGTCTCCGGTGCGGTCTGCGGGCGGAAACGACCGCCCTGTGGACGAGTGCGGGAATGCTCCGCCGGCCCGGCTCCAGCACGGGAGGGCTTTTCGGTCATGGGCCGCGCCGGAGGCGTCTTTCCCGATGGCGGCCGGCCGAGGTCCCGGACAGGCGGGCGGACGGGGTCCGTGCGGCGGGGAGGCCGGTGGCGCCGGCGCGGCCGTGACCACCCGGGCTACCTGGGGCACCCGGGCCGCCTAAGCTACCCGGACCGCCCGGGATGCCTGGGATGCCGGGAAACTCCGCGCCATCCGGGAGGCCTGGCCACCGGGCGCCGAGCGCGTCCCGGATCGCCTCCGTCAGCGCCGTCGGCGTGAACGGTTTGGGGAGGTAGGCGTAGTCGAGGGTGGTACCGCCCTCGGCGAGCATCCCGCGGCTGTAGGCGGAGGTGAAAACCACCGGCAGGCCCGGGAACATCCTGATCAGCTCCTCGGCGAGCTGTCGGCCGTTGCGGCCGGGGAGGATGACGTCGGTGAGCAGGAGGTCGATGGACGTCAGCCCGCGAGCGAGATCGATCGCGGTGCGGCCGTCGGCGGCGGAGACCACGAGGTAGCCGGCGGCGCGCAGCACCCGTTCGGCGAGGTTGCGCACGGCGTCGTCGTCCTCGGCGAGCAGGATGGTCGCGGATCCCCGCGCCGGCCAGCCGCCTTCGCGCCGGGGCCAGCAATCCTGCCCGGCGAATCCCGCTACGGGCACCGCCGGAGGGGACGAACCGCCCGCTCCGTGATGGTCGTCCGCGTAACGGCGGCTTCCGGCCGCGGTGGGGCGGTCGTCGGCGAGGGGCGCGGGTGCGTCGGCGCACCCGGCGGTCCCTGGGCTCCCGGCGGCCCCTGCGCTCCCTGCGCTCCCTGCGAGCCTGGCGCTCTCGGTAGCCCCGGCGGCCACGGTGGGCCGGCCGGGGCCGGAGCCGGTGGGGCCGGAGTCCGCGAGCGCGGGCAGGTCGACCCGGAAGGTCGCGCCCAGACCGGGGACGGAGTCGACCTCGACGTTGCCCTCCGCCTGGCGCACGATGCCGTAGACGGTGGCGAGCCCCAGCCCGGTGCCCCGCCCCAGCGCCTTCGTCGTGTAGAAGGGCTCGAAGATCCGGGCGCGGACGTCATCCGTCATGCCGTGCCCGGTGTCGGCGACGGTGAGGCGGACGAACGGGCGGGCCAGTGCTCCGCGCAGGACGGAGAAGCCCAGCTCCGGCGCCGTGTCGTCGGCGATGTCGACCCGGATGAACAGCCGGCCGCCCTCCGGCATCGCGTCGCGGCTGTTGACGACCAGGTTGACCAGCACCTGTTCGAGCTTTCCGCGATCTATGCGGACCACCGCCGCCCGATGGGCGGGCATCACCATGAGCTCGATGTCCTCGCGGATGAGCCGGCGCAGCATGCCCTCCAGCCCGCGGACCAGGTCGTTGAGATCGACCGGCCCCGGCCGGACGTCACTCGTCCGGGAGAAGGCGAGCAGCTGGCTGGTCAGCCCGGCCGCGCGCCCCGACGCTTCGCGGACGGCGGCGAGATCCCGCAGGACGCCCTCGTCGAGATCGGTGCGGGCCAGGATGAGCGTCGCGTACCCGTCGATGACGGTGAGCAGGTTGTTGAAGTCGTGCGCGATGCCGCCGGCGAGCTGGCCGAGGGCGTCCAGCCGCTGCGCCTGGCGCAGCTGGGCCTCGATGTTCTTCTGCTCGGTGATGTCGGTGACGATCGCGAGCGTTCCGTCGAGGGCACCGGTCGGGCCGATCCGCGCGGTGAGCGCCACCTGGGCGCAGACCTTGCGCGCGTCGGGGTGGCGCAGCCCGACCTCGAGCCGGCGGGGGGTGCCGGAGCGCACGACCTCCAACGCGCACTGGATCTCGTCCCAGTCGAGATCGGAAACCAGGGTGACGAAGGGGGTTCCCGGTCGGATCTGGCCGACCAGCGCGGCGAACTGTGGGTTGCAGTAGGTGATGGCACCGTGTGAGTCGAGGAGGACGACGCCGTCGGTCGTGGTTTCGACGATCTCGCGGTAGCGCTCCTCGCTCTCGCGCAGTGTCCGCTGTGTGGCCTCACGAATCCGTAGATCCTCGAACAGTGCGGTGCCGCGGACCAGCGCGGGAAAGCGTCCGCGCAACGTCCAGTACCAGATGCCCACCGTGGCGGTGAGGACGTCCCACCCGGTGGTGAGGAACTGGACGTCGATCAGGCTCGGGTCGAAGGCGGCGCCCGAGCCGTCCGAGGCGCTGTGCGTGGGGTGACCGTCCGCGTGCGGATTGTGGAAGATGTGCGACCCGTGCCCGATCGCGCAGGTGAAGAAGATGGCGGCCGTCGCCAGGCCCAACGGGTTGTTGCGCCACTGGCCGGAGCGCCACAGGCCGCGGGCGATCGACAGGCAGATCGCCAGGTACGCGGCAGTCGTGGCGGCGTTGGCCAGGATCGACGTCGCCGAGCCGCTCATGGGCCGCTGTCTTCGCCCAGGGGTGCCCGCGCGGTGCCGGGAACCCGGATCGCCTGTGTGCGTACGGAGACGGCCTGGAAACCAGGCCCACGAACGGCTTCGTGATGAGCGCAGCGATCTGCCGTCATTGCAATTAAGTCGTCACTTCTGGTTACGGAATCCCCCACGCGCCCATCTTGCTCCGGTCCTTGGCCGGGCGGAATACGGACCACTGTGGTCCCGGGTGTGGCTGTGCGGTTCCGAGCGTGCCGGCTCCGCCGCAGCTGCCGAGCGAAACCTGAGGATCGTGGTCATTGCGGCGACCAGAATCGTCAGATCTTGCGGGCTTCGGCTTCGGCTTCGGGCAGGGCCGCACAGGTGGTCGGTGTCGCCGCACAGGTGGTCGGAGTCAGAGCTGAGGCAGCTGCGCCGGGGCGACGACCGTGACGCGGTTGCGGCCAGGCTGGGCGATGTACAGCGTGCCGTCCGCACCGACGGCGAGCTGCCTCGGATCCCGGACGGGCACCACCCCGGGCCGCGACGCGATCACGGCGACGACTCCGTCCGGTCGGACCGCCAGGACCCGCTCCCCGGACGGGTCGGCCACGTAGCAGGTGCCGTCGGGGGAGAGCGCGAGACCCGTCGGCGTCCCCATGTCGGTGCTGGTCGCGATGCCGCCGTCGGCCGCGGGACGTCCCCCGTAGCCGGTGCCGGCGATCGTCTCGACCCGCCCGTCCAGCCCGACCCGGCGGACCCGCCGGTGCTCCGGGACGGCGATGAGCAGACGTCCGTGGGCATCCGTCGCCAGTGCGACGGGCCGGCCGATCGCCGCCCGCTCCGCCGGCCCGCCGTCACCGGAGAAACCGGCAGAGCCGGTACCCGCGACCACGTGGGCGGACCCGTCCAGGTCGATTCGCCAGACGCGGTGCCCGTCGGTGTCCGCGACCAGCAGCGTGCCGTCCGCGGCGACGGTGACGGCCCGCGGACGTCGCAGCGGCACGGAGGTCGCCACCGTGATGATCGTCCCGTCGGGTCGCACCCGGCGGATACGGTCGTTGAAGGAGTCCGCGATCAGCAGCGATCCGTCGGGGGCGAGCGTGAGGCCGGCCGGGCTGTCCAGGTCGGCCGCGGTGGCAGGCCCGCCGTCGCCGCCCAGCCCCGCCTTTCCCGAACCGGCGACGACGGCGACGACGGCAGGAGCGCCATCGGGGCCGGCCACAGGGCCGGTCACGGGCCTGGCTGCGGGGCTGGCCGCGGGGTCGATGCGCAGCACGCGGTGCGCGAGCGGTTGCGAGACGTACAGCAGGCCGTCGCCGCCGGTGGCCAGCCCCAGCGGGCTGTCCACGGTCAGGTGGGCGATTCCCCGGCTCGGCGCGCCCGCCCCGGCGGTCCGCCGGCCTGCCCAGCGGCGTAGTCGCCCGCCGGCCCGGTGCACCGTGTCCGTCCGTGGCACCGGCACCGGCACCGGCACCGGCACCGGAGCCGGAATCGGAGCCGGAGCCGGAATCGGAATCGGAGCCGGTGGGGTGGGCGCGGGCGCTGCCGGAAACCGCGTCGCGGTTGGCGCGGACGCCGCCAGGTTCCGGACGACATCCGGAATGTGCAGGGGCGATGTGCAGGCGGTCAGCCAGCCCGGCCCGAGGTCGCGGGCGGCCGCGTGGGCGAGGGCCAGGGCGAGGTCCAGCGCGCTGCCGGGCCGGGACGTCGGCTCGGGCGCGAGCGCGTGCCGGACGACGCTGCCGATCGCGGGAGGCAGCATGCCCCGACCGGGCTTGGGCGCCCTGGCGCGGCCGGGGGGTGTGGGTGCGAAGCCGGCCGGCCACGCCACCGGCGGGGTCCGTCCGGTCAGCAACTCGTGGAGGACGACACCGAGCGCGTACAGGTCCGTGGCGGGGCTCAGGCGCGCCCCGGTGAACTGTTCCGGCGCCATGTACGCCGGGGTACCGACGATCGTGTTGGGCCCGCCGTCACCCGCGGTGGTCGCGGCCATTTTCGCGACCCCGAAATCGGTCACCTTCAACGTGCCCTCGGCGGTGAAAAGAACGTTGTCCGGCTTGACGTCGCGGTGGATCACCCGCTGGCGGTGCGCCGTGTCCAGGGCCGCTGCGATCGCCAGGCCGTACCCGACGACCTCGGCGATCGGAAGCCCGCCGGCGGCGCGGGACCGCAGGGTCCCACCGTCGCACAGCTCCATGACGAGCAGGCCGAGCCCGTCGTCCTCGACATAGTCGAAGATCTCCACGATGTGCGGGTGACGCAGCCGGGCGAGCAGCCGCGCCTCCGCCGGAGCGACAGCCGGCAGGGCGAGGACCTTGACCGCCGTGCGCCGGTCCAGCCGGATGTGCCGGGCCTCGATCACCAGCCCGAACCCACCCGACCCGAGCACACCGAACAGCTCGTAGCCCGGCAGCGCGGCCTCGACCCGGGCGCGGTCGAGGATCACGGAACCATCAGATCAACCCGTGTGGCGACGATCAGTCACAAGGCGGATCGTAGGGGAGATCGGGTACGAACTGCCGCCATTCCGCCTCCGTGATGCCCACGCCGGCCCGCTCGCAGATCCGGTTCCCGACGCGGTCGACGTCCAGGTCCCATACGACCCCGGGCTCGGTGGCGACGGCGCCGACGAGGCGCTGGCCGTCCCGGGTGAACGCGATCGCGACGACTCCGGCCTGGTCGCCGGCCGACCGGGCCAGCTTCTCG
This sequence comes from Frankia sp. R43, assembly GCF_001306465.1. Classification (NCBI taxonomy): domain Bacteria; kingdom Bacillati; phylum Actinomycetota; class Actinomycetes; order Frankiales; family Frankiaceae; genus Frankia; species Frankia sp. R43. The sequence continues at coordinate 62,437 of NZ_LFCW01000006.1, read as the reverse complement.
ACCAGCTCCGGATCATCCCGGTCGGTCACATCCCACACCCGGACCGTGTTGTCGTTGCTCCCGGTGACCAGGTACCGCCCATCCGGGCTGTACGCCACGGTGAGCACACCGATCGTGTGCCCGGGCAGATCCGCGAGCTGCCGGGGCCTGGCCGGGTCGGTGACGTCCCACGTCGTCGCGAACGGCCCGGCGGCGCCGACGGCGAGGCTCCGCCCGTCCGGAGAGAAACGGACCTCCCACACCCCGCCGGGGAACTCGGGCAGCTCCGAACGCGGCCGCAGCCGCCGCGGGTCCGACACGTCCCAGATCCGCACGGACCGGTCCGCGGCCGACACCAGCGACCTGCCGTCCGGCGAGAAATCCAGGAAGCGGACAACGGACCGGTGCCCGGCCACGGAAGCGAGCCGCCGTGGGCCGGTCGGGTCGGTGACGTCCCAGGTCTCCACCCTGGACTCGAAGCCGACCCCCGGGTTCGTGCTGAACCCGCCGACGGCGAGGGTCCGTCCATCCGGGCTGAACAGCACTCGCGACGACCCGCCCGGCGGGCCCTCCACCGCCGCGAGCCGCCTGGGATGGCCCGGATCGGTGATGTCGTACAGGACCAGGTTCGAGATCGTGCCGACCGCGAGGAGACGCCCGTCCGGGCTGAAGGCCGCCGAGCCGGTCAGATCGTTGTCGTCCACGAGGACGTCCGCCACCGCGCTGAGCAGCCGCGGCGCGTACGTCTCGGTGACGTCCCACAGCTCGACCGCCTCGTCCGCGGTCACCGCGACGACACCCGTCGCGGAGCTGACCGCCAGCTCCTGCTGACCGCCGTACCGCCCGATCAGGGCAGGGCCGGGCATCTCCCAGACCCGCAGCGCACCGTCGGCCGAGACCGAGGCCAGGCGGGTGCCGTCCGGGCTGAACGCGACATCCCACACGTTCGGGCCCTCCTGCAGGAACGTCAGCCGCTCGTCGCTGACGTCCAGGTCATAGATCGAGACGCCGAGGAAGCGGTTGCCGGCGATGGCGACCAGGCCACCGGACGTACCGGACCGACCGGACGGACCGGGCGGGCTGGACGGGCTGGGCGGGGCCGCCGCCACCGTCGTCAGCCCGGCGGTGCCGGAACTGCCCCGCCCCGCGAACGTCAGATGCATCGGATCGGCCCCGGTGAACTTGCGGACGTAGCCGCTCAGGCCGGCCGTGTACACGGTGCGGCCGCCGTCGGCGAACGCGATCGCGCGGATGGCACCAGCCTGGTCCTCGCTCGGGCCGCCGTCCTCGAACAGCGCCGCCACGGGCAGCGGGTTCCCCGGATCAGCCACCGACCAGACCAGCGCCGAGCCGCCCCTGTCGCCAGCGGCCAGATACCGCCCGTCCGGGCCATACTCGACCGCCATGATCGGCGACCTGTGCAGGAACAGCTCGCCGGCCTTCACCGGACGGCGCGGGTCGGCGACGTCGAACAGGTAGGCGGTGTTCCCGTACCCACCGACCGCGAGCTGATCGGACGTCGGGCTGAACGCCAGGGCGTACACCTCGGTGTCAGCCTGCTCCAGCGTCGTCAGCAGCTTCGGCGCCGTGCGGTCGGAGCGGGGCGTGCGGTCGGAGCGGGACGGGTGGTCGGAGTGGTCGGAGATGCCGGAGATGTCCCACAGCTTGGTCAGGCCGTCGGCACCGCCGGTCGCGAGCACCGTTCCGTCCCGGTTGAAGGCCACCGCCTTCACCGCCCGACCGTGCCCCCCGGCCCGTTCGTCCGGGATCCGCGCCAGCGGCGTGGTCCGGCGCGGATCCCGGGCATCCCAGATCGCGGCCGTCCAGTCGTCGCTGCCCGTCGCGATCAGCGAGCCGTCCACGCTGTAGGCGACCGTGCCCGCCGACTTCGTGTGCGCCAGATAGCGACTCGGCACACCGGCGCCCCCGTTGAACGCCGACAGCACCGCCCCCCGTGCCTCCGGGGTGTCCGCGGTGCGCAGCGCGACCAGGGCGAGCTGCGCGGCCAGCGCCGGATTGTCCCGGCGCGCCGCATCCGCCTGGGCGGCGATGCGCTGCGACAGCGCCCGGTCCCGCTCCCGCGCCGAGGAGACACTCTGGTCGTAGGTGACACCGGCCAGCGCCCCGGCCACCAGCAGCAACACCGCCAGCGCGGCGACGAGCTGGCGCAGGCGCCGCGCCCGCCGGGCAGCCGCCCGCTGCCGTTCGGCCTCCGCACGCACACTCTCGTCGAAGAACCGTCTCGCCGCCTCGGACAGCACCCGGCCGCCGCCGACCCCCGCCTTCGCCAGCTCACCGACCGCCGCCTGTGCCAGCTCATCAACCTGCGCCAGCTCACCAACCTGTGCCAGCTCACCGACCCACTCGCGCGCCGCGGCGAGACGGCTGCCGGCGAACAGGTAGGACGGATCCCGCCCGTTGCGCTCCCACACCTCGGCGGCGTCACTGAGCTGCTGCGCCGCCACCGCACCGGTGCGGTCCATGTCAAGCCACTCACGCAGCCGCGGCCACGATCGCAGCAGTGCCTCATGCGCGATCTGCAGGCTGTCGCGCTCACCCTCGGCGTCCGCCTCGACCAGCCGGGCGTCGACGAGGACGTCCAGCACCGTCGCCGCCGCGGCGGAGGGAACCTCCGCCAGCAACGTGGCACGGCTGACCCGCCGCCTGGTGTCCGCGCCGTTCTCGCCAACCCTGATCATGCGCATGAGCAGCGGACGAACCGCCTGCTGAGCCTCGGCGTCCAGCCGGGCGTAGGCGGCCTCGGCCGTCTGCGCGATCGCTCCCGTCAGCCCGCCCACCCGCAGGTAGTCCGCGACGGTAAGCGAATCCGCTCCGGCCGGTGCGCCGGTGCCGGAGTGCGTACTGCCGCCGGTCTGTGCCGGGGCGTCGGGGTGCGTACCAGCGCCGGGGTGCGTACCGGTGTGGGGGTGCGTACCAGCGCCGGGGTGCGTACCGGTGTCGGGGTGCGTACCGGCGCTGGACTGCGTATCGGCGTCGGCATGCGCACTGGCGTCGGCATGGGCGAACCACGTGGCGCGCAGGGCGTGGGCGAGAAGCGGCAACGACCCCGGGTCGGCGACGAAGCCCGCACTCGCGCGCACACTTGCACTCGCGTTCGCGGCGGTGCCCGTGCTCGCTCCTGCCCCTGCCCCTGCCCCTGCCCCCGCGCCTGACGTCGTGGCGGCTCCAAGATCGTGCAGGACGAGCTCGACGAGCGCAGGCTCGACTTCGCGGCCCACCGAACGGGCCGGCCGCACCACGATCTCGCGGATGTCGTCGGCGGCCATCGGCCCGACCACGATCTGGTTGACCTGCAGCGCCTCCACCAGCTCCGGGAAGGCGGCGCACGGCCCGTAGAAGTCGGCCCGCAGGCCGAGCACCACGACGACATCCCCCATGGCCGTCGCGCACAACGCCCGGACGAACGCCTCCCGCTCGGCATGGTCGTCGCAGTGGGTGAAGATCTCCTCGAACTGGTCGACGGCGATGACCATTCGTGGCCGGCGCGTCAGGGCTCCTTGCGATTCCGCCGTGCCCGCTGTGCGTTCCGTGCCCGCCGTGGGTGCCATGCGTCCTGCTGTGCCGGTGCGAGCTGTGCGGGATTCGGCCGTCGGCGCGCCGGTGCTGACCGTAGTGTCGCCTCCGGCCGATCCGGAGCCTGCCGAAGCCACTGACCCGGCGGTCTCGGCCGACCCGTCGGTCTCGGCTCGCCCGGCCAGAAGCTCGCCGAGGATCAGCCCGAGGCGCTCCGGCTCGCCCCGCAGGCCGTCGCGGAGCACGCGCGCTATCGCGGGCATCCCGAATGCCTCGACGGTTCGCTGGACGAGGTTCTCGAGCGGATGCTCGCCGGGTGTCATCACCAGCCGCAGCCATTCACCCGAGCCGCTCACCGCCCCGCGGGCAAGAGCGGGCAACAGCCCGGCACGCAGCAACGACGACTTCCCGGACCCCGACGCACCCACGAGCACCAGTGGCCCAGGCCGTGACGCCGTCGACTCGACCTGGGCGAGGAGATCGGAGACCAACTGGTCACGCCCGAAGAACCACTGCTGACTCGTCTCGTCGAATCCCCGCAGGCCCGGGTACGGGCAGGCGGCGGCTTCCGCGTCTTCCGCGTCTTGCGCGTCTTGCGCGGGCAACGAGGCGGCGGCCGCGGTTTCCACCGACGACGCCGCGGTCTCCGCCGATGACAATGCGGAGGGAGGTCGAGCGGTGGCGGCCACGAAGCTTTCCGCCGACGGCGGGAGCGGTGGAGGGCCCTCGATCACCTGGGTCGGCACGGCCTCCTTCACGACCAGCGGAGGCGTCCGGACCAGCGCCGCCTCTCCTGCAGGCGCTGTGACGTCCTTGGCGTCGGTCGCCGGAGACGCCGGGGAGCCGGTCTCCACGTGGCCGGCGGCTTCCACGACGCCGGATGTCTCCGACTGCGGCTGCGACGCTGGTCCTGAGGGTGCTCCAGGTCCGCCGAGCCCCGCAGGACCTGGGGGGACCGCGTCGCCCTTGCCGAGGCCATCATGATCGGAAGCCTCGGAAGCCTCGGATGCCATGGGACCCTCGTTTCCGCCGCCAAATCGGAATCGTCCGTGTCGTAACCAATTGTGCACTCAGGCGATCCGACCGGGGCGTCGGTCGGCTGATCAACGGAACGGCGCGGGGGCTGCGGCCGACGTACCTCGTGGTCAGCCACCCGGGGCCAGGTTTCCCTCGGGCCCATGCGTGCGAGAGAAGAAGCCGGGCGGGCCAGTCGCCAGACTCCCCGGCGCCCACGCCGCCAGTGCCGGCGCCTGCCCACGGCCGAACCGACCCGGTCCGGCCGCCCAGCCCCCTCGATCCAGGTGCTCGACCAGCCTGTGAAAACTTCCCGTCCCCCAGCGGCCGGATGGGGCGCAGCGTCCTGTAGCATGACCTCCAGTTCGACAGTCGCAGGTCCGGGGCGCCGGCTCAGGCGGTCTGGAAAAGACATTTGGAGCAAGGCCATCCGATCCTCTAGGATGGGCAGCACACAACTGAAGATGAACATGGTCCCGTGGTGAAGTCTGGAGTTCACGCCGCCCTGTCAAGGCGGAGGTCGCGGGTTCGAATCCCGTCGGGACCGCGTTTTTTGAGCACCATATGCAAGACATGGGCAGGTAGCTCAGTCGGTACGAGCGTCCGCCTGAAAAGCGGAAGGTCGGCGGTTCGACCCCGCCCCTGCCCACCATCCCTGACCTGCGGCTTCATCATGAAGATGATCTCCCGTGGCTCGCTCAAAGATCGTTATATGGCAATGGATGTGGCAACGGCCGTGGAACTCCACGGCCGTTCTCGTTCTCTGTCGTAGAGACATCATCCCAGCCGATGTCCTCGCTGCCCAGCTTAGCTTCTCGTCGAAGGAGATGCGTGTCTAGATCGTCACGATGACGTCGGTCCTGGAGCTGCCGGCGGTACCCCCGGCAGCATGTGGGAACTCGCGGCGGTGCGGTGTGACGTCGATCCGACCGTTCCGTGCACTGTCGCTCCCCGCCGTCGCCCGTGTGTTCGCGCGTCGTCATGGCGCACTCCTCGCCGCTGCGTGAGCCGGGGTGGCTATGCGCCAGGCCGGCGCAGCGCGGCTATAGAGCCCTGTGTCAACAGTTAGTACGATCCCGGGCGAACGGGAAGCGCCCTGTTGAGCGTCTGGGGTGTGCGAAGGGCCGAGGGCGCCTGCCGCGGCTGAAGCTTTGCGGAAGTTGAGGTGAGCGAGCACGGACACTCGTTCGCGGAACGATCACGGTGCGGTGGCGCCTGTAGACGTTCCGCCTCCGCGAGCGCAGCGTAGCGACCAAGGGGGGGAGACCCTGCCCTCGCCGCCGTCGCCAGGCGCTCTCTACTTGATTGATACGACACTCGTCAGCGGCAGAGATAAGAAGCCGCATCGGCCGGGAGTCGTGCTTGCGCCACCAGCGCCAGGGCTCGCGGTGGTTAGCCTCCTGATGCGTACGACTGTGCTGAACGAGCGGGGAGTGCGTCACAAGGCCAACCCTGCTTTGAATTTGTCCAAGGACGGCGTCTTTGCCTACCGCTATCTGAGGAGCGTGGACCTCGCGTTCTTCACCGTCCCGGGCGCGGTCGAGTACCTCGGCATGCTGGAAAACGCGTGTTTCGCGAAGATCCTTGAATGGTGGGAGAGGTCGTGAGCGGCGCGAGGCAGGAACTGCTCGACACCGGCGCGCTGGGGCCGATCGGCGTCGAGCTGCTTTACAAGACCGTCCGTCAGGTCGTGCGGAGCCGGAACCTTCCACCGCCACCAGGGATGCCAGCCTGGACCTCGGAAGAGCTTACTGAGGCAGCACACGATGTGTTCGCTGAGCGTGGACCGCAACGATTGCTGAACCTGGCCGCACGGAGCACGGACGAAGCCAGCTTCCGTGCTCAACTCTGGCGGACTGTTGTCAATGATCTGATCTCGCGAGGGCGGAGGACGGAGCGTGGCCGCCTGACGGAGAGGGTCAAAGACGTGTTGCCTCATGTTCCTGGTGCTACGCAGCAGGCGGGTAGGGTTCGCCTGACAGACGCGACGGGTGCCGGTTCCTCACGGTTCGATGACCTAGTGCAGGCAGCAGCCGGAGTGCAGGTCAACGTGCCGGCCTGGGATCCAACCTCGGACCGGAATCCTCCGATTGCGGACCGAGACAGCCTCGTGGCGATGATCAAAGCGGTTCTCTTGGTGGCGCCTAGTGGTCTCTCGATGACAGAGCTGGTCTCTACCCTGGCCGTTCGGTTGCGTGTATACGACATGCCAGACCAGATGGAGATCAGTTTGCTCGATCAGGTGGCTCCTCCAGCCATGGAAGATCCAGCGGGCCTAGCGGAAGATCGAGAGGCAGGCGCGCGGCTGCTTGCCCACCTGACCCCGCATGAGCAGATGGTGCTGCCGTACCTCGATGAGTCTGCGACTGTGGTCGCTCGGCAGACTGGGTTGGGTCGTACCAAGGCATGGCAGACGGCCAACAGCACCCGGCTCAAGCTGGCGGAGCTGATGCAGGATGATCAGGAGGCCGCGGGCGCGCTCCGCGAGGCTGCAAGTATGGCTCGGGCGGCGTGGCGGCTGCCGTGACATCTTGCGTCGCGGACGATCAAGATGCGGTTCCGCGTTTCCCAGAACGGATGGACATTGGGGCTTGAGAGGGGGCCAACGATGAACGTCCGAGACGGGGCCGGACACCACTGGCATCCGGCCGAGTACGAGCTCGCCGATTACATGGACGAGCTTCTGGAAAGCTCGCGCGCGACGGAGGTAGGCGAACATGTCTCGTCCTGCCCTGCCTGTCGGCATCTGATCGAGGCAGCCGGCCCGCCGCTTGCTCAGGACCCCCGTGACCTTGCTCCGAAGGTCTGGGGGCGAGGATCGTTGCCGCGCATACCCAAAACAATGACGAACGCCCTAGCTGAGAAGCTAGTCAGTGCACCCAAGTGTGGTCAACTCTGGCGCCTGCGAGTTGATGACGGCATGGGGCGGGAAATCGCTGAACTGGGTGTTATCGTTACCGTCGATGACGACTTTCTACTCGTCGCTCCAGTCACGACTGATCCAGCGGAAACCAGCGATCATTGGACGCTTCAAGCGGTAGAGGAGAAGTCGAAACTTCATTTCGCCGTATGGTTTTCCTTGGAGACTGCAGTCGGCTGGGAGGCGCTTGACATTCATTTGGGAGCAGTGGACGCCGATCAGGTGGAGATGGTTCACCGTGCCATCCGCCGCAATCAGGATCCTCCGGCCGGCCTGCCGATGGGACGGTCATTCGATGCTGACCTCAGCGTCTACCTGAAAGAGATCCGCTCACGCTTCCTGGAAATTGGCGAAGCCCGACTGATCGAATTTCCTGAAGAAGACGACGAAGAAGATGAGCCCGCGCAGGGATTCGATGTCGTATCTGCGATGAAGAACGCAAGTTGGACCATTGGGCGCCTGTCCGGTGTTGCCGGCATTACGTCTAAAGACGCTCGACTAGTACTTCAGGGGTCCAAGAATCTAACGGCGAGACAACTAGACCTGATCTCAAAAGAGATGGGCCTTAACGTTCGCCCTGCGGCAGCGGCGGCGCCTGATTCTGTCTGGGTCTCGGCGGTCGCTCGACCAGAGTTCCGAGGCCGGTTTGAACGCGTGGCCGAGAAGATGAAAGTCAATGGTTGGCAAATGCGTGCGGCTCAGGCGACAAGTCCGGTTGCTGCGCGCGGAAATTTTGGCTCCCTGGACGATTGCATCGTGCTTGTGGAGCAGCAGTTGTCGAGGCTTGAATCCGACGCTGGATTGGCGTGATCAGCTAGATGGATATCGGTGCACACGCCAGGTTCGCACGCCTGAACGCAGAGCTAGTCTCCCGGGCGGTTGAGGCAAAATTCGCGAGCTTTAACAGTTATGTCCGCGAGTTTGGTGCAAGGGCGGCTGCCGAGCAACTCGGAATAGCGGTGACCCTTCAAGATCGGCCGGTCTCCTCATCTTGCTCGGTTGCCGGAAGCAGCGACGCTGAACGCCGATCTATCACGGTGGTGAGGGCAGCCGCACCTAGGATGACCTTCACGGCGCTACATGAGATTGCGCATGTGGAAGGCGCCACCGACGATGATTTCCAGCAGGCGCTATACGACATGCCGGACGGCGCCCGCGACGCTGAGGAAGATGCCTGCGAGGCTTTCGCCGCCCGCATCCTGCTGCCTGATTCTCAGGTTGACGCCATCTTGGACCACCAGGGGTGCACGGCGGCAGGGATGGCCAAACTCGTCGGCGCACTGCCCAACGTGTCCCGTGAGGCCTGTGCGGTGGCGATCGCTCATCGTCTACGCGCCCCCGGATACGCTGCAATCCTGAGGCAGGACGGCTCACTCCAGTTCGCTGCCCGCTCTGGGGATAGCCTTTCCCTGCGGCGTGCTAGTGATCAGTCCGGTACCGACCTCTGGGCTGGCGTTCTCCGCGGCGGGCGGTTCCGCGACCAGGGGCATCTAGCTTTTTCTGGCGGCAGCCTGACCAGCCGTCTCTATCTAGACGCCCTGCGCGTCGACGACATCATATATGTCGTGGGAGTAGTCGACTCCCCGGACTGGCCAGTTCTCCACTTGATGGATAAAACCTCAGTTCGTGAACGTCATATAGAAGGTCACTGTGATCGATGCGAGATAGATTTTGTCTCCACTCGGTCCTGCCCGAGCTGTGGGGCTGCGATACATGATCTCTGTGGCGTGTGCGATTGTCCCGCGCCAGCAGCACGTGGGGCTCGAACCTGCCGGATCTGCCGCATCGAGCTTCCGCCCGGCATGTTCCTGGGGCCGGACTCCGAGATCTGTAACGATGATCTCTAACAGGCCACCTACCAGGTGTCAGTTTGCGTCAAAATTTCGCTGCTCTCCTCCTAGAAACTGCGTCGACGGCAGCGTGTAGACGTCTGCCTGTCGATGTCTGCCAGCCCCCGGATTTCCAGCTGGACGATCCGTGCGAGGTTCCGCGTCTTCCCTGGGTGAAAAGCAGGTACTGGAGTACACGATACTTCTCGCCCGCCTTGCAATGTGGCAGGCCTAATAGGGAGGAATGATATGACGACTACGCCGACGGCAGTGGCCGAAGCCGCGCGCCGTCCACCGCGGATCCCGGTGACGGTGAACCGGCAGCCGGTCGAACTGCCCGACAAGGAGATGACCGGGCTGGAGATCAAGAAAGAGGCGATCAAGCAGGGGGTCGCGATCGAGGTTGGCTTCCAGCTGTCGGTGCGGCACGGGCAGCACTACCAGGTCGTCGGCGACAGTGACCTGGTCAAGGTGCATCCGAAGCTGGAGTTCATCGCCGTGGCGCCGGACGACAACTCGTGACGGCATTCTCCGCGGCGGTCGCGGAGGCTGTCGACGCCGTTCGGGCGCACTTCGCCGGCGTGCTGGTGGAGGTCATCCCGGACGGCGCCGGCGGCGCCGACGTGATCGTCGAACAAGTCGATGTTGGATCGACCTATGACCCATCCGTGACCTGGCTCGGTTTCCACATCAACGCGGCGTACCCGGCATCGGATGTATATCCGCACTACGCCGGCCGTCTCTCGCGAGCCGACGGCCAAGCCCTCGGCGAGGCCATCACCCTCACCACATGGCACGACCGGCCGGCCATTCAGATCTCACGCAGCTCCAAGCAATGGAACCCCGCGATCGACAATGCGGCGCTCAAGGCCGAGAAGGTGCTGCTGTGGCTCGCATCGCGGTAAACCCGCCGGCAGTGGGGTGGAGCCTGACGATCCCTCCTGGGCTCTGGTCTACCCTGGCCAGCCACCTCTTCAGGGATGGCGAGGAGCACGGCGCGGTCATCCTCGCCGGCTACGCCGACGGCCCGCGAGGACCCCGGCTGCTCGCACGCGACGTCATCCTGGCCGAGGACGGCGTCGGCTATGTCGAAGGCACCACGGGTTACCGGGCGCTCGACGCCACGTTCGTCCGTGACCAGGCGCTCCGCGCTCGTGACGAGAACCTCGCCTACCTCGCGGTCCACAACCATGACGACATGCTCTACCCAGGATCGGTCGGCTTCTCGCCCACCGACCTCGCCAGTCACGAAAGGGGCTATCCCGCCCTGCGTCAGATCACCGGCCAGCTGGTCGGCGGACTCGTCGTCACGCCCCGAGCCGCCGCCGGCGACCTTTGGCTCCCCGACGGGACCAGGGTAGCCTTGGCCGAGACGGTTGTTCTGGGCAACAACATCATCCGGCTCCGGCCGAGACCTGCGGAGACCGCTGATGCGGACCAGCACTGGCACCGGCAGTCGCTGCTGTTCGGGTCCGCTGGGCAGCTGACCTTCACGCGGCTGCGGGTTGCCGTGGTCGGCCTCGGCGGAGCGGGGAGCATCATCACCGAGCTGCTCACCCGGCTCGGAGTCGGCGAGCTGATCCTTATCGACGACGACCGCGTCGACAAGACGAACCTCCCACGCCTCGTCGCCGCCGAGCCAGACGACGTCGGCAAGCGCAAGATCGACCTTGCCGCTCGTAACGCCCGCCGCGCGAATCCTGCAATGCGGCTGACCCTCATCGACAAGCGCGTCGAGCACCCAGACTCCCGTGCCGCGCTGACGACCTGCGACTGGATCTTCCTCGCCGCAGACAGCCACTCTGCCCGCCACTGGGTCAACCAGGTCGTCCACCAGTACCACATCCCAGCAACCCAGCTCGGGGTCAAAATTCCGGTCGGAGTCGACGGAAGGATCGGCGACATCCACACAGCGACCCGGATTCTTCTTCCCGGGGCAGGTTGCCTCTGGTGCGACGAGCTGATCAATCCGACGCAACTCGCCATCGACATGCACCCTCAAGGCGAGCGGGAGGCTGCACAGTATGTCCCGGAAGTACCAGCCGCCAGCGTCATTACTTTGAACACCCTTGCTGCCGGCGAGGCGGCGAACCATTTCATGTTCGCCGCCGTCCGACTCCACCACCATAACGCCGAGGCCGCCTCCGTCCTGCACCAACCACAGAGCCGCGACCGCCTTCTCCAAACAGGAAGGCAGTCTGCCAGCTGCCGGTTCTGCACGACAACGGGCGACCTGGGGAAGGGCGACGACACCCTGGATGGGCTGGTCCAGCGGGAACAGAAGGAGTTGACTCCTAACCGTCTACCTATTTGACCGATCCGGCAACTAGGTTGCGCGGTTCCGCCGATCCGAGAACGACAAGTATCTGCCGAAGGGACTTCATCCCAGCCGGTCGCCCAGTTTGCTGAGCGCTGCCCGCTTTTCGTCGAGGGATACGTGCGCGTAGATCGTCATGGTGACGTCGATTGCGGAGTGGCCGGCGATGTCGCGGACGATGTGCGGGGGGACTCCCGCGTCGAGGAGCAGGGTCACGCAGGTGTGGCGGAGATCGTGCAGCCGCACGCCGTCGAGACCGACCTGGGCCGCGAGAGGCTTCCAACTTCGGTGCAGGTTGTCCGGGGAGACCGGGGTGCCGATGTAGGTTGTGAACACGAAGCCGCTGTCCACCCAGTCGCGGCTCGCGAGCGCACGTTCGTCGTTCTGGCGACGCCGGTGGTCCTGCAGGGCGGTCGCGACAATGCCGATCAGCGGAAGGGTCCGTTCGGAGGTGCGGGTCTTGGGCGCCACCACCCGTAGCTCGCCGTTGATCCGCTGCAGGGAGTGCCGCACGGTGAGGGTCTGCGCGTCAACGTCAATGTCTTCCCAGCGCAGACCGAGCAGCTCGCCCCTGCGCAGCCCGTAGTAGAGCGCGAGGACGTAGAGCGCGTGGAGCCGGTCGTCGGCTGCGGCCTTGAGCAGGTGCTTGGACTGATCGATGTTCAGGCCTCGATGGATGGTGTACGAGGGCCCGGACATCTTGACGAGCTTGGCGACGTTCCGGCTGATCAGTTCCTCCCGGACCGCGGCGCCGAGAGCGTTGCGCAGGACGCTGTGGACCTGCTGGAGTAGACGCTTCGACGGGACGCGGTGGCAGCACCGGCCGACGGCACAGCACCGCTGCTGTTTGGCCGGGCGGCGGGTGTCGTATCCATGCTGGCAGCACAGGCAGGTGTTCTCCACGCGCTTGAGGAACAGCCGTACGTCGGCCCCGTTGAGCTTGTTCAGCCGCTTCTTCCCGAGGTGCGGCACGAGGTAGGTGCGCACGATGACCTCGTAGCCCTGGAGGGTGCGGGGCCGGCAGGCGGGGCCGGCGATCTCCGTGAGCCAGTAGGTGAGGAATCGCGCCATGGTCCACCCAGTAGCGTCCGCGGGGATGCCCTGGTCGGAGCGGGCCTGCGCCGCGGTCAGCTTCGCGCGGACGTCCTCCTGGGTCTTGCCGTACAGCCGACGGCGCTCACGTGTCCCGTCGGGCATCAGCACGTAGGCGGCGCCGACCCACAGGCCGTTCTTTCCCTGGTAGATGGATCCTTGTCCGTTGGCCCGGCGGGTCCTCTTGTTGTCGGGTTCCTTGGTCACGGGGGCTCGCTTTCTTCGAGGAGAGTGTTGATGGCGTCCGCTAGTGCGGCAGCAGGAACGAGACGTCGGCGGCCGATCTTGACGGTTCGCAGTTTCCCTGAACGGATCAGGTCGTAAAGGGTGGAACGCCCTATGCCAAGGGTCTCGGCGGCTTCATCGGTCGTCAGAAGAAGCTTCTCCACGGATTCCTCCACGTAGGAGGAAGAAGAAGCAGTATCGAGGTCTCAGAGAAAGCCACGAGTGTGGACGTCGTAGAGCTTGGCCCATGCTTCCAGGCTTAACGACGCCTCTGAGAGTGTGCGCTACACGTACTGGCGCGAACTTTTCGTCGTCGCCTCAACGTCCGTTCGGATTTCCACAGTAGGACTTTTTGCGGGAAACGTCCACTGCTGTAAGGAGCTGTTCTCCTTGCCGCGACGCCGCCGCGGCTATCTCTATCGCGCGGCAAGGTGGCGCTGCCCGAGATTCTGGAAATCCACCTGACGTGCCGGCCGGGCCTCCGCTACGAGCGTCGGGCCGTGGTGCTTCAGGCGCACTCATCGACGCTGCTTCTTCTCCTGCGGGATATAGATCAGCTCAATCGAAGCGGTGGTCTATCCGCGGCCAGCGGCGCCAGAATCGGGGAACTCCCAGGGCGGCAGGTGCGGGCTGATGATCGCGGTTTCGGGGGTGGTGAGGAGTTGTGCGCGGAAGAAGGTGCGGCCGTCGATGATCGGCTGGTGGGCGTGCGGGCAGACGATCCACTTGTCGGGTGGGACGGGCTGGCCGGCGTGGGTGCGGCCCCAGACGGTGGCGCCGGTGTAGACGGGGTTCGCCAGAACGCGGGCGACGTTGGTGGAGGTCAGCTGCCACGGTCGCTTGGTGGTGGCGTTGACCAGCGGTACGAGACGGTCGTTGTGGACGGCGCGGAGGCGGGTAGCGATGGCGCGGGGGCTGAGTTCGTCCTCGACACGCCACTGGTAGATCGTCCCGATGATGTAGGCGGGGCCGGGGGCGACGACAAGACGGATGCCCTGGCGGACCCGCCCATCGGTGCCGACTTCGGTGACGCGGCGGGGGCGGTAGCCGAGGGGGACGGGGCCGAGGTGGAAGCCGGCGCGGACCAGGTCGATCTGAGCGGCGCGGGCGAGTTCGGTGGTCCAGGCGTGATGCTCCGCGAGAAGAAGTGCCCGCCGCGCGGCACGGGCAGCGCGGCGGTGGGTCAGGCGCCACCACCAGCCGGGCCGGCCGGCCGGCGTCCGCAGGGCAGGCGGCAGCGCGGGGATGGGCAGCAGATCGGACATGCGGGGCTCCAGCCAGAGCGAGAGCCGGCCGCGGCGGGGTGAACACACCCCGCCCCGGCCAGCGGAGGGGTGGTCTAGTCGGCCGAGTGGGGCGAGGCGTCGAAGGCGGCGCGCGCTGGCGGCGGGTCCGGCGGTCGCGGATGCTGCGCTCGCCGACCGTCGAGGCGGAAGACGATCACGTCCTGGTGGACCGGGTAGGCCCGTGCACGGGATGCCGGCCGGTCCGTGCTGAGGTCCCGCATGTAGGGGACTGCGGTGAGCGCGACGGCGCGCTGCACGGGGCGCCAGCCGGTGTCCCGGCCGGCGACGGCGACGTGGCTGGCCAGGTCCATCCCGTCGCCGACGCGGTAGGCGGCGATGACGACGAGGTGCCCGTCGGGCTGGAGCAGACCCCGGTAGGTGGTCAGCCGTTCGCGCAACCAGTCCCTAGTCGGACCGGCCGACTCGGCGGGGTCGGTCGGTCCGAAGGCGGTCAGGAGCAGGTCGACCGGTCCGAGTCCGGCCCAGGACTCGCGGTCGGGCAGCCGGTCGAGGATCATCCCGTCGCCGCGGGCACCACGGGCCTTCGCCAGGGTGAGCGCGGCACGGGCGGCCTCCCACCGGTCGGGGCCGGTGGTGATGCCAATGGCGTGGCGGTGGGCGTGCACGGCCTCGGTCACGACGGCTCCCGGCCCGCAGTCCGGGTCGCACACTGTGTCCCTGGGCCGGCTGTAGACCGCGATCGCGTGGGCAGCGACTGCCGCTGGCACGGTCGCGTCCCCGTGCGAGGAAACCGGCCCGGCTGTGGGCCCGTCAGTCTGACGGGGTGGTGATGGTGTGCCGGCCGGTCGGCCAGACCGTCGCCCACCGTGGGCCGCAGCGCCACGTCTCGACCTCGCTGGTCATCAGACTGCGTCCCGCGGCGGTGGCACCGGCGCGTGTACGGGCGTGAACAGCAGCAGGTCGGAGTGCACCCGCTGGGCGACCACCCCGGCGGGGATGGGCGTGGCGGGCCTGTTGAGCTGGCTCAGAGGGATCTCCAGCAGGACGATCCGGTCGAGGAGCGCGAGACTGCTGCGGTCCGCCGCGAGGGCCAGTTCGACGGTTGGGTCGATCAGCCAGCCGCCGAAGCTGTCGCAGCGGCTGACGACGGCGAGCGTCCCGCCGTCGGCTAGCAGACCGCCCCAGTCGATCCGGGTGAACCAGCTGAGTCGGGTCGGTTCCACGGCCGTGACGACCAGCAGAGGGCGGTCGGGGTCTGGACCGGGACCGGCCACAGGGCCCAGTCCGGAGCCGGACCCGGCCCATCGTGGCGACGCGTCGGCGGGCGCGGTCCGGGCCTGGACGCGCCGGCCGAGTCGGGAGACGGTCCCGGCACAGTCGGCGAGTTCCTCGCCCAGCTCTTCGTCGCCGGGCGCGGCCAGCCGGCCGGTCTGCGACAGAGGCGGCTCGGTCAGCAGCAGGACCGGGTCGTCGGGCCGGCTGACGGTGACGACGAGACGTTCGACGGCGGCCGGGAGCCAGGCGGCCGGAGTCTGGTCGGGTGTGGCTGGCGGGCACGGCCAAACGGTGGCCGGCCGGCCCGCCGGGACGACCGGCAAGGTGGTGCGGTCGGTGTCGGACGGGGTGGGCACTGGTGGTCCTGCCTTTCACGACGGGCGTGTTTTCGTGGTCGTAAAAGGAGACCGGCTGCTGTGCCGTTTTTTGCCACCACCCCCACGATTTTTTCCAAGATTTTTCCCGCTGTGCATGGTTTAGTCCGGTCGGACTATTGATCGCTGTCATCCCGCTGGCGGCGCCCCGGCGAGTGGCCCGAAAATTTTTTCAAGATTTTTCTCGCTGGTTCCGGCGAGGTCCGACTGGTGATCGCTGGGCACGTGCCAGCGATCACCAGTCGGAAGCTGGCGGCGTTACAGCATCGCAGGTCAGAGGCTCACTGTCGGGTCCTGGTCAACTGCTGGCACGCAGCGCGGCTGGGGTTGGGGGATCGGCTTGCATGATCCCGCTGTGACTGCTCTAAATGCACAGCGATCTTTTCTGTGCATTCGCTGGGAGATCGCGCTGTCTTTTCGCTGTCTTTGATGTGGCGTCCTTAGAGCTGGCCGAATTCCGCGACACCCGAAGGACGGCGAACAATGCCCGACGAAACGTCCTCCCTTCCCGTACGAACCGCTGGCGCGAACGCGCCGGCATTGCCTCTGGCAACCTTGCGGGACTGCTTCGCGCTCCTGGTCACCGACCCTGACCCGCTCGCTCTGGACGGCACGCGCGTGCCAGACCTGCCGGACCGGCTGGTGCCGCTGGACGAGCTGCGCGACCGGCTCTTGGCCCGTGCCTGCCCGCAGGCCACCAGCGACGCCGCCTGGAAGACGGTGATCCGCCGCGCCCGCGCCCGTGGGGACGCATGGACGGTCGGCGCCGCCGGGATGGCGCTGCCAGCACTGCGGGCGGTGGCTTCCTTGCTCGGTGAGCACAGCGACGTTGACCCGGCCGACGTGCAGGCCGAGGTCCTGACCGGCTTCCTCACCGCGCTGGCCACGATCCGACTGGATCTGCCGCGGATCGCGGTGCGGCTGCGCTGGGCCGCCTACCGCGCCGGTCTGGACCTGATCACCCAGTCCCTGGAAATCCCCCATCCCGACCCGGGCCTGTTCCTCACCCGCACCGTTGCCCAGACCCAGGCGGACAGTCCGTATGAGGTCCTCGCGGTCACGGTCGCGGACGGGGTCCTGACCGAGACCGAGGCCGCCCTCGTCGCGGCGACCCGGCTCGGCGACGTCTCGGTCCCCGCCTGGGCCGCCCGCCATGCCACCCCGGTACGCACCGCCTACCGGCTGCGCGACCGGGCTGAACAGCGTCTGCTCGCCCACCTCACCGGCCGCGGGCCGCAGGCGAGCGAGGGCGAGCCGCCGTCCCGGCCGCCCGGCCCGCTGGCCGGCAGCGCGGCCCCTGCCACGGTGCCCCATCCGGCAGCGGTGTTGGCGGTCACGGGGGTGTCCGCATGAACCCGATCCTGCCAACCCAGGGCCACCCACTGCATTCGGCCCGGCGGGTCGGATGGCGTCGGGCGGTCCTGCTCGTCGCTGTCGTGGGCGTGTTCGTCCTGGCCGGCGGCGTGGCGGCGTTCGCGGTGTCACCGTCACCATCGGTGCCTCCAGGAGCACCACTGGTGCCGGCGGTGCCGGTGGCACCCGATCTGGACACGGTCCTGACCAACGTCCGCAACTGGATCATGGGGATTCTGGCGCTGCTGGCGACGACGTTCCTGAGCGTCGGGGGCGTGCGCTACCTGATCTCCAACGGGGAGCCGAGCGAGGTCGGTAAGGCCAAGGACGCGTTCCGCAACGCTGGCTGGGGCTACGGGCTGACCGCGCTCGCACCGGTCGTCGTCGGGGTCCTCAAGCAGATCGTCGGGGGCTAGGCCGTGACCGCCGCCTCCCGCCGCCGCGTCCAGTCCTCCGGTACCCCGGGCATGCCGCCTGCCCAGACGCGCCGCCAGGTGAGCGTTCCTCGGCTTCGCGACCGTGGATGGGGCCGAGGGGCGCTGCTGGCCGGGACGGCGGCGTTCGCCCTGCTGCTGGTGGTCGTGCTTCCCGCGGTGGCCTTCGCGGCTCCCGCACCGCCGGTCCCCGCGACCGCGCCGTCCACCGACACGCCCACCCCCACCGGTCCGACCCCGAACGCGCAGCCTGGACCTTCCCCGGTTCCACCGGGCCAGGAAGCGCCGGCGACACCAGCTCCCTCAGACGGAGGTGCCACGCCCGCGCCCGACACTCCGGACACCCCGCCCGACGACACCAACACTGACACCGATAGCGGCGGCGCCGGTGCTCCCGCCGAACCGTGCCCGGCCGACACGGCGGACTGCTCCACCGCCGCGGAGGTACCGCCGCCACCGACGCCGACACCGCAGACGACCCCGGCGGCACCGGAAACCAGCGGTGACGGCGGCGGGATCGTCGGGTGGATCACCGACGCGATCAACGGCGCTATCACCGCGTTTTTCCGCGCCTTGGTGACCGCCGCGCTGAATCCTCTGCTGGACCTGCTCGGCCGCACGTTGTTGACGACGCCGGAACCGTCGGAGCTTCCCGCGATCGGGGAACTGTGGTCGACGTCGTGGGCGATCAGCGCCACCGCCTACGGAACGCTGATCATGTTCGGTGGGATCACGGTCATGGCGCTGGGCACGGTCCAGTCCCGTATCTCGATCAAAGAAGTCCTGCCGCGGATCCCGATCGGTTTCCTCGCCGCCGGGCTGTCGCAGTTCCTGGCGACGAAAGCCATCCAGATCGCGAACGTGCTACCCGGCGCGATCCTGAGCGACGGTCTGGACCCGGACGCCGCCGCCGAGCAGCTGAAGACCATCATCCTGGCGGCGATCGTGCCGACACCCGGTGGTGTCGGGAAGAGCATCTTCGTCATCTTCCTCGGCCTGTTCCTCGCCGGATCGGTCGTGGCGCTGCTGTGTACCTATATCGCCCGGGTCGTCATCGAGGTGGCACTTATCGGTGCGGCGCCGCTGGCGTTGGCGGGGCATGGACATCCGCTGACTGAGAAGGTGGCGTTCTGGTGGTGGCGGGCGTTCTTCGGCTGCCTGGGTATCCAGATCGCCCAGTCGTTCGTCCTGATCGCCTCGTTCAAGGTGTTCTTCACTCCGGGCGGGTTCACCATGTTCGGCCCGACGCCGGACGGGGTCGTTAACCTGCTCGCCGCGATTACCCTGATCTATTTCCTGTTCAAGATTCCGTTCTGGTTGATGCCGAGGATCGGCCACGGTGGTGGCGGCATTCTTGGCCGGGTCGTGCGCGCCTACGTCATGGGCCGGGCGCTGGGCATGCTCGGTGGCCGATTTGGACGCGGCGGCGCCGGGCGCGCGGGCGAGCGGACCAGCCGAGGCCGCGGCGGACGTGGAAGCGGTGGCCGCGGAGGTGGTGGCCGGGGGCGGCCCCGGCGTGGTGGTCCGGGCGGGGGGCGAGGGGGCGGATCGCCCAGCCCCTACGCGCATGTCGGGGCCACCGCCACCGGGCAGTTGATGCTCCCGCTGACCCAGGTGCCTCGGGTTCGTCGCCCGGGAACGGCCCGGGGTGTGCCCCGCCCGGCCCGGCCGGCGGGTCCGGCGGGCCGGGGCCGGCCGCGGCACCGCCAGTTGACCATCCCGTTCGGTCAGGCCGTCGCCCCGGGCGGGCGGTATCTACCCCACGGCGGCGGTGCGTGGGTGGGCCGGGACGGTCAGCTGCTGCTGCCGTTCGAGGTGGACCAGCCCCGCTCTCCGACCGCGGCCCTACAGCCCGTGCGGCGTCCGGCCTCGGCATCAGCACGGGCTGGTGCGGGCCGTCGGTCTGGTCCCGGCCGGCCGGGACCGTCTCGGCCAGCACCGCCGCGGGCCCGGCAGCCGGAGCTCCCATTCGACCCCTACCGGGGCATCCGCCCGGACCGCACCGGCCAGTACGCCCTCCCGCTGGAGGGCCTGCACCGCACCCCACGCCCCGCCCGCCCGGCCCCTGCTCCGCCGGCGTCGCGTCCGAGTTCCCCGGCGCGGCCGGTCCCGCCGCGCTACCGGCAGCAGCTGCTGCCGCACATGCCCCACCGCCCCCGCCACCCCCGGAACGGAAGTGATCAGCCGCGATGACACATCCGGTAGTGATTCCCGCCGATGTTGATCGTGAGGACCGGATCGTGGCGAACCTGACCGCCCGCCAGGTCCTGATCCTCACGCTCACCGGCATCGTGCTCTACCTGGCCTGGGCCGGAACCCGGGCCCTGCTGCCGCTGCCGGTGTTCGTCCTGCTCGCGGTGCCGGTCGCCGTGGGCGCCGGTGTCCTCGTCCTGGGCCAGCGTGACGGGCTGTCGCTGGATCGGCTGCTGGTCGCCGCTGTCCGCCAGCGCACCAGCCCGCGGCATCGGATCAACGCCCCCGAAGGGGTGATCCCGCCCCCGTCGTGGCTGGCCGCCCGCGCCACCACCGGCGGCCCCAATGAACGGAGATCTGCCGCCGGCGGGCAGAGTGCGGCGCCACTGCGGCTGCCGGCCCGCACCGTCACCGGCCAGGCCGGGGTCGGGGTGATCGACCTCGGTGCGGACGGGCTGGCGGTCGTCGCGGTCGCGAGCACGGTGAACTTCGCACTACGCACCCTGGGCGAGCAGGACGGGCTGGTCGCCGTGTTCGCCCGCTACCTGCACTCCCTCACCGCGCCGGTGCAGATCCTGGTGCGGGCCATGCCTGCGGACCTGTCCGGCCAGATCCATCTGCTCGACGACGCCGCCGAGCAGATGCCCCATCCGGCGCTCGCGCGCGCGGCCCGTGAACACGCCACCTACCTGGCGCAGCTCGCGGACGAGATGCAGCTGCTGACCCGCCAGGTGCTGCTGGTTCTGCGTGAACCGCTCGCCGCCGCTGGTCCGGTTGACGGGCTCGGGGGAGCGTCCGGGCTGGCCGTGTGGACGGGTCGGCGGGCGGCGGCCCGCGACGCCCGCCGCGCCGGAGCAGCCGCGCGCCGTGCCGCGCATACCCGGCTCGCCCGCCGCCTCGGCGAGGCCACCGACCTGCTCGCCCCTGCCGGGATCATCGTCACGCCGCTGGACGCCGGCACCGCGACCAGCGTGCTGGCCGCCGCCTGCAACCCCGCCGGCCTGGTACCACCGGCCGCGCTCGCCGCCCCCGACGAGGTCATCACCGCCGACCTCCCCGAGCCTGCCGGCAGCTACCCGTACCAGTCCCACCCCGCCGACGACGGCTTTCCGGAAGACGACGGGTTCGACGCCCCGGACCCGGCAGCCGACCCCGGCTACGACGACCCGTTCGACGACTCCGACGACCCCGACTTCTGGGACCCGCCCGCCCCGCGCCCGCCCGCCGGCGGTTCCGACGACAGCTCCCGACGGCCCGCACGACCCACCGCCCGGAGAGGACACCGCCGATGAGTAGACGAACCCGGCGCCAGGCCCAGGCTCAGGCCCTCTGTCCGTCGCCAGCGTCGGTGGATGCCGCCGCGGCGGCGTTCGGTCCGGACGCGCTGTCGATCGCGCCCCGCCATCTGGACGTGGGCGGGGACTTCCTGGCCACGATGGCGATCACCGGCTATCCCCGCGAGGTCCACGCCGGCTGGCTCGCCCCGCTCCTGACCTACCCGGGCCGGGTCGACGTCGCCGCACATGTCGAGCCGATCGACCCGGTCACCTCGGCGAACCGGCTCCGCCGCCAGCTCTCGAAACTCGAATCGGGCCGGCAGCTCGGTGACGAGTACGGCCGGCTGGTCGACCCGCAGGTCGAAGCCGCGACCGAGGACGCCTACGACCTGTCCGCCCGCGTCGCCCGCGGCGAAGGCAAACTCTTCAGATTCGGCCTGTACCTGACCGTCCACGCGGGCAGCGAAGCCGAACTGGCCGACGAGGTCGCCGCCGTCCGCGCACTGGCCGCCAGCCTGCTGCTCGACGCCAAACCGGTCAGCTACCGCTCCCTCCAGGGCTGGGTCAGCACCCTCCCCCTCGGGCTGGACCAGGTACGGATGCGGCGCACCTTCGACACCGCCGCCCTGTCCGCGGCGTTCCCGTTCACCAGCCCGGATCTGCCGCCCACCGACCCGACGTCCCTCGCCCCGACCGGCGTGTTCTACGGCCTGAACGTCGCCAGCAACGGGCTGGTCTACTGGGACCGGTTCGGCGACATCGACAACCACAACTCGGTTATCCTCGGCCGCTCCGGCGCAGGCAAGAGCTATCTGGTCAAACTCGAACTCCTGCGCTCGCTGTACCGCGGCGTCGAAGCGCACGTAGTCGACCCCGAGGACGAGTACGCCCGCCTCGCCGGCGCGGTCGGCGGCAGCTACCTGCACCTCGGCGGCGACGGGGTCCGGATCAACCCGTTCGACCTCCCGATCCAAACCACCCCCGACGGCCGACGGACCGCACCCCGCGACGCGCTGGTGCGCCGCAGCCTGTTCCTGCACACCGCGATCTCCGTGCTGGTCGGAGACATGACGGCGGCCGAACGCGCAGCCCTCGACACGGCAATCACCGCCACCTACCAGGTGGCCGGAATCAGCTCCGACCCACGGAGCTGGAACCGTCCGGCGCCGCTGCTGACCGACCTGGCCGCGACCCTGGCCAGCTCCAGCGACCCGGCGGCGGGGACGCTCGCCGCCGGGCTACATCCCTTCACACAGGGTGCGTTCTCCGGCCTGTTCGACGGCCCCACCAGCGCGCCCGGCGACGGCCATCTCGTCGTCTACTCGCTACGCGACCTGCCCGACGAACTCAAAGCCATCGGCACCCTGCTCGTCCTCGACGCGATTTGGCGGCGGGTGTCCAACCCCGCCGACCGCAGGCCACGCCTGGTCGTGGTCGACGAGGCGTGGCTGCTCATGCGCCAACCCGCCGGCGCGGACTTCCTGTTCCGCATGGCGAAGTCCTCCCGGAAGTACTGGGCCGGGCTCACCGTCGCCACCCAGGACACGGCCGACGTACTGGCCACCGATCTCGGCCGGGCGATCGTCACGAACGCCGCCACCCAAATCCTGCTACGGCAGGCACCCCAGGCCATCGACGAGATCACCGCCGTGTTCGACCTGTCTCAGGGCGAACGGCAGTTCCTGCTCTCCGCCGACCGCGGACAAGGACTCCTCGCGGCCGGGGCACAGCGGGTCGCGTTCCAGGCCCTCGCCTCCGGAGTCGAGCACGCCCTGATCACAACAAACCCGGCCGAACTTACGGCAGAGACCGATGGGACCGACGACGGCTTCTTCGATCTCGCCATATCAGACGACCCGGTCGATCCCGACGGCCAGATCTACCTCGACCCCGCCTGACCACCACCGTCTGTAGCCGCACGGAGATCGTGACCATGGACCTGTTCGCCGCGGCAGCCACCACGCCGTCAGCATCGACCGCCCCCTACGACCCCTGGAGCATCCTCCCCGCACTACTGGACCAGCTGCGGGCGTGGGCACCGGTCTGGGGACCCGTCGCCGGCCCGCTGCTCGCCATTACCGCCACCGGCCTACTCACCCTGCGGCGGCGGATGCGCCGCCACTACCAGCAACGCCTCACCACCGGCGCCCGCCTCGTCACCGTGCTGGCCCCACCCACCGTCGACCCGGCCGGCGCGAGCGCGCTGTGGGCGAACCTGCTCGGCCTGCTGCGCCCATCCTGGCGACGGCTGGTCGGCCAGCCGCACCTCGTGTGGGAGTACCTGTTTGACGCCGACGGAGTCCGCATCCAGATCTGGGTCCCCGGCGTGGTGCCCGAGGGCTTCGTGGAGCGGGCCGTCGAAGCGGCCTGGCCCGGTGCCCACACCCGCACCACCCCCGCCCGAGCGCCGCTGCCCGTCGTCGCCCGGCTCGGCCGGCGGCTGCTGGCCGCCGGCGGGGAACTGTGCCTGGGCCGGCCGGAGGCGCTACCAATCCGTACGGATCATGATGTCGATCCGATCCGCGCGCTGCTCGCCGCGCCCGGCGGACTGGCGCGCACCCAGCGGGCAGCCGTGCAGATCCTGGCCCGCCCCGTCACCGGCCGCCGGGTCGCCCGATCCCGCCAGGCCGCCCGGCGCCTGCGCACCGGCGGCTCCGCACACCTGATCGGTGGGCTGCTGGACCTGCTCACCCCCCACGCCGGCCGCACCCGGCAGCGCCGCCGGACAGCCATCAGCACTGTGAAGGCCGACCCACAGAGGTCGCTGGCGCAGTCCGCGGAAGACCGCGCCATCGTCACCAAGCAACGGGGCGCCCCGTACGAAGTCCGAGTCCGGTACGCCATCGCCGCGATCCTCGACGAACAGACCGACGAGACCACCACCGCCCAGGTGACCAGCCAGCTACGCGGCCGGGCGCACGCGATCGCGTCGGCGTTCGCGGCCTACGGCGAACACAACTACTACCGCCGTGTCCGGCTGCGCCATCCGCTGCCCGTCCTCGCCAGCCGGCAGTTCGGCCACGGCGACCTGCTCTCGGTCGCCGAACTCGGCGCGCTGGCGCACCTGCCAGTGGACGAGGCAACTCCCGGCCTCCAACGCGCCGGCGCGAAAGCGGTCGCCCCACCGCCCGGCGTCGCCGGTCCGGGCCCGAACGTCCGCCCGATCGGGCGGACCGACGCCGGGCACACGCGGCCCGTCGGCCTGCGGGTCCCCGACGCCCGACACCACCTGCACATCCTCGGCGCCACCGGCTCCGGCAAGTCCGAACTCCTCGCCCGCATGACCCTGGACGACATCGCCGTACGCCGAGGCGTGGTCAACGTCGACCCGAAGGGCGACCAGATCATCGACATCCTCGCCCGCTATCCCCTCGACGCCCTCGACCGCCTCGTCCTGTTCGACGCCGAGTCGTCCAGCCGGCCGCCATGCCTCAACCCGCTGGACCAGCCCGACCGGACCCGCGCCGTCGACAACCTGGTCTCCATCTTCTCCCGCGTCTACCACGAGTCCTGGGGCCCACGGACCGACGACATCTTCCGCGCCGGCCTGCTCACCCTCGCCGCGCAACCCGAAGTCCCCGTCCTGACCCAGCTACCCCGGCTCCTGACCGACGGCGCCTACCGGCAGCGCCTCGTCGGCGAGATCAAAAAGGGCGACGGCAACGACATCCTGGACGGCTTCTGGCAGTGGTACGAAGCGCTCTCCGAACCCGCGCAGGCACACGCCGTCGCCCCGCTGATGAACAAACTCCGCGGGTTCCTCCTACGGCCGTTCGTGCGCGCAGCGATCGCCGCTGGTCCCTCCACCGTCGACATGGATGCCGTGCTCAACGACGGCGGTGTCTGCCTGGTCCGCATCGCCCAAGACGCCCTCGGGGTCGAGACCGCCGCGCTCATGGGCTCCATCGTCGTGTCCGCCGTCTGGCAGGCCACCACCCGGCGCGCCCGCATGCCCCAGGGAAAACGCCCGGACGCCAGCCTTTACTTGGACGAGGCGGTGCGCCACGAAGCGCTGCAGGTCTGAGAGCGGCAGGTAGCCGCTGATGACCGCAACACCGGGTGGGGTGAAAGGACCCACCGCCAGCCAGTCGCAGCTGGCTGGTGAAGCTGAGGACAGTCCGATCCGGGAAACGCCGGTGAGGGCGGGAGCAGTCCTGACAACGACGGGACGGCCTGGAACTACCAGACAGGCCGGGTCCGGCAAGCGAGACGGAAAGGTGTACGAGAGGAACCGGCGTATGAAGCCCCGTAAGCGAGGAACCAGCTCCAACCTGGTGGATATGGGCTGGGATGCAGCGCGTGACCGTCGCGATCAACTGTGGATGGTCAACTCCGTAACCGTGTCTGCTTCGACGGGAAGGAGGCCAGTGGGAATGCCTGCGGCGTACCACTGGCGATGCTGCCGGGGAAGAGTCGGGCACCTCCTCCGTCAACCGGTGTGCAGTGAACGTGGGAACCATCCGTGGCCGCCCTACCCGCCGGGAGATCGTCCCGGTGAAGGGCAGGACCGTTGTCGTCTGACGGCCACGCGATGGGGCGGAGGACCCGTAGTAGTCCGAGCGCGGGAAAGCCGCGTACATGGCGAAGGGGTCCAGCAAGTCAAGCAGCCGAAGAACGGGAATGCCAGGAGGGTACGCCGGTGAATACCGACGCATCGACGGAAGCGCTCATGCGGGCGCGCCGTCGGGTACTGGGGATCCAGACCAAGCTGCACCGCTGGGCGACCAGCGATCCTCACCAAAGGTTCGATGATCTGTTCAATCTCGTCACCGACCCGGCTTTCCTTTTGGTGGCTTGGGATCGGGTGCGGGGCAACAAGGGCGCCAGGACCGCCGGCGTGGACGGCCGCACCGCGCGGTCGATCCAGGTGACGGACGGTGTCGAGCAGTTCCTCGACGAGCTTCGCGGCTCGTTGAAGGACCGCTCGTTCACCCCGTTGCCGGTGGCGGAACGGATGATCCCGAAAGCCGGCGGGCAGCTACGCCGGCTGGGGATCCCGACCGTCGCCGACCGGGTGGTCCAGGCGTCGCTGAAGCTGGTGTTGGAGCCGATCTTCGAGGCGGATTTCCGCCCGTGTTCCTACGGGTTCCGTCCGAACCGCCAGGCCAGGGACGCCGTCGCCGAGATCGTTTTCCTCACGTCCGGCCGTCGCACGTTCGACTGGGTCGTCGAGGGAGACATCAAGGCGTGCTTCGACGAGATCGACCACACGGCCCTGATGGGTCGGGTGCGTCGACGTGTCGGAGACAGACGTGTCCTGAACCTGGTGAAGGCGTTCTTGAAAGCTGGCATTCTCACGCAGGAACGCCAGCTCCGCAAGACCGATGCCGGTGCCCCGCAGGGGGCGATCCTCTCACCGTTGCTGAGTAACGTGGCCCTGTCGGTGCTGGACGATTTCATCGCCCACGCACCGGGTGGCCCGTCGACCAGTCCGCATTTTCGGGCCAAGCGTCGCCGGCAGGGCCTGCCGAACTTCCGGCTGGTTCGTTACGCCGATGACTGGTGCCTGATGGTGGCAGGTGACCGCGACCATGCGGAAACCCTGCGTGAGGAGATCGCCGGGGTTCTGTCCACGATGGGCCTACGCCTGTCCGAGGGCAAGACCCTGATCACCCATATCGACGAGGGTCTGGACTTCCTGGGGTGGCGCATCCAACGCCACCTGAAGAAGGGGACGACGGATCGGCGTTTCGTCTACACCTACCCGGCGAAGAAATCTCTCGCCAATATCACCATGAAGGTGAAGGCGTTGTGCGGGCAGACCACGAACCAAGACCTGGCCGACCTGCTGCCTGGCCTCAACCAGGCACTGCGGGGCTGGTGCACCTACTTCCAACCAGGGGTGTCCTCGAAAACGTTCCAGTACCTGCGCGCTTTCGTCTGGAAGCACGTCTGGGAATGGATCCGGAGGAAGCACCCCAAGAACAACTGGAAGGAACTCCGCCGCCGCTACTGCGACGGCGGCTGGTGGCCCAGCAGCAACGGGATAACCCTCTTCAACCCCGGCGAGGTACGCACGACCACCTACCGGTACCGAGGAAAGGTCATCCCCACGCCATGGTCGGTCGAGCAGTGAGGAGCGCCATCGTGCCCGAGCGGGACCTGCGGAGAGCCGGATGCGTAGAGATGCGCATGTCCGGTTCGGGAAGCGGCTCGCGGAATCCCACCGGTGGAGACACCGGCAGGGCGCCGCGAGTCGACTTTCACCACAACTTCCTCACGCTTCCGTACGCGTTGGAAGACATGCTCGCCGCCGCCCGTGGCTACCGACTCGGGATCACCCTAGCGCATCAGAACCTCGCCCAGCTGCCCCGGCACCTGGAAGAGAGCATCGCCGCGAACGCCCGCAGCAAGCTCTACTTCACGATGTCGCCACTCGACGCGAAACGACTCGTCCGCCACGTCGAGCCTCGCCTGTCCGAGCACGACCTGGCCAACCTCGGCCGCTTCCACGCCGCCACCCGCCTCGTCGTCGCCGGCGAAGAGGCACCGGCGTTCACGTTGCGCACCGAGAAGCTCCCCGCCCCGGTGCCCGGCCGGGCCGCGCAGATCCGCCGCGAGCTGCGCCGCCGCGCGCCCACCCTCACACCGACGCCGCCGGACCCGACGGCCCCGCAGCCGCAGGCGGACCCCCGCCGATCCGCCCGCTGACCACCTCGGAGCCCTCATGGTCGCCTATCCGCATCCCCAGCGTGCCCTGCGTATCCCGCCCCGGGCGCCCGGCCGGGTCGTCGCCGACGCCGCGCTGGTCACCTATCTCGCCCGTCACCTCTCCCCCCGTGACCGGTGGATCGCCCGACTGGCCCACGAGCACCGGGTGTTGACCACCCACCAGATCGTCGAGGCCGGCTGGCCCAGCCGACGGGCCGCGAACCGCCGGCTGCGGGAGCTTTACCAGTGGCGGGTCCTCGATCGATTCCAACCCCTCGTCCCCGTCGGCCAGGGACAACCCCCGGCCCACTACGTCTGTGACATCGCCGGCGCCAGCGTCCTCGCCGCCGAAGACAGCATCGAAATCAAGGACACCGGCTACCGCCACACCCGTGCGATGGCCATCGCCCACTCCCTGCGTCTGGCGCACACCGTCGCCGTCAATGGCTTCTTCACCGCCCTGATCGCCCACGCCCGCCAACCCACCCCACCCGGCACGCTGACCGCCTGGTGGTCGGAGAGCCGCTGCCTGCGGTCGTTCGGGGACATCGTCCGCCCCGACGCCTACGGCCGCTGGACATCCGCCCGGGGAGAGATCGAATGGTTCCTCGAACTCGACTGGGCCACCGAGCCGCTGGGACGACTCGCCCTCAAGATCAGCGACTACGGGCGGCTCGCCGCGGCGACGAGGATCAGCACACCGGTGCTGTTCTGGTTCCCCACCCCCCAGCGCGAGACCCACGCCCGCCGCGCACTCGCCACAGCGCTGACCGGGCTCGACCAGCCCGACATGGTCCCCGTCGCCACCACCGCCGCCACCCTCGCCCCCACCGACGCCCAGCTCGATCCCACCCTTGCCCGCTGGCTACCACTGGCCCAGAGCCGCGGCACCCGGCTTCCCCTCGACCAGCTCACCTCCGCCTGGCCCCGGCTCCGACCCCCCGACCCCGTCGACGGCCGGACCGGCGGCACCCCGGCGGGGCCGGGACTGCGTCCGCCCGCACCGATGCCCCCACCTGGCAGCAGGGGGTGAGCGGCCACGACCAAGTACCTCGCCGCCGCCGTCGCCACAGTCGTCCTGCTCATCGTGATGATGGGCGCTGCCGCCGCGCAGATGGCCGAACGTGTCCTGTGCCTACCAGTCGTCGGCTGGTTCCTCGGCTGCTCCAGCGGTGGCAGCCCCAGCCAGACCGCGCTCGACGACATCCCCGCCGACTACCTCAACCTCTACATGCAGGCCGCCGCGACCTGCCCCGGCCTGTCCTGGACAACTCTCGCCGCCATCGGCAAAGTGGAATCTGATCATGGTCGCAGCAGGCTGCCGGGCGTGGTCAGCGGCACCAACAGCGCCGGGGCCGCGGGCGACATGCAGTTCCTCGCCCCGACGTTCGCCGAGGTCGTCGCCCGCCACCCGCTCCCGGCCGGCGGCGCGAACCCGCCCTCGCGCTACAACCGCCAGGACGCCATCTATGCCGCCGCGTTCTACCTCTGCGACAACCACGTCGCCACCGACCTCACGGGCGCCCTGTGGACGTACAACCATTCGGACATTTACGTA
Source organism: Frankia sp. R43 (assembly GCF_001306465.1). Classification (NCBI taxonomy): domain Bacteria; kingdom Bacillati; phylum Actinomycetota; class Actinomycetes; order Frankiales; family Frankiaceae; genus Frankia; species Frankia sp. R43. Next base: position 33,165 of record NZ_LFCW01000006.1, on the reverse strand, counting down.
GCCCAGGTCGTCACCCAAGCCACCCAGTACAGCTCCACCAGCGGCTTCGCCGCCGACACCGCCCCGTCCGACGCCGGCTACGCCGCCGTCCTCTACGCCCAGGGACAGATCGGCCTCCCCTACCTGTGGGGCGGCGACGGCCCGGCCGAAGGCGGCTGGGACTGCTCCGGCCTGACCCGCGCCGCCTACAAGGCCGCCGGCATCGACCTACCCCGCACCGCCCAGACCCAGTACGAAGCGGGACCTGTGGTCCCGCCCGGCCAACCACTCCAGATCGGCGACCTCGTCTACTACGGCACCGCCACCAACATCCACCACGTCGCGATCTACATCGGCAACGGGCAGATGATCAGCGCTCCGGGGCAGGACCAGCTGGTGCACGTCGCCCCCTACAGATGGCCAGGAGACGACTATTTCGGGGCGACACGTCCAGGAAAGTGAGGATTTGTAAGTTTTCATCGGACATGAGTGCCATCGTCCAATGAGGCCCTTTATTCACCCTATGGGACAAGCGGATGGGAAGAGGCTCGCGCCTGCCCCCGCAGCGAACCCATCCGGCCGGGCGCATCCGGGTCCCCTTGACAGACCTGCTGGCTCGGCTCCGGGGCCGGACGCTACTCATGCCCTGGTCCTGGTATCGCGATCGACCCGGCCGGGACGGCGTCGGCCCACGGTTGCTGCTGCCAGGACGTCACGCGCGCTGAGGAATCGGTGACCGAAGCCCTTCGTGGCGCGGGCCTGTGTCAGCCGGTGGGCGGTGTGCTCAGCTGTCGGTGAGCTGGCGCAGGAGGCGGACGCCGGGCATGCGGTCGTCGGCCCGCATCGGCACGTCGAAGATCTCCGGCTCGTCGAAGACGGGCCGGCCGTTCGGTCGGCGGGTGTAGGGCGCGAAGCCGAAGTCGGCGCCGTCGACGGTGTCGTAGGCGGTCCACGCGATGGCCTCGTGCTCGCCGGGGCGCAGCGGATGGTTGGAGACCGCCCTGGCGCTGAAGATGCCGGGCTCGGTCTTGATGACGACCTGGGGGACGGCGAAGGCGAACCGGCGCAGGTTCAGGGTGCGGGCGTGCTCGGCGGCCTTGTGCTCGAACGCGACGGTGGCGTCCTGATCACGCAGGTAGTCGTAGTCGGACAGGATCTGGCGGCGGTCGCCGTCGAGGATGACGATCGCGGGTGCCTCTTTGAGGCCGATCGCGCGTTGGACACGGCCGACGACGTCGGTGACCAGCGTCCAGGTGTCGTCGTTCATGCCGGGTGTCCTTCGGGTCTGGGGGAGGGGCTGGCGGCCTGGGAGCGGGCTGCGGGACGGGGCCGTCTCAGCGCGGTTCGGGGCCGCCGTCTCGGCGCAGGCCGGCGCGCAGGTGCAGGGTCTCGTCGAGGATCTCGCGCAGCAGCGCCATCCCGGGAAACCTCCGTGACGGGTCGATCGGGACGGTCACAGTGAACTTCTCGTCGCCGTCGAGGCCGAAGGTGTAGGTGCCGTCGGGGTTGCGGGTGTAGAGCGCCGTCCCGGTGGTGACGCCCTCCTCGACGTCGAAGATCGTATAGGCGATCACGTCGTATTCGTCGAGGTCGTCGCGCAGCGGGCCAGTGTAGGGCGAGCGCAGGGCTACCGAGTCCTCCCCGACGAGCGGATGTGGTGTGACGATCATCGGCACAGCGAGGATCAGCCGTTCGAGGTCGATGCCGGCGACCTCGCGGGCCAGCTGCCGCTCGTAGGCGACGGCCTTGGCGGGGTCGCGCAGGTAGTCGGCGAAGCGGTGCTCGCGGGTGGGCTGGCCTTCCAGGACCGCGAGGGCAGGCTGGTCGCCGGCCCGGAGAGCATCCTGGAGTTCGCCGATGGTCGTGTCCAGCAGGATGTGGGACTCGATGTTCACCGAGGCGTCCTCTTCGGTCAGGTCGGATGTCGTGGCAGGAACCGGATGGTCCCAGTCTGGTCCGACGGGTGGCGGCCTGTCCTCGACAGGGGGCGTCAGCCGCTACCCGCGCGGCCTGACCGGACCCGATCTGTGTGCCACGGGCTTCTGATGGTGTCGTGGTGGTCATCGGGTGTCGTGTCCGAGGTCAATGACGTCCCAGCCGTCGTCGACCTTCATCACCGAACCGATCCTTCAGACGCCCGCCGTCGTGGCGGGCGATGAATTCACGCATAGCAAGCACCTCTCTTTCCTGGGAGCAAGATTTGGATGGGAAGTAGGTCCTCACGGACGCATACCCCACCTGGGCGGCCTCGCGGTCCCTGGGATGGCCGTGGCGGGCGCGCGGCGGGGAACCTCGCGCGTCCGGCCCGGCCGGGGATGCCCGACGATCCGCCGGTTCGTGGCGGCACTGGAAGTCGTCGGGCACATTCTCGCGCCGTCGCCGGCCAGCCTGATGACCTTGCCGGCGTGGGTGGATCAGGCGGTGTCCGAGGCGGTCCCGAGGTCACTGGTGGGGCCGAGCGCATTCCACTGCCGAAGCATGTCGATCAGCTCGTCGGGGGTGCGGTCGTAGAGGATGGCGAGGGTGCGTAGATCTCCTTCGCGGATCGAGAGGACCCGGCCCGCGTAGTCGCCGCGTTCCCGCTGGATCTCGGCGACCCAGCGGCGTAGCGCCCCGGTGTCCTCAGTGGGCACCCTGGCCAGGGCGGGCAAGTTGAGCACGACGCGGGCGGTGCGCGGCAGGAGCGGGTCGGGTCGTGCGCTGGGCAGGAGCTCGGCCACGGGGACGCCGTAGAACGCGGCGAGGGCGGCGAGGTTCTCGATACTCACCATGCGGTCGCCGCGTTCGTAGGAGCCGACCGCCGCGGTCTTCCACCGGCCGAGGGAGAGGGTTTCGACCTGCTGGAGGGAACGGCCCTGCTGGGTGCGGATGGCGCGTAGTCGGGCGCCCACCTCGCGGGCGTAGGCGCGGTTCTCGCTGGTCGTGGTCATGCTTCCTCCGGTGGATGAGCGGTTGGGAACGGCCCGGCGCGGGGAGCGGCGATCGAGTCGCGGTTCCCCCGTGGGGTCGGGTCCGAGGCGGGTTGTGTGCGACACGAGCCGCGCGGCGAGCGATCAGGAGTTGGCCCCGACCGGGACCAGCGGAGCGGGCCGAGCGGCAGCTCACGGGGCCTGCCGGGCTGCGGCTGCGCCGAATCCCGACAGGTGCGCTCGGGCCGGCGTCCCCGGGCGGGCCGAGGACGGGCCCGGCCAGGCGACGCGAGCTAGCCAGCAGCTCGGCCTACAGATCAGCGACACGGACGTTCAGCGAGTACGACCGTCAGGCGGAGTCGCTGACGGTGCCGCCACCCGGCCTGGAGCTTCGTCCTGGGTCGTCGTGGTTCAGGTCTGGCCGGTGGGGATGACCCGGACGTCGAGGATCTCCGGGTCATCGAGGGCGAGCAGGGCGGTGGCGTAGGCGTCGAACGGCTCGTCGTAGACAGTGCCCACGGTGCCCGGGAGCGTCGTCCATCTGCGACGGCGGCGCGACCGCATCTGCACCTGCACGGCGGTGCCGGTCAGGACCGCGAGAAGATCGGCGGGGGTGTCGGTGTCGAAACCCCGGCGTTCCGGGCCGGCCAGGTAGGCGTCCCCGACGATCACATCCTGGCCGCGTAGCTGCGGGGCATGGACCCAGGCCAGCAGGGTGGCACGGCCGTTGCGCGGCAGCCCATCGATCTTGCCGTTCTCGTTGACGTAGAGCGTCGCGGCGGGGCGGGTGAGGTCGATCGGTTCGATCGGTCCGCCCACGAGGGCCTGCGCGGCGCGCAGGCTGGTTTCGTCATGGTCGATCAGGCGGATCGGCTCCAGCGGGTCCGCTGGCACCAGCACTATTTTGATCATTGTCGGGTGCTTTCCGGGAAGGCGACCGCTGCCCTGTCCCGTGTGCTCGGAGGGTCTCAGTGCTGGTCGCTGGGGTTGGTAGGTGTGGAGGGTCGGGTCCACTGGCGGGTGTGGGGGTCCCAGACGGCTTCGCGGTGAAGGCGGTTGAGGTCGGGAAACTCCTGGAACGGGGCGGGCATCATCCAGTCGAACGCCCGGCATTCGGTCTCACCGGGGTAGGTGCCGGTCCATGGGTCATCGCCGTGGTCATGCGGCTGGTCGCAGCCGGCGCGTTGCAGCCCGGTCTGGTGGCAGCGGGCGATGTCGCAGTCGGGGTGGTGGCGCCGGCCCGGAAGCGCGTCGCATCCAGGGCACGGCGGTGCGGGCTGGGTGGACATCGGTGGCCTTCGGATGATCAGGGTGCGCCGGTGATGTCAGGCCGCTCGGTCGCGTTCGCCGCCGTGGGTTCCTGACGGTCACGCGATGCCTCGGGCTGCGCGTGACCGTCGTGGGGCGGGGCGGTTCCTCCCGCGGCGACGCGGCAGGGGACGGGGTGGCCGTGGGTGGGGTTGGCGCAGTCGGACCGGTCGACCCCGGTCAGGTCGCCGTAGATGTGGTCGTCATCGACGTAGATCACGAACGGCGGGGCGTCCTCGGCGTGGTCGAGGGTCACGGCGGTGTCGATGTGGATCAGTAGGTTTCCGGCCTCGTCGAGGCAGATACTGATCCGCAGCGGGAGGTGGACGTTGCCGGGTTCCCAGCTGGCCATCGGGTGCGGCGGGAGCGCTTCGAACACCTCGACGGTGCCGAAGCTGACAGACATGTCGGGCATGACGACCTCCGGGGAAGGCACGGTGAGGGGGCGGTGTGCGGCTTCGGGATGGGCCGGTCAGTGGCGGGTGCGTCGGCTCAGGGCGTCGGCCCGGACGCGGACGAGGCGCACGACGGTGAGCACGGTGGGCCGCGTGCGGTCCAGCGGCGGGCGCAGAATGTCGCGGTCGTAGGCGCCGAGCAGGAGCCCGGCGGTGACGGTGTGGACGGCCTGCGCGGCGTCGTCGACGGCGGGCCGGTGGCCGTTCACGCTCGGGGTCCAGCCAGCGGGCGCGACCGCCACGGTCGGGGGCACGCGGAAGATCAGGGTGACGTGGGTGGGGTCGCCGTGGTGGTCGACGTAGAAGGCGCCGTCGGGCAGGTCGGCGAGGGCGGTGCCGATCGTGGCGCCGTCCGCACCCGGCCGGACGGTCATATGGATGGTGTCGGCCTGGGGACGGTGGACCGACACGAGCGGCTCCGAGGACATCGGAAGGGTCCAATCGTGGGATTCCGGGCGTGGCGGCCCGGATGAGGTCATGGCAGGTCGCTGTCTGTTCGATCGAGGTGGCGGAGCAGGGTGAGCGCACGTGCGGCCTGGTGGACGTCGCGGGCGAGCGCGAGAGCTTCCGCGCGCTCGCCGAGGGCGCGGGCCTGCCAGTCGTCGGCCAGGACGTCGCCGTGGCCGATCAGAACCTGCGGTCCGAGATCCCAGATGATCACATTGGTGGCGAGGGCGGCGAGCGCGAGCTCGTCGCGGTCGACCGCGACCCAGCGGATGGTGCGCGGATCGCCGCCGGCGTCGCGGATCGCCTGCGCAGCGGCGCGCAGCAGCCCGCCGGTTCCAGCGGTGGGCTCCCATACCAGCTCGCCCGCCTGCGGCAGCGTGCCGCCGAGCCGGGCCAGCAGGTCGGCCAGGTCGGGCGGGGTGTAGTACTGGCCGCGTGCCGCGCGGGCGCCGCGGGTCCGTAGAACCATCAGCAGCGGGCCGAACAGGTCGACGTCGTAGCGGGCCGCGCCGAGCAGCTCGTGCAGCCCGGCTCGCAGCGCCGCGTCCACGACGCGGCGCACGGCGCGCAGCAGATCGGGGTCGGGGGCGGGGTCGGTGAACCACGGCGCGGCCAGCAGCGCGACCCGGGGGAACAGATCGGGGCGGACGCGGGCGAACATCTGCCAGGTCGCGCGCAGAAACCCGAGCAGCCCGTTGTCGTCGGTGCCGGTCAGCTGGGCGACGACCCAGGCACGTTCGTCGGCGTCATCGGGGGTGCGCAGCGCGAGGGCCGCGACGACCGACAGCGGGATCTCTGTCCGGTCGCTGGTCGCGGTGGTGTGCCATGCCTGGTCGACGGCCTCGGCGATCCGATGGGCCTGCGCGAGTGCGCCGGCCGGCGTGGTGGGCCGTGGGCGGGCCGGACCGGGTGCCCGGACGGGCCGTGACGATGCGCCCATCGCGATCTCCTTTCACAGGGCGGAAAAGCACGTGAGCGCCCCCGTCACCAGGGGCGTGGCGGGGGCGCTCGTAGGGAGATGAGGTGCGGTCAGGTGGGGCGGCGGGTGAGGTGATGGATCGGGGCGGCCCGGCCGGTGGTCATCGCCGCGCCCGCCAGCGTCAGCAGCGTTTCGGCGACCTCACGTGGCACGAGGGTCCGCAGCCGGAGGTCGGCGTACTCGGCCGAGTAGGGGCCTTCGATCGGCAGCAGCAGCCGTAGGGAGGGCTTGAGCAGGTCGACGGCGATGTAGAGGCCGTCCGCGCCGGGCCACAGTTCCAGCTCGAAGCGGGGCGCGATGATGCGAGACATAGGAGAACCTCCCGGTGAGAGGCAGACGCGGCGTGGCGCCGCGACGCGACGGCGCGCCCCGGGAATCGGGCTGGCCACGCGTCCGCTCGTCCGGCGATGCGTCGACCCGGCGGGTTACCGGGCGGATGGCACGGCGGACAGCGGCGCGCCGAGGTCCTCGGACCGGCCGTTGACCCGTGGAACGGGAAAGACCATGACGGGGACGGCAGCAGCGCCGCGCTGGACGGCGACCGGATCGTCGGCCAGCCGGCCGCACAGCGCCGCGGTGCTCACCGAACCTCCCCGAAGATCATCCGTTCGGTGTAGGTGAGCAGGTCGGACAGGTCCGTGTCCCAGCCCTCGGACCGGGCTTCGGGGATGCGCCGGCCGCCATCGGTGATCAGGAAGAACCAGATGCCGATATCGGCTGGGTCGTGGTCCTCGCCATCGGTCTCCTCACCGCCCGACCCCACCGTGAAGTTGATCTCCACAGTGACGGTCGGGCTGGTCTTGCGCAGAACCTCGAACCCCTCGCCGTGGTCGACGACAGTCCAGCCGGTCGGAAACCGGTCGGGCAGGTCGATCGCGATGCCGGTGTGCCGGTCGACGGTCCGCATGTCAGCCGTCCTCGCCGAAGCTGACACCGAGGATGTGGTCGGCGGCGTGCTGGGCCTGCGCTGCGGCCTGGACGACCAGCTTGGTGTCCTCACGCAGTACGCCGAGCCAGGAACGCAGGTAGGCGGCGCTGTTCTCGACAAGCGCTTTCTGGTCGATTCCGGCGATGGCGCACAGCAGGGCCGCGCCCATCTCGGCGACCAGTTCCTCTTTCGAGTAGACCGGGTCGCCGAACCTGCCGAACGAACCGGTGCGCACCCCGTCCCGGTCGAGACGGTTCTCGTGGCCGGTGGAATGGGTGAGTTCGTGGAACAGGGTCGCGTAGTACTCCTCGGCGGAGTCGAACGCGTCGATCGGTGGCATCGTTACTCGGTCGACGGCCCCGGACTCGTAGTAGGCCGCCTCACCGGTCCGGATCGAGGGGCTGTCCTGGTAGCCGTCGGCGATGGCCTCCGCCGTGGCGATGCGTTCGACGTCCGGCCGGTTCAGGGCGGCGTAGGTGGGTTCCTTGCCCTCGTCCCAGTCCGCCTGGTCGGCGTTGAACACCCGGTAGTAGCGCAGCAGGAAGCGACGCTCGTCCTTCTCGTCGTCGGCCGTCGCCTTGTGGAGGTAGGACTTCCAGAAGACGACCAGGGTGGAGTGCTCGCCCTTGCGGACAGTCCCGCCCCGCTCGTTGATCTTCTTGAGGGTGCCCCACCACGGCGAGCGGTATCCGTTCGTGAGCGCGGTCAGGCCCAGCAGGAAGGGGTTGACGCCCCGGTACGGCTTGCCCGTCGCGAGCGACAGGGGCACGCCGACCTCGACGTTCCATGGCTGATGCCACGGGACCGTGCCGTTCTCCAGAGCGTTGATGACGGTGTCGGTGACGATCTCGTACACGTTCTGCCGCGTCACCTCGCTACACCTCCTTTGTGGTTGCCCGCTCGATGCGCGGGCAGCCGGTGAGGGTCGCCCGCGCAGGCGGAGAGCTGTTCGTGCGGCGATAGCGGTGATTCGCCGGAATGCGGGCATGGCGATGCCCCGGCCGCCCATCGGGACGGGGCGGCCGGGGAAAAAAGCCCGTGCGGTGTGTGTGGCGACGACTCAGGAGCGGTCGTCGCTGGTGCTGCCGTGGACGTCGACCGCCAGGGTGAAGGCGATCTCGGTGGTGTCGGGGTCCGCGACGATGGACCACTCGTCCAGCAGTTCGGAGATCCGTTCCGTGACCGCCTCTTCGTCCTTGTCGGCGCTGCCCCCGTCGGTGAAGATGCTGATCAGCCGGCCGCGTGGCTCGCCCAGCTCGTCGGTGTAGGTCTCGACCTCCAGCTCGGTGGCAGCCGGGCACACCGCGCGGGTCTCGCCTTCGATCAGGATCTCCAGCAGCAGCCGCCACTCGTCGCGGGCGGTCAGGAACGTGTCGCGGACCCGCTCACGCCGCCGCTGGGCACGTGCGTAGGGCGTCTCGGACCGCCGGGCCAGCGCGGTCGCCACGCCACGGCCCAGCCGCGTCCAACCACGCCTCGCGTTGTCGGCGCGCATCACTGAGCTCCGTGGGACAGGCCGTCGACCGGGGCGGCAGCCGGCGGGGATGTATCGCTGGGGTCGGCGGCGGGCGGCGTGTCGACCAGATCCACGTGCAGCGGTTCGCCGGCAGCGTCGGCCTGGCGCAGCGCGGCGAGCGTCGCCTCCGCGAACGCCCGCAGGCCCTTGCGGGAATAGCGGGCCACGGGCTTGCGGCGGTGCCACACCGGATCGTTCCAACCGAACTTCTCGATCCCGATGCCCCGGTCGGTCTCGGTCTCGTTGCGCAGTTCGGCGTAGAACTCCTTACTCGGCCCGTGGTGGCGGATCTTCAGATTGACGACCAGCGTCGCCGGGTCGATGTCCTCGTCGACTCGCCGCACGACCCACCGGTAGGTCAGCCGCCGGTCAGCGTCGTTGACCAGCAGCGTCGGTTCGCGTTCGGTGATGAGACTCATGGTCAGTGCTCCTTTCTCGTCGTCGTCCCGCCACCCCTCGGATCAGGGGTGCGGAGACGTGTCGGGCGTTTCGTGCAGGCGGCCGTCATGGCCGTAGGTGAAGGTGCGCAGCCGCTGGTAGGGTTCCGGTCGGAACAGCGGCATTCCGTCGACGACGTACGCGGTGAAACCTCGGCAGATCCACATCACCCACCGGTCCGGCCTCTCCTCGGCGCCGTCTACCGGCAGCACGTCGGCGGAAAGGCGACCGGCTTTCCGGCGCATGTCGCGGCGCGCGAGATGCGGACACAATCTGGTCGATGCCTCGGCACACGATTCATGCATCGGAGGATCGTGATAGACCTGCGCGGCCACAGGCTTCGATTCGCCGAGAAACGCGACGAACGGGTCCAGCGGATTCCCGCAGATCCCGCAGAGGTCCTCGGCGGCGAGACGCAGGGCCTCACGGCCATCGACGAGGGAGAATTTCGGCGTCCCGTCAGGGAAGCGTGCCGTGGATGCCGGGATTGGCAGTCCCCGTCGCTGGTCGATGGGCAGCGAACGCATCAGGTCTGGGAGTTCAAGGGCATGGCCCACTACCAGTCCTTTCTCGCAAAGATTCGGGAAGGTTTCCCGGAAAGAAGGCAGCTGAAAGCCGTGTCAGGGAACCGGCGGCGCGCGGCATCAGCGGCCCACACGGCATGAGGAAATTCCGTTCAGGTTTACGCTAAAGAGACCCCGGACTGCCGGCAGGCGGGGCGATGTCGCGCCACCTGCCGCTGTGGGCGGCGGGCGTGGGCGTCGCGGTGGTGGACGCGATCAGCCGACGTAGATGGCGTTCCGCTCTCGCGCGAGCGCTTGAAGTGCCTCCCGCTCCGTGTGGTACCACAGGATCGGCGGGCGACGTTGGCCGTCAGTCGGACGGACAGTGGCCAGATTACCGGTGTTGACGATCTCCCCGGTCTCGATGGCCTCGCCACCCTGGCGAACTTCATAGCCGTAGTTGCGAAAACCGGGCAGGATGGTTCTGTGAACGGTGCGAAACATGGTCGGGCCTTTCGTGAACAGGGGAGCCCATCATGGCCGCAAAGCCTCCGCGCCCACCCGGGACGGCGAATGGCGGTATCGTGGCCGTTGCCGGGCTCGGGAGCGGCGCGGCTACCGGCGGGCCTTGCGCCAGATATCGGCTTTCTCGCGCATCCGGTCGAGGGCTTGCTCCCTGCCGGGAATGTCGTACAAGCCGTCGAAGCCTTCCTGGTCGTTGTGCAGCAGCCCGACGTGGAACTCACCCGGCCGGGCGCTTTCGGCGACCACCGCCCACAGCGGCATATAGATTCCCGCGCGAGGAATGTAGACGCCGGCGACCACGGGGCCACCGAAAAACCGTGCGGGCAGGGGAAATTCAGGTGCCATTGTCGTTGGTCCCTTCATGGAGGCATCCGGAACCCCGGTGCTGCTGGATGTCAGGGGGCCGCGGTGGGCCGTGGGTGCCAGACGGGCCGGCCGTCGTCGTCGACCCGTTCGAGGCCGAGTGCGTCAGCCCAGACGGCGCAGCTGTGGCAGGAGCGGGTGCAGCGGGCGCAATCGCCGCGGTGCAGGATCTCCCGCCAGTGCTGCTCGACCCCGGCACGCGAGACGTGGGAGTAGGCCCAGGTGTCGATGTCGTCGGTGAGCCGGTCGCGTAACGCGACCAGGACGCGCAGGACCCGGTCGGGGTCGTAGCCGGGCATCGTGTGGTCACCGATCCCGGCGGCGCGTAGCGCGTCGAGCCGCTCGCCGTGGCCGCCGGTCAGCGGTGCCAGCAGCGCGGAAGCGTCGAGCCGGTCGTCGTCGGTCGGTGGGCCGCCCCGGTTGACCGGCCGTCGCCGTAGCTCGTCGGGGCGGGCCGCGCGGCGCCCGGGTGGGCGACTCATCGTCAGCTCCGCGCCGTGCCGGAGCCCATGGTGACCACGGGTTCCGTTGTGGCTGCGGGTGGTGTGTCGAAGCGGATCAGGTGGCCGTGTTCGTAGTCCTCGGCGATGGCGCCATCGACGGCGGCGAGGTCCGCGACTCTGTCAGAGATCTCGCCCCAGTCGTTCGGGGCGTTGTGCTCGTCGACGTCGATCGTGGTGTCGTCGGCGAGCAGGACGCCGTCGGCGGAGGCGGTCGGGTAGTCGCCCCAGACGACGTCGCACAGCACGGCCACGGCGGTCGGCCAGGTCTGGCGGACCAGCGCGGCGAGCCCGTCGTCGGCGGTGATCCGTCGCAGGAGTTCGGTGTTGATCGCGGACAGGGCCGCGTTGAGGTCGGCCTCGTCGGCGGTCGGGAGCAGAGACGGGTCGATCAGCACGGGCCTACCTCCCTCGGGTGGACGGGGTGTGTGGGAGCTGGAGAAGCCGGTTGTCGGCGTGGAAATGGCCGGTCTCGGCGATGCGGAGCAGGTCGCCGCGGATCTGTGCGGCGACCTGCTCGAAGCCGGGGTCGCCGTTGCGTTCGGCGAGAACGTCGGTCAGGGTGCACACCATGTCCAGCTGATGATCACCATCGACGCCGACCCCGGTTGCACCCCGGAAGGCAGCGACGTCGCGGACGTTGCGGGCGATGCGGGTCGCAAGCAGGAAGACGAGCCGGTCGGTGGTCTGGGCATGCGCGAACGCGGTCTGCCGGTAGTCGTGATCGGCCGCCACGATCGCGCTGTCAAGGTCATCCATGAGTACGTCGCTTCGGAGAGTGAGCCGCACGGGGGCGGCGGACGGTTCAGGGGACGGGCAGGGGCACCCATTCCGTCGGTGGGGTGGGGTTCGCCTGCTCCGTGTCGATCAGGTCGCGGATCTGTTCGTGCAGGTAGTCGTCGGCGTCCGCGAGGCTGGGGTCGTCGGCCCAGACGATCGCGTCGACCAGCGACGTCGTCTCGACGACCACACCGGCGAGCGCGTCGGTGGTGTAGTGGTGGCCGCAGTGCGGGCACTCGACAACGGTGCACAGCAGATAGGCCGTCCAGGTTCCGTCAGCGAAGTGACGGCGTTCCTCGGCGACGATCTCCGGATCACCGAGCGGTGAGGCGTAGTAGTCGATGTCTTCGGCGATGTGGACACCGACCCGGGTCGGGCCGGCGGTGGGCGCGGTCATGGGCGGCTCCGGCAAGGAGAAGGGCTGCGTGGCTGATGGGCCGTGCCCTGCGCGGCGCGGCGGCCGTCTCGCGTGCGGACCGGCCGGCACCGATCAGGAACGCGGATGCGCGAGAGGCGGGCCGACGATCTCCCAGGCCCATTCGTAGGCGCCGATGTAGTACAGGCCGTCCGGAGCGGGTTCGACCACGGCCGTGGAGGCCCCCTGACCGCTGTGGACCACGACGGTGCCGTCGTCGCTGATCGTGATCGTGTCGATCTCGTCGGCGGGTACGGTCGCGGCCAGCGCGGCGGTCTCGGCCGCCAACTGGCGGACCTGGCTGGCGGTGAAACCGGGAACCGCCCAGCCGTTCCACCGCTCGTCGGTGGCCGGGACCTCGTACTCGCTGTAGACGCCGCTGATGGTGACGTGCATGGTTGCAGCGGGTGTCATGGTGTGTCCCCAAACGTGAGGACCATGGACCTACCAGCCGGCCAGCCGGTCAGCCGGTGGGCAGGCAGCAGGACAGGGGGATGCCGCGTACGTCATAGGTGGTGGCGTCGAGCGGGATGAAATAGCGGGTCTGAGAGGTGCCGCGTAGCCGTTCGGTCGAGTCGGTGTCAAGGGTGATGGTCGCGTGCTTGCCGTCGATCTGGGTGATGCTGCCCGTCAGTCCGTTGAGGTACTTCGGTCGGACGTTCGCGATCTTGACAGTGGTGCCGGTGGTCAGTGTGGCGGTCCGGATCGAGGCCAACGCGGCCCGCCGTTGCGTGATCGAGGTGGACAGCCGGGTCAGGTCGTCCTCGGTCGCGTGGGAGAGCACGAAGTCGGTCGCGCTTTGAAGAGTCGGGGTCGGAATGTTCTCGGGCATGCGGCGCCCTGCCTTTCTTCAGCGGATGGGTCGGGGACATGCGCGGGCCGGTAACCCGGCCCGCGACGAACGGGGACGTCGGCGCTGTCAGCCGACGGTGAAGCTGACCCGGCCGGACACGCACAGCGGCTCCGGGCACAACACTGTGTTGGCGGCGTGGCGACGCGCGTCGTCGAAGTCGAAGTCGGCGTGGGCCTGGTTGGCGTGGAAGGTCCACGAACCGTCGGTGGCGTACCAGTCGGCGCCGCAGCTGTCGCACACGGCGTGGCAGGTGAACACGTCGGAGTCCTCACGGATCGCGTAGATCAGCGCGTCCGTGTCCAGCTCCGGCGGTCCGGCGCACACCAACCCGACGTCACGCGACCGGTAGTCCCCGACCGCGCCGTGGACGTACACGCCGGGCCAGACCACCCCCGGTCGGGTGACGATGTCCCACTCGTCGGCCGGGCCGACCAGAGCACGCCGCCACCGGTAGACCACCCCGACGGTGTGGAACGGCCGCAGTACCCGGATCGCGGTCAGGCTGCGGCCCTCGTCGAGGTAGCTGGAACTGGACGTCTCGTAGGCGAGATCGTGCACCGTGAGGTAGCCGAGCTTCTCCAGCTCCCGCAATCCGTCGGTGTCATCCAGGTAGGCCGGACCGTCCATGGTTCCGGGCGCCACATCCTCCCGGTCGATCTTCGTCAGGGCGTCGGCCACATACAGGCTGGTGTCCGCGTCGTAGCCGCCCGGCCGGTCGGTCATGCGCAGCACGGTCGCCAGCGTGGGCGCGTCGGCCACCCTGATCCTGTTCAGGATCTCGGTGACCGTGTCCCGCGCGTCAACCGACAACTCGTGGTAGTCGATGTGCGTCTCAACGTTCACGGCGTCACTCCTTCCGTGACATCCGCCCGGTCACAGCGGGCGGGCAGGCTGACGCCGGCCCCGGACCGATCGATCCGGGGCCGGCGCGGTGAAGGTCAGCTGCCGATGAGGTAGGTGCCGTCGTGTAGCGGCGTGAGTGGCCGGTGCCCGCAGGGGGCGTCCGGGTAGGGCACGTGCAGCAGCAGCCGGCCCGCGATCACGCTGTCGGCGTCGTCGGGTACGCGGCGCACCGTGAACGTGAACGCGCCGCGCGGGTCCCCGACGGAGATGTGGACGGTTACCGAGTCCTCGGACTCGTCCGCCGTGACGCCGGCGTGGTTGCACCAGCTCAGCGGCACCGCCTCCGGCACATGCCCCCCGCCCGTCTCCGCGTCGTTGGAGTCGGCGTCCGGGCAGTCCGCGCCGCTTGATTCCCCCAGCCAGCGGCCGTCCGAGGATTCGGACAACGCGTCGCCGCAGCTGGAGCACCGGTAGGTCGTGCCGTCGCCGCCGATCTCGACGGTGACGCTTTCGTGGTCGTCGTCCACGGTGTCGACGGTCCGGCCGTCGACCTGCACCGAGAACATCGTCCCTTCCGCCTCCTTCAGGCCGGGTCAGGATTCGGTGTAGATCCGTCCCTGGTCGTCGCGGTGGAAACCGGCCTCTCCGAGCGTGATCGGGGAGCTGAACGGCCGGCCGTCGTCGTCGAGCAGCTGCACCGCGGGCGACCGGCCTTCCGGTGCCTGGATCTCGCAGCGCATCCGGCGGCCCGCGACCCGCAGGTACATGCAGACCTCCGAGTACGGCAGCACCACGCTCCGGGTCTCACCCGGAGCCACATAGACGATCACCTTTCATTCCCTTCTGGTTTGCTCCGGCCGGGCCGGGCGTGCTCAGAGCACGTCGACCGTCCAGCTGTCGCAGTCGTCGGCCCGACCGGCCACCTGAAGCTCGATGTCGCCCATGGAGCGGGCCAGCTCGTGTAGCCGGTCACCTTCCGCGCCGAAACCGCAGTCCCACAGACCCGCTCCAGCGCCCTGCCTGGACAGCACGTACTCGGCGCCCAGTTCCTCCGGCGTCGGCACCTTGTCGCCCAGACGGCATGCGAGACCGAACAGGTCACCGATCCCGAAGATCAGGAATTCGCGGATGTCCTCCATGGGCTCGCCGTCGAGGAACTCGATCTCGGTTCCGTCGAATCCGCTGCCGTAGAGGTTCGTGGTCTGATCCGGCGCCCACTCGACGACCGCCGTTCTGATCAGCTCACGCCAGACCCCCAACTGGAAACGCGTCAGGAAGTCCGGCGAGACGGTGTCACGGACAGACACAGGTCTTGCCCCTTTCTGCCGATGCGGTCGTAACCGCACGGCACGGACAGGAGGCACACCGGCCCAGCGGGTGTGCCTCCTGTCCGTCGCCGGTCATTCCGAGGTCTTGTGCTTGCCGTCGCGCAGGAACGCGTCGACCACGTCCCGCCCGAAAATCGCCACCGCCATCAGGATGTGGATGAGTAGGACCTCAACGGACACGAGCAGCAGCAGCTCCAGAAGGCAGAGCAACGCGGCCACCGCCAAGTGGTGACGCCCACCCCGCGCCGACAGGTTAGACGCGAGGTTCGTGCCGAGACGACCCATGGAGACCCTCCGATCAGACCGACGAATACCGCTAACGGTTGAGCTTTTGGGGCGGGATATTCCCTCACCTTGATACGACGTCGGGAACGCTCCGACCGTCCAGCCGAAAAGCGTTCTGGCGTGCGCACCAGGGTGCGGAAGTCCCTCACCTTGATACGACGTCGGGAACGCTCCGACCGTCCAGCCGAAAAGCGTTCTGGCGTGCGCACCAGGGTGCGGAAGTCCCTCACCTTGATACGACGTCGGGAACGCTCCGACCGTCCAGCCGAAAAGCGTTCTGGCGTGCGCACCAGGGTGCGGAAGTCCCTCACCTTGATACGACGTCGGGAACGCTCCGACCGTCCAGCCGAAAAGCGTTCTGGCGTGCGCACCAGGGTGCGGAAGTCCCTCACCTTGATACGACGTCGGGAACGCTCCGACCGTCCAGCCGAAAAGCGTTCTGGCGTGCGCACCAGGGTGCGGAAGTCCCTCACCTTGATACGACGTCGGGAACGCTCCGACCGTCCAGCCGAAAAGCGTTCTGGCGTGCGCACCAGGGTGCGGAAGTCCCTCACCTTGATACGACGTCGGGAACGCTCCGACCGTCCAGCCGAAAAGCGTTCTGGCGTGCGCACCAGGGTGCGGAAGTCCCTCACCTTGATACGACGTCGGGAACGCTCCGACCGTCCAGCCGAAAAGCGCTCTAAAAAGCCGAAAGGGGCACCGGGCTAGGTGCGCCCGGTGCCCCTTTCGGCTAGGTGGCTCAGTCGTCGGGAAGCGCTCCCGTACGCCGCTTGTCGCGCCGCGTGGCGCTGTAGGCGAGCATCTCGCGCGTTTCGTCCAGCCGCTGTGTGAGTTCCCGGAGTTCGGCTAGGGCAGCGTCACGGGCACGGCGGACGGCACGGCGGGACCCGTACTGTCCGCCGTAGAGCTGCTGTGCCACGTGGGAGAGCACTCCGGCCCGTCCGATGTCGTCCGCCTTGCTACCTTCCGCTAGAACGCGATCGATCACGGGGAAGTCCCGACCGTCCCCGTAGGCCGAACCCCACACCACGTCGCTGATGCTGGCGAGGTAGCTTCCCGTGGCGACGAACTCCGCGTGTGCCACCCCCCGCATGTACTGCTCACCCGGCGTCGCGTCGATTTCGTCTGGCTCATCGTCCGTCCGGAAGCCGTTGCGCGCGGCAGCGTCCTTGACCGCCCACCCCATGATCATTTTTCGGTCCGCGACGAACTCCCGACCCTTACCCGTCACGTAGAGCCAGGAATCAGGCGTGCGTGTCGCGACGGACAGGGAGGCAGGCTGAAACCGGCTGCTGATCTTCGCGAGGTTCTGAGCGAACAGGAGTACCGCGTCTTGGGTGACGTCGTCGCTGATGTCTGCCGTGCCGTACTTGCCGAACGGTCCGCCCGCGATGGTGGTGTTACCGTCCATGCGCTTGCGCGACCGGGTGAAGTTCACCGTGCGGCAGTACTTCCGCGCGATGGTCCGGA
Source organism: Frankia sp. R43 (assembly GCF_001306465.1). Lineage (NCBI taxonomy): Bacteria > Bacillati > Actinomycetota > Actinomycetes > Frankiales > Frankiaceae > Frankia > Frankia sp. R43. The sequence continues at coordinate 16,338 of NZ_LFCW01000006.1, read as the reverse complement.
TGTCCTGCCAGTCACTGTCGGTGACCAACGCCATGTCGTCCGGCTGGACGCGCGAGCCAGGAAGCGCGGACGGCGTGTCCGACGTGAAAACAGGATTGCCCATGACAGACCTTCCTTACAGGGGGTTGGTTTCCGGGGGGTTCTCCCTCACCCGGTGCCGATACCTAATTCTCCGCCTATGCACGTCCGAATTCAACCCCCATTCGTCCATCAATTCAAGATTCTTTATGTGGGATTTCGGGGCCAGAATCGCCGGATTGCCGACGGCGACATCAACGGAAAAGCGAAGGGAAAGTGAAGAGCGAAATACAAAAGCGAAAGGCAAAAACAAAGAAAACACGCCAAGCCACGAGAAAGGGCGGCCCGCAGACCAGACCCAGAAACGGCCAGCCGCCACCACGCACCCGTGTCCACCAGACCGGTCCCGCCAGCCACGCCGATTTTCAGCTCGTTGCCTCGCAGCCCAGTCTTGGCCCACTTGGGTACACCCAGCGGGCTTCCGACCTGCGTTGATGCAGCTCGACCGTGTACCCACTAAGCGGGTACGCGGTTGGGGCCGTGGTTGGGGCCGTGGTTGGGGCATCGCACAGGCCGTGTCCTGGCAGTAACGCTGCGCTCTCCGAGGGGGGTGTGCCCGCCGGCTGGGTTCGCCGCCTTTCAGCGATTACCTTTCTCCATTGGATAGGCGCGTCAAATCGCCGCCGGGCGGATGCCGCGGCGCTGGACCGAGATTGGGAGCTGCTGAGGGCGAAGAGTTCGCAGGTGAATTCCGCTCCGGTCCGGTCCGGAGTCGAGCGCTCCATTGATTCTGCCACCCGGCTCGCGGACTGGCGTCACTGAACAGCCCTGCGATGTCCCTTTGTCGACGCAGCCGCCGACTATTGGAGAGGCTGGTCTTTCTCGACGAGTTCGGCGAGTTTGGCCAGGGTCATGCGGGTGGCCGTTTCGGTCTCGGTGGCGGGTATGGCGTCCGGAATGCCGTGGTGGGCGACGAGGACGGTGGTGGCGCCGGCTGCGGCGTCGCTGAGGGTGGTCGTCGTCGTCATCGTGACGGCCGCGGGCGGGTCGTCGGTTTGGAAGGCGAGCCGCTCGATGACCTGGCTGTCGGGGACGAGCCGCAGGAACCGGCCGTGGTAGGTGCCGGTGGGAACGGCGATGGCGGCGGCCTGGGCGGGTTGGTGGCGGGTGAGGGAGATCCGGAAGGTACCGCCCTCGCGGGCCTCGAAGGTGTGAACCTGGGCGTGCGTCCCGGTCGCGGCCCGCCAGCGGACGATCATGGTCGGGTCGAGCAGCGCTCGGTAGACCGCCGGCCGCGGTGCCCAGATGCGCCAGCTCACCTGCGTCGCGTACACGTCTTCGACGGTAGACACGCGGGCGGGAGACGTCGCGGTGGGCGGTCCGCGGACTGGCCTCGTCGCGGGCCGGGGTGACGTGACGTGCGCCATGGCCGCCCAGGACAGCGGGCGCTCTGGAACGGGTCTACCACCGCGAGTGGCGCCATCTTCGCAGGTGGCAGGGGCGTAGCCGGGCGATCGGGCCCCTGGTGACGATCCGGCGAAGTGGCGGCCGGCCGCCAGTGACCGGCCTGAATCGGATTGTCACGTTTACGCAGATGGTGCAGCCTTGGGTGAAGTGCCCGTCACGCAAGGACTGGGGGCGTCCGCGGTCTGGAGGGGCCGCGCTGCGGGGCGGAACGGTCAGCACGGACCCGGGACCGGGTCCGTGGATCTTTCCGTGGGAGTTTGTATGACGCTCGATGACGGAGCGCTGTCTGATTCCGATCGGCGCATCCTGTTGCACGATCTGCGGCACACACTCGATTCGGAGTGGTTGCCGGATGTGCTGGTGGCCTTGTCACAGGAGCCGTTGTCGTACACCGGCCTGCTGGGCAGGCTTCAGTCCTACGAGGCGGCCCGGGTGCGGCGGTGGCCCCCGCCGGTGGTGCGGGACTCGGTGCTGCACCGGACGTTGCGGTGGATGCAGGACCGTGGGCTTGTCGAGCACGACCGGGACGAGGTGTGGCCCTTCGCCGCCGTGTACCGGCTCACGCCGCCGGCGAGGGAGCTGGCCAGGCTGGTGCTGCCGATCGCGGAATGGGCCGCGGCACATGAGGACCTGCTGGAGCTGGACCGGAAGCTGTGGGCAGAGCGGCGCAGGCGCCGGAAGAACGGTAAGAAGGGCCGCCGGTCGCGCTCACGCTGAACGACTGTCCCGCGGGCCCCGCATCAGCTCCTGGAAGAGGCGGTCGGTGTCCGCGGCGGGCTGCTGGTCGAGGTCCGCCAGTGCCTCGACCAACTGGCCATAGGTGACGGCGATGGCGTCGTGCCGGCCGAGGCGGGCCTGGATGCGCACGATCTGGCAGTAGAGCTGCTCATTGGTCGGGTCGAGGCGGCGCAGCGTGTCGAGCAGGTCCAGGCGCTCGGGGGTGTCCTCGCCGACGGCGGCGAGGATGCTGGTCAGCGCGTCGGTCACCTGGCGGCGTAGATGTTCCCGGTGGGCCTCGGCCCAGGTGCCAGTGAGGTCCATGGCGAGGTGGCCGGTGTAGAGGCCGGTCAGCGGCAGGAGCGCGGCGATCTCCTCGGCGGTCGTCGTAGCCCGCCGGCGCGCATCCAGGGCGTCCTGGACCTGCCAGAGGTCGACGGTGAGTAGGTCGGCGCGCAGCCGCCAACGGCCCGCGTCCTGCTCGAACAGATCGTCGATCGCTCCGCCGGTGGCGCGGCGCAGGGCCCGGCGTAGCGGGCTGAGCGCGGCGTAGAAGCGGTTGTCGATCCGGTGGCGCGGTTCACCGTCGTCCGGCCAGACCGCCTCGATGAGCATGTCGCGGCGGACCCAGCCGCCATGAGCGGCGAGGTAGGCCACGAGCTCACGGCCCTTGATCCCGATGCTCTCGACGGTCTGGGTGTCGCTGTCCGGCGTGGGCTGGTAGGACAGCTGCCACCTGCCGAAAAGGGTAAGCCGCAGCGGTGTGGTCACCTCCGGCCCGCGCGGCGACGCCGCGGGCACAGCGGCGGCTGGCGTCGGCGAGGGTGGGGATGGGGGTGGGGTCGGGGGCGGTGCTTCGCCGGTCTCGGCCGCGGTGTCACCCCCGCCGTCACCAGGGGGCGGTTCGTCCGGCTCCAGCGGCTGTTCCGGCTCGCTCGGGCCGTCGACGTCGGCCGGGGCCGCCGGGACGTTACTGGGGGGCGGCGCGGAGGTGGGCGGTGGGGGCGGGGGCCCCTGGGTAGGGTTTGCCCGCCGGTACTCCTCCTGGTTGGTGGCGGGTGCGTCGGCGTCGGCGAGCAGGTCGAGCAGCTGGCCGGTGTCGTTCTCGGGCAGGGTGAACAGCCGGTTGCCGACCAGCGCGGCGGCGATGTCGGGGCTGGCGGCGCCGATCACTCCGTCGGGCCGGACCCGGGCGGTCGCGCCGGGGCGCCACTGCCCGTAGAGGATGCCGACGACGCCGAGTGGGGAGCCGTTGTCGAGCGTGGCTTGGAGGCGGCGGTCCGAGGTCTGGTCGGGGGCGGCGATGACGACAAGGGTGGACCGGCTCGGGTTCTCGCCGGCCGCGGCTCGTCGCGCCCGGGTGACGACGTCGGCTTCGAGGCGGTCCAGCAGCGTGGGCAGGTCGGCGACGATGTGCAGCCGCTGCGGCGGCGCGGCGGTGGAGTCCTCCCCCAGCAGCCGCCGCACGTCAGACGCCGGGATCAGGACTTCGACAAGGGCGGCGTCGGGCTGGTGACGATCGGCGAGCTGTGCGACGAGCAGAGCGCGGATCGCGGCGTCCGCGCCGGGCCCGATCAGCCCGAGGCCGCGGGTCGCGGCCAGGTCGAGCGCGAGCGGCTGGCCGTCGCCGGAGGTGCCGACAATCCGGGTGCCGGGTGGGGCGGCGTGGGTCGTGGCGGTGGCCGCGGCGTGGCGGCGGCCGGTGATGTGCGGGTCCCCGGGCGGGCGCACGATGACGAGCTCGCCGTCAGCGTCGCGTTCGGCGGTGGCGCTGTTGTAAGCGGCAGCGAGCTGGTGAATCACCGGTGCTTCGACCAGGTCGTCGCGGACACCACTGCCGGGGACGTAGTGCCGGCGGCGCCACAGCCGCACGGAGAACAGCGCGACGACCAGCAGCGCGACCGCTCCCAACCCGAGGTAGGCACCGGACGGGAACTGCACCCCCGGCGGCTGCGACGGAGCCGGGGCGGGCACGGTCGGTGTGCTCGGGAGCGTTCTGGGAGCCGGGGAGGTCGGAGCGGTTGTTGGGCCGCCGGCCGTGGACGGGCCGGGGGTCGGCGTACCGGGCGCGGGTGTGGAGGGAGTGGGGGTGGTCGGTGTGGTCGGTGGTGTCGTTGGTCCTGGGGCGGTCGAGGACGGTCCCGGCGCGGCCGGTGCCGAGGGTAGCGGGTCGGAGCGGGGTGGGCTCGCGGGCGGTGCGTCGGGTGCGGGCTGGGTGGGCAGGGTCAGGACCCAGCCGGGGCGGATCAGGCCCGGTTGGGTCAGCGCGCGTCCGTCGGCCTGTGCGATGCCGTGGTTGAGGGCCCAGATCTCGGGCCAGCGGGCGCCGTCGCCGAGACAGCGGTCCGCGATCCGCCAGAGCGAGTCGTAGACGCCGTTGGTCGGCAGCTGTACCACAACGGTGCCTGGTGCCGCTGTGGGCAGCGTCGCGTCGATCGGGGTGGCCGCAGCGACGGTGACGAAGCTCGGGCTGGCCGGCGCGGTGGCCGCCGCCGGGGCGACGGCGGGACCGGCGGCCGGAGTCAGCGGGCCGCGGGACTGGGCGACGGTAAGCAGGACCGCGCCGAGCAGGAACGTGGCGAACCCGCGCATCCCGCCGACCGGCAGCGCAACGCTATGGCCGGGCCAGCGCGCCTCCCGCACCACATCAGGCACGGCAAGGGCGACCGAGATCGCAAAGGCGAACCACAGCGGCCACAACAGCACCACGAGAATGTCCAGGAGCAGGGTGTCGTCCATCGGACCGGTCAGCCGCGCCGAGACCTCCGCCCAGGACGGCACGTGGTGAGGTAGCGGCCAGCCGACGAAATGCCACAGTGCCCAGGGCAGGCCACCGACCAGGGCGACCAGCGCGGCCAGGGCGATCGCCGCGCGCAGCAGTCGACCGGCCAGCAGCAGACCCGCGGTGCTCCGGCGCCGGGTGCGACGGGGCCGGCGGCGGGCGGGCGAGCGGCTCACGGGACGGCTCCAACCGGTGGGGCGGGGTGGGCGCTGCCGGTGGCGGTGACTGTGAGGGTGTCGAGCCCGACCACGCCCAGCAGCAGGTTGTCGTGCACCGCGGTGACGGTGACCGCGACCGTGTTGTCGATGATGGTCACGGTGCCGGTGGCACCGGCCTGGGCGAGGTAGGACCGTGCGGCGGCGACCGCCTGGTCGGGCAGCAGCCGGACCGTTCCACCCTGACGTAGCACGGTCAGGTCGAGTTGCTGGGCGCCGGCGCGGGCGGCTTCCTGCGCGACGCCCATCGCGGTGGTCTTGTCGGCCAGCGCACCGCCGGCGTCCACGATCAGCCCGGCGAACATGACGAACGCGGCGAACAGCACCACCACGAACGCGGTCACCGTTCCCTCGTCCCGCCCGCGGCGAGCGGGTCGCGGGCGGCTCACGGCGCCTGTCCGAGCTGATCGCCGTAGATGTCCACCGGTGAGGTGGAGCTGGCGTGGAGCGTCGCGCTGCCCGGCGTGCCCAACATTGCAAGATCGTCCAGCCGGGTCGTGCAGGTCAGGGTCACCCGCACCAGCGCACCGGGCGCCAACCCGGCCGTGTCAGTTTCGACGGTCAGGTCCTGGCAGGTGACCCCGGCGTTAGCCAGCGCGGTCTGTGCGGTGGTACGGGCGTCGGTGGCCGCCTGGGCGGGGGTGCGGGCGATCGACGCGGCGCGGGCGGCCTGGTGGGCGACGTCGGCGATGCGCAGCTTCGCGTCCGAGATCCGGTAGCACAGCACGAGGAACAGCAGCATGAGCAGCAGCGCCGGCAGGATCAGCACGAGCTCGGCGGTGGCCGACCCCTGGTCAGGCCCTCGGCGAGCGCACCTGGGTTCGCGGGTCACGAGGCCGGCCTCCTGCGCTCAACTGGCCCAGCCGCGTCGACATCGATGCCGAGTCGAAATCCGGGGATCACGCTGGCGGCGGTGCCGCGGATGTGGACGGTCGCCGTCTCGCCATCGCGGGTGACCGTGACCTGCGGGCTGGTGAGGCTGGACCGGCCAAGTTGGTCGAGGGTCACCTGCGCCTGCTGTTCGCCGGCGGTGGCGCTGCCGCCGTCGGCGCGGGCGGCGGCCAGCGCACGGCTGGCGGTGGCCTGCGCGATGTGACGGGCATGCGCCCAGACCGTGACCTGCGCGAGCAGCAACACGATGCTGAACAGCAACGGCAGCACGAAAATCATCTCGACGGTCAGTGCCCCGGTATCCCGGCCACGGCGAGGGGGCGGCATGGGCCGTGTGCACCGTCGCCCTCGGTCCGGTTGGACGCCGCGAGACCTCGGGAGCGCCCGTCGTGACATGCTGGGACTGCCCCCCGCGGGCCGGCGTGCCGATCCGGGGCGTCCTGGCTGCGGGCGACGTCGGTCCCTGACCGGACGGAGCCGGGCGGTCATCGTCGGGCGCCTGCTACTTGAACACCACGCTGCGCGCGGCGTCCAAGATCTGCGGGCCGAAGATCCCGATCACGGTCAGCGCGAGCGCCGCCAGGAACGCGATCCAGATGACGGTCTCGGTGGTGTTGGAGCCCCGGTCGCGTTCCTCGGGCGGCACCTGAGTGAGGCGGTCGTGGATACGGGACCACCAGGTCTGGAGACGGCCGGACACGGTTCCTCCGATGGTCAATAAGTGTTTTCTACAGGGATCGGGTGATTTGTGTCAGAGCGGGATAGAAGACGAACAGGATGAAACCGATCGCGATCAGGACGCCGGGGATACTCATCCGTTCGGTCGCGGCGTTGGCGTCGGCCTCGGCGTCCTGGGCCTGGCGGACGCGCAGCGCGGCGGCTTTCGCGTCCAACGACTGGCGGACGCGGGCGCCTTCGGTGCCGGCGAGCGCGACCGCGTCGGACAGTTCGACGAGTTCGGAGATCTGAAGCTCCGCCCCCAGCTGGCCGAGCGCCGCCCAGGGGCTGATCCGGGTCTCGCGGGCGGTGCGCAGCGCGCGGCGGATCGCCACGAACGGCCAGCCGTTCCCGATCGCCGCCGCGTCGGTCAGCGCGGTCTCGACGCCGGCGCCGCCGGCGAGCAGCACCTGGATCAGTGACAGATAGGCCGACAGGGCGTGGCGGAAGGTGCGGCGCTGCCGGTCCGCTTCCGCCCGCACGGTGAGGTCGGGCAGCAGGAACCCGACGACGCCGAGCAGCAGGGCGACCGCGGCCGGCACCGCCCACGGAAACGGCCGGCCCCCCGCCGCGAAGGCCAGCCCCACCATCGAAGGGAACAACAGCCCGGCCACGGCGGCGGTCGCCTTCTCCGCGAGATGGGCCTCGGGGGAACGACCCAACGCCGCCAGATCCCGGCTCAGTGCCACGGTCGGTAGGCCAGTAGCGCGCAGCAGACCGACGAACGGCCGGCCCATCCGCACCGCCCACCCGTCCTGCTCCGCCGGCACCGTCAACGGGGTCGGCGAAGCCGGGGCCGGGGTCGGATTGAGCCGGGCGATAACCTCCTCCAAGGAGGGACGGGGTGGGAACAGCCACATGACCAGTGCCCACAGACCGGCCCCGACCCCGGCGCCGAGCAGCATCAGCAGGGCACTCATCGGGATGCCCGCCCCACCGTCGCCGGAGCCGCCCCCGCGGCCTGCGGCGCCATCGGATCGTCCTTCTGCAAGAATCGGCCCGGGTTGTCCATCTTCGCCATGCGCTTCAGCCACACGAACCCGGCGACGAAGATCGCCCCGACGGCCAGCAGAACCAGCTGACCGGCAGCGGTGCTGTACGGCCCCAGGAATGCACGGTTGAAGATCACCAGTCCGCCGGCGAAGACCAGCGAGGTCACGACAACGACTCGCATCGTGGTGCGCATCCGTGCGCGGCCGACCTCGATGCGGCCCAGCATGTCGACCTGAGCCCTGGCCGTGGCAGCGAGCTGGCCGAGCAGCCCGGACAGCTGGCGGGCCTGATGCTCGCTGGCGAGGATCAGCGCGCCGATCACCAGGTCGGCCAGCGGGTCGTCCAGGTCGTCGGCGAGGCCGCGCAGCGCCGGGCCGAGCCGTTCACGGCGGTCGATCCGCGCGGCCAGCAACGCGATCTCGCCGCGGATCGCCGCCGGCGCGGTCTGCGCGGTGGCCAGGATCGCCTGCTCCAGACCGGCCGCAGCCGCGAGGGTGTCACGCAGCTGCTCGGCCCAGACCGCGATGCCCTGGGTGCGGGCGACCTGACGGGTCTGGTCGCGGTCCGGGCCCAGCATCCGTGGCAGCCCATACACGGCCATGGCGATCAGCAGCCCGCCGACGACCCAGCCAGTCACCGCCCCGGCCACGATCCCGGCGGCGACCGAACCGGCGGCCCACCAGCCGAACCGCGGATCGGTCCGCCACGGCCACGCCCGCGGCCGGCGCGCGGGACGGTGCGCGCCGTCGTCGGGCACACCGCGCCACCCGTAGACGATCAGTAGCAGGCCGGCGCCGACACCGAGACCGAGTAGCCCGAACACGCCGGTCATCCCCACCACCCCCGGGACAGCACGTCCGGGTCGAACCCCACGTCGACCAGATCATCAAGCAGGTCCCCGGTCGGCGGGGCGGCCGGCAGGCCCCGCCGGTCGGGGCCCGGCCGGTACAGCTCGTTGGTGATCACCTGGGTTCCGTCGGCGTCGACCACCTCCCGCACCGAGGAGACGACGCGGCGGCCTCGTTCCCCGCGCGGCTCGGCCAGGTGGACGACGACGTGGATCGCCGAGGCGATCAGGAGGTTCGTCGCCTCGACAGGAAGCCGTTCCGGACCCTGCACGGCATAGCTGGCAAGGCGGGTGAACACCCCTCGGCTCGTCGAGGAGTGCAGCGTGGTCATCGACCCGTCGTTGCCCTGCGACATCGCGTTGAGCATCGGGATCACTTCCGGCCCGCGGACCTCACCGACGATCACCCGGTCCGGAGACATCCGCAGCGCGGCCCGCACCAGATCGGAGGCGGAGATCGCGCCTTCGCCTTCGGTGTTGGGTTCGCGGACCTGCATCGCGACCACGTCCGGATGAGCCCGCTCGTCCTCGTCGAGCCCGAGCTCGTACACGTCCTCGACGGTCACCAGCCGCTCGTGCGGGGGGATCTGATCGGCCAACGCGAGCAGCATCGTGGTCTTCCCGATCGCGGTGCCCCCGGCGACCACGATGTTCTTCCGGGCCGCCACCAGCGCGGCCAGGAGCGCCTCCAGCCCGTAGTCGATCGTGCCGTTCGCGCGCAACGCCGCGAGGCTGACGTGGCGGAACCGATGCCGGCGGATACTGACGGACGGCCGTTGGGTAACGGCCATGACCGCGAAGACGCGGCTCTTGTCGGCCAGGTGGAAGTTGACCATGGGGGCGCCGCGGTCCCAGCGGCGTTCTTCTACCCCGGCGTGCGCCGCCAGGTCCCGGATCAGGTCGATCAGCTGGATGTCCGAGTCGGTGATCGCTGGGAGTCGTTGTCGGCTGCCGTCGGCCCGGCGGATGAACACCCGGTCCCCGTTGATGTTGATGTTCTCGATCGACGGGTCGGCCAGGAGCGGTTCGAGGCCGCCGAGCCCGAGGACCTCGGCGAGGACCTCCGCGAGGACACGCTGCTCGTCCTCGGGTGTCAGGACCCCCGCGCCGCGGGCCAGCTCGGCGGTGGTGTGCGCCTCGGTCAGGTCCACGAGCACAGACCGGGCGAACGCCTCACGCGCGCCTGCGGTCAGCGGCGGGGAGCCGGCGTCCTCGTCCATACGCAGCCGGCGGGCGAGCGCGGCCCGCAGCCCGTCCCGGAGCCGGCCGCGCAGGGAATCAGCCGCCGTCCCCGAGGCCCGGCCCGGAAGATCGGTCGGCGTGGGGCCCGCACCGCCGCCGGTCCAGGACGTGAGCGGAGCGGGCCAGCCTGCCCCGTTACCAGACGCCGCCGGGCGGTGCGGGTCGGGCCAGGACGGGCCCGTCATCGCCGCACCGTCCTCGTCGGCGGCAACGCGGCCCGGTCGTCGAACCCGGCTGATCCTGCGCCCAGCGCTGGGGTCGCCGCGGCGACCGGCACCGTGGCGGCGAGATAGTCCGCCATGCCTGCCACCGTCCGGCCGAGCTTGGAGCGGCTGATCCCGGTGCGGGTCTGGCGGCGGCCGACGAGCACCTCCGCGGCCGTGGTGTCGTAGGGCACCGGGCCCAGCACCCGCGACCCGAGCACGCGGGCGATCTCCCGGACCCGGTAGTCCGGTGATCGGTACGGCTGGGCGACGACGACCACATACCAGGCCGGCACGCCCCAGCCCTGCACCACGTGCATCCGCGCCGCCAGGTGCGCCAGCTCGTCATCGCGGGCCCGCGCGACCAGCAACAGCACGTCCGCCGCCCGCAGTGCCGGCCCCGCCGGCGACCGCGGATCGAGCCGGCCGCAGTCCACGATCACCGTCCGGCCGCCGGCCCGCGCCGCGGACCACAGCAGCGACCAGCCCCCGCCGTCGAGCTCGCCGAGCACGTGGCTGGCCTGCTCGGCGCCCGCCGGCGCGGGGATGACCGCAAGACCACCGGGCAGCTGGTGGGCGTGCTCCTCCGCGGAGCGCTGCCCCCCACCTCGACGGCCGGCGGCGGCGAGCGTCACCAAACCCCGGCCGCCCGCCAGCAGTCCAAACCGGGCGCCTAGATCACCGCCAGCGGGGTCGGCCTCCACCAGAAGGGGATCTCCGGCGTCTGTGGGCCAGCGGTCCGCCAGTGCCAGTGCCAGCGTCGTCGCGCCCGGCGACGCTTTCAACGAACCCACGGCGATGATCACGCGGTCACCGATTCGTTCGGTTGACCGTGACGACGCCGATCTGCCCGGCCGGTGCCGCCGCCAGCGCGTGGGCGTCGGCTTCGGCGAGCTGGAGCGAGATCACCGTCGTCTGCTCGGTGTCCGCCGCCACCACGGCCACGACTGTCGCCGGCCACGACCGGGCCTCGCCGGCCGCCGCGGTCGACACCGCACTGGTCGCGGGAGCGACGACGACCGTCACCCGGGAGCCCGGTGCCAGACCGGTGGGGAACTGGCCGGCCTTCAACGCCACCGCCGCGATCGCCTCGCCCGCCGGCGGGACCTGCGCGGCCCCGACCGCCGCCCGGCTGAGCACCGTGCCGGCGGGCAGGCTGTACGCGACCGGCTTGCCAAGCACCCGGTCCCGTTCGCCGGCGCCGACGGTGTCGACTCCGTCGGCGGAGATCCGCACCTCCCGCACGTCCTCAGCGGCCAGGACATGGCCCACCGTCACCGGCCGGGCGAGCACCAGCACCGGCTCCCGCGACCCCACCCGCGCGCCCGCGACCAGGCCAGCGACGGCGCAGCCCACCACCAGCACCACACCCAGCAGCAGATACGGAACCCGGCGACGGCGCCGCGGACCGCCGGTCAACCGGGCCGCAGGGGCGCCGCCGGTCCGCCGGCCGGCGCGGTCTGGACCGGCCGCCCGCGGCGTCGAGGGTTGGGCCGTCACCATCCGATGCTCCCCGGTCCGGACCTGGCACAGCCGTCTGGCCCGCCCGCCCTGGTGATGCCGGTCACGGTTGTCATCAGCCACCGCCTGTCGTCAGCGCGGGAACATCGATCACCCGGGCCCGCGTCGCCGACACGGTCGTCAGCCCCGGGAACGCGCCTGTCTGGCCGGCGCCGGCCCAGGTCACGTCCCAGCGGACCGTCGCCGTCACCGCGAACGTCCCGCCCGGTTCGTCGAGTGACCGGCGCTGGTAGACGTGGCCGCAGTCCGGCGACCCGCTCTTCGGATCGGCCCCGGCCGGGAACGGCGTGCCCGGCCCCGTGCAGGTCACCGTCCCGCCATCCCCCAACGTCCAGACCACCTCCACGGGCCGGGCGACCGCGCTCACCGACACCCCACCCGCCGCGGCGGTCGCCGCCACCTCGTTCCATCCGGCGGAGTCGAGCCACAGCCAGGTCGGCAGCCGCACCAACTGGTCGGCGACCGGGCTCATCACGATCGCCGGGCCGGCCAGCCTCAGCTGGTTGCGGGCCTGCTGCGCCAACGCCTCCGGGTCCGGCGTGGGCGCAGCCCCCGGGCCCGTGTCCGGAATCCACACCGGCGCCCGGTACAGCGCGTCCCGCTCACCGCTCGATGTGCACTGGTAGATGTACCAAGCGCCAGGCCCCTGCCCCGGCTGCGACGCCACCGGACGCACCGACAACCCCGACGAACCGAGCGTCGCCGGCCGCACCACCAGCCCACCCTCTCCCGGTAGCTGATAGGAGGCGGGCCGCGCACCTCCGGCGGGCGGCTGATAATCGCTGCGGACATACGCGCAATCCGCGATGTCGAGCGACGGTTCACTCAACGACCGGTCGCCTGGAGGTGCGCTATTCGGTTGACCACGCCCCGCTTCAGGAACGTCGCCGGCGGATGAGGGGCCACCGCCCGGTGCTGGGACCGGGGCCTGCCCGTCGCTGCCCGCCAGCAGGCGGCATCCCGGATAGGGATTCTGATCGCACTCAGTCGAGCCGTAGCCGTTCGCGAACGCAGGTGAGGCGCTGATACCGATCGCGAGGGCGACGGAAGCGATGACACAGCCTCGCCTCAGCACGATCCCGCCGCCCCGACGCCGAACTGCGTCACGCGCCAGAGGCCGTCGGTGTGGATGCGAACTTCCGCCATGATTCTGTGAAACCCGCCAGGCGTGTCCGTAAACGCCGAACCATCAGCCTTGTACCGCACCCAGTTTCGGCTATCACTACAGTCCGAGATCATCACGGTTTTCGGCGTATCCGGCGGCTCCACCGATGTGACCTCTGGCCTGTTGATGGGCTCGCCCCGAGAGACAAGTCCATTGGCGTGATCCGCGTAGAGGCCACCGGTGAGGACCTGCAAAGCCTCACCGGAGGCATAACGGGAAAGAGAGGGCGCCTGCCAGTCCGCGGTGCGACCAGCCTGCGCGTCGGCTTTCCACATCCCCACGTACGCCGCGACCGCGTCGCGGCGCGCGAGGTCCGCCGGGGACGTCGGCGTCGGCGACGACGGCGCGGGCGAGGAGACAGTGCCGCTGCTGGCGTCCGGGTCGGGCGTGGAGCCGCCGTCCGAACCACAGGCAGCGAGGAGCAGCACGACAGCGACCACGACGCTGGCGCCGGCGGCGCTCAGCCGCATCCGGCAACGCCGTCCTGATGTACGAGCCCGGACCGCCACAGTGCCCACCTCGCAGGAAATCCCAACGAATGGCCAACTCGCCTGGAAAGGAAAAAACCCTCCATCTAGGACTACTCCGGCCGTGTTGCATCGCAGCGGTCCCGCTACGCAGCGGGACCGACATCCCAGCGGGAAATGACTCATCCGAACTAGCCGCTATCACCCGATCGGACTACTGCACTAGATCGCTGTCATGGCCCGAACAGAGGTTGTGAGGCGTGCAGGTCCTCGTCGAGCCGCGGACGGTAGGCGACAGCACGCCACCAGCGACGGGCATCCTGGACGGCGCACTCCCATCCACAGGCTCCCATCCACAGGCACCCATCGGCAGCCGCGAACACATCTCAGGACCGCCGAGGCAGAGAACAGCTCGCCGACCCGGCGCGGTGGGCCGCGCTGGACCACTTGGGACGATGAGGATCGAGGGCTACTGTTGGCGCATTCCGACTCGCTGTCCGCCACCAGCTTGGTGCAGGACGAGGGAGGAGCCCGAGACCTCGTGACGACCAGGCCCAGCCTGCGGGTGGAGCAGGCGGAGCTACGGGCGCGGATGCGCACGGCGGGAATGTCTCACGACGAGATCGCCGTCGAGTTCGCCCGCCGCTACCAGTTGCGCCCCCGCGCCGCCTACCGCGTCGCCCACGGCTGGACCCAGACGCAGGCTGCGAACCACATCAATGCCCACGCCGCCCGTACCGGTCTGGACCCCAGTGGTGCCGCCCCTATGACCGGCCCGCGGTTGTCGGAGCTGGAGAACTGGCCGCTGCCGAACAACCGCCGCCGGCCCACCCCCCAGATCCTCGCGCTGCTCGCCGAGGTCTACGGCACCGGCATCCACAACCTGATCGACCTCGACGACCGCGAAAACCTCGCCCCTGCCGACAATCTCCTCGTCAGCAAGACACCGAGAACCATGCGGGTCAGCCTCGAAGAACTGCCGAAACCCAGGGGCGCAAGCCAGGCCGAGATCGCAGGAAAAGGCATCAGAACGCCTACTCCGGCGATGACCTCGCCAGCCGCGGAAGCAACCGTTTCCCTTGGTGGCGGATTTGACCGGCAGGCGGAAATGTTCGGCATCGGCGTTCGGCTGCAATATTTCGCAGGACCCTCCACGCAAACGCCTTTCCTCGATTATCTCGACGGTTTCATCGAGGACTGTGTCGCCTCCTATGAGGCGCGGGGCCCAGAGCATCTGATGCCTCTTGTCGTACGCCAGCGGAAGGACGTGCAGACCCTCGTCGAGGGCTGGCAGACGTCCCGGGACCGTATCCGGATGCTGCGGGCCGCGGGGCGGCTGTCGGGGCTGGCCGGCTATATGGCGGTGAACCTCGGGGACTTCCCACTCGCGCGCGCCTACTGCTTGGAGGCGTTCACCCTCGCAGTGGCCGTCGAGGATAGCGATCTGGCGGCCTGGGTACGGGGCACCGAAAGCCTGTGCGCCTACTACTCCGGTGACTACCGGCTGGCGCTGGAACGGGCACGCGAAGGACAGACCCACGCCGCGGGCGGGCCGCAAGCGATCCGTCTGGCGATCAACGGCGAAGCCCGCGCCCTGGGCCAGCTCGGCGACCGCGACGGCGTGCGGGAAGCCGTCTGCCGCGCGTTCGACCTCGCCGAGGGCACCGAGCTACCCGAGGGCATGTCGCCGTGCATCTCCTTCGGCGCCTACAGCTTCGCGCGGATCGCGGCGAACGCCGCGACCGCCCACGTCGGCACCGGCGACACCGCCCTCGTCCAGAGCTACGCCCAGACCGCCAGCGGCATGCCGGGCGCCGACCGTTCCCGGTGGAGCGACGTCCTGATCACCCTTGACGTCGCCACCGCGCTGACGGCCGGCGCCGACCCCGACCCGGAACACAGCGCCGCGCTCGGCGTCGAGGCCCTCACCCGCGCCGGTGCCGCCCCGATCGAGTCGATCCGCCAGCGCGGTCGGGAACTGGCCCGCCGCACCGCGCCTTGGCGGGCCCTGCCCGCCGTCGCCGAACTCGCCGAGGTGTCCCAGGCACTGCCTCACAGCGCGTCACGGTGAGCGAGCACGACCCGGTCCACGACGACTGGGAACGCTTCCGGGTCCTACCCTCCATGATCGACCACTGGGACCGGCCCGGCTGGACCCCGGGCCGGAGTAGCTTCCACTGGTTCCTGACCTTCGACAGCGCCGCGCTACGCGACCTTGCCGCGACCTGCCAGCAGCAGCTGCACGACCTCGCCTGTCTCGACCCGGTGCCCGGCGAAGGGCTGCACCTCACCGTGCGCCGGCTCGCGTTCACCGACGAGATCGATCCCGCCACCCTCGGCGCGGTCACCCGCCGGGTCGCCGAACAGTGCCGTCACCAGCCGGCGTTCCGGCTGCGGGTCGGACCGCTGGCCGGATCGAGCGGCGCGGTCCGCTTCACCGTCACCCCCTGGGAACCCCTGATCAGACTGCGGAGCTCCGTGGACGACGTGTCTACCGCCTGCGGCCTGCCCGCCGTCAAACGGCGTTTCCGTCCGCACGTCGGCATCGCCTACAGCAACCGCGACACACCCGCGGAACCGATCATCCACCGGGTCGCGGGGCTGCGTGACCTGCCCCCCGCCGAGATCTCCGTGGCCGATCTACGGCTGGTCCGGCTGTACCGCGAAGGCCGGACCTACCAGTGGGACACCGTGGCCGTCGTCCCCTTGAGCGCCTGACAGGTCTCGTCTGGTTGCCCGGGTCGGCGGCGCGAGCCGCACCCATCGGATGCCGTCATTGGCGGTCCAGCACATCGGCCGTTGGAGGGGGCGCTGCGGCTTCCCCTGGCCCGGTGTGAGTAGCCCCCTGAGGGTCGCGCCCCGCGCCACGCGGTGCGGGGGTTGCAACAGGACGGGCAGGGGTCTCGCCGGTCGGGACACCGAGGGCGGTGCGCAGGTGTGGGGCGTGGAGGTCGCTGGCGGTCAGATGGGCGGCCAGGGAGATGGTCGGGTGTGCCGGGACGCCGATGACGTACATGCCGGCGGTGCGGGCGGCGAGGACGCCGGGGGGTGAGTCTTCGATGGCGATGCTTCGCGCTGGCGTGGCGCCGAGTC